>NZ_JAAOLG010000026.1:0-64896 GCF_011602025.1 Rhodococcus sp. IC4_135
CAAAAAATGTGTCGGCAACCATTCAGACGGAAGAATGAACAATCACCGACGAAAAATACTCACACCACACACAAACCAACCAAACCCCAAGAGGCGGTTGATCATTCGCGGATGTGAAGTACCAAATTAATTTTGGCACTGACATTCATCGACACACTGTTGAGTTCTCAAAGAACACGCACACACCATCACCACGACCCTAGGGCCGCCGCTCCGGGGCAACTTTTCCAGCCTATCCCAACCAAGTCACCGGCGCAAACCGGAACCCCGTCGAAATCGAACTGGATTGTGTTCGCCAGGCACTTCGTACAACCTCGTGTCACTCACCCTCGCAGGTGGGAGTCGGTGTCCGTGTCGCTCTGACCTGGACAAAGTTACGCGAAGATCAACACAACACCAAATCGCCAGGTCAGAGCACTGACGCGGGTTAACAGCCGATACTTTTCTCGAATTTTTGCTTCTCGCGATGACTTTCTGCGCCCACTGCGGTCTGTATGAGCAGGAACCAACAGGAACCGAAGCGTTCAGTAATCAGTCAACCGACTTCAAGGAGCACCCATGTCTCGTCTTCTCTTCGTCAACATGCCGGTCAAGGACGTCGCCGCTACCCGGGCATTCTTCAGCGGGCTCGGCTTCGAGTTCAACGACATGTTCAGTGACGAGAACACCGTCTCGATGATCGTCAGTGATTCCGCCACCGTCATGTTCCTGAACGAACCGCGATTCGGGGACTTCATCGCCGACGACATCTGTGACACGTCGAAAGCTCGTGAAGCACTGATGTGTGTGTCGGCCGGCAGCAGGGAGGAAGTCGACACTTTCGTCGATGCGGCGATTGCTGCCGGCGGTAGTAAGTGGATGGAGCCCCAGGATCACGGCTTCATGTACGGACGCGCATTCCGCGACCTCGACAATCACGTCTGGGAGGTCATGTGGATGGACCCGGCTGCGACTGTTCCTCAGCAGTAACGCAGAGCAACAGCCGTAACGAGTAGCTGCGCGGGTCCTCCGTACCGGAGGGCTCGCGCAACTCCCTTCCCCTACAGCTCTGCAGGCAATCCGAACCGCGCGAACAGACTCAGATCGAAGAAACACGTCACGTGCGAGATCCCGGACTCGGTGACATCGAGAACGTGCAACTGGAAAGCACGGTGAACCCCATCGGGCTCGCGCATGTAGAGGCCGAACGCCGGCTGGCCGTTGGCGGCGGTCGGAAGTAGACGCATCGCTCCTGGTCCGTCGGCCGGGCATTTGGTTCCGATGAGCTGCCCGATCGCCTCGGGTCCCTGGTACCAACCCTCGAACGGAGGCATCTCCCAGATGGCTTCACGCGTGAACAGCTCAACGATGGCCTCGACGTCGTAGCTCTCGAAGCTGTGCACGTAGTCGCGAAGCAAATTCCGGGCAGCCTCGGTAGTCGGTTCCACGAGATCGTCCTCAGTGGGCCCGATGTGATTGATCTGCGCGCGAGCCCGCTGCAGCAGGCTGTTGACCGCAGTGGTTGTGGTGTCGAGGGCCTCCGCAACTTCCGATGCCTTCCACTGCAGAACGTCGCGCAGGACGAGAACCGCACGTTGGCGCGCGGACAAGTGCTGCAAAGCGGCAACAAGCGCGAGCCTGACCGAATCGCGATTGACGACCATGACGGCGGGATCATTGACGTCGCCCAACGCAGAATCCGCGATCGGTTCCAACCAGGCAATCTCGTTGCGCTCGATCAAATCGTCGGCCGGGTCCGAACTAGGTGCGCCGAGGCCGGTCGGGAGTGGACGCCTCGATCTCCCCTCCAGCGCGGTCAGGCAGGTATTCGTCGCGATGCGGTAGAGCCAGGTCCTGAGCGACGACTGGCCTTTGTAGCCGTCGAACCCGCGCCAGGCCCGGATGAACGTCTCCTGGACCTGGTCTTCGGCGTCGTGAATCGACCCCATCATGCGATAGCAGTGCGCCAGCAACTCGCGGCGGTACGGATCGGCAAGAGTGAGGAAATCACTGTCCAACGCCTGATCGACTGTCATTTGTTCAGACTAGTGGCCGAGAGCCCGAAACACAGGCGTCGGCGAGAATTTGATCAGGCAGGCGCCTGCACCGCAGTCAACCTGGATCTCTTCCGGAGAACGAACCCCAGTGATTCGTAGAGTCTGATCGCATTCGTATTCGATTGCACTGCATGGAGAAACGGCAGCTCGCCGCGCTCGCGAATCCCGGCAGCGACGGCACGGATCAGCGTCGTACCCAGGCCTCGACCCCGGAAGTCGCTGTCAGTGCACACCGCACTGATTTCCGTCCATCCCGGAGGGTGCAGCCGCTCCCCCGCCATGGCAACAAGTCTTCCGTCGACGCGAATGCCGTAGTAGCTGCCCATCTCGACGGTACGAGGAAGAAACGGTCCGGGCTTGGTGCGCTCGATCAATGCCAGAATTTCGGGAACGTCACCCGTTCCGAGAAGTTCGACCGACGGATCAACGGAGACTTCGAGTGCGGACCCGTCCATCTGGACCGAGCCGAACTGATCCACAACGCGCCACCCTTCCGGCGGGTGATGATCAAATCCTCGTAAACCTACTGTGCCGCCTGGACCTACGAGTGTGAGTAGGTTCTCCCAGTCTTCGGCGTCCAACTCGGGCGGATGACCGACAAACGGAGCGACTGTCGGGTCGTATCGCGCAACTCTCCCTGCCCAGCGAGCGAATTGCGCATGATGTCCGCGAAGTCCTTGTCGCACAGGGTCGTCCAGTGGATGAGTATCGACATCCGTGTCAACCGTCTCGACAAACGACGCCAGGGTCGCCTCCGTGGTCATCGAACCTCTTCCTACCCATGTCTGCCAGTGATGGAAGCGAACGAAACTCCCCGTCCACCTCGACTACAACGCTAAGAACACTTGCTGTCGTAGTCTCCGGATAGAATCAAGATGATTCTGACCTCGGCCCGTGTTTCCGGCGTCAATCAGGACTCGATTGCAGATCCGCACCAGGACATTCGTCGCGACGCCTCACCAACCGGAAGGCTATTTGGCATGAGCAACTCCGACCCGATCAGATCTGCATTCGAACAGTTACCCCTGAAGGAGATGGACGCTGCGACGCTGGTCTTCGCCATCGAGAGCGCCGTCGACGAGCTGGCGATCCCGGGGGAAATCCTGCGGCTCGCCATGGAGGTCGCGACCCTCGCGCATCTCGATCAGCTCAGAAAGAACGGGATCAAATCCAACGAGGATCCCTACATCGTTCATCCCCTTCGAAATGTGTTGCGGCTGCTTCGGTACGGATGCTCCGACGTCGAGATCCTGAGCGCAACCGCACTTCACGACACGGTCGAGGACCGACCACACGCCGTCATCGCGCTCCTCGGTGGCCAGACTGCGGACGACATGTCCGCATCCGAGGCGCAAGAACGTGCGTCAACACTTATCGCCTCGCACTTCAGCCACAGAATCTCCGAACTTGTTGAGGCAGTGACCAATCCAATCGACTACCCGCACGACAACACCACCGGCTACCAGGATCACGTCATCCGCGCGATCGAGGATCCCGCGGTGTTCCTCGTGAAGTTCAGCGACTTCGTCGACAACGCGGGAAGCGTGAAGTACCTGAACGAGACCGACAGACTGAGACTGGTCACGAAATACGAACCCCTTGTGGAGCACTTCAAGCGGACTTCCCTTGCTCTCGGCAACGCATTGCAGCTCTCTTCCGGAGGACTCGACGCGATCGCACAGCACATCGCGACCATCGAAGGCGATTTCTCGAATACGGTCCGACAGGACGTAAAAAATACTCGCCAGTAGTACCGATCAGTAATAATCGAGCAATCGGGAGAATTCTCCGAATACGCGATTTTGTTACCAGTGGGTATTCACTTCCTTGCCAATTTCATTACCATCGTGATCCGTATCACAGAGCCCAATCCTATTGCGCCACAGTGATTTAACGCCATAGGTGTAACCGTGGTTCACGTTGACTAATATTCTTCAATTCGCCCAGGTGACATGAGCGTCGACATACTGCATTCTTAGATAAACCAGGGATTCCCTGGAAGCAGACATAATATGTTGCTGATTCGTGATTGGAGCGGTTCTGAGTCCACGCCTGCAGGGTGGCACACAAGGCACGCCGTGCCTGAGCGCAGGGGACTCTACGAACCGGATGGGCAATCACTTGCCGACGCGCAACCGGGGGAAACACAGCGCATCGCGGCGTAGTTCACGAACCAGGTAATCCGGGTATGTGGGACACGGTCGGCTCATATCGCAACGTACGTGACGAAGAATCTCATCAAGGACGGTGGCAGTGACAATGTTCAAACGAATCGCAGTGGTCAATCGAGGTGAGGCCGCGGTCCGGCTGATCAGGGCTGTACGCGAACTGAACGCCGAACACGACTACGGCATTCGCGTCATTGCACTGCACACAGAGGCCGAGCGCCGCGCCATGTTCGTCCGCCAGGCCGACGAGGGCGTGACCCTGCGCAGCACCGGCACCGGTAGCCCGTACCTCGACTACGCCGAACTCGAGCGAGCACTCCTCGCAGCCAAGGCCGACGCAGTCTGGGTCGGCTGGGGCTTCGTGGCCGAGGATCCCGCCTTCGCGGAGATCGTCGCGAAACTGGGCATCACGTTCATCGGCCCGAGCGCCGACGCGATGCGCCTGCTCGGCGACAAGGTTGCCGCCAAGATCCTGGCCGAGAAGGTCGGCGTACCTGTCGCTCCGTGGAGCGGCGGGCCGGTCGAAACGCGCGCCGACGCTCGTCGTCATGCTCAGTCCATCGGATATCCCCTGATCATCAAGGCCCGAAGCGGCGGCGGCGGACGCGGTATCCGCAAGGTCTGGGCCGAGGACGAACTCGAAGTTGCACTCGAGCGCACGCAGGGCGAAGCAGAGCGGTCCTTCGGCGACCCCGTCGTCTTCCTCGAACGCCTCGTCACCGATGCACGCCACGTCGAGGTACAGGTCATCGCCGACAACCACGGCAATGTCTGGGCTCCGGGCGTTCGCGACTGCTCGATTCAGCGTCGCAACCAGAAGGTCATCGAAGAATCCGCCTCCCCCGTGCTGACCGAAGAACAGTCGGACCACCTCAAGAAGGTGTCCGCCGAACTGGTCAAGGCAGCCGGGTACCAGGGCGCAGGCACGGTCGAATACCTCTACCAGCCCGAGAACAAGCTGTTCACGTTCCTCGAGGTCAACACCCGTCTGCAGGTCGAGCACCCGATCACCGAGGTCACCACCGGAATCGACCTCGTCAAGCTGCAGATCCTCGTCGCCAGCGGTGACGAATTGGTCGGCGACTGCCCGCCCGCGTTCGGCCATGCCGTCGAGGCTCGTCTCAACGCGGAGGACGCCGACAACGATTTCGCGCCGGCGCCCGGCACCGTTCAGCTCCTGAAGTTTCCGCTCGGCTCGGGCATCCGCGTCGACACCGGCATCGCCGCGGGCGACGTCATTCCGCCCGACTACGACTCGATGGTCGCGAAGGTCATCGCGTGGGGCCGCAACCGCTCCGAGGCACTCGCGCGTCTGCGTACCGCCCTCCGTGAAACCACTGTCGTACTCGACGGCGGCACCACCACCAAGTCGTTCCTCCTCGATCTACTCGATCGCGACGAGGTCGTCTCGGCATCCGCGGACACCGGTTGGCTCGACCGCACGGGCGCTCTCACCGGCACCACTCGCCGCGCGGACGTCGCACTGATCGCCACCGCCATCGATGCTTACGACGCCGAGGAGTCCCTCGAGCGTGCGGCCTTCCTCGCCTCGGCACGTGGCGGCCGTCCCCGCGCCAATCACGCGATCGGCCGTACCGTCGAGCTCAACTATCAAGGTCAGGCATACAAACTGACCGTCGGGCGTATCGGCCCGCACCGCTACCGCGTCGACGGAGATGCCGGCGACATCGAGGTCGACGTCGATCGTCTCGGTGACTTCGAGTCGCGTCTGGTGATCGGTGATCGGCGCTTCCACGTCGTTTCCGTCGTGAGCCCGGCTCGCTATCTCGTCGAGGTCGACGGCATCAGCCACCAGATCAGCCAGGACGACGCCGGCGTGGTCCGTGCGCCCGCTCCCGCCGTCGTGGTCGCAGTACCGGTCGCGGTCGGCGACGACGTCGAAGCCGGCTCCACCCTGGTCGTGCTGGAATCCATGAAAATGGAGACTGCGGTTCGCGCTCCGTACGCGGGCAAGGTGCGTGAGGTCCTCGCTACCGTCAACTCCCAGGTCGATGCCGGCGCACCGCTCCTGCGCGTCGACCAGGTCAGCGACGAAGCCGTCACCGAAAAGGCTCCGCGCGTCGAATTCGATCTTCCGGCAGCAACTTCCGGTTCCGACACCCGTGGCGACGCGCTGGCGCAGCTCGAAGCGTTGACCGCGATGATCAGCGGCTACGACGTCAGCGGCAAGCACGCGAACGCAGTCCTCGCCGAGTACGACGCACTTCGTAGCGCGCTCGAGTCCGAGGACCGCGAACTGGTACAGGCCGAACTTGCAGTGCTGACCACCTTCGCCGACATCTGCGAGCTCTCGCGCAACAAGCCCACCTCGGGTGAGTCGGCGAAGGACGAATCCGTCCACAGCCCCCGCGAGCACTTCCACACCTTCCTGCACTCACTCGACTCCGAGCGCGAAGGTTTGCCGGCGTCGTTCCGCACGAGACTCGAACGGGCACTTCGCCACTACGACGTCACCGATCTGGACGATCGCCAGGCCGTCGAGGAAGCGGTGTACCGACTCTTCCTGGCACTGCAGCGCATGGAAGCCCAGATCCCGGTCATTGCAGCACTTCTCGAAGGCTGGCTGGTCGGCGACAAGGCCCCCGGTTGCTCGGCTCAGGAGCTCAACGAGGTCCTCGATCGACTCATCGTCGCGACGCAGGTCCGCTACCCCGTCATCGGAGACGTAGCCCGTAACCTTCGCTTCCGGTTCTTCGACGAGCCGCGCATCCGCAAGGTTCGCGAAGACGTCTACGACGGAGTACGCGGCAACCTCGCCTACCTCGAAGAACAGCCGGACGCTGCCGATTTCGACGAGCGGATCGCCAACCTCGTCGCCACTCCCGAGCCTCTCCTGGACCTGTTGGGTCGAAAGATCGGCCTCGGCAACCGCGATGGCGGCCCTCTGCTCGAGGTCATCACGCGTCGCTACTACAAGATCCACTCCTTCGAAGACGTCCGCGTCTTCGAGCACGTCGACCGCCGTTTCGTGACCGGCAACTTCGACCTCAAGGGCGACGGGCTGCATCTGGTCTCGACGGTGGCCGAATTCGACGCTCTCGGAACGGCTCTCGACGATGTCGCCACGATCGCGCAGGACGCTCCGTCGGGCCGCGGCCTGGTAGTCGACATCTACCTCGACTGGCCGAATCAGCCCGCTGACGGCGACGCTCTCGTCGAGACGCTGCGCACCGAACTCTCCCGCAACGAGGCGATCACCCGATCACGACGCGCGACGGTGATCATCTGCAACCCCAACGGGGATCCGGTCAGGTGGGTCACCTTCCGCCCGGTCGACGGCGAACTGGTCGAGGATCACATCATCCGCGACATGCACCCGCTCACGGGTCAGCGACTGGACATGTGGCGCCTGAAGAACTTCAACGGAAAGCGTCTGCCGGCTCCGGAGAACACCTACCTGTTCCACCTCTCCGCCAAGGAGAACCCGAAGGACGAGCGCCTGATCGCCCTCGCGGAAATCCGTGACGTGACACCGCAACTGGACGACGAAGGTCAGATGGTTGCACTCCCGGCCATCGAGCGCACGCTCGCTGCCTGCCTCGACGGCATCCGCCGTGCGCAGAGCCAGCGCGGCGACAAGCGTCGACTGGCAGCCAACCGCGTCGTGCTCTACGTGTGGCCGGTCGCAGACGTTCCCAGCGAACGCTTCTCCGTGATCGCTCAGAACGCAGCCCGACTGACCGTCGGCGCCGGGCTCGAAGAGATCACGCTCATCACCCGCTTGAAGGACCGAAAGGGTGGCGCCCCCAAGGAAGTTGCGCTGCGCTTCTCCTATCGCGCAGGTGCCGGTGTGGTCATCAACAAGACAAGCCCGCCCACCGAACCGCTGCTCCCCCTCGACGCCTACGCGCAGAAGGTCCAGAGTTCGCGGGCACGCGGCACCGTGTACCCGTACGAACTGATTCCGCTCCTGACCGGTACCAAGGGCACCTTCGTCGAGCACGACTTCGACGAAGCGGGCGTCCTCTCGCCCGTCGAGCGTCCGTACGGACTCAACAAGGCCGGCATCGTCGTCGGCCTCGTGAACACTCCGACGCCGCGTTATCCCGAGGGAATGACTCGTGTCGCGCTCTTCGGTGACCCCACCAAGGCGCTCGGTACCGTGGCCGAGGCCGAATGCTCACGCGTGGTCGCTGCCATCGACCTGGCCGAGAAGTTGAACGCTCCGGTCGAGTGGTTCGCACTGTCCTCGGGTGCCACCATCTCGATGGAGAGTGGCACCGAAAACATGGACTGGGTCTCCCGCGGCCTGCGCCGGATCATCACCTTCACCCAGAACGGCGGCGAGATCAACATCGTCGTCACGGGCATCAACGTCGGCGCTCAGCCCTACTGGAACGCCGAAGCCACCATGTTGATGCACACCAAGGGCATTCTGGTGATGACCCCGGACAGCGCGATGGTGCTGACCGGCAAGCAGTCTCTCGACTACTCCGGTGGTGTGTCGGCCGAGGACAACTTCGGTATCGGTGGTTACGACCGCGTCATGGGCCCCAACGGCCAGGCGCAGTACTGGGCCCCCGACCTCACTGCGGCGTGCGAGATCCTGTTCCGTCACTACGCACACTCGTATCTCGCTCCCGGCGAACGGTTCCCGCGTCGCGCAGCGACCACGGACCCCGTCGATCGTGACGTGCGCAGCTTCCCGCACACCCACCCGTCGAGCGACTTCGAGACCGTCGGCGACATCTTCTCCTCGGCGAAGAACCCGGATCGCAAGAAGCCCTTCGACATTCGCACCGTGATGCGGTCTGTGGTCGACCAGGACCACTCGGTTCTCGAGCGTTGGGCCGACATGGCCGGCGCCGACACCTCGGTCGTTCTGGACGCGCACCTCGCCGGACATCCGGTCACAGTGGTGGGCATCGAATCCCGCGCGATCCCGCGTAAGGGCCACTTCCCCGCGGACGGTCCCGACACCTGGACGTCGGGAACGCTGTTCCCGAACTCGTCGAAGAAGACTGCCCGCGCGATCAATGCTGCGAGCGGCAACCGTCCGATCGTGGTGCTGGCCAACCTCTCAGGCTTCGACGGTTCCCCGGAGTCGCTGCGTAACATCCAGCTCGAGTACGGCGCCGAAATCGGCCGCGCCATCGTCAACTTCGACGGACCGATCGTGTTCTGCGTCGTTTCCCGCTACCACGGCGGCGCGTTCGTCGTGTTCTCCGGTGCGCTCAACGACAACATGGAAGTTCTTGCTGTCGAAGGTTCGTTCGCCTCGGTACTCGGCGGCGCCCCCGCCGCCGCAGTGGTCTTCACCCGTGAGGTGAACACCCGCACCAACAACGATCCGAAGGTGCAGCAACTGGAGGCAGACTTGGCAGCAGCCAAGGACGACACGGAGAAGGCACATCTGCGCGTAGAACTGAACGCTCAGCGCATCGCCGTCCGCTCCGACAAGCTCGGCGAAGTGGCATCCGAATTCGAAGCGATCCACAACATCCAGCGGGCCCGAGAGGTCGGCTCGGTGGATAAGATCGTCCCTGCCGCAGAACTGCGTCCGCAGATCATCGCAGCAGTCGAACGCGGCATGAAGCGCGCACTCGCGCAGTAAGTTTCTCCGCACGTCGAGCGGCCCCGCGAATTGCGGGGTCGCTCGATTTGTATCCGGCAGCGCTGGCGTCAGACGCCCTCTAGCGCCTCTCCGATCTCTTCGAGGACATGATTGTGCTGCTCTGTTGCGAGCAGATGCCCCGCCGCGATGGTGACTGCCACGGGCCACTCGATGATCTCGAAGGCGACCATCAGTCCCATCACCGCAAAATAGGCGATCTGTTCAGGGGGCGGAACCGGAATGGAACCGACGATCGGTAGCTCCAACTCGAAGCTCCGAGCCGAACGAACGGATTCCACTACGGCGCGGTGATCGACGGGGTTCGTGCGGTCGACGGTGTTCTGGGACATGTCACGATTCCTCAGGATTCATCTCGGGTCGCCCGGGAGTTCGGCGACGTGTCACTTCCAGCAGCGACGCTCACAAGCGTGTCCGATTCGCCGGTTCCCGCTTCTTTGATTTCCGCTTCGCTGATTTCCACGCTGTCGCGAGCGCTGACTCCCCCGATTCGGGAGGTGTACGCCGTGCTGGTTCGCGTCGGGGTTTTGCGAATCGTCGACTGACCTTCCGTGTTTTCCTCAGGTGCGGCGATCCGCTCCAACACCCGCGGAGCCAGCGCCGACAGCAGCGTCGCCGCCGATGCACAGCCCACTGCTTGGCCCCACGCGATCGGACCGAGCGGCGTACAACCGAGAAATTGGCTCACCACCGGTGTGCTGACGAGGGTGGCCAGCGCCGCAGCGGATCCGGCAACGGTGGCGACCACCAGCGGACTACGCGATTCGAGCAGCGTCTGCCCCAATTGAGCACCAACCAGGGCAACCAACGCCACCGTCGACGCTCGCCGCCTCCTGCCGCTCGTCCGGGCCAGAAGCCACGCAGCCATCGCACCGATTGCCGTGGCACAGCCGCGGACAGCGATTGTCTGCCACAACGCATGAGTGTCCATCTGTTCGGACTTGTCGGATCCGTTCTCGGACGGGGTGCTCACCGCGAGCGCAGCAGCAGGCAAGGCGTCGGTCATCAGATTGACCAGCAGCAACTGCCTTGCGTTGAGCGGTGATTCGCCGGACAACGCAGAACCGATCAAAGCAAACGCGACTTCACCAGCGTTGCCTCCTAGCAAAACCCCCACCGCTGATCTGACCCGCCGCCACAATTGACTGCCCTCGTCCAATGCGTCGGTCAATCCGCCGACGTGGCCGTCGAGGAGCACGATGTCTGCCGCGCCGCGCGCCGGATCGCTGTCGGTCGACGCCACCCCGATTCCCACACTGGACACTCGGATCGCCGCAGCATCGTTCGCGCCGTCACCGACCATGGCGCAGACCCGCCCGTCGGTCTCCAACGCTTGCACGATCTCGACCTTCTGCTCGGGCGTCACGCGTGCGAAGACACTGCTGCCGCGGACCGCGTCCCGTCGTTCGGCGCGAGAGAAGTTTTCCCAGTCCGGACCGGTGACAACATCCTCGCGGGCGACGTCCAACCCCAGTTCGGCGGCGACCGCGGCCGCAGTGGTCGGATGATCGCCGGTCAACACGCGTACTTGGTGCCCGCTGCCTTGAAGGTCTCGAACAAGTTGCGTCGATTCGGGTCTCAGCGTGTCCGAGAGTCCGAGAAGGCCGACCGCTTCCAATCCCTCGGAGCAACACCGTTCGAGAAACTCCGAGTCTTCGCCGGCGCGTCGCGCATCGTGTTCCGACAACTCTCGCTGGGCGACGGCAACCACCCGCAGTCCACGTCCGGCCATGCTCTGCACGTGCTTCGACGACACAGCATTCGGATCGAGTCCTGCTTCGGACACGAACTCCGGCGAACCTTTGAGTGCGATCCGCCTACCGAGCAGAGCTGCCGAGTACGGCCGCCCCGACCTGAACGGAACGAGATTGTCCGCCTCGACGTCACCGAACACCGAAGCATTACCTAGAGCTTGCTCGGCTGCATCGACGACGGCGGCGTCCGTCGAATGAAATACCCGATCATCCCGGCGTCGCAGGGCACTGCGCGCCGCAACTTCCAAGATCTCACCTTCGTCCCAACCGTCGACGCGTTCGACCGCGGCCACGCGAAGCTTGTTCTCGCTGAGGGTTCCAGTCTTGTCGAAGCAGACCACGTCGACACGGCCGAGCGCTTCGATAGAACGTGGAGCACGAACCAGTACGCCTGCTGCAGTGAGCCTTCGAGCTGCTGCCTGCTGAGCCAGAGTGGCAACCAGAGGCAGCCCCTCCGGCACGGCAGCCACTGCCACGGCCACGCCGCCGGTGACTGCGCGGCGCAGACCGGTGCCACGAATCAGACCCGCCACTGTCACCAACGCTCCGCCGCCGATACTGGCCGGCAGGGTCGCCCTCGTGAGCTCGCGCAGTCTGTTGGACAGGCCAACGGCCGGCCCGGATCGGGACACGCCGGCATCAGCGCGCCTGGTTACCGTTCGGGCTCCGGTGGCCGTGACGACGCCACGGCCGGAGCCGGCAAGCACTGTTGTCCCTGCATAGGCCATGCACCTTCGCTCGGCCAGTGGCATCCCCGGGGTCGGGTCGGTCTGCTTGTCGACGGGCAGAGACTCCCCCGTCAACGACGACTCGTCGACTTCCAGCGATTCGGCGCTCAACAGACGACAATCGGCGGACACGATGTCCCCGGACTCGAGGGCCACGACGTCACCGAGTTCCAACGCGTCGGCCGCTGTCTCGACCGTGCCGGCGTTCGTCACGCGCCGAGCTACCGGCTCTTGCATCTGCAACAGTCGCTGCACTGCGCGTTCCGAGTGCAGACGTTGAAAGGCGGACATCGCGGCATTACCGACCAAGACCGAACCGACCAGGATCGCATCTACTGGTGACCCGAGGACTGCACTGGCCGCAGAACCGGTTGCCAACACCGGCGTCAGTGGATCGGCCAATTCTGTTCGCAACGCCGACAATCCGTCACGGATCAACCTGAAGCGTGCGGGCGCCCGCACAGGGGCGTCAGCGCGCCGCGGCGTACGTCGGACGGATTCGGAGAGTTCGTGAAGGACAGCATCACCGTCCATCTCATGCCAGGTATCGCTCGGAGTACCGACAGGGACGGGAGCCTGAATCACAGATCGGGACAGGGTGTATCCCGTCCACAGTCCCGCTGCGGAACCAGCCGTGACCGGCCCCGGCCCAACCCCTCGAACTCCCGGAAGCATGATCAAGCCGCCCAATGCCGAAGAACCCGAAGATAGTTCGACCCCGCGCCTCGTCGCTGTCCGGGCGGCCCGGAACGCATGGACCACCCGCCACGCCCCGGCCAAGTCGGTGTGGATGTCAGCGCTCACGTGCTCGGCGCTCGGTGGCGCAATCCCGATACGCAGCACCGCCTGCCCCGCTATCGCCTTACTCGACACGACCGCAACTGTCCGGCCCTCGGCGACCAATGCCGAGAGAGCCTCGCGCAGGCCGGCTTCGGGAGTCGACCGCGCCGGATAGAGCTCGTCGAATCCACTTCGGAGTGATCCGAGCCCGTCGTCGTCGATCGTGACGGCTGCGACCCCGGCCGTGCGTATCTCGCCTATCAGGGTTTCCGCCAACTCTTTTCGCACCGGTCTCACGACGACGTCCGCGCCGCCGATGCGATGCCGTCCCGCCCCGACAGTTCCGTCGTTCAGAGCCTTCCTGGCTCGTGTCCACACCGCGACGCGATCGGACTCGGCCACCCCTCGTATGTCGGACACCCGGAGCGCGTCGTCGAAGAGGACGCTCGGATCGACGAGAACGGTGTCGACACGATCGAGCATGCGTAGCGCTGCAGGATCCGAAACGGCGACGTGGTGTGTCCGCCACAGACCGAATGACAAACCAGCAGCGAACGATTCGCGCGAGATCCGAAGTGGCCGCGGTGCCGAAACCTTGATGCTCGTCGCGACGGTGTCACCGCCGGCAGACACAGCCGCGAGTGCAGCCCCGGCGAGCAGTTGAACCCCAGCGATCCTGTCAGCGTAACGCTCCCCCGGACCACTCGGTTCATGCCTCACGGATGAATGGCGAACTCCGGGTTCGAGTGAGCACACGCGCCGAGCTGTGCGCACTGCCAAAGTTTCGCGCAGCAGCATCGTCCGCAATCCGAAGTCCACGCCAAGCGATGCAGGCGCATAGGTCACAACATCCGCGAACGACGTCGCCGACTCCAATGCGAAGTCGGTGAGCGAACGGCCGAGGCTCTGTTCGATTCGCCGACGCACGCGGGGTTGATAATTGATCGCCGACGCTGCCGCCGAGACATAGGCGGAACCAGGCATTCGCGGGGCACGAAGGATCGATCCCGCTGCTGCCGGAATCATCCCGACGCCCGCCAGCGCAAGGGTGCCGGTCCGCAGCGCCACGTCACTGACAGCGGTTCGCGGGATCGTCGAACCACCGATTAACGCGAGACCCGACAACGCCAGGCGCGGCGGCAAAGTTGCCACCGACACCGCTCGCCGGGCCATCGCTGTGAACATCAGTGAGTGGATTGCGTGTGCGAAGAACTGTGAGTTCGATCCTGTGACCGACTGGCCGGCTTGTGCGAGTTTCCGCTCGATTCCTTCTTCGCCGGTTCCGTCTTGGTCGCGCGGCCAACCGCCTTGACCTCACGATCGGGCCGACCGCTCTTACGATCCCATTCGTGAAGTAGCAGGGCCGTGCCGCCGACCGCCACGACCACCGGCCACTCCACCAATCCCGCCGCACCGACGGCGGCCATCGTGAGAACGGCGGTCGGCGTCGAGGAACTACCCGCACGAAGTCCGTCTCGGACGCCCTCCGCCGTTCCGCGTATCCCGCCTGTCACTCCACCGATCACTCCACCACCGACGGCACCGGCCACCGTCGTCGTTGCGTCTGCCAAACCACGAACCACGCGGGTGGCTTCGTCCACGATCATCATCGGACGCTCCTATCAGCAGTCCATCGAAGAATTCAGTATTTGAGGCCATACCCAACGCTGACGGCGGCAATCACGATCCGATACATTTTTCGCCGAACCTGGCGAGGGCGCGCCATCGCCAGCGCCGTGAGAGGGTACGGTGCGGGATGCAGCGACCACCTTCATCGACGGGAGTTCCACACAGTGGCGATCATCGGAAATTCGGACCTCGACATCTTCCGACTTAGCTTGGGCGGCAACCCTTTCGGATGGACCGCAGACGAGAAGACGTCCTTCGAGATCCTCGACTCGTTCGCCGAAGCCGGTGCAAACTTCATCGACACCTCCGACTCGTACACGGCGTCGGCTCCCGGCAATTCCGGTGGGGAATCCGAAACGATCATCGGGAAATGGATCACCGACCGAGGTCTGCAGAACGACATCGTCGTCGCCACCAAGGTGGGTAGCCATCCCGATTTCAAGGGGCTGAAGGCAGACAACATCGCAGCCGCGGCAGAGGCTTCGTTGCGGCGCCTGCAGACGGACTGCATCGATCTGTACTACGCACATTTCGACGACCCCCAGACTCCGCTCGAGGAAACTCTCGAAGCCTTCAATGCGTTGGTCGTCGCGGGCAAGGTTCGCTACCTCGGAATCTCCAACTACAGCCCCGACCGAGTCCGGGAGTGGCTGCGGATCACCGAAGAGAACGGTTACGCCGCGCCCATCGCGCTGCAACCGCACTACAACCTGGTACACCGCAAGTCGTACGAACCCGAACTCGCGCAGATCGCCACCGACAACAACATCAGCGTCTTCCCGTACTTCGCTCTCGCTTCCGGCTTCCTCACCGGAAAGTACAAGACCCGCGCGGACATCGAAGGCAGCTCCCGCGAACGACTGACCGCCGGATACTTCAGCGACGCCGGACTCGACGTCGTCGCGGAGCTGGCAACAATCGCGCAGGCCCACGAGAGCGAGATCTCGACGGTTGCGCTGGCCTGGCTGCTGACTCGACCGGGCATCACGGCACCGATCGCGAGCGTCAGCCGGCCCGAGCAGCTCCCGGCGCTACTGGACGCCCCGAATCTCGTGCTGTCGTCGAATGAACTGGACACTCTCGAACTAGTGTCGGCGGCGGTCGGAGCCTGAGATCAGGCAGTTTTGAGATGAGCGCCGAGGGCCGTGTTGTTGATCGTCCAAAACGACCAGCCGTCATGGCTCTCGGTGTCGCCTGAGATGTGACCGGTGACGGCATTGGCGGCCGCCGTCGGATCGGGGAATCGGCGGCCTTCCATCGGTCCGCGCATGATCTCCACGACCTCGGTGGTTTCGTCGAAACGTCCGACCCAGCGGTAGCCATGGCAATCGGCCGTCATCTCGAGGCGATTGTCGACGACTTCGATCTCCTCGACACCGCTGGCGCGACGCTTCTTCGCGGCAACCGGCGACGTCTTGCGCTTGGTCGCAACCGGGGCCTCCACGTAAATGCTCGGATCCTTGACCGCGGCAAGGCCCAACGCATCCCAGCGATCGTGACCGTGCACCACGCGCCCACGCGGAATCGCGTGATGGCCGGTGCGATTACGTCCGGGGCTGTCCATGATCCACAGATCGACCTCGGCGCGGATGTCGTCGGCGACCTCGTTGGAGGGCAGCATGAAGAACTCGTGCGGATCGGCCGCCAGGTCGACGAACACCCAGAACTCGGAGCGGGTGTCGTCACTCTCGAGCGACTCGTCCTGACGCCTGGCCTGCCAGTCTCCGTCGAGCTTCGATCGCACTCGAACGATGCGGCTGATGCCGTCTGCGCCCGTCACCTCGACGGGGTTGCGACGCGAGTGAGTGAGACGGACAGCCTTGCCCCCACGCTGCGTAGCTTCGGAAATGAACGCATTGATGCCGCGGCTTGCGGTGTCTTCCATGATCGACCTGTCTCGAGCGGGTATGCCCGCATCACCGGATCGGCATCGGGGTCGAGCATTGAACGAAATCCCGGCCTGTTCTTCGATCGTGTGGCCGGTCAGTACCTTCGACCTTACAGCGCAGACGACGGCCTGACTACGGCGCCCGACGCTCGTTCCCAGAGGTCAGCAGTGCAATGTCCCCGTAAAGCGCTGCCCGGTGAGCGAACATCAGCTCTTCCACACCGTCGAATTGGTCACCGACGTAGTGCGTGTTTGCAGCCGAAAGTTCACGTGAACCGGAGCGCGCAAGTAGGTCGTCGATCCGGCTGTCGAGGCTCGCCGCATGCGCAACCGCGCGCTGCGAGCTCAGCTGATCCTCGGCCCGTGCGACCAGGTCACCGATCCGCGCGAGGGCCGCAACGCGCTCGACCAACTGGTCCCAGACCGCGCCGAGCGCTTCCCGGCGCGAAGCGATTCCGGCTCGGGTCCCCTCGTCGCGTGCCAGTGCAACCGCATCGTCCAACTCCGCAAGAATCGAACGCAGCGCGACGGTGTCAACCGCGATCTGGGTGATCTCGTCGGCCAGATCGAGTTGGTTGCGTTGAATGACGAAGTGGTCGGAATGCCACGCGCTGGAACTCTCGATCCGGTCGAACAGATTCCCGGCGAGGTAGAGCAGGGCGTCGTACTCACCGGCGCGTCCTTCGGGTTCTGAATCGACGAGTCCGTCGAGGACCTCGGCGATGCGTCTTCCGGCATCGGCGATGACTCCGGTTCCCTGAACTTTCCCGAACTGGGCGGCAAGTTTGTCGAGCGCAGCATTTCCGCTACTGGCCACGACGCCGAGACCCACCGGCAGCTTGGCTGGGACCGGGGTGCGGGTGAGCCCGGCGAAAAGAGCCTCACGTTGCTCCACATCGAGATGCAGTCCGTCGCGGCGATCCTTGCGAATGGCACGGACGCTGCTCGCGAAGTGGCGATTGGAGTGCACGATCGCCGACCGCATCGACTGAACGCGCTTCTCGAGCGCCTGCACCCGCCGGTCGAGGACAACCTGAACCGGGCCGATACGGGTCGCGAGCAGCCGACGCCTGGTGCGGGCAAGTTCGTCGGTGAGACAACGCAACTCCGAGAAGCCGCCGATCTCCGGGAACGAACGTCCGATACTGCGACGGTTCGCCAGGATCGACCGAGTCGACTCGTCCGCATAACCACCGGCTATCAGCAGTGCGACGTCATCGGACAACTCCGGCCGGTTCGACTCGACGGTCCCCGCCGCACACCACTCCCTGACCCGAGTGGAGATGAGTGTTCGGCGTTCGGTCACCGACGCCACGACAAAGACGTCGTCAGTTCCGTCTGTCATCTCACGCCTCCTGGTGGTCGCCGGTTACCACTGTTCCAGAATCTGCCGACACGCGCCCGACCCCTGCGCCCGAGCACGACGCACCCCTGCCATACCGTAGGCGGGTGACCTCCCTGCGATCAGACGCGCACGCAGGTCACTCGCGCGCATCAGCGACTGCTTCAGCGGTTCAACCGCTGCTTCCCGACCTCGCCATCGAACAACTTCAGTCCTTGTTGCACGTTCGTTCCTGGACTCTCGCGGAATGGTTCGCACTGGCCGACCGACACGGATTCCTCGCGCCAGCGGCCAGTGTTCCGCTCTTCATGGAAGCCGCGTTGAAGTATCCCGAGCACCGCGAGGCGCTCCTTCGCCTCGCCGGTCGACGGGGGCAGTACCTGGCGGAACAGAATCCGGACTGGGCCCAGCTCCGGCGGATCGGGTCCCGCCGGGACGAGCTGTGGCTCTCGCCCGATCCGGACGATCGGACCGCCTGGTTCGATTACATACGTACGGTCGACCCGGAGTTGGCGAGCGAAGAACTCGAGATCGCCTGGGACGACGAGCCCACGGCAAACCGCCTGCATTTCCTCGATCATCTCGACGTCGGACTGGGTGAACACGACTACACCCTCCTCGAACGCGCACTCGACGATCCAGCCGTGCGGGTCCGTGAGCGCGCAATTCAACTACTACGCCAACTCCCCCGATCACCGTTCGCCTCTCGCATGGTCACTCGGGCTCGGTCCTGGGTGCGGCTCGAGACGAAACCGCTGCGGCCGCGCCTGGCCGTCCGATTGCCCGGTTCACTCGACGACCTCGCATTTCGTGACGGCATCGAAGACGTCCACTACAAGAACAAGGGAATCCGGCGCTGGTGGCTGCGCCAAGTCGTCACTGCAACTCCGCTGACGCTGTGGGAATCGATGGCCGGTTCACCGCGCGACGCCCTCACTATCCCCATCGAGAAACAATGGCGTGACGTGATGATCGAATCATGGACTGCTGCAACCGTTCTCCAGAAGAACACAGCGTGGGCTTCGGCCTTCTTGGAGAGGGACGGGCGCACGACCGACCGGAGAATCGTCGCAATCGCCGACCCACGCGAGCGCGTCGAGTACATAGTCGCCGGACACGCGGACGAGTACCTTCTGGGAGTCGACGGCAGCGCACTCCTCGACGGCATCGACCGTCCATGGCCGCTGGCCGTCGCCGAAAAATTGTTGAATGCCTTGGAAAACGAGGCGTTGGAGCACGCCGCGACAGGCGAGGACCTGGGCATCCACTCGCGGCACAGCCACTTCTCCACCCTGCGAAGTGTGCAGGCTCGGTTCCCTTTCGAGGCGATACCACTGCTCCGCAGCGCCGCGTCCAGAACGAGCGACCCCGGCTGGCAACAAGCGTTCATCGACAGTGCGGTCAACATCGAGCAGCGTCGACTCCGCTTGGACGTCTTACGCTCTCACCGCTGAACGACGAAGGGTCGCACTCCGCGAACGGAATGCGACCCTTCTGTCGATCGTGAAAGATCAGACGACGCTGACCATCTCGTGATCAGCCACGCCGGCGGCCAACACCCGGAGATGGTCTTCGGTGCTGCCGAGGGTGTGCTCGATGGCGACGAGGCGACTCACGTAATGACCCACCGGGTATTCGGCGGTCATTCCGATACCACCGTGCATCTGGATGGCCTCTTGACCGATGAGCCGAGCCGAACGCCCGATCTGCAACTTCACCCGCGAAGCGATCACCGGATCCACGACGCCGTCGGCAAGGGACATCGTTGCGTACAGACTCATGCTGCGCGCCAACTCGAGCGAGACGTACAGATCGGCGGCACGATGCGTCAATGTCTGGAACTTTGCGAGCGGAACACCGAATTGCTTACGCGTCTTGAGGTATTCGGTGGTCAGACGCAGCGCCTCTTCCATTGCTCCGACAGCCTCGGCGCACAGAGCAGCCTGCTCACGGATCTGTGCGGCCTGGATCAGCGCGGAAGCGTCTCCGCCCTCACCGAGCGCTTCGGCCGGAGTATCGGTGAACTCGATCTGCGCCCCGCGCAAACCGTCGTGAGTGGCGTAGGACTTGCGTACCAAGCCCGAGGCATCACTCTTGACGAGGAACAGTCCGACGCCGCCATCCGGGAGCGCAGCGCTCACGACGAGGATGTCCGCCGTCGCGCCGTGCCCGACCGGATTCTTGATGCCGGTGACGGTCCAGCCGCCGTCGACCTGGGCCGCCGCGGTGGCCCGTTCGGTTGCCGGCCAACGGATTCCGGGTTCCTGATCGGCGAAGGCGAGGAACGTGGTGCCCTCGGACACTCCGGGAAGAATCGACGAGCGCTGCTCTGCACTGCCGCCTTCGGCTATGAGCCCGCCCGGCGTCACAACCGCGTCGAGTAACGGTTCGGGTGCCAAGCGTCGACCGATCTCGGTCATGACCGCGCCGATTTCCACCGGGCCCGCGTCCATGCCGCCGTCGTCCTCGGAGAACGTCAGGCCAAGCAGGCCGACCTCGGCCAACTGCTTCCAGACCTGCGGGCTCCACCCTGGATCGGAGTCGATGATCGCGTTGCGCTTCTCGGCGTCGTAGCTACGCGCGAGGAGGTCCTTGGTGGTGTCGCGGAGAAGCTTCTGCTCGTCGTTCAGTTCGAAGTCCATGCCACGCCTCACAATCCGAGGATCGAGGAGGCGATGATGCTTCGCTGCACTTCGCTCGATCCGCTGTAGATGGATACCTTGCGGTAGTTCAGGTACGTCGGGGCAGTGTGCTGCGCCCAGCTCGCGGAGGCGATGTCGCTGCCCGCGTCGTACGGCAGTGAATCAGGGCCGGCCACGTCCATCAGCAGTTCGACGCTCGCCTGCTGCAATTCGGAGCCACGAAGCTTCAGCAGCGACGACGCCGGGTTCGGCTGGCCGTCAGCGGAACTGGCGACCACCCGGAGCTGAGTGAGCTCGAGAGCAAGCAGTTCGTTTTCGAGTTCGGCGAGACGGGCGGCGAAGAGCGGATCTTCGAGCAGTGTTCCGCTTCCGACCTTGACCTCGGCAGCGCGGGCCTTGGCCTGGGCCAGCCGAACCTTCGAGAAACCGACGCGCGTGACACCGGTGCGCTCGTTGCCGAGCAGGAACTTGGCGTAGCCCCAGCCCTGGTTCTCTTCACCGACCAGGTTCTCCCCCGGAACACGGACGTCCTCGAAGAACACTTCGTTGACCTCGTAGCCGCCGTCGATCAGCTTGATCGGGCGGACCGTGACGCCAGGCGTCTTGAGATCGACCAGGATGAACGAGATGCCGGCCTGACGCTTGGGCGCATCGGGATTGGTACGCACGAGGCAGAAGATCCAGTCGGCGTACTGTCCCAGCGTCGTCCACGTCTTCTGACCGTTGATGACCCAGTCGTCGCCGTCGCGGACCGCGCGGGTCTTGAGCGACGCGAGATCGGAGCCGGCCTCGGGCTCGGAGAATCCCTGGCACCACCAGATGTCGAGGTTCGCAGTGGCCGGAAGGAACTTCTCCTTCTGCTCCTGCGAGCCGAAGGCCGCGATGACCGGACCGACCATGTTGGCGTTGAACGCCAACGGTTCGGGGACCGACGCAAGCTGAAGTTCGTCGAGCCAGATGTTGTGCTGGACCGGGGTCCAGTCCTTGCCGCCCCACTCGACCGGCCAGTGCGGTACCGCCAGACCGTGAGCGTTGAGGATCTGCTGCGCCTCGACCATACGGTCGCGCCCCAATTCCTCGCCGTGGGCGTACGCCTCCCTGATGTCCGCGGGGATTTGCGTACGGAAGAACGTCCGCATCTCGTCGCGGAACGCTAGTTCCTCGTCGGTCAATGCCAGGTTCATCGGGATTCCTTCGCACTCGAAACCGGATTCATGTTCGGTTCGACCGTACCCCGACGATCCTGGAGGCGGAACAGGTACCGCGAAAGACGGCACTCAGGGCCGAGTTCCTACACGGTTTTGAGGACCAACAGGTAACCCCCGCCCGCGGCGTCGATGCTCGTCTCGACGTTCAGCGACGGAGCCAGTCGCGACAACCTGTCGATCAACCAGTCCGACGCTTCCTGGGCATCGTCTTTGCCCGGGCAACGAGCGACGGCGACGCGACCACCCTTGCGCTCGAGCTGCTCGACGACCCCGATGATCGGAGCGGGATCCACCACGAACAACCGATCCGGCCATTCCACAACAGGTTTGACCGCACCCTTCTTGGTGTTACATGCGCGGTGCGCCAAGCGTTCGACACCGCCTTTGGTCTTGCCACCCTTTTTCGCGGTGTTGATGCTGTCGATGCTCGGGCCGCGCGGATCGTTGACGGACATGTCGGGATCGACCGGTTCGTCACACAGCCAGCAGCGCCAGGATTCACGTTCGCCGACTTCTTGAAGGGTGCTCATGTGGCAACGGTACCGTGCGCACTTTCGGGTGTTTCCGCTGCCGAAAGTGCGCACGGGGGCCGAAGGCCCTACATATCTGCAATCGCCTCCAGCGGCTTCGTCTTGGCCGCTCGGTTGGCCGGCCACAGTGCGGCCAACACACCGACCACACCCGAGCCGATCAGCATCCCGACAACCTGACCCCACGGGATCGTGATCTTGTCGAGGCCCTGATCCGCGAGAGTGCTCACGAAGGCCCAACCGAACGCGATGCCGAGAACAACTCCGACCGCTGCGCCGTATACCGCAATGAGCACCGATTCGAGATAGATCGTTCGCCGCATCTGTCCGCGCTGCATGCCGACGGCTCGCAGCATTCCGATTTCTCGTCGCCGCTCGACCACCGACAGCGCCAAGGTGTTGATGATGCCCAGGATTGCGATCACGACCGCAAGTGCAAGCAGTCCGTAGAGGATCGCCAACAACGTGTTGATCTGTTGCCCCTGAGTTCCCTTGAACTCCTCACGATCCTGCACCTGGACGACGACGTACTTCTCCGTGGCCGTTTCGAGTTCGGATCGCAGCGTGGTCAGATCCGCGCCGGGCTGCGCCTTCACCAGCACCACGAAGTCCGGCAGGCTCTCCGCCGGCATCAGCTTCCGGTACGCCTCGTCCGAGACGATCCACGAACCGATCAGCTGGTTGTCCTCGAACACTCCCGCGACAACCGTCTGGTACTCGACGCCGCCGGGACCGGTCAACGTCTGAGTCGAGCCCACAGTCCAACCCTTGTCGTCCGCAGTCGACTTCGAGACGAGCATGTTGTTGCCGGTCAGATCGACCGTGCCCTCGAGAATCTTGTACTCGAGCACGCCTTCGATCGGTCCGTCGAACGAAGCGCCCTGCTCGTCCTCGCCGTCGACCTTCGCACGCACTCCGTGCAACGACGTCACGCTCTGCACGTCGGGCACCTGTCGGACTGCGTCGGCCGCACCTCGCGGCACGCCGATCGCGTTGGGGCCGGTCAGGATGTAGTCGGCCGAGACTCCCACGTCCACAAGAGCATTGATGCTCGCCTTGGCCGAAGATCCGAACACTCCGATGACCGTCACCAGCATCAGACCGAGAGTCAACGCGAATGCCGTTGCAGCCGTACGGCGGGGATTGCGCACTGCATTGGTACGAGCCAGCCGCCCGATGGCGCCGAACGGCTTGGCGAACACGGCACCGAGCGCGCCGACGATCGGCCGCGACAGGGCCGGAGCACCGAGAAGAACCGCGATGATCAACGAGAACGCACCGAGCCCGACGATCAGAGCCGCGCCGCCACCGGTACCGCGAGAGCCGAATACGAGCAGTGCCACACCGATCACGCCGAGAATCGCACCGATCAGCGTCCGCACCCGCAATGAGTCGCCGGTCGAGGCGAACTCCTCACGCATGGCCGCTACCGGCGGGATCTTCGACGCACGACGAGCCGGGGCATAAGCGCTGAGCGTCGTGACGACGACGCCGACCACCAACGCGACGATGATCGTGCGGGCACCCACCTGGAGCGGGCCCTCGGGCAGACCGACGTCGAACGTGTTGAGCAGACTGCGCAATCCGTAGGCGAGACCGATGCCGCCGAGCAGACCGATGATGCTGCCGATGAGTCCGACCACGAGCGCCTCGGTGACCACCGAGCGGCCGACCTGCGCCCGGCTCGCACCGATCGCACGCAGCAGCGCCAGCTCACGAAGGCGCTGGGCCACGATCATCGAGAAGGTGTTGTAGATGATGAACGTGCCGACGAGCAGAGCAATCGCACCGAACGCCAACAGGAAGTAGTTGATGAAGCTCAGCGCCGAGTCGACCTCGGCCTTGGTCTCCTCGCGAACCTCGTCACCGGTCTGCACCTTGAGATCGGGGAAAACCTGCTCGACGCGTTGCTGCAGTTCCGTCTGGGACACGCCGTTGCCCGCGACGTCGATGTACTCGACATGTTGGCCGTCGGTGAAGAGTCCACGGGCCTGCTCGTCGGTGAAGAGCGCGCCGATGAATCCGCCGGTGTCACTACCGGCGCCCTCGTAGATGCCGGACAACGTCACGTCCACGATTCCGCGGGCCGGTGCCAGAACCTTGGCGGAGTCCCCCACCTTCAGCCCGGCTCGCTCGGCGGCGCTGGTGTTGAGCGCCACCTGGCCGGTCTGCGTCGGAGGCGCGCCTTCGACGAAGGTGTCGGGTTCGGCGATCGCCTGGCCGGGCGGCAGGTAGGACTGACCGATACTCGGCGCGCCGCCGGTCTGAACAGCGCCGCCGTCTGCATTGATCAGGACGATCTGTCCGCTGACGGCCGGAGCTACCGCTCGGACACCGTCGACTGCGGCAAGTTTGTCGACATCCTCGACCGGAACGCCGCTGGTGTTGCGCTCTTCCATCGACACCCGCACGTCGACGCCCTGGGCGGTGTTCTCGAAGATCGAATCGAAAGTCTTCTGGAGGGTGTCGGTGAAAACGAACGAACCCGCGACAAAAGCCGTGCCCAGCACCACGGACAGAACCGTCAGCGCAAGTCGCACCTTGTGTGCCGCCAAGTTGCGCAGGGAAACCTTGCGCATCGGCGAGTTACTTACCGAAGCCATGTGCTCAAGCCCCGGCTTCCACGTTCACGACCGCCTGCGGAGCGTCCAGACGCTTCATCCGGTCGAGGACCGAATCCGCCGTCGGCTCGCGCAATTCGTCGACGATCTTGCCGTCGGCGAGGAATACCACCCGATCGGCGTACGCCGCTGCCCGCGGATCGTGTGTCACGATCACCACTGTCTGGTTGAACTCGTCGACAGCCGCCCGCAGGATCGAGAGCACCTCCCCGGAGGACTTCGAATCGAGGTTTCCGGTCGGCTCGTCGCCGAAGATGATCTCCGGCTGACCCGCCAGCGCACGCGCGCACGCCACACGCTGCTGCTGACCACCCGAGAGCTCTCCTGGCCGGTGATCGAGCCGATCTCCGAGACCCAGCTTGGTCAGGACGCTGTTCAGCCAGGTCGGATCCGCTTTGCGTCCCGCGATGTCGAGCGGCAGCGTGATGTTCTCGAGCGCAGTCAGCGTCGGCACCAGGTTGAAAGCCTGGAAAACGAAACCGATGCGATCGCGTCGCAGTTGGGTCATCTGTTTGTCGGAAAGCATCGTGAGTTCCGTGTCACCGATGAGAACAGAACCCGAACTGGCGGAATCCAGACCGGCGAGGCAATGCATCAGCGTCGACTTGCCGGAGCCGGACGGGCCCATGATCGCCGTGAACTCACCGCGGGCAAAATCTGCGGAGACCGAACTGAGGGCGTGGACCTGGGTATCTCCGGTGCCGTAGGTCTTGGACAGGCCGACTGCGCGGGCCGCGACATCCTGGGCGTGCGAACTCATGATCGCCTTTCCTGTTCACTTCGTACTACTTTGCGGGCGTGACGGGCGCCCGTGAAAACACGGACGCCCGCAATGGTTGGTTCCATCCTGTCGGGTGGCGGGCGCCCCCGCCATCGGGGACCACCCTGATATCCGTGGCAGAGCCGATCAGGGTCTGGGAGATCACGGCTCTCCGACTGGTATGCACTGGTGTGCATTGGAGAGAAACAGCGATACGAACGGCGGACGCACACTAACCTTGTGACACCAATCACACGAGAGAGGCGGCCGAATGTCCGACGCCACCGCTGGAATCATTTTCGATCGGCTAGAGCACTGGGCGACGGTCAAGCCTGATCAAGCAGCGATGACCTTCCAAGGAACCGAATACACGTGGGCCCAATGGCGGGAACGCATCTTGAAGATCGCCGCAGCACTCGCCGAATCCGGGATCCGCGCCGGCGATACTGTCGCCTTCGTCGACAAGAACCATCTGTCCTGCCTCGAAGTCACCTACGCCGCCTCACTGCTCGGCGCCGCGAATGTCGTTCCCAACTGGCGACTTTCGAGCGAAGAGCTGGATTACGTACTCGCGGACTGTGGCGCTCGCATCCTGTTCGTCGGCAGCGAACTACTCCCCCAGATCGTCGCCATGCGAGACCGCCTGACCGCCGTCGAATCGATCTTCGCCGTCGGCGGTGAACACGACGAATTCGAACCCTGGATCGACGAGGTCACCCCCCTGAGCTCCCGACCCGAGGTGAGCCCCGATGCCACCGCACTGGTTCTCTACAGTTCCGGAACGACCGGTCGACCCAAAGGCGTCCAGCTCACGCATCGAAACCTGTTCGCGCACAGCAACAGTGTTCTCGAGATCCTGCCGGCCCACGAGGATCATCGATTCCTGATCGCGATGCCGATGTTCCACGTCGGCGGAACGTGCTACGCCATCATGGGAATTCACGCCGGCGGACGCTGCTACTTCACCAGAGAAGCGGACGGCCCGTCGATCTTCGCCGGTCTGGCCGCCGGAGCCAACATCGCCTTTCTCGTCCCACCGGTCATTGCCGGAGTCCTGGCCGCAGGCGAGCAGGCGGTCGCCGCCTTCAAGGCATTCAAACGCATCACGTACGGCGCCGCACCCATGCCGCTCCCGCTGTTGCGTGCGGCACTCGCAGCCTGGCCGGACACCGAATTCGTCCAGGTCTACGGCATGACCGAGATGGCGGGCGTCGTCACGGCGTTGATGCCGGACGTTCACCGCGACGAGTCGCAGATCGAGCGCATGGCGTCAGCAGGCACAGCGATCCCCGGCGTCGAGATGCGCGTGGTGGACCCCGTCACGCTCGAAGACGTGCCTACCGGTACGACCGGCGAACTCTGGTGGCGATCAGAGCAGTGCACTCCCGGATACCTGGGTAAGCCCGAGGCGACAGCCGAAACGATCACCGCAGATGGATGGCTGCGGAGCGGCGACATGGGCCGCGCCGACTCCGGCGGTTTCGTGTTCATCGAGGACCGCCTCAAGGACATGATCATCACCGGCGGCGAGAACGTCTACTCCCCCGAGATCGAGCGAGTTCTGGTCGAGCATCCGGCGATCGCCGAGGTCGCGGTCATCGGCGTGCCAGACGATCGTTGGGGTGAAACCGTCAAGGCCGTCGTGGTTCTCACCGGCGATGCGCAGATCGACGAAGCCGAACTGATCACCTACACCCAGGAACGTCTCGCAAAGTTCAAGTGCCCGACCAGTATCGACGTCGTCGAGATCCTTCCACGCAATCCCACCGGAAAGATCCTCAAGCGCGACCTCCGCAAACCGTACTGGGAGAACCGCGAACACAAGTTGGTCTGAGACCCCGTGCTGTAATGGGGCGGTGACCTCGAGCCGCCCCACCAGACCTCGCCCGAACGATCCGTGCCCGTGCGGCAGTGGCAACACGTTGGCCGAGTGCTGTGGCAAGTACGTCAGCGGTGACGCGCACGCACCGACCGCCGAAACCCTGATGCGTTCGCGCTACACCGCATTCGCGTTGTTGGACGACGAATATCTCACGCGGACTTGGCATCCCGACCATCGCCCTACCGAACTCGATCTCGACCCCGACCAGAATTGGCTCCGCTTGGAGATCCTGGACACCGAACGAGGTGGGCTGTTCGATTCCGACGGCATCGTGGAATTTCGCGCTCACTACGCATTCGGACGCGATCGGGGAATGCTCCACGAACGCAGTCGATTTGCGCGAGCAGACGGCAAGTGGCTCTACGTCGACGGCGATATCGGTTAGGTAACTCCGGGCACCGCCGCCGCGGATCCCGATTACGCGAGCCCTACGATCGAGTCATGACAACGAACCGGACGAGATCATTTGCCGCTGTCGCTGCCATTGCAGTGGGCGTGAGCCTGACTGCCTGTTCGCAGGACGCGGAGACCACTCCCACGGCAGCCACCTCGGCCGTCACCTCGACCTCGAGTGCCGCAGCGTCGACCACAGAACCAGTCCCGACGGACAGCTCGGACAAGACGTCGGCTGCGGGCACCGAGTCCAAGCTCACCGTCGTCGACGTCCGCGTGGGCGAGCACGACGGATTCGATCGTGTCGTCTACGAGATGGGCGGCACCGGCACACCCGGATGGCGCGTGAAGTACGTCGACGCGGCCACGCAGGAGGGCAGCGGAAAGCCCGTGGACATCAAGGGTGCCGCAGTGATCCAGGTCCTGATCGACGGTTCCGCCTACCCCTTCGACAGCGGAGTCGAACAGTACTCCGGCCCCAACCCGGTTCCCGGCGTCGGCGGAGTCGTGACCGAGGTCAACGGGTCCAACGTCTTCGAAGGTGTCACCCAGTCGTTCATCGGGGTGACCGAGAAGCAACCGTTCACGGTGACGACGCTCAGCGATCCTCCGCGAGTCGTGGTCGACGTGGCCCGCTGAGGCCGCACTTGACCTGAAGTTTGGTTTAGGTTCTACCTTCGTGTCGTACCGGCCACGTAATCTTCGTGGCCGGCGACCGGAGGGGCGAAGTCATGAGTATGGAAGTCACCGCGTGGAACGCGATGTACAACGCGATGCACGCGCAAGAAGATCGGCGCCCGTTCTCGAAGGCGACACTGAAGCGAATCGCGACGTTCGCGGTTCCGCAGAAACGTAACCTCAGCTGGTACCTCGTGCTGAGCGTCGTCACCGCTGCACTTGCCGTGGCAACCCCCGTCCTGGCCGGGCGCGTGGTCAACGCGATAGTCGGCGGCGACGCCGTGGACGTAGTCGTCAAACTTGCCGCACTGATCGCACTGGTTGCACTTCTCGAAGCCGCTCTGGGCCTGTTGACCCGGTGGCTTTCGGCCAGCATCGGTGAAGATCTGATCCTGCATCTGCGCACCACCGTCTTCGATCACGTCCAGAAGATGCCCATCGCGTTCTTCACCAGAACTCGAACCGGAGCGCTGGTCAGCCGGCTCAACAACGACGTCATCGGCGCTCAGCGCGCCTTCAGCGACACCTTGTCCGGAGTGGTCAGCAACCTGGTCACCCTGGTGATCACGCTGATCGTCATGCTCGGGATCTCCTGGCAGATCACCGTCCTCGCGTTGTTGCTTCTCCCCATCTTCGTCATCCCCGCTCGGCGGATGGGTGCAAAACTTGCAGCACTCAATCGTGAAGCAGCCAACCATAATTCGCTCATGAGCACCCAGATGACGGAACGGTTCTCCGCTCCCGGAGCGACACTGGTCAAGCTGTTCGGTCGCCCCTCGCAAGAGTCTGCGGAGTTCGCGGTTCGTGCCAGGCGTGTGCGCAACATCGGAGTCCGGACCGCAATGCTGCAGTCCATCTTCGTCACAGCGCTGACACTGGTCTCGGCCCTGGCTCTTGCCCTCGTCTACGGGCTCGGCGGCTTCTACGCGCTGCGCGGACAGTTGGACGCAGGCGCCGTCGTTGCGATGGCGTTGTTGTTGACGCGCCTGTACTCGCCGCTGACCGCACTGGCCAGCGCGCGGGTGGACGTCATGAGCGCTCTGGTCAGCTTCGAGCGGGTATTCGAGATTCTCGATCTGGCACCGCTCATCACCGAGAAGCCGGATGCACGCACGGTGCCGCAGGGCCCGGTGTCGGTCGAGTTCAAGAACGTCACTTTCGCGTACCCGTCAGCGGACAAGGTGTCTCTCGCCTCTCTGGAGGAAGTCGCGATCCTCGACACTCGCGGCGGCGAGGACGTGTTGCACGACCTGTCGTTCCGCACCGAAGCAGGACAGATGGTCGCCCTGGTCGGCACGTCCGGCGCCGGAAAGTCGACCGTTGCCCAGATGATTCCGCGTCTCTACGACATCGATTCCGGATCGGTCGAGTTGGGCGGAGTCGACGTCCGCGACCTCAGTGCCGATTCCATCCGCGAGACCGTCGGCATGGTCACGCAGGACGGGCATCTGTTCCACGAGAGCCTTCGATCCAACCTGCTCCTTGCCCGACCGGATGCCACCGAAGAAGATCTGCGTGAGGTTCTGGAGCGAGCACGTCTCACCGACCTGGTTGCGTCGCTGCCCGACGGACTGGAGACCGTGGTGGGTGAGCGCGGATACCGCCTCTCGGGCGGCGAGCGTCAACGCCTGACCATCGCGCGACTGCTCCTGGCCCAGCCTCGCGTCGTGATCCTGGACGAGGCCACCGCGCATCTCGACTCGACGTCGGAAGCCGCGGTTCAGGAAGCACTCGGCGAAGCACTCGCCGGGCGGACTGCAGTGGTGATCGCTCACCGTTTGTCGACGATTCGTTCAGCCGACCTGATCCTTGTCGTCGAAGCAGGCCAGATCGTCGAGCGCGGAAATCATGAGGAACTGCTGGCGCGCGGTGGTCGGTACGCCGAGTTGTACCGCACGCAGTTCGACACCAACGCCAGGAAGAACGACGCTCTCGCACCGACGCCGATCTGACTACCGCCCGGCGCGCTGAACTGGCCGACAAAAAAACAGGCGCTGTCCTCCTCACGGAGGGCAGCGCCTGTTTCAGCTCTGTACGTCAGTCGTTGTAGCGATCGCGTCCGCCACCGCGGCGGTCGTCACGTCCACCGCGATCGTCCCGGCCACCACGGTCGCCACGGCCACTCGGACGTCCCTGGGGCGGGCCGAAATCAGGCTGCAACTGGATCAGGACGCCGGAGATGCGCGTACGACGCAGAGCTTCGAGAGTCTCGTTGGAGAGATCGGCCGGCAGCTCGACGATGCTGTGATCCGGGCGAATGCTGATGTGCCCGAAGTCGCTTCGACGGAGTCCACCCTCGTTGGCTATGGCACCGACGATGGCACCCGGAACGACGCGGTGACGCTTGCCGACGGCGATGCGGTACGCAGCCAACTCCTGGCCCTCGGGTCCACGCGAGCGAGGAGCCGGGCCGTCGTCGAAACGACGAGGGGGACGCGGTTCACGCGGCTCGCGCTCACGACGCGGCGGTGCCGGCGGCTCGGGAGAAAGCAAGAATGCTTCGCCGTCGCGCGACTGCAGTGCCAGAGCGGCAGCGATGTCGATGAGCGGAACGTCGTGTTCCTGGTCGTAGTCCTCGATCATCTTGCGGAACATCGCGAGATTCTCCGAGGCCAGGCTCTCGGTGATGGAGTCACCGAACTTGGCCACACGCTGGGCGTTGACGTCGTCGACACTGGGAAGCTGCATCTCCGCAAGCGGCTGACGCGTCGCCTTCTCGATGGACTTGAGCAGATGCCGCTCACGCGGTGCCACGAACAGCAACGCGTCACCCTGACGACCGGCGCGGCCGGTACGACCGATGCGGTGAACGTACGACTCCGTGTCATGCGGGATGTCGTAGTTGACGACGTGGGAGATTCGATCCACGTCGAGGCCGCGCGCAGCAACGTCGGTGGCGACGAGGATGTCGAGGGCCCCGCTCTTGAGCTGACCGATGGTCCGCTCACGCTGTGCCTGGACGATGTCGCCGTTGATCGCGGCGGCCGAGTGCCCGCGGGCTCGCAGCTTCTCCGCCAGGTCTTCGGTGGCCTGCTTGGTGCGGACGAAGATGATCATCGCCTCGAATGCCTCGACCTCGAGGACTCGGGTCAGTGCGTCGAGCTTGCGCTGGTGAGCAACCTGAATGTAGCGCTGTGTGATGTTCGAAGCGGTCGACGTCTTGGACTTGACGGTGATCTCGACCGGATTGTTCAGGTACTGCTTCGAGATCCGGCGAATCGAGCCGGGCATCGTTGCGGAGAACAGGGCGACCTGCTTGTCGCCGGGGGTGTCGCGGAGGATGCGCTCGACGTCCTCCTGGAAACCCATCTTGAGCATCTCGTCGGCCTCGTCGAGAACGAGGTACTTGAGATTGGTCAGGTCGAGGGTGCCCTTTTCGAGATGGTCGATGACACGACCCGGGGTACCGACGACGACGTGTGCACCGCGGCGCAGGCCGGACAGCTGGACACCGTAGCTCTGGCCACCGTAGATCGGCAGGACGTTGAGTCCGGGGATGTGCGCGGAGTACTTGCCGAATGCCTCGGCAACCTGAAGCGCCAGCTCACGCGTGGGAGCAAGCACCAGCGCCTGGGTCTGCTTGATCGACGTGTCGATCCGCGACAGGACTGGAACTGCGAAGGCTGCGGTCTTGCCGGTACCGGTCTGTGCGAGACCGACGACGTCCTTGCCTTCGAGCAGCGGCGGAATGGTGGCAGCCTGAATGGGCGAGGGCGACTCGTAGCCCACGTCTGACAGTGCCTTCAGTACCCGATCATCGATGTCGAGGTCGGCAAATGTTGGGGGTTCGGGGTCACGCTCAATATCACTCATTTGACCAGCAGTTTAGCGGATAGAGTATAGACACGACGACATACCGGGGGTGCATTTACGACAGATCCACCCTCCCAGCGGGTTTCGCCTAGCGTAGGAAGCATGACCGAAGCCACCGCAGCCACCCCCGCCCAGACCGTTGTCGCGATTGCCCAATTCGCCCCGGGGACGGACAAGAAAGCCAACCTCGAATCGCTGCGATCACTGGCTTCCGATGCAGCAGCACGGGGCGCGAAAGTTGTCGTGGCGCCGGAATACTCGATGTTCACCGCACCGAAGACGGATGAACGGCTGATCGAGTCCGCAGAGGGCCTTGACGGCGAATTCGGTTCGGCACTGGCGGCGGTCGCCGCAGAGTTGGGAATCTTCCTCGTCGCGGGAATGAACGAGCAGATCGACGACGTGAGCAGAATCTCCAACACTCTCGTCGCGATGGACCCGAACGGCGAACTGGTGGCGACCTACCGGAAACTGCATCTTTACGACGCTTTCGGATACCAGGAGTCGGCCGTGATCCGTGCCGGCGACATCACGGAACCGCAGACTTTCGGGTGCGACGGCCTGACCTTCGGCCTCCAGACCTGCTACGACCTGCGCTTTCCGGAAGTCACCCGGCGCATTGTCGACGTCGGCGCGGACATCCTGCTCCTGCCCGCCCAGTGGGTGCCCGGGCCACTCAAGGAAGATCACTGGACCACTCTCGTACGCGCCCGGGCCATCGAGAACACGATGTACATCGCAGCGGCTGATCAGAGCGCGCGCGGCGGCGCTGGTGCCAGCATGATCGTCGACCCGATGGGCGTCGTGATGTGCTCACTGGGCGAGCAGGTCGGGGTCGCCACCGCAACCGTGTCGGCCGCTCGCATCGCCGAAGTCCGGGAGAAGAACCCCGCTCTCGCCCTGCGGAGGTTCACGGTCTCGTCGCGGTGACGTGCAGCGAGTAGCGTCGAACTGGTCGGGGTTCGAGCTTCTCGAGGACAACGCGGTGACCCAGTATCGGGATCGATCTTCCGCCGGCAAATTTCTGGCCGCGCGGCTCGAGTCTTTGCGTATCGACAAGCCTGTCGTTCTCGGACTTCCACGCGGCGGAGTACCGGTAGCAGCCGAGGTGGCTGCGGCACTGAACGCTCAGCTGGACATCGTGGTGGTGCGCAAGCTCGGCAGCCCGTACAACCCGGAACTGGCGATGGGCGCCATCGGTGAGGGCGGCGTGCGAGTCCTCAATCACGATGTCATCGCAGCGGTACGAGTCTCGAAAAGTGAACTCGCCGCCGTCGAACGCGACGAGCGAACCGAACTGGACCGGCGGGCACGTCTCCTGCGCGAGGGACGGACGCCGGTTTCCCTCCACGGACGCACTGCGGTGATCGTCGACGACGGAATGGCTACGGGTGCGAGTGCAGCCGTTGCCTGTCGCTGCGCGCGCACCGCGGGTGCTGACTCCGTGATCGTCGCTGTCCCCGTCGCCTCCCCCGAAGCCATGAGAGTGATCGCATGCTCCGCCGATCGCGTCGTCTGCCCCTTCGTTCCTGCCCTGCTGGGCGGCGTCGGTGCTGCATTCGAGGACTTTCATCAACTCAGCGACGACGAAGTGCTGACCTTCCTCGCCTGAGTGCAGACCTCTCCAGCCTGCGCACAGACCAAGAGGATTCTGAGAATTTGTGATGTGTGCAACATTTCGCTCCTCGGTGCCGATAGGCCAAATGGAACAAAAAGAATTCGGCTTTCTGGAGGAACCGTGACCATCTCGACCGATACCGTCGACGCCGTCGCAGCCGCGTGCCGTGACCGCCTGGGCGACCCGTCCGCCTGGGTTGCGTCAGACGCTTATCGACAGAGCCTCGCCCTGTGCATCATCGAATCCGTTCAGTCCACGTCGGGTCACAGCGAAGTGACCGTCGTCGATCGCTACCTCGCCTACCGGCGAGCCCGCGAAGACAAACCCGTCACGGACGGCGCACGCGAACTACTCCGCACCTTCGAAGAAGCCGGGAGTTCGGACCAGTGGGCAGGCAAGATCGGTTCGTACAAGCGCCGCTACACGGCAACGGGTGTCCCGATCGAGGCACGGCACATCCAACAGGTCGCCGAGAAACTCCATCACTTGCGGATCAACAGCGTCGAGGATCTGCTGTCGGCCGCTGATTCCGACCGCGCTCTCGACGCAGTTCACCTTGCCTGGGTGGACGCCTGCGGAGACGGTTCCGAAGTGACCTGGGCACACCTGTTGATGTTGGCCGGAATTCCACACACCGATCTGGGTACCGCTGCCGACACCTTCATCAGCGCAACACTCGGCACCACCGAGGTGCCGGGAGACACGTCGGAGATCCTCGCAGCTACTGCAGAGCAACTCGGAGTGGATCCGGACCGATTGGACTACGCAATTCGCCGGTGGTTGTCCGTGCACGGCCGCACGCTCCAACACGTCGCCTGATTACCTGTAAACAGGCGGTCACACTAAACTGCAGGTCAGCGCCCGACCAGTTCTACCGAATAGTAACGACAGTGCAAAATGACGACTAATGTGATGCAATGCACATCAGAAATGTCAGTAGTCACTGGAGGGGTCAATAGTGCGCGAGTTCTCAGTTCCACAGTCGTTCTCAATTCCGGAGAACGTTTCCATGGCCGACTCCGTGTTCCGTCACGCCGAAGAAGACCCCACATTCGTGCCGTTCAAGAGGCCGTCGAACGGCGGATGGGTCGACGTCACTGCAGCTGAATTCGCGAAGCAGGTCTCCGCAGTTGCCAAGGGCCTGATCGCTTCGGGTGTCGAGCTCGGCGACCGCGTCGCTATCCTGTCCGCGACTCGCTACGAGTGGGTCGTTCTCGACTACGCCATCTGGACTGCCGGCGGATGCACCGTCGCGATCTACGAGACCTCCTCCCCCGACCAGGCGCAGTGGATCCTCGAGGATTCCGCGACGACACTTCTGGTCGTCGAAACGGCCAAGCACGCGGAGACTCACAAGGAAGTCACCGACGGCGCAGAAGCCCTCCGCGAGGTTCTCGTCATCGAGTCGGGTGCGATCGACGAGCTGTCCAGTCGCGGTTCGGCAATCACCGACGAAGAACTGCACACTCGTCGTCACCAGGTCACCGCTGCCTCGCCCGCGACCCTGATCTACACCTCCGGAACCACGGGACGCCCCAAGGGTGTCCAGCTGACGCATTCCAACTTCTACGCCGAGTCCAACGCGTGCCGCCTGGCCATGCCGGAGTCGATGGTCCCCGGCAAGAAGACGCTGATGTTCCTGCCGCTCGCTCACGTATTCGCGCGTGCGATCTCCTTCGGCGCTTTCGACGCCAAGGTCACCGTCGCCCACACGTCGGACCTGACGACGCTCCTCGAGCAGTTCGCCGGTTTCAAGCCCAACTTCATCCTCTCGGTGCCGCGCGTGTTCGAGAAGGTGTACAACTCGGCTCGCCAGAAGGCAGTCGACGGCGGTAAGGGCAGCATCTTCGACAAGGCTGCCGCCACGGCCATCGAATACAGCGAATCCCTCGAAAAGGGTGGCCCCGGACTGGCACTCAAGCTCAAGCATGCGGTATTCGACAAGCTCGTCTACTCGAAGTTGCGCGCAGCACTGGGCGGCGAGTGCGAGCGTGCAGTCTCCGGTGGCGCAGCCCTCGGCGCGCGCCTCGGCCACTACTTCCGCGGCGTCGGCATCCCCATCTACGAGGGCTACGGACTCACCGAGACCAGCGCCGCAATCACCGTCAACACCTCGAGCGCGCAGCGCGTCGGCACCGTCGGCAAGCCGATCAACGGCCACGCCGCCCGAATCGCCGAGGACGGCGAACTCCTCCTGCAGGGCCCGGTCGTCTTCGCCGGCTACTGGCACAACGACAAGGCGACGGCCGAATCGATCGTCGACGGCTGGTTCCACACCGGCGATCTCGGATCGATCGACAACGAGGGCTACGTCTCCATCACCGGTCGCAAGAAGGAAATCATCGTCACGGCCGGCGGCAAGAACGTCGCACCGGCCGGCCTCGAGGATTCCCTGCGCGCGCATGCTCTGATCAGCCAGTGCCTCGTCGTCGGTGACGGCCAGCCGTTCATCGGTGCACTGATCACTCTCGATCCGGAAACCCTGCCCGGTTGGGTCGAGCGCAACGGACTGCCCGCCGGCACCCCGATCGCCGATCTGGTGAAGAACGCCGACCTGATCGCCGAGATCGATTCGGCCGTTGCCGACGCCAACAGAAAGGTCTCCAACCCGGAGCAGATCAAGAAGTACACGATCCTCGAGGTCGACTTCACCCAGGAGACCGGTGAATTGACGCCGACGCTCAAGCTCAAGCGCAACATCATTCACGAAGCTCACAAGACCAAGATCAGCGACCTGTACGCCTGATCGATCGTCTTTCACGAGGGTGGCCCGGTTCGAATACGAACCGGGCCACACTCGTTTCATTCTTCGGCGGCGAGTAGTTCTCTTTCGATCGCCGAGGGCAGTCCGTGCACAGCACGATCCTCCCGCTGGGTCGGGGCAGTTTCCCGCTGCATCCACTCCCAGGTATCTCGCACGGTGTCTTCGACGGGACGGCACTGCAACCCGGCCCGCGCTGCCTTGGTGGTGTCGGCTTCGAGGAAGCCGGCGAACTCGCCCTCTTGTGGAACCCAACACGGAAGTTGCGTCCACGGCTGCGCTCCCGCTGCCGCCAGTCGACCCTCGTCGATCCACACGAGTTCCGCGTCCGAACCGGTGGCGTCCACGCACGCCTCGAGGAGCCCGGAGGTAGTGGTGTGCCCGGACGCACTGATGACGTCGTACGCCCCGCTGATCTTTGCCGCCAGTCCGGACAGGACAAACGATGCGACGTCACGAACATCGACGTACTGCAGCGGTCGAGTCGGCGCTCCCGGGGCCACGACACGTCCGCCCGCAGCGATGCGCCGTAGCCACCACGGCAGCCGCCCGATGTCCTCGTGCGGGCCGAGGATCAACCCTGCCCTCGCGAGCAGCACCTCCGGGAAGGATTCCAGGACAGCGAGTTCGGCCCCACGTTTGGCGGACGCGTAATCGCTGTTGTCATCGGACGTCGCAGATGCGGCAACCACCGGTGAGGTCTCGTCTACATGCAAGCCCCACTGATAGGCCGATACGCTGGAAACGTACGCGTACCGGTCGACGTGGCCGCGCAAGATCCGGGCATTCTCAGCGACCACTCGGGGGCTACCCGACCACGTGTCGACCACAAAATCCCATCGACGATCACCGAGCGCATCAACCATCGCTCGCTGATCGGTGCGATCCGCGAACAGGACCTCCGCTGTAGACGGCGGCGCTCCGGTGAGCCCCCGATGGAGCACTGTCACTTCCCAGCCCCGAGCCAGAGCGTCGTCGACGAGAGCACGGCCGAGGAACCGTGTTCCTCCGAGCATCAACAGCTTCATGACGGATATCGTCACTCGAAAAGCGTCGTGCAGCAACACGTTCGTCTGGTAGCGCAATTCTCGACGAGTGAGGGTCGGACGAATCGCTCAGATACCTCGTCCGGGATTGAGAATGTTCTTCGGATCGAATGCGGCCTTCACTGCAAGCATCATTTCGCGTTCGGTCTGGCCGACCATATCTGCCATGTACGGCGCTTTGAGAACGCCGATACCGTGTTCACCACTGATCGTTCCGCCCAAATTCAAGGCGCCGGCAACGATGTCGTCGAACGCTTGGCGCGCACGATCCTGCGCTCCGGGTTCGGCGGCATCGAACACGATGGTGGGGTGGAGATTTCCGTCGGCGGCGTGACCGAAAGTTCCGATCGTGACACCGCGACGCTCAGCTGCCTCGCGGATGCACCCCAGCATGGACGGCAACGCCGGAACTGGCACCGCGACGTCGTCGAGTAGCACCGTACCCAACGCCTCGAGAGCGGGCAACGCCATCCGCCGGGCGGCAGTGAACTCTTCACCTTCCACCGGATCGTCGGTGTGGAAAACCTCTCGCGCCCCGACGCTTTCGCACGCCGCGGCACAGTCCGCTGCCTCGGCGGCCGCTGACCTACCGTCGCACTGGATGAGCAGCATCGCCCCGGCCGATTCGTCCAACCCCATCTTCGTCAGGCGATTGACCGCGCCGATCGTGACGTCGTCCATCAACTCCAGCTGACACGGTTCGGCCACTGCCGACACGGCGAGGACGGCATCGATTGCGGACTCCGCGGAATCGAAGAAGGCGACGACGGTGGTCGCGGCTGTCGGCGCTGTACGCAGACGCATCGTGGCTTCGACGATGACCGCCAGAGTCCCCTCCGACCCCACGAGCAGATGTGTCAGGTCCAGTCCCGCAACATTTTTGCGCGTCCGTGCACCGGTACGGATCACACGCCCGTCGGCCAGCACCGCCGTCAGGGCAGCGACGTGATCACCGGTGACGCCGTACTTGGCGCAACAGATGCCGCCTGCATTTGTCGCCAGATTGCCGCCGATACTCGAGATGTCCCGGCTTCCCGGATCAGGAACGTACCAAAGGCCCTGCTGTGCAGCCGCTTCCGCCAGGTCACCGTTGATCACTCCGGGCTCCACCGTGGCGGTACGTGCAGCGGGATCGATCTCGAGAATGCGATCCATCCCCGCGACGCTCAGAACGATGCATCCGTCGAGTGCGTTGGCGGCGCCGGCCAACCCGGTACCCGCCCCTCGTGTCACCACGGGAACGGAGAGTTCATGGGCCACGGTCATGACCGCGACGACGTCGTCGACAGTCTTCGCCTTGACCAACGCAGCGGGACTTCCGGCCGCGGTGAGCAGCGATTGATCGCGGACGTACGCGCCCATGCGGTCGGGGTCGGTTGTCGCCCTGTCCCCCAGCGCTTTCTGCAAGCGTTCACCCAACAGGTCGATACTCGTGGTCATTCCGTTCGTCCTTCGTAGAATCCGCGCACATGGCGCTCGACCAGATCGGCAGCCTCGTCGGCTGCGCCGCGCTCGATCGCGTCGGCGATGCCCTCGTGTTCTGCCAGCAGTGCGCCCAGCGTGGCTGCCGAGTTCTCGCGCGAGTCGAGTTCGCTCAGCAGGTAGCCGGCAATGCTGTCGCGGAGAACCGTCATGACCAACCCGAATGCCTTGTTCCCGCCTGCTCCGGCGAGCGCGACGTGAAAGTCGACGTCTGCGTCGTGGAAGGCGACCGAGTCGTCGGCACGCGTCGCGACTCGCATCCGCTCGATCGCAACCCGGGCGTCGCCTGGCACGGCTACGAGTGTGCGCAACGCTGCGGCTTCGAGCAGCACCCGCAATTCGACAAGATCGCCGAGCGGAACTGCCCCCACCTGCAAAGCCGTACTGAGAGCGGTGGCCGCAGAATCGGCCGTATGCTCGTGCGTCACCCGAGGCCTGGCAGTCGAAGTAGTGTCCGCCCCGGTCAACAATCCCTGCGCTTGCAGCACGCGAAGTGCCTCGCGCACCGTCGATCGACCCACCGAGAACGTCTGCGCGAGTTCCTGTTCGGTCGGCAATGCCTCCCCGACGGGAAGCGAGCCGTCGAGAATGGCAGCGCGGATTCTTCCCGACACGGCAAGGCTGAGCGGCATGCGCGACAACGGAGTCGTATCCATGCCGCGACGCTACCACCCCTTGCCTGCTTGTCTGACAAACTGTTTAATTGAGAAGATTCGTGACCCGGACCACAACAGAGAAGGTGCCGACCATGACCGACAAGCTCGAACTGGATCCCGCAACCACCGCCGTCGTGCTCATCGAGTACCAGAACGACTTCACCACCGAAGGCGGTGTCCTCCACGAGGCCGTCGCACCGGTCATGGAATCGAACGGACTCCTCGCGAACACCGCCGCGCTGGTCGATGCGGCGCGCGCGGCGGGTGTCACCGTGATGCACGCACCGATCACCTTCGCCGAGGGGTACAACGAAATCACCTCGCATCCTTACGGAATCCTCAAGGGCGTCGTCGACGGCAAGGCTTTCGTGAAGGGTTCGTGGGGAGCCGCGATCGTCGACGACCTCACCCCGAAGGACGGCGACATCGTCATCGAGGGCAAGCGCGGACTCGACACATTTGCCAGCACCAACCTCGATTTCATTCTGCGCAGCAAAGGAATTCGCACGATCCTTCTCGGTGGCTTCCTGACCAACTGCTGCGTCGAATCAACCATGCGCACCGGCTACGAGAACGGCTACCGGGTCATCACACTCACCGATTGTGTGGCCGGAACGTCGGTCGCCGAACACGAGAACGCGATCACCTACGACTACCCGATGTTCTCGCATCCCGTCACGTCGAAAGAGGTGCTCGACGCGCTCTCCTGAGAGGACTACCTGGAATGCGCGAGAAGGAATTCACGGCTGACGTTGGTGACACTGGCGTGAACCTTCTCGTGCAGCAGGTCGTGACCGGCGTCCTCGAACTCGCGCATTTCGACGTTGCGCAGCGTCCGCGCCCAGTCTCGGACGGGATCGACCGGGGCGATCCGGTCGTCGGTGCCGTGAACGACCAGGACTGGGATACCAGCTTCGGAGAGTTCCGCCCACCCGTGTTGCTCCACCGCGCTGCGCGGAATGCCACACAACACGGCGGACGCGAACTCGTGATCGCGGTGAGCCAGCACCGTCAGCGCCGTCACGGCACCTAACGAATGCCCCATCACCGCCTGCGGAACTTCGGGCAGTTCGGCCAAAGCGATGTCAGCCAGCGTGGCTGCATCGGCAGCAAGATCGGAGAGCGGAGCCCCGACTCCCGGATCACCCTCCGACAAGCCGTGTCCGGTGTGATCGATCGCCCACACGTCGATCCCCGACACCGTCATGGCGCTCGCGAAGCGGTGATACTGCCCGCTGTGCTGACCGAGACCGTGCAGAAAGATCAATGACACCTTCGGCGCCGCACCCCCTGCCGCCGGCCAATGCCGAAAGTGCACTTGACCGGTTCGTCCGTCGAAGAAAGGCATGATCGTCATTCTGCACTCCGTTGCCGGTATCCGCGGCGCGTGGGCGATTACTGGTGGGTTGCCTTGTCGGTGAGCGATGGCACAATCTCCGTGTGTTCCTACTCGATGATCAGATCGTCTACAGCGCCAGTGACCTCTCGGCCGCGGCTTCGTGCGAGTTCGCGCTGTTGCGGCAACTCGACGCCCGTACCGGTCTGATCTCAGCCGAGAAGGCCGAGGCGGATCCGATGCTCGAGCGGACGTCGAGCCTCGGCGACTCCCACGAGCGCGAACAGCTTGCGAAGTTCATCGATCAACACGGAGACGGCGTGGTCGTCATGCCGCGACCGGAACACTCGCGCGCAGGCCTGACAGCCGCCACCCTGGCCACCGTCGAGGCGGCCCGATCCGGCGCTCCCGTGATCTATCAGGGAACCTTCTTCGACGGCCGATTCCTCGGCTTCTGCGACTTCCTCGTCCGCGAGGGCGACACGTACGCGGTCTACGACAGCAAACTCTCCCGGCATGCCAAGGTGTCGGCGCTCCTCCAACTCGCCGCGTACGCGGACGCATTGGAGCGCAATGCAATCGCAGCCTCCGATCAGGTTCATCTGCTTCTCGGCGACGGCAGCACGTCGTCACACGACATCGGCGACATCGCACCGGTTTTCGCGGCGCGCAGAGCCGAACTGGAACGAGTCCTCGACGAGCATCGCGCCGAGGGAAAACCCACCCAGTGGCTCGACGATCGATACCTGCGCTGCGGCCGCTGCGACACCTGCAGCGTCGAGGTCGAGAACCATCGCGATCTGCTGCTGGTTGCGGGCGTCCGCGGCAACCAGCGCGAACAACTGATCGTCTCGGGAATCACGACAATCGACGAACTCGCCGTGAGCACTGGACCAGTCGAAGGAATCCGCCGGGAAACACTCGACAAACTCCGTGCACAGGCTGCGGTTCAACTACGCCAGGAACAATCCGGCGACGCCGAATTCGAGGTCTACGAACCCTCGGCGCTCGGTGGTCTGCCCGTCCCCGACGACGGCGACATCTTCTTCGACTTCGAGGGGGACCCACTCTGGGCCGAGGACGGATCCACCGACTGGGGGCTGGAGTACCTGTTCGGCGTGGTCGAAGGCCCGGCAGACGACTACGTGTTCAAACCCTTCTGGGCACACGATCGCGAGGGTGAACGCCAGGCGCTCCTCGACTTTCTCGATTACGTCACCGCGCGCCGAGAAGCTCACCCCGGCATGCACATCTATCACTACGCCGCGTACGAGAAATCGGCGCTGTTGCGCTTGGCCGCACGTCACGGCGTCGGCGAGCAAACGGTGGACACGCTGCTCAGCGAGAACGTGCTCGTGGACCTCTATCCGATAGTCCGCGCCTGCCTGCGGATCGGACAACGCTCGTACAGCATCAAGAAACTCGAGCCGCTCTACATGGGTGAGCACGGCCGCGACGGTGACGTCACCAATGCCGCCGCTTCGGTCGTCGCTTATGCCGACTACTGCGAACTGCGCGACGGCGGACAGGCCGACCAGGCCAGGGAACTTCTTCAGGGCATCTCCGACTACAACGAGTACGACTGCGAATCCACCCTGCGCCTGCGCGATTGGCTCGCCGAGCGCGCCGCAGAACACGGCGTGGAACTGCGTGAGCCCACCGGACAGATCAAAATTCCACTCGAGGAACTCACCGAATCGGAAATCGCGCTCCGCGACTTCGCAGGCCACAAGGCCGGTTCGACACGCACCCCCGATCAGCAGGCTGCGGCGCTACTGGCCGCTGCAGTGGGATACCACAATCGCGAACGGAAGCCGTACTGGTGGGCGCATTTCGACCGATTGGTCACTCCGATCGAAGACCTCGTCGACGTCCGTGACGTCATGGTGGTAGATCAGTCCGAGATCGAAGCGGACTGGCACAAGAGCACCCCGCGGCAGAAGAAGTTTCGTCGCCACATTCAGCTGACCGGAAGTTTCGGCACCGGAACGTCTTTGAGCCCGGGCAGTGATCTGTTCGCTCTCTACGCAACCCCCTCCCCCGATGCCGTTGCAAGCGAGAACCCCACCCAGCGCGGCACCAGCAGCGTCAAGGTCACCGCCGTGGTCAAGTCCGAAGGACTCGACGTGGTCACCGTCGAAGAACTGCTCAGCGGTGACGAATACCTCGACGCCCCCGTCGCATTGGCACCCGGTCGTCCGATTCCCACCGGACGCATGGAGAAGTCGATCGCCGCTGCCGCGTCCGGCGCCAGCGAGAGCCTGCCCGAGCTGCCACGGATCGCAGCGGTCGACATTCTCCGGCGCAGCACCCCGAGGACACTCTCGGGTTCACCGCTCCCGCCCGTCGGGACCGACAACAACTACGCGGACGCCATCACCGCCGCACTTCTCGACCTCGATGATTCCTACGTGGCAGTGCAGGGTCCCCCCGGTACGGGCAAGACCTACACGGGCGCCCGTGTCGTCAAGACACTGATCGAACAGCATCACTGGCGAATCGGAGTGGTGGCGCAATCACATTCGGTGGTCGAGAACATGCTCGGCGGCATTCTGAAGGCCGGCGTGGACCCTGCACTGGTCGCGAAGAAGGGCAGCCGCAGCAAGACCGCAGAATGGCAGGACATCGCATCCGAAGAATATGCGGGATTCATCGCCGAAGCCGAAGGCGTCGGCTGTGTCATCGGCGGCACTGCGTGGGACTTCGCGAACACCGATCGCGTTCCGGCAGGCAGTTTGGACCTGCTCGTGGTGGACGAGGCCGGCCAGTTCGCGCTCGCCAACACCATTGCCGTCGCGATTTCCGCACGCAACCTGTTGCTACTGGGCGATCCCCAGCAGCTACCCCAGGTCAGCCAAGGTACGCACCCCGAACCTGTCGACGAATCGGCACTCGGTTGGCTCGCCGAGGGACACGGCGCACTGCCACCCGAACTCGGCTACTTCCTCGAGAAAACGTGGCGGATGCACCCCGATCTGTGTGCGCCCGTGTCCGCACTGTCGTACGAGGGCAAGCTGCATTCCCAGGAAACCGTGAGTGCGGCAAGGAAACTCGACGGACTCGCTGCTGGAGTACACACGGTGTTCGTCGATCACCGCGGCAATTCCACGTACTCCCCGGAAGAGTCCCAGGAGATCGTTCGCCAGATCCAGAGCCTCCTCGGTACGCCATGGACCGACCCGAGCGAGTTCGAGGGCACCCGCCCCTTGGAGCGGTCGGACATCCTCGTGGTCGCGGCGTACAACGCCCAGGTCGGCACCGTCGAGCGCGATCTCACCGAGGCCGGTCTCACGGAGGTCGAGGTCGGGACCGTCGACAAGTTCCAGGGCCGCGAGGCCGCTGTGGCAATCGTGTCGATGGCCGCCTCCGCCGTCGAGGACGTTCCGCGAGGAATGTCGTTCCTGCTGTCGCGAAATCGCCTCAACGTCGCCGTCTCCCGCGGCAAGTGGTGCGCGATCATCGTTCGATCGCACGCATTGACGCAGTACATGCCGAGCACGCCCGCTGGATTGGTGGAACTGGGCGCGTTCATGAGGTTGACGAGCTAGGCGATGCCTGCCCTACCCGAAGCACTGCCCTACCCGAAGCACTGCCCTACCCGAAACACTGTCCTTCGCCACGGTAGGTGGGAACCGAGGTTCTGCTGCCGTCGGCTTCGACCACGTACACGCGGTCGAAGCGCTCGCACAACTCGCCGGCTTTGGCGTGCCGGAACCACACGCGGTCGCCGATCGCGATGTTTCCGGCTTCCTTTCCGGTGACCGGCGTCTGAACCTCGCCTGCGCCTTCGTTGCGGAGCAGTTTGAGACCGGAGGGCCAGACCGGCGACGGAACGCGGGTGGCTCCCGCAGGTCCCGACGCGATGTATCCGCCGCCGAACAGGGTCGTGACAGACGGGGTCGGCTTGCGCACTGCCGACAGCGCGAAGAACAGTGCCGGATCGGGACGGAAGGCGCGGTAGCGGTCGAACAGGGTCGGTACGTACAGTCCAGATCCTGCTGTTACCTCGGTCACCACAGGATCGGCCGAGCTGACCTCCAGTGACCCCGTACCGCCGCTGTTGACGATCTCGAGTGCACCCACGGCATCGGTGACTGCTGCAACCACTGCGCCCCTTCTGGACGCCAATTCTCGGGCGGACGCCTTCTTGACCCAACCGATCGGAGCACTGGTGTCCGGGAGGCCGGCAATCTGCGCTTCGTAGAACATCACTCCTGCGACGGAGAAACCGCGCTGGCGAGCACGCGCCGCGAGTGCGGCGACCGCGGCAGGTTCGCGCAGCGGTGAGCGTCGTACTCCCAGATGGATCGGGCCGATCCGCAGTGACGCGTCGACGTCGAGACACACCCGGACGGGCGCATCTCCTGTCGACGCCGAACGAATGAGATCCAACTGTGCGTCGTCGTCGATCATCAGCGTGATCGATGCGAGTGCGGTGTCATCGGCAGCGAGATCCGCGATGGCGCCGCGATCGGCGGTCGGGTATCCCATCAGGATGTCCCGTGCGCCGAGCCCGACGAGCCACAGAGCCTCACGCAATGAGTACGCCATGATTCCGCGGAATCCACCGGACGCGGTCAGTGTGTCGCCGAGAGTTTCGGCCAGAACCGTACGACAACGGACCGATTTGCTCGCCACTCGCACTGGAGTTCCACCGGCGCGGCGCACCAGGTCGGCTGCGTTACTGCGCAGTGTGGTCAGATCCAGAGCAGCCAGAGGCGGGTCGAGTTCTCGCGTGGCAGCAGTGAGTCGATCGAGGGTCCTGGTCACAGATGATCCAATCGTCGCGGCGTGCGACCAGTCAATCACCAATCCTGGACGTATGTCCAGGATGGCGGTTCTACTGAGGCGCGACCACTGCTTTGTTGGCGATTACCTGAACCATTTCTCCGAACTCCGCAATTGTCGCGTCGGAGTCGCGATCGACCAGCCATCGCAGGACGAGCCCGTCGATGAGCGCAAGACTCAGTCGCGCAATCGAACTCAACGGCTCGGTCCACACGGTGCCGGAGATCTTCGCGCATTCTTCGAGGAACGACACCGCGAGCTCGTCCATGATTCGGTACTGGTCGTGGGCGACGGCCCCGGCACGTTCAGCTCCGAGATTGCGACTACGGAGGGCCTGCGCGGTGATTTCGTAGGTCAACAACTGCCGGTCCGGCGTTGCTTCGATCGTGGGCCACATTCCCGTCAACCCGATATGCAGCAATTCCTTGAGCCCCTGCACACCACTGAGATCCGGAGCGTGTCGCACCTGCGCGAATGCGTACTGCATCGACGCACTGAGCTGCAGGATGAGCGTTTCACCCATCGCCGCGATCAGCGCTTCCTTGCTCTCGAAGCAGTAATGAACGACGCCGAGTGATACTCCGGCCTCTTCTGCCACCGCCCTTACCGTCACAGAACTGACACCGCGTTGTTCCGCAATAGACAACGCGGACTCGACCAATTGTGTGCGGCGTTCGTCCGCCGGGAGCCTGTTCAGCATCCAATGATCGTAGAACGCAAATGACAAAATCTTCGCGCAATACTTGCCTGGACGACCGTCCAAGTACATTATTGCGTAATGGCTTCGGACACTTGGCAGAACTGGGCGGGCACTCAAAGCGCCGCGCCGCGTCGCTTTGCGACGCCGACAAATACCCGTGAACTTTCGTCTTTGGTCGCCGAGGCCGCGGCGCGTGGCCAACGCGTGAAAGCGGTCGGCGCCGGCCATTCGTTCACCGGTGTCGCGGTCACCGACGGTGTCCTCGTCAGCCTGGACAATCTGAGCGGAATCGATTCGATCACGCCAACCGACGACGGCGCGCTGGTGACAGTTTTTGCAGGCACTCGCCTTCACGCCCTCAACGACGCCCTGTGGCAGCGCGGATATGCCATGGCCAATCTCGGTGACATCGACGTCCAGTCACTGGCCGGCGCGACGTCCACCGGCACACACGGAACCGGCGCCCGCTTCGGCGGTATCGCCACGCAGATCCGCGGAATCGAGATCGTTCTCGCCGACGGATCCGTCGTTACCGCAAGCGCCGACGAAAACGTCGAATTGTTCGAAGCGGGCCGCCTCGGATTGGGCGCAATCGGCATCATTTCGAAGATCACTCTCGCCTGCGTTCCGCGATTCACACTCCGTGCAATCGAGGAACCCGACACGCTGTCTCACATATTGGACACCCTGGAGAGCGACCGCCTGGGCCTGGATCACTTCGAGTTCTACTGGTTTCCGCACACCGACCGTGTCCTCACCAAGAGCAACACGCGACTGCCCGGAGACACCGAACCCGATCCTGTCGGCAAAGTCCGCGCATTCGTCGACGACGAACTTCTCTCCAACACACTCTTCGAAGGTGTCAATCGCGTCGCCACCCTGGCGCCGGCCGCGATCCCGAGAATCAACAACGTCTCATCTCGATTGCTCGGTGCCCGGGAGTTCACCGATCGCAGCTACCGAGTATTCGCGTCTTCGCGCCGGGTGAAGTTCAAGGAAATGGAATACGCGATTCCCCGCGAACACGTCACCGAGACACTCCACGAAATCGATCGCTGGATGAAGAAGTCCGGAACCAACGTCGCGTTCCCCGTCGAGGTACGTTTTGCCGCTGCCGACGACCTCTGGCTCTCGACCGCGCACGGACGCGATACCGCTTACATCGCGGTTCATCAGTACCACCGCCGACCCGAAACCGAATACTTCGCCGCGGTGGAAGCCATCGCGCGCGCCGTCGACGGCCGGCCGCACTGGGGAAAAATGCACAACCGGACCGTCGACGACCTGCGTCCCACGTACGACCGACTCGACGATTTTGTCGCCGTTCGAGACAAGTACGACGCGAATCGTGTCTTCGACAACGAGTACTTGCGTCAGGTACTGGGCGACTGACGGTCAGCGCCGCAGCAGTTCCGCTTTTCGCGCGTCGCTCGCAAACGAGGCTTTGATCGAATTCCGGGCGAGGGTGTCTCGCTCGGCCTCGGTCAGCCCCAGGGCTCGGCCGAGTTCGGTGAAATTGTCGTCGACGTATCCCCCGAAGTAGGCCGGGTCGTCGGAGTTGACCGTGACGATCAACCCCATCTCGAGCATCGATCGAAGCGGATGATCCGACAGCGAATCGAACACGCGCAGACGAACGTTCGACAGTGGGCAGACCGTCAGTGGAATCTCCTCGTCGACCAGACGCTCGATCAGGGCAGGATCCTCGAGTGCCCGGACGCCGTGGTCGATCCGCTCGGCGCCGAGGATGTCGAGTGCCTGCCAAATGTATTCGGGCGGTCCCTCCTCGCCGGCGTGAGCAACGACGTGCAAGCCCTCGGCGCGCGCACGTGCGAACACGTCCTCGAACAGTGAAGGCGGGTTGCCGACCTCGGCGGAGTCGAGTCCGAGCCCGACGATCGGCGCCTGCAAGCGAATGATTTCGGAGAAGATCTCTTCGGCGTCCTTGACGGGCTGATCACGGAGGATGGCGGCGATTGCCGCACTGCTGAGCCCGAACTCGCGCTCACTCGATGCCACCGCGTCCATGATCCCGTCCAGGACCTCGGTCAGCGGAACACCCCGGACCACGTGAGCCTGCGGATTGAAGAAGAACTCGGCATGCGCGACTCCGGCCGCTGCGGCCCGACGGAAATACGCCCGCGTCAGGTCGGCAAAATCCTCCGCGGTGCGCAGGACGGCCATGTTGGCGAAGTAGAGATCGAGGAACGATTGCAGGTCGGTGAACTCGTACCTCGACTTCAGATCGTCGATGTCCTTGTACGGCAAATCCATTCGATTGCGCTCGGCAAGCCGGTAGATCTGTTCGGGCTCGAGCGAACCCTCGATGTGCATGTGCAGTTCTGCGACGGGTGTGGCCATCTCGGTTTACCGCCCCTTCCAGACCGGGGCGCGCTTCTCGGCGAACGCCGTTGCGCCCTCGCGTGCGTCTTCGGATGCGAACACCGGCGCCATCACCTGCAACTGCTTCGCGAAAGCTTCGTCGTCGGACCAACCGCCGGCTTTGACGATGATCTCCTTGGTGACCGCAACCGCGAGCGGTCCGTTGCGCGTGATTCGATCAGCCAGCTCGAGTGCGCCCTCGAGCGCCTTGCCCGGTTCGGTCAACGTGTTCACGAACCCGTACCGGTAGGCCTCCTCGGCGGTGAAGCTGTCACCGGTGAGAGCCAGTTCCAACGCCTTCTGGTACGGAATCCGCTTGGGCAGGCGCAACAATCCGCCGCCGCCTGCAACCAGTCCTCGCTTGACCTCCGGGATCCCGAACTTCGCTTCGGACGACGCCACCACCAGGTCGGTGGCAAGCACCAGTTCGGTGCCTCCGGCCAACGCGAAGCCCTCGACCGCCGAGATGATCGGCTTACGCGGCGGCCCCTCCGTGAATCCGAGACCGCGCCCCGGAACGAGTACGTTCTCGCCGGCCACGAATGCCTTCAGATCCATACCCGCGCAGAAGTTTCCGCCCGCACCGGTGAGCACCGCCAAGGACAGATCGTCGTCCGCATCCAGCTCTTCGACCGCAGCGGCCAACGCGTGACTGACCGCCGAGTTGATGGCGTTGCGCGCCTCGGGTCGGTTGATGGTGATGATCAGTGTCCGCCCGCGCCGCTCGGTGAGAACCTCGTCCGCCATGATGTCCCTCTCGTTTGTCGACCACGCCCGCGTGACTACGCGACGTTGCGCTCGACAATACGGACGAAGCCATCGGGGTCGATCTGCGCGGTGTCGTGAGTGCAGAACCACCCCTGGGTGAACCTCGTCGAGGTCGCTTCCGGCGAGTTCCAATACCGGCGCGTGACACTCGGTCCGCGGCACAGCAACTCACCGAAACCACCTGGAGCATCGGGGCCGTACAACGCCACTTCCATTCCGCCGAAAGCGATTCCGACGCTTCCGAGGTGAGTCGGTGCCGACTCGCTCGGCAGAATGAGACCGGCCCCACAAGTTTCGGTTTTGCCCCAGCCGATCACATGCCGAGCGGCCGGGAACAACGTCAGCAGCTTGGATTCCTGTTCCGCGGTGATCGGCGATCCGCTGCAGTCGATCCACTGCACCGACCTCGAACCGGCACGCGCCGCCGGCCCGAGCGTGAGCAACCGCGGTTCGAGCAAGTCCTCGGGCCGCCCGGTCACGATGTCGACGGTATGCACACTCTCGCGCCAGAAGTCGCCGGCGAGGACCACCGTTCCACCGACCACCAGCGTCGCAAGCACGTGCACGAAATGACGCACAGACTTGAAATCGTTGTCCACCAGAAGATTCCGAACACCTTCGACGCCGTAGTCGCGCGAGTGCAGGATACCGACGATGGCCGAGAGCACGTTCTCGTTGCTCAACTCGACGCCCAGCATCTCGCCCGAAGAATCGGCGGTGTACGCGAGGATCGCCATCTCGTCCGGGGCCGCACCGTCGTCGATGAACGGAACACCGTGTGGGAGTTCCCCGTCGAGCACCAACACCGAGCCGCTGTCCGCGATGACGAAGTCCGCCGCGTCGTCACTCAGGTGAACACCCACGGAGACCGGAACACCTCCGGCGAGGATGACTCCGAGGCACGCCTCCATCCACCGTACCCCCGCGGCCACACGAATTGCCACGCGGTCGCCGATCTCGACACCGCGCGACTTCAGCCCGCCTGCGACCCTCGACGCCTCGGCCCACAGTTCCGCGAAGGTGACCTGCTCGCCGTCGACCTCCTCGACCGCAATGCGGGAGGAAAATCGATGAACGGCGATATCGAGGAGTTCGGACAGCGAAGGGTCGAGTTGGCTGTACCGAAGCACCCCGTCACCCGCACGGGTGACGCGGGCGTCGGCGAGGAGCTGAGTCGAACACGGGTATTCCACGAGCGTCGACCGCATCGATACCTCCACGTCACTGACAAACCCACCGGCCCTTCGACTATATGACGTGGATCACAGTTCGTGGAGGTCTCTGGCGATAAAGGTCGCAAACTCACTTTCCCGAGTAGACGGCTTTACCTGGTCCCACCTCGAGGAAACTACGGACAGCGCCGCGCAGGTCGTCGGTGTCGAACAGCGCGCCGGACACCCCGGGAGTCACCGAATCCGCGTGGGCGATGCCGCCGGAACGCCACGCTGCCACGATCTGCTTGGTGGCGTCGTGGGCTCGCGTCGGTCCGTCTGCCAATCTGGTTGCGAGGGCCCGCGCCGCATTGTCGACATCCTCGTGAACTGCATTGACCACGCCCCAGGAGTGGAGGGTAGCGGCGTCGTACAGATCGCCGGTCATGACCAACTCGCGGGCCCGTCCGGAACCGGCGCGCTCGGCCAGGCGTTGCGGTCCACCCATGGACGGCGTCAGACCGACCACTGTCTCGACCAGCCCGAACTTTGCCTTGGGCGCCGCGAGGATGATGTCGCAGGCCAAGGAGATCTCGAAGGCAGCAGTCAGCGTCAGCCCGTGCGCCGCGTAGATGACCGGGCACGGCAAGGCCTCGAGCGGATGGCAGATCTGGGCGAACAGTTCGCGCCACAATTCCGCGCCCTGCTCCGGGTTCAGCTCGTCGAATACGTGGACGTCGACGCCGGCCGAGTTGACCTTGCCCTCGGCGCGCAGAAGCACTGCGCGCGGCGGGTTCTCGGTCAGCGCTGCAACATCGGCGATGACCGCGTCGAACATGGCCTGATCGAACAGATTGAGTGGTCCGTGCGCAAACGTCAGGACAGCCACCTCGGCACCACGATCGGTGGTGAAGCGCTCGAGACGGGTGGGGTGCGATTCGGGAGCAGTCATGCCGCCACACTGCCACATCGAACCGGCCTACGATCGTCGGGTGGACGGTCTGAGAAATGTGCTCGCGGACGTGGTGGGACACCGGTTCGTCGTCGACGACGCCGACGTGTTGGCGACCCGTTCCACCGACCAGACGGGGCGCTACCGCGGGCGTGCCGGCGCTCTGGTCCGACCGGGAAATACCGCCGAAGTCGCGGCGGTGCTGAACGCGTGCCGCTCTCGCGGAGTTCCGGTCACCGTCCAGGGCGGACGAACCGGCCTGGTCGCGGGTACGGTGCCCGAGCACGACGACGTCCTGCTCTCCACCGAACGCCTCACCACGATCGGCGACGTCGACGCGGACACCGGGCTGATCACCGTCGGCGCGGGAGTGACACTCGCTCAGGTACATTCCGCGGCGGCCGCCGCCGGTCTGAAGTTCGGTGTCGACATAGCGTCGCGGGACACTGCGACGATCGGCGGCATGGTCTCCACCAATGCCGGTGGCCTGCACACGGTTCGATACGGGAACATGGCCGAACAGGTGCTCGGCCTCGAGGTGGTACTCCCCGACGGGACAACGGTGCGCCGGTCACCGAAAGTGTTGTCCGACAACTCCGGATACAACCTGCCCGCTCTGTGGGTGGGCAGCGAAGGAACTCTCGGCGTGGTCACAGCAGTCGACCTGAAACTACGCCGGGTACCGGCTCATCGGGTCACGACGCTGACCGGTTTCGACAGACTGGAGGACGTCGTCGACGCGGGACGGACGTTGCGCACCCTCGACGGCGTCGACGCCCTGGAGTTGTTGGACGGCCGCGGACTCGAACTGGCCGCTCGACGGTTGAACGCGGCAGTGCCGACCGGGCGCGCGTGGTATCTCCTCGCCGAGGTATCCGCGGCTCACGATCCGATGGAAAGCCTGGCCGAAGCACTCGAACGCATCGACCCGCCGGAAACTCCGTCGGTGGCAGTCGACGGCCCGAGTTCGACGCGCTTGTGGGCGGCGAGGGAATGCTTCGCCGAAGTGGTCGGACTCTTCGGTCCCCCACTGAAATTCGATGCGGCACTGCCCCTGGACTCGCTCGCCGCCTTTGCCGAGGACGCCGCCGCGGTGATCGCGAGCCGAGCACCGGAGGCGATCCCCGTTCTCTTCGGACACATCGCCAAGGGAAACATCCACCTCAACGTCCTGAACTGCCCGAACGCCGACACCGTCTACCGCAGCGTCCTCGAACTGGTTCGCGATCACGGTGGAAACGTCAGCTCCGAGCACGGGGTGGGCTCGCTCAAACGCAACTATCTGGATCTGGCCCTCTCGGCGGAGGACATAGCCACGATGTGGGCGATCAAGCGAGCCCTGGACCCGAGCGACTATCTCAATCGCGCAGTGATGTTTCCCGACGCGCTTCGGCACTGACGGCCATCGCGTCGTCGTGGGCGTCGCCACGTAGAGGCCGAGCGAAGCACACGGAGGCGACGAAACCGATGAGCAGCACCCCTGCGGGCAGCCAGATCGACTCCGACATCGCCGTGCTGAACGGTTCACGGACGAACTCGGGGAGGTGACCCACCCCGGCTTCGGAGCTACCGCCGGTCAGACCCTGGGCAGCCAGTCGCGCGGTGATCAGAGCGCCGATCGCAGCGCTGCCGAGAACCGCACCCACCTGCCTGGTGGTGTTGTAGACGCCGGCGCCCGCGCCCGCCTGCATCGGAGGCAGGTTGTGTGTGGCGGTGGCCGCGAGCGGAGACCAGATGCACGCATTGGCGAAGCCGATCAGACCGATCGGCAGAAGCAGTTCCCAGATCGCGACGTCGGGAGACATCACCAGTGCCAGCCAGCCCAAGGCGACCGCGAACAGCAGGAAGCCGGTGCCGGCGATGTAGCGCGGATGCGTCTTGTCGACGAGTTTGCCGATGATCGGGGCAAAAATACCGGTCAGCACTGCCATCGGAACGAGCAGCAACGCCGACTGCGTCGGGGAGAGTCCGCGAACTGCCTGTGTGTAGAACATCAGCGGAAGGACCATCGACGTGATCGCAAAGCCCATAGCGGTGATGGCGACGTTGGCGAGTGAGAAGTTGCGATCCTTGAAGAGTTCCAAGGGAAGCAAGGGTTCGTTCTTGTTGCGCGACTGGTAGAACACGAACACCGCGAGCAACACCACGCCGGCGCCGATCAGACTCCAGACGAATCCGTTCCAGTCGTACGAGCTGCCTTCCTGGATTCCGAACACCAGCAGGAACATGCCTGCGGCGCTGAGAATCACGCCGGGAATGTCGAACTTGTGCTCGCTGGTCGGCAACGACGGAACGAGCTTCCACGCGAGGAGGAAGGCAATGACACCAACCGGGACGTTGACGATGAAGATCCATTCCCAGCCGAGATTGTCCACCAGGACGCCACCGGCGAGCGGACCGACCAGGGTGGCGACACCGGCGACGGCGCCCCACAGGCCCATTGCCGCGCCACGCTTGTTCGGCGCGAACGTGCGAGTGATGACGGCCATCGTCTGAGGCGTCATCATGGCAGCACCCAGGCCCTGGAAAGCCCTTGCGACGATGAGCATCTCGACGCTGCCGGACAGACCGCACCACAGTGATGCGCCGGTGAACAGTACGAGGCCGATCATGTACAGGTTCTTCGGACCGAACCTGTCACCGAGTCGACCGGTGACGAGCAGCGGCACCGCGTACGCCAGCAGGTACGCGCTGGTGACCCAGACGACCTTGTTGATGTCGGTGCCGAGGTCCTCCATGATCGCGGGGTTGGCGACAGCGACGATGGTGCTGTCCACCAGAATCATGAAGAACCCGATACACAGCGCCCACAGCGCGTGCCAGGGATTGACCTGCTTTTCCATCTTCAGTCCTTAGGTAGTGCGGACGAGCCTGCGGAGCCGGCCAGCCGGTCGAGAAGTTCTTGTGAGAGCCAGGGCATTTCGCCGCTCTCGATGTCTGTCACCAACGCGCCGATCCACTCTCTTTCGGCGATCGTGAGTGCGTGGGCGTAGTCCGCGCCCACCGTGAAGATTCGTGGTTTTTCCGCTGCCTTCACCGCTTCGTAGTCGGCCTCGAATTTCGCAATCGTCTTGTCGAGGTGCGCGAGACGTATCCGAAGCATCTGACACGCGGTGGATGCGGAGAGGTTGTGCATTTCGGCGAGCGCGAGCGGCAACCGCGGATACTCCCGCACCGGAACCGCCAACATCTCACGTAGTTGATGCTCGAGCGCCTCACGGCCTCGGGCGGTGATCTCGTACGTCGTCCGCTCGGGCCGATTGCCCTCACGATCGGTCCCGATCGAAGCCAGAAGTTCCTGCTTCTCCAACCGGGAAACCGTGTGATAGAGCGATCCCGGCTTGATCTTCACCAACTGATCGCCCCGACGAACCGAGGCAAGTTGATACATCTCGTACGGATGCATCGAACGCTCGGACAGCAGGCCCAGAACGGTGATTCCCAGAGGCGTCAGTGACACGTCACCCATGAATCCCCCTCCCTGACAAGCCGCTATTGACTATTTCTTGACTATTCCACCTGAAATAGTCCACATGGAATATACGACCTTCGGCCGTCTCGATCAACCCGTTCGAATCGGACTAGCCTGTAGCGAGTGGACGATCATCACCTCGACATCATCCGACTTGCCTGGGCACGTGAGCTGGGCCTCGGTGACTCGGCATTGCGCCCGGCACATACAGCCCGAGTCGTCGGCGACGACATCCACGTTCTCGAACTTGCAGGCGCCGGTGCGATCGTCGGGCCACAGTGGTTCATCGAGCGCACGGCGGACATCTCCGTCGACGCACTTCTGCAACCGGCGCGCCTCCTCGAGATCGCGGGCGATCACGGCGGCCGAATCACCGGTCCCGTCGATCTCGCCTTTCTCGGCGACTACACCGACACGCCGCCCGACGAGCAACTGCTGATTTCCCACGAGATCGACGACGCCCTCGCCGTCGCTTCCCTGTGTCCACCCGACGACAGCACCACAGCCGACCTCGAGCGCCGAACGCGGTGGTTCACCGCCCTCACCGATTCCGACGAGGTGCTCGGATGCGCGGCGTACTCCGAATTCCAGGGATTCGTGGCAGATCTCACGACCCTGACGGCTCCAGCGCACCGCCGTCGCGGAATCGGCTGCGCAGTAACGCTTCTCGCTGCCGAGGACGCTCTGGATTCGGGTTTGATCCCGCAACTACGCACGAGTCGCGGCAGCGCCGTGGGCGCGACGCTTCCACGTAAAGCCAAATTCGACGTACTGGGGGCATACGCTCGAGTACACGTGCACCTGCCCAGTTGACACTCGAACGAGAGGGACCGCAGATGAGTACGAAAGACGACGCGAGCGAACCGACATTCGTCGAAGAGGGTCGCGAATTCACACGCGACACCAACTACATCCCGACCCGCATCACCGAGGACGGTCGCGACGGTTACCCGGTCGAACCAGGGCGATACCGGTTGATCGTCGCGCGCGCCTGCCCGTGGGCAAACCGCGCCATCATCGTCCGCCGACTGCTCGGCCTCGAAGACGTACTCTCGATGGGCATCTGCGGGCCGGTTCACGACAAGCGAAGCTGGACTTTCGATCTCGACCCCGGCGGCGTCGATCCCGTGCTGAAGATCCCGCGACTACAGGATGCGTACTTCGCCCGAGATCCCGACTACCCCAGAGGAATCACGGTGCCCGCCATGGTGGAAATCGCCACGGGCAAGGTGGTCACGAACGACTACCCTCAAATCACCCTCGACTTCTCGACGCAATGGAAGAAGTACCACCGCGAAGGCGCACCGGACCTGTACCCGGAGCCACTGCGAAACGAAATCGACGAAGTTTCCGAGTACGTTTTCCGCGACGTGAACAACGGCGTCTACCGCTGCGGGTTCGCCGGATCACAGCAGGCATACGACGAGGCATACGACACGCTGTTCGCCCGCCTCGACTGGCTCACCGAACGTCTTGCCCGGCAACGCTTCCTGGTAGGAGACACCATCACCGAAGCCGATGTGCGCCTGTTCACCACGCTGGCGCGATTCGATCCCGTCTATCACGGTCACTTCAAGTGCAACAGAAGCAAACTCAGCGAAATGCCGGTGCTGTGGGACTACGCGCGCGATCTTTTCCAAACTCCCGGATTCGGTGACACCATCGACTTCACACAGATCAAAGCTCACTACTACATCGTGCATTCGGAGATCAATCCCTCCGGAATCGTGCCCAAGGGACCGGAATTGACACACTGGCTCGAACCGCACGGCCGCGAACAATTGGGTGGCCGACCGTTCGGGGACGGGACACCTCCTCATCCGCCCATCCCGTCGGAAGTGGTTCCAGCAGAGCACTGGGCCACCCGATAGGTCGCAGCGAGGCTTACTCCCCGGCGTACGTGCCGAAACTCCAATACACACCTTCCGGGTCACGGCAGGTGAACCCCCGCGAACCGTAGTCCTCGTCGCGCAATCCTTGCGTGATCGTGGCGCCCGCCGCGACAGCGCGTTCGTGGAGTGCATCCGCGGCGTCGGCGTCGTCGACGACGATGTACACCGAACCGATTCCCGGCGGCAGGCCGGCGATCGCCGAATCGGTGCGCGGCGAGCCCAGCATGATGCCGCCACCGCCCGGCCAGTCGAGTTGGGCGTGGTCCACCACGTCTCCCTCTCCGTAGACGGCCTTCTCCACGAACCCGAAGGTGCTCACCAGAAAGTGGATTGCCGCGCGGGCGTCGAGGTAGCGCAGTGTCGGCCAGATGGTCGTCGAACGAGATTCCGAAGTGGCGGTCATAACACTCGAACTCCTGCCTGGGAAAACTCACGGAGAAAATCAAGTCTCGTACGAGCCTATGGCCCCTGTGATCACCGCCGCTACCGCAAACTTCACCTATTCTCGAGATACGGTCCACCTCGCTTCAGAGGAGGACAACTGTGGAGGGGCAGCAATGAGCAAGTCGACGAACAACGACAGCGGGCGTATCGAGAAGGTCCTCGTTTCCGTTCTCGACAACGGAAGCCGCCTGCAAGCGCCCGCAGTGGCCAAGTACGTCAACCATGTCCGTAAGGCTCACCCCGACGAGTCTCCCGCTCAGATCGTCGAGCGGATGGAGAAGATGTTCATTCTCGCCGTCACCGGAAGCGGCAGTGCCGTCGGTGCCACGGCCGCGGTACCGGGAGTCGGAACGGTGGCGTCCATCGCTGCCGTCGGCGCGGAATCGGCCTTCTTCCTCGAGGCGTCGGCGCTGCTGACACTGGCAATCGCGTCGGTGCACGGCATCTCCGTGCAGGATCACCAGCAACGACGCGCCCTGGTCCTGGCAGTCGCCCTCGGCGAATCCGGCATGGAGATCGTCCAGAAGGCCACCGGCATCACGGCCAAGAACTGGGGAACCGCGATCACGAGCAAGATTCCCGGACCCACGATGAAGGGAATGAACAGCACCCTCGTGCGGAAATTCGTGACCAAGTACGCCGCGAAGCGCAGCGCACTGATCCTCGGCAAGCTCGTTCCCGCCGGAATCGGTGCGGTCATCGGCGGAGCGGGTAACCGAGCCATCGGCAAGGGCGTCGTCAAGAACGCACGTGAAGCCTTCGGGCCCGCTCCCGCCAGGTGGACCGATCACCTGATCGTGATGCCTGCCGACGAGCCCGCTCTGGCGCCCGCTTCCGAGACACGCCGGGCCATCCGCAGATAGCTGTCCGGGCCGTAGGCTCGCATCACGTATTCGCCGCCGACCCGGGAGCAGCATTGACGAACACCGCAATGGGATCCTTCTCTGCCCCCATCGAGATTCGTGGGTTGACGAAGACGTTCAAGGCGGCGCGCGCGGTCAACGACCTGAGTTTCGACGTTCAGGCGGGCTCGATCACCGGGTTTCTCGGCCCGAACGGTTCGGGCAAGACGACCACGTTGCGGATGCTCCTCGGGCTGGTGTCGCCGACTTCGGGATCGGCCACGATCAACGGCGCGCCTATGCGTTTGCTGCCCAATCCGGCACGGACCGTCGGCGCAGTACTCGACGTCGGCAGTCTCCATCCGAAACGAACGGCGCTCGGACACCTCGAGATCTACGCGGCCGCTATCGGCATGCCGACTCAGCGCGCAGCGCAGGTTCTGGACATGGTCGGCCTGAGTTCGGTCGGAGCCCACAAGACCGGCACCTTTTCACTCGGGATGCGCCAACGCCTGATCCTTGCCACCGCGATGCTCGGTGATCCCGAGATCCTCGTCCTCGACGAACCCGCGAACGGACTCGACCCCGAAGGCATGGCGTGGCTACGTCAGTTCCTACAGACCTTCGCCGGTTCCGGCCGAACGGTTCTGATCTCGAGCCACGCGCTTCGTGAAGTGGAAGCGACCGTCGACAGCGTGGTCATCGTCAGCGCCGGCTCACTCGTCTACCAAGGGACCATGGACGAACTTCGTCGCTCCCAGCGCAGTCGACTGCTCGTCTCGTGTTCCAACCCAGCGCTCCTCGCCACGGCATTGTCCGCTCGGGGAATCATCGACGCCCAGATCACCCAGGACGGACGGCTCGCCGTGGGCGGCACCGACACGTCGGTGCTCCCACCGGTGGCATCCGCCGCCGGTGTCACGATCTTTGGTGTCGCGACCGAAGGCGCAGATCTCGAACAACTGTTCCTCGCGATGACAACACCGCAGTACGCGGTCCCCCAGGTCGGATACCACCGGCCTCCCGGCCCTGGTTCGGGACCGGGCTATTACGGCCCTGCCGCATACGGACCTTCCGGAGGACACCGATGACCACGCTCGTGCGCGCGGAGACACTCAAAGTTCTCACCCTGCGCTACTGGTGGGCACTGGCCATCGCACCGGTGGTCGTGGCCGTGCTGATTGCTGCCTCGACTCGGACGTTCGTCGAAGTCGTAGCCGATTCGGCCGACACCACATTCGACGTCGATGTCGTGTCCACCGGCGTCAGCCTCGGTATCTCCAACACGCTTGTCCTGGTGTTCGCGGCCGTCTTCGGAGCACTCACCGCCGGATCCGAATTCGGCTACAAGACTCTCACCACAACGTTCCTCACAGCCCGCGGCCGCGACGGAGTTCTCGGCGCAAAACTTGCCGTCGTCGCTGTATTCGCCGTCGGCTACGCACTGGCGGTCGAAGTAGTCAGCATCGGCGCGATGTTGCTCTTCGGCCGGGACTTCAGCTTCACCACCGATCTCTTCGCCATCTGCGCCGCAGGCATTCTGGCGTGTGCGCTGTGGGCACTACTGGGCGCCGGGGTGGCCCTGCTCACCGGTTCGTCGATGGCCGGTGCCCTCTCGGTCATCCTGTGGTTCGTCTTCGGTGAATGGATCGTCCGCGCAGTGCTGCTCGCGATGGATCTCGGTGGGATCGGGGCCGCGCTTCCGGTGTCGGCCACGATCGGCACGATCGTCAATGCGGCACCGTCGATAAACGTCGACGCTTTTGCGTCCTGGCCGAGCGGCCCGATGATGCTGGCGGCTTGGGTGGTCCTGTTCTGCGGGCTCGGTTGGCTGCGAACCCGGACCCGCGACATCACCTGAAAAAGCTGTCTGGGGCCGGGTCTACCGTGGATCTCGATGAACACGATCAACACGGACAGTCCGGTAGCTGGAGAGATCGATCGAGCTCCGGGCTGGATCCGCCGCTTGGCCCACGCATGCTGGTTGCACCGAAGAGTTGCGATCGGCGCGCTTCTCGTGACCGTCATCGCTTCGGCGATCGACATCTCGTTTCCGCTTCTGACCCGCTATGCGCTCGACGCCGCCGGCCAGGAGAACCCTGGCAAGGTGATCGGCTTCGTGGCGTTGGCGATCGCAGTGCTCGCGATCGTGCGGTTCGCGTGCCAGTACGGCCGACGGATGCTGGCCGGCCGACTCTCGCTCGACGTTCAACACGACTTGCGACTCGCCCTGCTCGGCTCACTCCAACGTCTCGACGGACGCGGACAGGATCAGATCCGCACAGGCCAAGTGGTTTCCCGGTCCATCACCGATCTGCAGCTCGTCCAGGGCCTGCTCGCGATGGTGCCGATGTCGGCGGGTGCTCTCCTGCAATTCGTGCTCGCGATCGGCATCATGGCTTGGCTCTCGCCGTTGCTGACTCTCGTCGCCGTCGCCGTCATCCCCGCGGTGGGACTCGTGGTGTTCCTGATGCGACCGATGCTCTTCGCCGCCACGTGGTCCGCGCAGCAGCGGGCCGCCGATCTCGCCCAACACGTCGAGGAAACCGTCACGGGCGTTCGCGTCGTCAAGGGATTCGGGCAGGAACAACGAGCGGTCGACCAACTCGAAAAGCACAGCCGCACGCTGTATTCGGAGCGCCTTCGCGCCGCGTGGTTGAACGCGAAATTCGCGCCGACCATGGCCGCCTTGCCCCAGCTAGGGCAGGTGGGAGTGATCGCCCTCGGCGGGTATCTCGCATTGCACGACAAGATCACCGTGGGAACGTTTCTCGCATTCGCCACCTACATCGTGACAATGACCGGTGTCACCCGAACTCTGTCGTCTGTCATCGTCATGGCACAGCTGGCGCGCGCCGCTGTCGAGCGCGTCTACGACGTCATCAACGCTCAACCCGACATCGCCGATCCGGACCATCCGGTGGACCTTCCCGACGGTCCGCTGGGCGTCACTTTCGACGACGTGGCATTCGGGTTCGACACCGAACGCGACGTCCTGACCGGACTGAACCTCCGCATAGAACCCGGCGAGACCGTCGCCGTCGTGGGTCCGGCCGCATCGGGCAAGACCGCGTTGTCCTTGCTTCTCCCCCGGTTCTACGCCCCGACTTCGGGTCAGGTCAGCGTCGACACCGGTGGCCAGAGCTTCCCCATCGGCGAACTGCGCAGTGAGCAGCTTCGTGCCGCCGTCAGCCTCGTCTTCGACGAACCTTTCCTGTTCTCCGACACCATCGCCGCCAACATCGCATTGGGTCGCGAGGACGCCTCCGACGAGGACATCCGCGCCGCGGCTGCATTGGCACAGGCAGACGCCTTCATCGAGGCACTTCCGGACGGATACGACACCGTTGTCGGTGAGCGCGGACTGACGTTGTCCGGTGGACAACGTCAGCGCATCGCGCTTGCGAGAGCTCTGCTTGTCGACCCACGGATCCTGGTCCTCGACGACGCCACCTCCGCCGTCGACGCGGCAACCGAAGCGGCGATCTTCGACGCTTTCCGCGCCCGACGACGGCAGACCACGCTGATCCTCGCTCACCGGCGATCCACCCTGACGCTGGCCGATCGGGTAGCAGTTCTCGACGGCGGACGGATCATCGACTCCGGCACCGTGGACGAGTTGGAAGGGCGATGTCCGCTCTTTCGCGCCCTGTTCTCCTCGCCTCCGGAACTCCCCGACCAACTCGACGAGGTCGGCCCCGATGCCTTCGGACGCGACGACCGCGAACCGACAGCCGAGCAGTTGTGGCCGCAGGCACCGGAATCCGAAGCCGACAACACCGCGGCTTCGACGCAGGGTGCAGGCGGACCGATGGCCGGAGCACTCAGCGGAATCGCGGTGACGCCCTCCCTGAGGGCAGCAGTCGACGCGCTCCCGCCCGCGCGCGAAGATCCCGGAATCGCTCCCGAGAGCCTGCGCGAATCGAATCCACAGTTCTCCCTCGGACAGATATTGAGGCCCGTCCGCTGGGTCCTGCTGGCAGTTGTCGTCTGTCTTGCTCTGGACTCGGCCGCAGCGATCGCGTTCCCCTCGCTCGTCAGATACGCCATCGACCACGGTGTCGTGACCGCGGACAGCAGCACGCTGTGGATCGCGACGGCATTCGGAGCGCTCCTGGTTGCCGCCGACTGGGTCATCGTCGCGGTCATGACGGTCATCACCGCCAGGGCCGGCGAACGCGTGTTGTTCGGGCTCCGCGTACGCAGCTACGCACACCTGCAGCGCCTGGGTCTGGACTACTACGAACGTGAATTGTCCGGACGCATCATGACTCGCATGACCACCGACGTCGACGCGCTCTCGTCGTTCATCCAGACCGGCATGTCGACGGCGATCGTGAGTGTCCTGACGGTCGGCGGAATTTCGATCGCGCTCCTCGCGACCGACGTGACGCTCGGCCTGGTGGCGCTGGCCGTCATCCCACCGCTCGTGGTTGCGACCGTGATCTTCCGCAAGATCTCCTCGGTTGCCTACAGTCAGTCCCGCGAGCGGATCTCGCTCGTCAACGCCGACTTCCAGGAGAACATCGCCGGCCTGCGAGCGGCTCAGGCATACCGCCGCGAGGAAGGTGCCGCGCGCAGGTTCGCCGAACGCTCCGAAAGCTACCGCCGATCGCGGATGCGGTCACAGCGAGCCATCTCGATCTACTTCCCGTTCATCTCGTTCCTGTCCGATCTCGCGTTGGCCGCGGTCGTGTTCGTCGGTGCGCACCAGATCGCCAACGGATCGACGTCGCCCGGCGTACTGATCGCTTTCGTGCTCTACCTCGGCCTGCTGTTCGGACCGATTCAGCAACTCTCACAGGTCTTCGACGGTTACCAACAGGCAAACGTCGGATTGCAGCGAATCGGCGATCTGCTGCGCACTCGCAGTTCGATCGAGACCGCCGACAGCGAGGATCTGATCCCGATCTCCGGACGGCTGGACGGCGCCGTCCATCTCGACGGTGTCGGGTTCCGGTACTCGGGAACGGACGTCGACGCGCTCTCCGATTTCGATCTGCAGATCCCGCCGGGCACGACGGTCGCTCTGGTCGGCCGAACCGGCGCCGGGAAGTCGACAGTGGTGAAATTGCTCGCCCGCTTCTACGACCCGACGTCCGGATCCGTCGACGTGGACGGCACCGATATCCGGAACTTCCATCTCTCGCAGTACCGCCGTCGCCTCGGCGTGGTCCCGCAGGAAGCACATCTGTTCACCGGCACGGTCGCCGACAACATCGCGTACGGCAGGCCGTCGGCTTCGCACGAGGAGATCGAGGAAGCGGCGCGTTCCGTCGGCGCACTGAATTCGATAGCCGACATGCGTGGAGGCATGAACCATCCCGTCGGCGAGCGTGGCCAGGGGCTCTCGGCGGGCCAGCGCCAACTGATCGCATTGGCCCGTGCCGAACTGGTCGACCCGGACCTACTTCTCCTCGACGAGGCGACCGCGACGCTGGATCCCGCGACCGAACGAATGGTGCTCGAAGCAAGTCGGTCGGTCACCCGGAAACGGACGTCGGTCGTCGTAGCTCACCGCCTCGCCACTGCCGCCCGAGCAGACCTCGTTGTCGTAGTTGACCGGGGACGTATCGTTGAATACGGCCCGCACGATGTTCTGCGGTATGCCGGTGGTCACTACTCGGGACTCTGGGATGCATCGCAGGCGCGTGAGGGGAATAATCTGACGTCGAGAACTGTCATCGAAGGCAACCCCGTCGCGTGACAGTCGGCACGGATTTGTACCGCCGAGAGGGAGTACGTGATCGCAAGATCACGGACTTCCGTGAGACAGCTCACAAATTGTGTGCCGCACAATTGCTCGTCACACGCTCGGGCTAATCTCATGTATATAGGCGCTCTGATCGGGTACCGAAATAGAAACGAGGCGAACACCTGCCGTGAGCAGCAGTTCTACATCCCAATTCGGACAGAACCAGTGGCTGGTTGACGAGATGTACCAACGCTTCCAGGACGACCCGTCGTCCGTGGATCCCAGTTGGCACGAATTCTTGACCGATTACTCGCCGGACTCGGCGAACACGGGAGGTGGAAACGGGACTGCCTCGAACGGCAACGCGGCTGCACCCGCCGCTGTTGTAGCTCCGCCTGCTGCTCCCAAGGCCACGCCTCCCGCCCCCAAGACCGCACCTCCTGCGCCGCCTGCCAAGGCTGCTGCA
>NZ_JAAOLG010000027.1:0-60954 GCF_011602025.1 Rhodococcus sp. IC4_135
TTGTCACGGTTCTACGATCGGGAGACACCGATGGACCTGTGGCCGGCCAGCTGGTCAACACCTACCCCACGCAGCCGACGCCAGGGTGGTCGTTGGACGTTGACGAGGTTCTGCCGGGCGGAAGATTTCTGTGGCCGGATTCGCTCGGTGCGAGCTATGGAACGGCGAGATTCATCGACGTGGGACAGACTCTGATCACTACGGTCGGTCCACAGCAGGGACAGCAATCCCAACTTGTTGCAGTCGACGCCGAAAGCGGATCCATTCGATGGCAATCGCCGGTCGCCGGCACGGTGTCGTGTGCGACCGCCGCGATCGATGCAGCCCTACCTTGTGTCGTCAGGAACCCTGGTGGAACAGCTCGAATCGTTTCCTTCTCGCTCGACTCGGGGGCGATTCGTTCGAGTGTCGACACCGACACAGCCACCTTGGTAGAGGTTTCCGACGGAGCGGTCTTCACTGTCGGCGGTAGCCAGTCCGGGCTGGTGATTTCGCGCGGTACGCCCAACGATCTCGACGCGGCGTGGACAACGACAATTCCACCGGAAACCGACTGCGTCGGATCCGGCGATTCGCATTCGTTCGAGATCGTGGACGGCATCGTCTATTACTCGAGCATTGGATCGACGGCGCTCAACGCGGTCGATGGCGCACTGCTTTCGAATCCGAATCTGGGTGGCTACGAGGCACTTCCAGGGCAGGGTTTTGCCGGCGTCCTCTGCGCGATGCCATTTCCCTCGGACGGATACTCCAGCATCGTGTCCGACCGCGACGGTGCCGAGAGATTTAGAGTTGACGAAGACGCACCGGCATCACCGTGGCTTGTCTCGGCATCGAACTCTCGTCCGTACATCGGCTCGCACGGTGCCTACGACATGAACGACGGCACCGAGCTGTGGTCGGTCGTCGGCGGAGACCACTTCTCGCTACGCCGGATCGTCGGCGACATCGTGTTGGGCAACGACTCGGACACGCTCTCGGCCTACCGAATCGACACCGGGGAACAGTTGTGGTCGACCAAGATCGGTGACTACTTCTCTTACTCGGTCTCGGACGGTGAGCGAATTCTCGTCCATCCCAACGACGGCAGGGTACTTGCCGTCGAACTCGACGACGGCTCCATCAGCTGGTCACTCGATTCCCACACCAACCACTGGTCTTGGTCGAAGGCCCACGACGGACTCGCGTCGATCTCCAATGACGAATTCGTCTACTACCGACCGACCGGCGGACCGTCGGGAGCGCCAGGCAAACTGTCCGCTGTCCCTGAAATCGACGGAGGCGACGAGTACGTCACGAAATGCGGACGGACGCCGACCCTGACGCCGGTTGAATACCGCACGCAGGCAGAGGGTCTCGTCGTCCGAATGGAAATGAAAGCATCATGTCCCGGCGGAGACATCGTCTCCACCGACGCACTTCGGGTGTCGATCACCGACACCGGCCAGAGCGTTGCATCGGCGGTGTTCGACTTCTCCGATGCCCCGATCTACCTTCCCCGAACCGATGGGACGAACACGACGAACTCGATCCAGCGCGAGTTCCTGTACGACCTCGGTAGCTTCTGGAGGCTGCCGAACACTCTCGGTGAGTCTTCGAGCCTGACCAATTCGAGAGCGTCAGGTGCTCAACTCGTCGAGTGTGAGGACGAGGGGACAAGTGATGCCAGCCTGACGTCCGGGCCGGCATCGCGAAGTGACACCAATACGCCGATCCGGCCCACACGTAGCGCGCAGCCGACAACGGGCGACGTCGAATCTGCGAGTCTCGACGCCCTCCGAGCTCAGGCCGACGCCGATCGTCCGTTTGTGACCGGTGACCTCGCAAACAGGTGGGTGGCTCAGATCTCCTCCAAGCGGGTTGGGCTCGATGCGGCGGATATCAATGGCGCTCAGGTGCATTGGACTGCTGCCCAGATCCTGCGACAGCATCTCGAACTTCGTCTCATGTATCCGGAGGTGCGTCTGCTCTGGAGTGACGAATGGCGGACCTTCGATCTCCGGGGTTGGTGGATAACCGTCGCAGGCTTGACGTTTGCGGATGCGGATGCAGCCAACGGGTGGTGCGATTCGAAACGGATTGCCAACGATCAATGCTTCGCCAAGATCGTCAGCAACGATCGCGATTCGTCGGGTACCACCAAATATCGGCGATAGTGCCTGAGCCGTTTGGCGCACTTCCACATCTGAGGAGCTTGGCGAATGACCGAAGACAACTCGCGTCAACACGGTGAACCATCGATAAACGGTTTGCCCCAGTCGCACGACATGTATCCACCGGCTCAGGGCTATTCACCCACGCAATCTGTGTTCCAGGATATTCGGATCGGTGACTACACCCGCGATGGGACAGCCGCCGTACTGCTGTTCGTGTCGTTCTTCTTACCGTGGAGCATGACCGTCGGAATAACCCGCGTCGGTTCGAGTGGTCTTGTCGCGCTCATTGTTCTGCCGATACTGCTGTCGCTGGTGTCACTGTCTCTGCCGTACGTGGCGCGCCTCGGAATGCTCGGGCCGAATTGGAATGTCGGACAGATACGTGTGCTGCGTCTGGTGGCCAACGCGCCCCTCCTTTCTGCCGTCGTGGGTTTGGTCGTCTACGACGTCATTCGAGGAATGTTTCGATTCAGCGAGAGTTCGAGTATTTTCACCGGCAACGGGGTCGGCGCCGGAGCGTGGTTCGGGCTTGCCGGTGCCTTGCTCGCAGCGCAACCGCGAGCGGCCGAAATTCGCATCGACCCTCGAACTGCGCCGCGATGGTTGGCGTTGGTGAAGCCGCTTGTGTTTGTGGCTTGGGGGTCGTCAGTGGCCTCGGCGCTACTCGCGCTGATCTACATCCTGGTCTCCGCCAGTCGCTACCGATATTACGACGGGCCGCAGACATTCGAGAGCCTGATCGTTCTCTTCGTGTCGTCGGCTGTTCCGATCGTCGTGGTGGGTGTTGCGACAGTCGGTCTCGTCAGACGGTTTGCGTCCTGGCGCCTCACCATCGCCGCGCTCGGCATCGCTCTCCTCGCAGCCGGATTACTCCACTCGATCAGCGAGGGCACAAGTGTCGAGCTGTTCCACACGGTCACGGCTAGTCCGTACTACGGCATCACGTTCTTGATTGCCGCAGCCGCAATTACATTCATTCCATTCGGTGTTGCATCCGTCGGCGACGGGACGCACCCCGGATACGTCTGGCTCGCAGCGGCACGAAACGGCATGCTGTTGATCGCGGTGTGGAGCTTCGGTGTTGGATTCTCTCAGATCGCCATGGCAGCAACGCAATTTGGCATCGTGCCGTGGGGAGATGCGTTAGTGCTCGCTGTTCTCGCGATACTCGTCGGGATTCTTGCCGTCGTCGGAGTCAAATCACTGTCGCTGCGGTATTCTTCGCTCGACCCTCGCCCGTCACGCGAGGTCTGTCTCGGAGTCTGTGTCGGCTTGCTGGTCCTGATGATCGCTCGTCTCGTGGTGCAGTCGGCCATGTACGGCGAAATATATTACAGTTCATGGATATTCGATCTCGCCATGGCGATGCTGGTAGTTGTGGTCGCTCTCGCCCTCACAGTCTCACCGGCTGTTCGGAATTTGTATGCGGGGGTGCAACTGTTCGCGTCAGCCACCACGGTTACAGCTGCGGTACCGAATCTTGGACAGCCCGTTCAGCCTTCGCGGCGTGCTCTCGAGGCTGCGGATCCGCGGACTCCGGCGGCGGTGCTGTTCGCGATCGCGTCGAGTTCGCCGGAGTTGCGGCCGGCGATTGCCGCGAATCCGTCGACGTACGACGACCTTGTGACGTGGCTCGAAGCGTTGGGTGATCCTGCTGTGGATGCGGCGTTAGATCGAAGGGCTGCTGGTCAATTCGGCCTAGTCGGACACGAACCCGAACCCGAACCTGCGACAGAGAAGTTCATATCGAGTGCACCGGAATCCCGCTCCAGCGGCGCCCCTGTGCATTCGGCCGAACCGCAGCTGGCCGTACCGCAACTGGCCGTGCCGCAACCGAACCCGGGGTATGTGCCGACCGGCGTTCCACTCCTGCCTGGTGGGTTTCGGCCGGCCGGCACCGGGATACGAGTTGCCGCGCGGTTCATCGATTTTGCCATTCTCGGAGTTGTGTCGGTCGTCGGCGGAATGATCTCCACCGCGACGCTCGGAAGCGCTTTCGACTTCGATGCCTACCGGACAAGTTCGGGTCTGATCGGCCTGCTGATCGGGATCGGTTCGATCGTGTACTTCGTGTGGGGAGAGTCGGCATTCGGGGTAACCCTGGGCAAACTCGCCCTCGGAATAGGCGTTCGCTCGATAGGAGGTGCGCGTCCGACCCTGGCGCAGTCCTTCAAACGGAACGCATTCGTGATTCCCATGTACCTCGGATCGGCTGTTTCGGCGTTGGCCATGCTCGGTAGTGGCGACGAGCTTGTCGGCATGCTGAGTTCGATGTCGTTGGGCAGTATCGCCAGTATCCTGGGTAATATTGTAACGGTGGGCATTTCGATCGCGATCATCGTTTCGATCAGTGGCGCACCGGACGTACGTGGCTTTCACGATCGGATGGCTGACGCCGTCGTCGTGGTCATCCGACAGTAGCCGAGCACGCTTTGACGGAGGCGACTTGCCTCAGAGCGTCAGCAGTTTCTTCTGCACCTTGCCCATGGCGTTGCGGGGCAAGCTGTCGACCAGACAAACCTGGCGAGGACGCTTGTGGATCGACAGCGATTCGGCGACGAAGTCCGAAACCACTGCGCAGTCGGCTACCTCCCCGACGATGAAGGCGACTATGCGCTGTCCGAGGTCGTCGTCCGGCACACCGACGACGGCGGCCTCGCGAACCCCCGGGTACGCCAGAAGCGCCTGTTCCACCTCGCCTGCACCGATGCGGTATCCACCGGACTTGATCATGTCGACAGACTCGCGTCCAACGATGCGGTGGAATCCGCTGTCGTCGATCACCGCGATGTCGCCGGTGCGGAACCAGCCGTCCTCGGTCATGGATTCCGCTGTCTTCGAGGGGTTCCCGAGGTACTCGTCGAAGAGCACGGCTCCCGAAACTTCCAGTTGCCCAAGCTGCTCACCGTCGTGCGCCGACAGTTCACCGTTCTCGCCGCGCAACCTCGTCCTGACTCCGGGAACAGCGTGCCCGACCCAACCCGGGCGGCGTTCGCCGTCGTGCGTCGTGCTGACGGTGATGAGAGTTTCACTCATTCCGTAGCGCTCGACGGGAGCCAGCCCGGTCAGCGATTTCATCCGCTCGAACAACGGAACCGGAAGTGGTGCACTGCCGGACACGAGCAAGCGCGCGGATCGCAATGCTGCTGCCGCCGAGGGATCTCCGCACACTCGTGACCAGACGGTCGGAACACCGAAATACAGCGAGCCACCCGCTGCGGCGTACGACTCCGGGGTCGGTCTGGCGGTGTGAACAAGCGGCGAGCCCACGCGCAACGCACCCAAAACTCCGAGGATCAATCCGTGGACGTGGAAGAGGGGTAGCCCGTGGACGAGTGTGTCTTCCGGAGTCCAATTCCACACGTGGGCAAGCGCGTCGAGGTCCGCTGCGATCGCTGCTCGCGAGAGGACGACGCCTTTCGGTGCTCCGGTGGTTCCCGAGGTGTACATGATCAGGGCGGTGGCTGCCGCTTTCGGTTCGGGATACGACGTCGATGATCGTGCGTGAATATCGATGGGAACCAACGGGACACTTGAGTCCGACAGTCCTTCTCCGAGTAGCAGTTCTGCCTTCGAATCGGCGATGATGTGCTGACGTTCGAGCGGGCCGGAGTCCGGCGGGATCGGGACCACGGCAACACCGGCGATCAGCGCGCCGGTCACAGCAACGACCGTCTCGAGGCCGGCGGTGGCCTGTACTGCCACTCGCTGCGCACCGTGGATTCGATCGGCGACCGCGGTGGCGGCGGCCAACAGGTCGGCGCGAGAGAGGGTTGCGCCTTCGCCGAAACTGACCGCCGCTCCGTGATCGTCGAAGATGTGGGGGTCGAGGGAGCGCAAAAGTGTGGATTCGCTGTTCATTGTGAGTTTCCTTTCTTTGAAAGAAGTTTCAGACGGACCAGGGAACAACGAACAGCAGCCAGGCGAGGATCGGCGTCACGACCATGATGGTCATGCCCCACCGCATCGTCAGCCCGAACACCACGTCGCGTTCTTCCGGAGCGGCGTTCGCCACCACCAGTGCGCCGTTGGTCGAGAACGGACTGCAATCGACCAGAGACGACGAGATCGCCAGCGCGATGACCAGACCGGTTGCATTGACCTGACCGGTCATGAGGAAGGGAATTGCCAAGGGGATGAGTGCTCCGAGGATTCCCGTTGTGGACGCAAACGCCGAGACGATCGCGCCGATCAGACAGATCAAGAAGGCCGCGAGGAGCGGAATGCCTACGTGCGCTACCGAATCCCCGAGCCACTGGACGGTGTTCTGGTTCTGCAGTAAGGCCACGTACGTGACGATTCCGCCGATGAGGAGCACGGTGCCCCAGCTGATCTTGTCGACGGCTCCGCGGGCGGAGGCCGGGAAGATCAGGGTGAGAAGTACCGCGACGGTCAGTGCGGTGAATCCGACGTCGAGGTCGAAGACCAAGGCGCCGAGGGCAAGTGACGCCAGTCCGAGCAAGGTGAGTCGCCGCTCGAGATTGAGTGCTCCCTCGTGCGGAGCGGTCCCACCCGAGGACCTACCGCCGCCCTTCGAGCTGTCGCCGGAACCCGAACCGGTGATGGTGTCGCCACCGCCCGACGCGTTTCCGACTGCGCTGACGAGCACGCGTTCCGAGGCGCCGCGAGCGATCAGTGCGCGACCGCCGAACGAGACGTACGCGATGGCAGCGACAACGGCCGCAGCCGCGAAGGTCGAGACGAACAGCAAGGCCGGGCTCGACGGGAGACCGTTCTGGCGCATGACGTCGTTGGTGATCACGCCGAAGATTCCGATGGGGGAGAAGCTGCCCGCCGTTGCGCCCTGGACGACCATGAAGCCCATCAGCATGGGGTGGATCCGGTAGCGGGTGGCGAAGCCCATCGCCACGGGCGCGATGATGGCGACGGCAGCGGGACTGACCGCACCCATGGCGGTCACGGCCGCGCAAACAGCGAACATCGCCCACGGCACGAGGGCCACTCGTCCTCTGACCGCCCGCACTGCCGCGTGAATGATCCAGTCGACCGTGCCGTTGTTTCTGGCCAGCGCGAACAGGTAAGTGACACCGACCAGGATGACGAAGAGGCTGGCCGGGAAGCCGTCGAGGATCTCGCTGGTATCGACGGTGAAGACCAGCGTTCCGACGACGAAGGCAGCCACCAGGGCGAGTGCACCCATGTTCACCGACCTCACGGTGGATATGACGAACACCAGGACAAGTACTGACAGGGCTATGACATTTGCCATCGAACTCTCAATCCGTTCGCGACCAGCTTGTGGTCTACATCACTTGGAATTGGCCTAGCCTCTCTGCCACTGCGCCATTTGTCAAGTACACTCCGAGGCATGAATTCGACGTCATCGCCCGGCTCGCGCTCGGGCCTGCCCGGACGATTGAAGCGTCCGCGTCTGTACGAGCAGTTGGCCGAGCACATCTCGAATTTCATCGAGGCTCAAGGTCTTTCGCCCGGCGATCGGCTTCCTCCCGAACGTAGCCTGGCTGCCGAACTCGGCGTGAGTCGCGCGTCGCTCGCTCAGGCGCTCGTTGCCCTCGAGATCCGGGGCCGAGTCGAAATCCAGCACGGCAACGGTGCAGTGATTCGTGAAGCTCCGACGCCTGACGCGGGCCGCTCTGCGGACTCGGGAGTGCGGTTGCAAGACCGAACCGTCGACGAACTGACTGCGGCCAGGGAAGCGATCATGGCCGGTCTGGCGCGGGCGGCGGCGTCGAATCCCAACGCTGCGCTGCGGGTCGCGATGCTGACCGACGACGGGACCGCGAGAAACTTCGCCGAGACGTGGCGCTGCGTCAGGCACCTGGCCGGAGGCGGCTTGTTGGCCGATCTCGACGACACCATCGCCCAGCAGGCGGACGTGCCCGAATTCTCGGCTCGTCTGTCTGCGCGGCTCGATCGGCTCGCTCACCGCATCATCGACGGTGACCCGTCGGGCGCCGCTGACGCTGTTGCGGGAATCCTCTCCGACACGGCCTGACGAATAACGACGGACAAGCGTCGGAAAAGCGCACGATAACCACTGTGAGCGTGTTCGCTCACGGGAAACTGTGCTGCGACGTAGCCCGGGAACCTGATCGGCAATACGCACGTTGAACACAGTGACGACCGTTCCGACCAAGCGGCACGGCTGCTGGCGGGCATCGATGGGGCCGATCGCGGTAACCTGCAGGTGTCCGGTTGGCAGCCGGAAGGCGACCTGGCAGACCCGCACTCTCGAAAGGACCGGCCACATCGGCCGACCTGTATGAACCGTAAGACTGTGTTCCGTAACGTGCTACTCGTAGCCGTCGTGCTGTTGGTGATCTATGCCTTCAGCTACTTCAGCAACGACACTCGCGACTTCAAGACCGTCGACACCTCGGTCGCGATCTCCCAACTCGACGCCAAGAACGTTGCGTCGGCGCAGATCGACGACCGTGAGCAGCAGGTTCGTCTGTGGCTCAAGAACGGCAACGACGCCACCGACGGTAAGACGCAGATCCTGGCGAAGTACCCCGCGAGTGCGTCGGAGCAGATCTTCGACAAGGTCGAAGGCGCCGGAGCGGACAAGTTCAACACGACGGTCACTCAGGAGAGTTGGCTGACGTCGATCCTTCTGTTCGTGCTGCCGATGATCATTCTGTTCGGCATCTTCTTCTTCGTCATGAACCGGATGCAGGGCGGCGGTGGTCGCGGCGGAGTCATGGGATTCGGTAAGTCGAAGGCCAAGCAGCTCACCAAGGACATGCCGAAAACCACGTTCGCCGACGTCGCCGGTGCGGACGAGGCTGTCGAAGAGCTGTACGAGATCAAGGACTTCCTGCAGAACCCGGCTCGCTACCAGGCGCTCGGCGCCAAGATTCCGCGCGGTGTGCTGCTGTACGGCCCTCCCGGAACTGGTAAGACACTGCTCGCTCGCGCTGTTGCAGGCGAAGCCGGCGTCCCGTTCTTCACCATCTCCGGTTCGGACTTCGTCGAGATGTTCGTCGGTGTCGGTGCTTCGCGTGTTCGCGACATGTTCGAGCAGGCCAAGCAGAACAGCCCCTGCATCATCTTCGTCGACGAGATCGACGCCGTCGGTCGTCAGCGCGGAGCAGGCCTGGGCGGCGGACACGACGAGCGCGAGCAGACACTCAACCAGTTGCTCGTCGAGATGGACGGCTTCGGTGATCGCACCGGCATCATCTTGATCGCCGCAACCAACCGTCCCGACATCCTGGATCCCGCACTGCTGCGTCCGGGACGCTTCGATCGCCAGATTCCGGTCGGGGCCCCCGACCTCGCCGGTCGCCGCGCGATCTTGCGCGTGCACTCGCAGGGCAAGCCGATCGATCCCAACGCCGACCTCGAAGGTCTCGCCAAGCGGACCGTCGGCATGTCGGGTGCCGATCTCGCGAACGTCATCAACGAGGCTGCGCTGCTCACCGCTCGCGAAAACGGGACCGTCATCACCGAAGCCTCGCTCGAGGAATCGGTGGACCGTGTTGTCGGTGGACCGCGGCGTAAGAGTCGCATCATCAGCGAGCACGAGAAGAAGATCACGGCATATCACGAGGGCGGTCACACGCTGGCTGCTTGGGCAATGCCTGACATTGAGCCGGTCTACAAGGTCACGATCCTCGCTCGCGGTCGCACCGGCGGTCACGCGATGACGGTGCCCGAGGACGACAAGGGCTTGATGACGCGTTCGGAGATGATCGCTCGTCTCGTCATGGCAATGGGTGGACGCGCCGCCGAGGAGCTGGTGTTCCACGAGCCCACCACCGGAGCGTCGTCCGATATCGACATGGCGACAAAGATCGCCCGCGCGATGGTCACCGAATACGGCATGAGCGCCAAGCTCGGCGCAGTTCGCTACGGACAGGAGGGCGGGGATCCGTTCCTCGGCCGTTCGATGGGCGTTCAGTCCGACTACTCCCACGAGATCGCCCGCGAAATCGACGAGGAGGTGCGCAACCTCATCGAGGCAGCGCACACCGAAGCGTGGGCCATCCTCAACGAGTACCGCGATGCGCTCGACCTCATCGCGACCGAACTGCTCGAGCGTGAGACGTTGACTCGCAAGGACCTCGAGAAGATCCTTGCCGGCGTCGAAAAGCGTCCGCGCATCACGGCTTTCAACGATTTCGGTGGGCGTACGCCTTCGGATCGTCCGCCGGTGAAGACTCCGCGCGAACTCGCAATCGAGCGCGGCGAGACGTGGCCGGAGCCCGCTGCCGCACCTGTTCTCGTCAAGGCAGGCGCACCCAACAGCGGTGCCCCCAACGGTGGTGTCCCCAACAACGGTGGTCTCCCCAACAACGGCAACCAGGGACCTTCCAACGGCTACGCACAGCCTTCGTACCCACAGCCGAGTGCTCCGCAGCAGACGCCGCAACCGGGAACACCGGACTACGGAGCGCCCGCCGGATGGTCGGCACCGGGTTGGCCTCCGCGTGAGAATCCGTCTCCGACGTACCCCGGACAGCAGTCGGGTGGATACACCGGTGGACAGAATCCGACCCCGCCGAACCAGTCGCAGGGCCAGTACGGTCAGCCCCAACACGGTCAGCCCCAGCCCGATCAGGGGCAGTACGGTCAGCCGCATCCGGGCCAGCAGGCGTACCCGGAGCAGCCGCATCCCGGCCGCCGTTACCCCGCGCAGCCCGATTACCCGGTGCAGTACCCGGACGGTGGACCCTTCGCCGATCCGAATCGGGGAAACCCGTCAGGCGAAAACCAGTGGCAGAGCCCCACGCCGGAACAACCGCAGACTCCGCCGCCGCATCATTCGGCTGAGGACGACGGCCCGAGCACCGCTCGCTGGGACGGACCGGACGGATCTCGCTGACCCTGCGCCACTAGGCTCTGCGGCGGGGGACCTGTGAACAATTCTCGAGGAGAGTTCGGTTGTCGGTGAATGATGTGGCCAGTGAACTGGTGTCGCTCGGAACGGGCCGCCCGTTCGATCAGGCGCGGGCAGAGGCTGCCGTACGGGAATTGTTGATCGCGGTCGGTGAAGATCCGGAGCGTCCAGGCCTGCTCGATACGCCGGCCCGGGTTGCGCGCTCGTACAAGGAGATCTTCGCGGGTCTGTACTCCGAGCCCGACGACGCGTTGAACACAACTTTCGACGAGGGCCACCAGGAATTGGTGCTCGTGCGAGACATTCCGATGTTCTCGACGTGCGAGCACCACCTGGTGTCCTTCCACGGCGTCGCCCACGTCGGCTACATCCCCGGAAAGTCGGGCAAGGTCACCGGTTTGTCGAAGCTCGCGCGCGTCGTCGATCTGTACGCCAAGCGTCCGCAGGTTCAAGAACGCCTGACCAGTCAGATCGCGGATGCTTTGATGCGCAAGCTCGACCCGCGTGGAGCCATCGTCGTCATCGAAGCCGAGCATCTCTGCATGGCGATGCGCGGTATCCGCAAGCCCGGAGCCAGCACGACCACGTCTGCGGTTCGTGGGCTCCTGCAATCCAGCGCGGCCTCACGGTCCGAAGCGCTGGACCTCATCCTGCGTAAGTGAGCGAGATGTCCGCGGCTCCCGTTGCAGGCAGCGATCCGGCCCGGATGGTCGTGATGGGGATTCTGAACGTCACCGCCGATTCGTTTTCCGACGGTGGTCAATTTCTCGATCGTGACGCGGCGATCGCTCGCGGGCTCGAACTGCAACGCATAGGCGTCGACATCGTCGACGTCGGCGGCGAGTCGACGCGCCCGGGAGCCACCCGCGTCGATCCGAAACTCGAGGCGGACCGAATTGCGCCGGTGATCGAAGAACTCGTGGCAGCAGGAATCCGCGTCAGTGTCGACACGATGCGCGCTTCCGTCGCCGCCGCCGCGATCGAAGCGGGTGCAGGGATCGTCAACGACGTATCGGGTGGTCGCGCAGACCCCGACATGGCATCCGTTGTGGCCGACGCCGGAGTGCCCTGGATTCTCATGCATTGGCGCTCGGCCGGTGACTACGTCCATCGTGGCAGCGCCGATCAGTACGACGACGTGGTCCGCGACGTCCGTGACGAACTGCTGTCGCAGGTCGATCTGGCGTTGAAGGCCGGTGTCGATTCGTCGTCGATCATCCTCGACCCCGGCCTCGGGTTCGCGAAGAACGCCGACCACAACTGGGCACTGTTGCGAGCACTACCCGAGTTCAACGCGACCGGATTCCCGGTGCTCGTCGGAGCCTCCCGCAAGCGTTTCCTCGGGTCTCTGCTCAGCGATCCCGACGGCAATCCCCGTCTGCCCGGTGGGCGCGAGACTGCGACGGCCGTGGTCTCCGCCCTTGCGGCGCGTGAGGGTGCCTGGGGAGTTCGGGTGCACGACGCACAAGCTTCGCTCGACGCCATTGCCGTGGTCGACGCCTGGAACCGTGGACGAGAAAGGGCCTGACATGGGGGACCGAATCGAATTGCGCGGGCTGAAGGTTCGCGGCAACCACGGAGTGTTCGACCACGAGAAGCGTGACGGTCAGGACTTCTTCATCGACATCACCGTGTGGATGGACCTGGCTCCAGCCGCGGCGTCGGACGACCTGACTCAGACTCTGCACTACGGCGAGTTGGCGGAGGCCGCCGCAGCCATCGTCGCCGGCCCGTCGCGCGATCTCATCGAGACCGTCGCTGCGGAGATCGCGGACGACGTCATGAAGGATTCGCGGGTCGAGAGCGTCGAGGTCGTGGTCCACAAACCTTCGGCACCGATTCCGCTGGTCTTTGCGGACGTCGCCGTCGTCGCACATCGGACCAGATCGGTATGACGCGCGCTGTTCTGTCGATCGGTTCCAACATCGGCGACAGCGTGGCTCACCTGCAGTCCGTTGTCGACGGGTTGGGCAGCGCCGTCGTTGCTGTCTCACCGGTCTACTCGACGGCGCCGTGGGGTGGCGTCGAGCAGCAGGATTTCTACAACGCGGTGGTGGTGGTCGACGATCCCGAGGCCGACGCCGCTGAGTGGCTTCGCCGATCGCAAGCGCTCGAGGAAGCCGCAGACCGGGTGCGTGAACAGCGGTGGGGACCCCGGAGCTTGGACGTGGACGTGGTCGACTGCGAAGGCGTTGTCAGTTCCGATCCGGCGCTCACACTTCCGCATCCGCGCGCGCATCTTCGGGCATTCGTGCTCGTTCCTTGGCTGGACGTCGACCCTGATGCGACGCTGATCGTCGACGGCCAGAAGTTGTCGGTGGCAGAAATTCTCGACGGCCTCGATCGCAGTGAGCGCGAAGGTGTCCGCACTACCGATGTGGTGCTTGCGCGGTGACCGAAAACGACAAGGGTTTGAAGCCGACCCGGATCAGTGAACTCGCGGTACTCGCCGCAGTGGCGGCCGTGGCCACCTGGATTCTGATTCGCGTGTTCTACGGTTCGATGCCGCCCATCCCTGTTTATGCGGGAGCGTCGCTGTACTTCGTGGCTGTTGCCGAGGCCGTCTTCGCTTTTGTCATTCGTTCGCGCGTCAAGAATCGTCAGGTCGGTGACGGGCTCAGGCAGCTTCATCCGATAACCGCTGCCCGCGCACTGGCATTGGCAAAAGCATCCGCTTTGGTCGGTTCAGCTACCGTCGGTGTCTGGGTCGGAGTGTTGGTGTATCTCATCCCACAGCGCTCGGTTCTGCAGGCCGCGGCCTCCGACACGCCGGGCGCGTGGGTGGGGTTGGGCGCCGCAATTGCGCTGGTAGCGGCAGCTCTGTGGCTCGAACATTGTTGCAAGACGCCGGAAGATACACCTGACGAGCCCGCGCACTGACAGCCTGGTCGGCAAATCACCCACCGAGGTACGTGGCGACCCCGGTCTCGGCAAGTACCCTGGCAACCATGACAAATTCTGGTCGATCGAAGTCTGCGCGCCGAAGCAAGCGCAGCGCGAGCCAGATGATCATTGCTGCTCTTCTGGCACTTGCTGTCATTGCTTCGCTGTTTCTGATCTTCAGCAACAGCGTTCAGCTTCTTCGGGTGGGTCTGGTCGTCGCTCTGTGGGCAGCCACCCTCGGCGCTATCGCAATGACCAAGTATCGGCGTGAGTCGGCACTGGACAAAGCCAAGGTTGCTGATCTCCAGACAGTCTACGAACTGCAGCTCGAACGTGAAATTTCTGCTCGACGCGAGTACGAACTGAGCGTCGAAGGTCGCGTGCGCCGCGAGGTGACCGCGGACGCGGAGGAACTGGCCGGGCTGCGCGCCGAATTGGTGGCGCTGCGCCGAAACCTCGAAGCACTGTTCGAAGGTGGACTGCTGCCCGAACAGACCGCGCTCAAGACCGATTCGACGCGAGTGCCGGAACTCGGCGGTAGTTCGTACGGCGCGTACCAGCCGGCACCGTCGGGGTTGTACGTTCCCGGCGCCGGCCAGAGCGGACCCAGCCAACCGACACCGAACGTCGGCGGCTTGGCGTCACCCAACGACGATCCGGTGACCGCTGAGACGACCGTCGTGTTCGCGGAGACGTCGTGGCGTGACAGCAGCTTCGTGGCGCCGCGCGTCATTCCGACGCAGAAGTCGCAAGAAACGCAGAAGCCCCAGAGCGGGAACCAAGCACCGAGTTCTCCGGTGAGTTCCTCACCGACACGAACGGTGAAAGACGTTCCGGTGAAGAAGGATCCGGAGCCGGTCGCGCCGGTCGAGCCGGTCGAGCCGGAAGTCAAGGCTCCCACCCAGGCCCCGAAGATCGAAGACGCCGTCATCGAAGACGCTGTCGTCGAAGAGGTGCCCGAGGTTGTCCCCGAAGTTGTCGCGGAAGCTGAACCCGACCCCGCTGCGGAGCCTGATGCCGAGCCGCGCCGTCGTCGCCGTGCTGCCCCGGAGGATGCCGCCAGCGGTGCTCATTCCAACGGATTGACCGTCGCCGAAATCATGGCAAACCTGAGTTCGAACAATCCGTCCGAAGGCTCCGGTCGCCGTCGTCGCCGAGAGGACTGAGTCGCAGATCACTCGCCCGGCCATGGCATGACGGTTCGGGCGAAGGATATCCTCGGACGCAGAACGTCTGGTACCCGCCGAGCGGGACTGGAACGAACGAGAGGAATCCGGTGACTTCCTTCGGGATCACTAATGGACCTGCACCTGCGCGATTGACGGTAGGAATTGTCTCCGCAGGCCGGGTCGGAACAGCTGTCGGTGCCGCATTGGAGCGAGCCGGTCATGTTGTCAGCGCTTGCTCCGCCGTCTCCAGCGCCTCGGTCGCCCGCGCTGTGAAGCGGCTTCCCGATACCGAAATTCTTCCGGCTGCCGACGTCGCAGCTCGCTCCGAACTGCTGATTCTCGCCGTTCCTGACGACCAGCTTGCGGATCTTGTTCGAGGTCTCGCGGCCACCCGAGCCGTCAAGCCGGGCACACTCGTCGCCCATACGTCCGGTGCCAACGGCATCGCGATCCTGGCCCCGCTGACCGAACTGGGCGCGCTGCCCTTGGCCATCCATCCGGCGATGACGTTCACCGGTCACGACGAGGACACTGCGCGTCTGTCGTCGGCATGCTTCGGAATCACTGCTGCCGACGACATCGGATACGCGATCGCGCAGTCACTGGTTCTCGAGATCGGCGGCGAGCCCGTCCGAGTACGCGAGGAGAACCGCGCGCTGTACCACGCGGCACTGGCGCACGGCAGTAATCACCTGGTCACGCTCGTGGTCGACGCCGTCGAGGCGCTGCGAGCGTCGTTGCAGGGTGACGAGCTGCTCGGTCAGCAGTTGGTCGACGGAGATCCGGGTGGGGTGGCCGAGCGTGTCCTGCAGCCGCTGCTGTCGGCGGCCTTGGACAACGCGCTACGACGCGGTCCCTCGGCGTTGACCGGCCCGGTGGCACGCGGTGACGCTGCTGCCGTCGACACACATTTGCGCGTACTGACAGACCTGGATCCGGAGCTCGCTGCCGGCTATCGAGCGATGTCCTTGCGATCGGCCCAGCGGGTGGGCGCCCCCACCGAATTGTTCGACATCTTGACTGAAACGGGAGGTGACCGTCGTGAGTGATCTGCAGGGCGGATACAAGCGCGGCGAACTGACGGTGCACCACGATCCGGACAAGCTTCGGCGCGTCTCGCGGGCACTGCGCGGTGTCGGGCGTCAGGTGGCGCTCGTTCCGACGATGGGTGCGCTGCACGCCGGCCACATCGAACTGGTTCGTCAGGCCAAGGTCACCGGCGCGGTCGTGATCGTTTCCATCTTCGTGAACCCGCTGCAGTTCGGTGCCGGCGAAGACTTGGACGCGTACCCACGCACTCTCGATGCGGATCTCGACCTGCTTCGCGCCGAGGGCGTCGAATTGGTGTTCGCGCCGAGCGTCAAGACGATGTACCCGCGTGGTCAGCGCACCACCATCGTGCCCGGGCCGTTGGGCAGCGAACTCGAAGGCGGCGCACGCCCGACGCACTTCGCAGGAATGTTGACGGTTGTGGCGAAGCTGCTGCAGATCGCGGCACCCAATCACGCGTACTTCGGTGAGAAGGACTACCAGCAGCTGACGCTCATTCGTCAGATGGTGTGGGATCTCAACTTCGACGTACAGATCATCGGCGTTCCGACGGTCCGCGAGTTCGACGGCCTCGCGTTGTCCTCTCGCAACCGCTACCTCGACGAGAGCCAGCGCACCGCAGTGGTCGCGCTGTCCGCAGCTCTGATCGCCGGTGCGCACGCGGCGGCCGGGGGCGCGGAAGCAATTCTGGAAACCGCACGCGCTGTTCTGGCAGCTGTTCCGGAAATCGAGGTCGACTACCTCGAGGTGCGGGGCGTAGATCTGGGCCCCGCGCCCGAGCGAGGCGACGGCCGGTTGTTGGTGGCCGCCAAGCTCGGAACCACCCGTTTGATCGACAACGTCGGTGTCGCGGTGGGAACCGGGTTCCTCGAGCGTGACACCGACCCATCCGCCGACGCCATCGACGACCTGCTGTCTCACTGAGCACTTTTCACGAGTAAGGACCTGGATATGTTTCGCACGATGATGAAGTCGAAGATCCACCGCGCCACCGTGACTCACGCCGACCTGCATTACGTCGGTTCCGTCACGGTCGATCAGGATCTGATGGACGCCGCAGACCTCCTCGAAGGCGAACAGGTGTGCATCGTCGACATCGACAACGGTGCGCGTCTCGAGACGTACGTCATCGCCGGCGAGCGCGGCACTGGTGTCATCGGAATCAACGGTGCGGCAGCGCATCTGGTCAAGCCGGGTGACCTGGTCATCCTCATCGCCTACGGCGTGATGAACGAGCAGGAAGTCAAGGAGTACTCCCCGCGCGTCGTGTTCGTCGATGCCGACAACAAGCAGATCGAACTCGGCTCCGACCCGGCTCACGCGCCGGAGGGTTCGGGTCTGATCACCCCGCGCATGCTGTCGACACTCGAGGCCTCGCGCGAATCCAGCCTGGTGTAACCCATGCTGCTCACGGTCGACGTGCGGAACACCAATATCGTTCTGGGATTGTTCTCCGGGACTGGCGAGTATTCGAAGCTGTTGCAGGACTGGCGAATGCGAACCGACCCTCGGATGACTGCCGACGAGTTGGCGTTGACCTTCCGTGGGCTGTTGGGTACTCATGTCGATCAGATCACCGGCGTTGCGGCGCTGTCGACAGTGCCGTCTGTCTTGCGTGAAATCCGCGTGATGCTGGAGCGGTACTGGGGTCACGTTCCCCATGTGGTGGTCGAACCGGGTATCCGCACCGGTGTGCCACTGCTGGTGGACAACCCCAAAGAGGTGGGAGCCGACCGGATCGTCAACAGTCTTGCCGCGCACCATCTTTACGAGGGTCCGTGCATTGTCGTGGACTTCGGTACGTCGACCTGTGTCGACGTCGTTTCCGCCAAGGGGGAGTTCCTGGGCGGCTGCATTGCGCCCGGACTCGAGATCTCCACCGATGCCTTGGCGTCGCAGTCCGCTGCGCTGCGCAAGGTCGAATTGGTGCGCCCGCGTTCGGTGGTCGGCAAGAACACTGTCGAATGCATGCAGTCCGGCGCGGTATTCGGCTTCGCCGGCCTCGTAGACGGACTGGTCAACCGCGTACGCGACGAACTACCGGAGTTCGGTGGTGACGACGTCTCCGTGATCGCAACGGGGGACAGCGCGCCGCTGATCATCCCCGAATCCGACACTATCGATCACCTCGAACGGGACCTCACTCTCGAGGGGCTGCGGTTGGTCTTCGAGCGCAATCAGGCGCGTCGTGGATCCGGTCGACGACCCGTCGCCTGATCGATGGTTTTGCTCCAGCAGTTTCGCGATTGCGAAAGTTATGCCACAATAGTGCTCGTGAATCGCTGCATGGGTGCTCAGGAGTGTTGTCGAGGCTGACCGCTGCCTTGACCAATTCACATTCCTTGGAGCTAGCTCGTGCTATCCACATATTCTGCAGATCTCTCTGTTTTGGCCCCGACTCTTACTGCTGACCTCGCTGTTTCCGCAGGTCGTAGCTCTAATCGTGGAGCGTCTGGACGTCGTCCGAGTGGTGCGTCGTTGCCCACCCGCCTTCGCCCGGCCGATTTGCTGCGACTGACCGACGAGGGAGCGAACGGCGTGCTCGACGGCCGTTTCGATCACCTCATCCCCGATGCCTTCCCGACGCTCGACCGTTGGTCCACCCGCTTGCACGCGGACGACGACGTCGATGTGTGGCTCATCAGCTGGGTACCCGAACGCAATACCGAATTGCACGACCACGCAGGCTCGTTCGGCGCATTGACCGTCCTCAGCGGTTCTCTCACCGAATTCCGTTGGGCCGGTGACGCCCTGGTGGAGCGCCAGCTCGACGCCGGCGATCAGGCTTCGTTCCCGCTCGGATGGGTTCACGATGTCGTGCGTTCGACGGATGCTCCCGGCGCTCCGGTCGAAATCAGCTCTGATGCACCGACTCTGAGTGTTCATGCCTACTCGCCGCCGCTGACCGCAATGTCCTACTACGAAGTGACGGATCACCGGACGCTTCGCCGCACCCGTACCGAGCTGACCGACCTGCCCGAGGGGGGCACCAAATGACCATCGACCAAATGCTCGACGACGCTCGCGCACAGATCGATCGCATGTACGTTTTTCAGCTCACCGAAGCCTTTCACCGCGGAGCAATCTTCGTCGACATTCGTCCGCAGGCGCAGCGCGCCATCGAGGGAACTCTCCCCGGCGCACTCGCGATCGAGCGGAACGTGCTCGAGTGGCGCCTCGACCCCACCAGCAGCGCGCAACTCGCGCTGGCTACCGACCACGACGTCGAGTGGGTCATCGTCTGCTCCGAGGGCTACACCTCGAGCCTGGCCGCAGCGTCGTTGCAGCAGCTCGGCCTGCACAAGGCCACCGATCTGGTGGGCGGATACCAGGCGATCAAGGCTGCAGGTTTGCTCGGTGCGCTCAGCGGAGTGCGTCATTGCTCCCGCGAGTTGGCCGCTGTTTCCGCTCACTGACCCGTTTGCTGTGCGCCTTTATTAACCGCGGGCGGTTAATAAAGGCGCACAGCAGGTCTGGCGATAGATCTTCGGACTCACTCCGTGATGGCGGGTGAAGGCCGTCGTGAGGGCGAATGGGCTCGAGTAACCGACTTCTCGGGCGATCGACGACACCGTTCGTGCCGGGTCTGCGAGCAGATCCGCGGCCACGGACATACGCCATTCAGTCAGATAACCAACCGGCCCGATGCCCATGAGGTTGGTGAACCGGCGAGCGAAAGCTGCTCGCGAACTGCCGGCTTCCTGAGCCAAACTCGCGACCGTCCAGGGATGTTCCGGCCGATTGTGTATGAGCCGCAAGGCATGCCCGATGACGCGATCTTCGTATGCCTTGATCCATCGCGGTGATCGATCCGGATTCTCGGCGAACCACGTACGGACCGCCGAGATCAGGACCAGGTCCAGGAGTCGGTCCAACAAGACTTCCTGCCCTGGCCCATCGGAAGCGATCTGTTGTTCCAGAAGCGTTGTCATCGGCGCAGTTTCGATGCTGCCTCGGACCACCGCGACGGGCGTCAGGCTGTCGAGGATCTGGCGGCTGACGTAGGAGTCCAAACGATATGTGCCCGTGAGCATGACGGTTTCGCCGCTCGTCGAGTTGCCCCACGTGCGAACCCCGAGCACTGACATGTCCTCGAGTGGTGAGCCGTCGACCGCGGCGCAGTTCTGCGCTTCGTCGATGAGTACGTGAACCGGGGTGCCGGGCTGATCGGCGACTGTATACGGATCGGGGCCGCGCAGAAGTGCCACGTCGCCGGCCTCGAGATTCTCGGTCTGGCCGGTGTCGGAGACGACGACTGCGGTGCCGCGAACCAGAACCAGCACGGTGACGGGTGCGTGGTCCTCGATACGCAACGACCACGGTGGATCGAGCAACGAGCGCAGCAGAAAAGCGCCCTCCGCCCGCGATCCGGCCAGCATCATCGACAATGCATCCATGATTCGACGGTAGACGCTGGCAAATGTTTTTGCGACGTTCGACTATGGAGCGTATTGACGCCGCGCGGTCGAATGAAGACATGACTACAAGAGGTGACATTCAATCGGCAGTAGTGATCGGTGGTACCGGCAAGACCGGTGCGCGCGTGGCTCACAGGCTCACCGCGGCGGGCGTGCGGACCCGAATCGCGTCGAGAACCTCCGGGACGCTTTTCGAGTGGAACGATCAGACGACGTGGCAGCCCGCTGTGTCCGGTGTCGACGCGGCATACGTGGCGTATGCGCCGGATCTTGCGGTGCCGGAATCGAGCACGCACATCGAGGAGTTGGCGAATCTCGCGTATCGCGAAGGCGTCAGGCGAATGGTGCTCCTGTCCGGTCGGGGTGAACCGGCAGCGCAGAAGGCCGAGCGGGTGCTGGCCGACAGTGGCCTGGAATGGGCTGTGGTGCGGGCCAGTTGGTTTGCCCAGAATTTCAGTGAAGGGTATCTGCTCGACCCGATTCGAGAAGGCCACCTGGCACTTCCGACAGGTGGGGTGGGGGAGCCGTTCATCGACATCGACGATCTCGCTGACGTGGCGGTGGCCGCGTTGACTCGAACCGAGCTCCTCGGCCGAGTCCTCGAGGTGACAGGTCCGGAGTTACTCACTTTCGCGGAGGCCGTTGAGGCGATTTCGACGGCGTCGGGTCGCGCGGTGGAGTTCGAAAGAATTGGATTGCAACAATTTTCCGACAGCATGACGGAAGTCGGCATCCCGAGCGACGTCGTGGAGTTGCTCACGTACCTGTTCGCCGAGGTTCTCGACGGACGGAATCAAAGCGTGACCGGAGTGGTCGAAGAGGTCCTGGACAGGCCCGCTCGAGATTTCACCACTTTTGCCGCCGAGGTCGCTCGAACGGGAGTTTGGTCATGAAGAAGTCCGAGGTCTTTCTGGAGCTGTTGGTCGGCGTGACTGCCCTCGGCGCGCTCGTCGCCGGTGGTGCGTTGTTTGCTTTCTCTTCCTTTGTGATACCCGCCCTGCGATCGGTGGACACTCATACCGCGATCACGTCGATGCAGGCGATCAACGTCGAAGCACCACGCAGTGCCTTGATGCTGCCGCTCATCGGATCCGCGCTGACTGCACTGTCCGCTGGAATCTGGGCATCGATCTCCAGGCCGAACGGTTGGGTGCTCGTGGTCGTCGGTTGCGTCGGCGTCCTTGTTTCCTTCGCGGTGACCGCGATTTACCACGTCCCGCGTAACGACGCTTTTGCCTCGGTGAGCGCTACCGACGCAGCCGCATGGGCGTCGTACGAGGCGGGGTGGACGATGTGGAATCACGTCAGGGTTGCGCTGTACCTCCTGTCGGGAATCGTGCTCGCGGTGGCCGCGGTGCTACCAGCAACAAACGCGGTGGACACGGCCCAGTAGTCTTGTACCCCGTGAGTGATGTAGAAGCCCAGCCAGTCGACGACACCCCCGAGCAGCTCCGTATCCGGCGCGAAAAGCGTGAACGGATCCTCGCGCAGGGGCAGGAGGCGTACCCGGTTTCGGTCGATCGCACCCACACGCTTGCGCAGATCCGCGCGGAGTACCCGGAACTCGAGCCGGACACGGCGACTGGTGTGCTGGTCGGCGTCGTCGGCCGCGTCATCTTCATGCGCAACACCGGCAAGCTGTGCTTCGCGACTCTGCAAGAGGGCGACGGCACCCAGCTGCAGGCCATGATCAGCCTCGCCGGTGTCGGCGAAGAGGCACTGGCTGCCTGGAAGTCCGACGTCGACCTCGGTGACTTCGTCTTCATCCACGGCGAGGTCATCAGCTCCCGTCGCGGCGAGCTCAGCGTGATGGCCGACGCCTGGCAGATCGCATCCAAGTCGCTGCGCCCCCTGCCGGTTGCGCACAAGGAAATGAGCGAAGAGTCCCGGGTGCGTCAGCGCTACGCGGATCTGATCGTTCGCCCCGAGGCTCGTGACAACGCCCGCAAGCGCGTCGCTGTCGTCCGCGCGCTGCGCAATGCTCTCGAGAGCCGCGGCTTCCTCGAGGTCGAGACGCCGATGCTGCAGACGCTGCACGGCGGCGCGGCAGCTCGCCCGTTCGTCACGCACTCGAACGCCCTCGACATCGACCTGTACCTGCGTATCGCGCCGGAACTGTTTCTCAAGCGTTGTGTCGTCGGCGGCATCGAGAAGGTCTTCGAGATCAACCGCAACTTCCGCAACGAGGGCGTCGACTCCACCCACTCTCCCGAGTTCGCGATGCTCGAGACGTACGAGGCCTACGGCACGTACGACGATTCCGCGAAGATGATTCGTGAGCTCGTCCAGGAAGTTGCGCAGGAAGCGTTCGGCACGCAGGTCCTCACCCTCGCCGACGGTACCGAGTACGACGTCAGCGGCGAGTGGCAGGTTCTCGAGATGTACCCGTCGTTGTCGGCGGCCATCGGCACCGAGGTCACCCCGGATACGACGGTCGACGAGCTTCTTGCTTTGGCGGAGAAGGTCGGCCTCGAGATTCCCAAGGACAAGGGTTATGGCCACGGCAAGCTCGTCGAGGAACTGTGGGAGCACCAGTGCGGCGATCAGCTGTACGTGCCGACGTTCGTCCGCGACTTCCCGGTCGAGACGTCGCCCCTGACCCGAGATCACCGCAGCAAGAAGGGTGTCACCGAGAAGTGGGACCTGTACATCCGCGGATTCGAGTTGGCGACCGGCTACTCCGAACTTGTCGACCCGGTCATCCAGCGTGAGCGTTTTGTCGACCAGGCGCGCCTCGCGTCGGCCGGCGACGACGAAGCGATGGTGCTGGACGAGGAGTTCCTCGCCGCGATGGAACAGGGCATGCCGCCGACCACCGGCACCGGCATGGGAATCGATCGACTGCTGATGGCTTTGACGGGTCTCGGTATTCGCGAGACGATCCTCTTCCCGATCGTCCGTCCGTCCGCTCGCTAGATTCACTTCGATCAGGGTTCGGCCGCACACGTTGCGGCCGAACCTTTTTCAGTTGGGGCGCTCCCGAGGGATTCGATTTGTTCCCGACGATATTCGCCCGCCGCCGCTCTGAGCGGTGACGGAGTTCTGCCGTAGCTTCGGGCTCTGCGCGTTCAGCGCATCGTAGTTCCCGATTCGAAGTGGGACTCGGAAGAGGTGTTTTCTCGCGCAGTCTTCTGTCATGATCCCCCCGCTGCATGCATTCCCCAATGCGTCGCAAGGAGCGTATCGGCACTGTCCTTGTCGCAAGACAAGTCGACTGGCATACCCGGCGGCGATCAGTCCCAATCATCCGGACGAGCCAAGACAGGACGTTTGTCCAGGTGCTATTGTCGCTGCTTATCGAAGGATCTGGGGAGGAATGGTCGTGGTGAAAAAGGTTGTCGTCACGATGGTTGACGATCTGGACAAGAAATCGCCCGCTGACGAAACTGTCGAGTTTTCCGTCGACGGAGTTGCGTACGAAATCGATCTCACCGCCGCCAACGCCGCGGAACTGCGCGATGCACTGAAAAAGTGGATTCCCCATGCGAGAAAGTCGAATTCCGCAAAATCGGCCAACGGATCGGTGGCCAAGTCTCGCCCAGTTGCCGACCGCGATCAGAGTGCCGCCATCCGCGAATGGGCCAAGGGTGCCGGCTTCGAGATTTCGGCCCGCGGTCGTATTTCGACCGAGGTGCGCCGAGCCTACGAAAAGGCCGTCTGAAATGGATCGCGAATGGATTCGGGCGCATTTTGCCGAAACGGATTGATAACGCGTTCTAGTTTGTTAGCGTCTGCACGGTTCGCATCTCTCGTAGAGGAGTCGGTCGTGCGCAGAATCAGGTTGTTCGGGGGAGCGGTTCTTGCCGCGGTGATGCTCATCGGGTTCAGTTCCGTGGCGTCGGCTCAGGCTCCGTTGCCCGTGCCCAATGCATTCCTCGCGGGAGTTCCTCAGGAGTTGGGAAATCCTGGCGGTTCAGCTCCCGGATCCAATGACTTTTCGTGTAAACCGACTGCCGAACATCCCAATCCGGTTGTGCTCGTTCACGGAACGGGTGGAAACAGGCAGACCAACTGGGCCACCTATGCGCCGTTGCTCACCAACGAGGGCTACTGCGTCTTCGCGCTGACGTACGGCAACTTCCCCGAGCAGCCATGGCCGTTGTCGGCCATCGGTGGAATGCAGGAAATTCCCTCCAGCGCAGCACAATTGTCGAAATTCGTCGATCAAGTACTGGGCGCCACGGGCGCAACGTCGGTAGATCTGATCGGACATTCGCAGGGCACCATCATCAACGGGTACTACGCGAAGTTCCTCGGCGGTGCCGACAAAGTGGACAACATCGTCTCGGTGGCGTCGCTGTGGAAGGGAACGCTCGGAAACGAGCAGGCAAGTATCGGCCGCAGCCTTCGCGAACTCGGAGTATCCGAGGCAGCGCAGGCCGGATTCCCGATCTGCAAGGCGTGTCTGAACATGGGGGCCGGTTCGGAGTTCATCGAAAATCTCCGTGCGGGAGGCGTTTACGCGCCGGGCGTTCACTACACGAACATCACGACGCGCTACGACGAACTGGTGCTGCCGTACACAAACGGACTGGAGCCCGGGCCCAACGCCACCAACATCGTCGTCCAGGACGGTTGTGAGCAAGACATCTCCGATCACCTCGCCATCGCGGCATCGCTGCGCGCTGCGACTTTTGCTCTCAATGCACTCGACCCCGCGCACCAGCGGCCGGTACCGTGCAACTCGGTATTGCCCGTCGTGGGTTGAGCAACATGTGGAGGCCTTCGGTGGGGATTCGAACATGCGTGGGCGCTCTCGCTCTGGCCGGAGCCGTAGCTGCGACCGCCACACCGCTTGCGTCGGCGAACGAACCTCTTCCCGTTCCGTTCGGTTTCTTCAGTGGAATCGCCCTCGAAGCGACCAACCCGGGCGGATCGGCCCCCGGCACCAACGACTTCTCGTGCAGGCCTTCCGCTGCTCATCCTGATCCCGTCGTTCTGGTGCACGGGACGGCGGCCAACCGTCAGACAAATTGGGGCGTACTCGCACCCGTGCTGGCCAACGAGGGGTACTGCGTTTTCGCGCTCACCTTCGGGAATCGAACGGACCAGCCGTGGCCGATTTCCGCAGCCGGCGGCCTCGCACCACTCGGAGACAGCGCAGGGCAGTTGGCGGAGTTCGTCGACCAAGTCCTTACCGCGACCGGTAGCTCGAAGGTGGACCTGATCGGACACTCCCAAGGGACGACGGTCAGTGCGTACTACGCCAAGTTCCTCGGCGGCGACGCGAAGGTTTCCAAGATCGTCTCCATCGCTCCGTTGTGGGACGGCTCGGAGGTCGGCCCTCCGGAAGGCGTCGGCGGACCGGATTTCGACAACGCCACCTTCGTGACCGAACTGCGCGACGCGGGCGTCTACTCCGATGACGTCGAGTACACCAACATCGTGACCCGATTCGATCAAGTAGTCGTTCCGTACAGCAGCGGAATACTGGCCGCGTCGAATGCGTCGAACATAGTTGTTCAGGACGGCTGCGAACAGGACCTGTCGGATCACATCGCGTTGGTGGCGTCGGCGCGAACGGCGACTCTGACGCTCAACGCGCTGGATCCGTCGAATCCGCGTGAGGTGCCGTGCACTCGGGTACTCCCGATATTCGGCTGATCAGGCGTCGAAAATCGCTGTTCGCTTCAGGCGTACAGGAACCGGGAAACGATTCCCTCAGCTGCGACGTTGTGAACGGTAAGCAGTCCGGCTTCCGCCGCCAATCGGGTGGAGGAGCAGCAGGTGGACTTCGCGCCCTCTAGAGTAATAAGTGGGGTCGTGCAACCTTTGTCGATTCGTGGACGTCAGTCCGCTGACCGGCGAGGCGATCAGTCTGTAGTGCCGGAGCGAAACGCGGCGACCAGGGACGAGACATCCGGTCTCGAACCTGCCCGCCGGAGAGTGTGAGGGAGAGCGATGTTCGAGAGGTTCACCGATCGCGCGCGGCGCGTTGTTGTCCTGGCTCAAGAAGAAGCCAGGATGCTCAACCACAACTACATCGGCACGGAGCACATCCTTCTCGGCCTCATTCACGAGGGCGAAGGTGTTGCAGCCAAGTCGTTGGAGTCGTTGGGTATCTCCCTCGAGGGAGTCCGCAGCCAGGTCGAGGAGATCATCGGCCAGGGCCAGCAGGCTCCGTCCGGTCACATCCCCTTCACACCGCGCGCCAAGAAAGTCCTCGAGCTGAGTCTGCGCGAAGCGCTGCAGCTCGGACACAACTACATCGGTACGGAGCACATCCTGCTCGGTCTCATCCGTGAGGGTGAGGGCGTGGCAGCCCAGGTTCTGGTCAAGCTCGGTGCCGATCTCAACCGCGTCCGCCAGCAGGTCATCCAGCTGCTGTCGGGCTACCAGGGCAAGGAGCCCACCGAAACCGGTGGCACCCGCGGAGAGGCCGGCACGCCGTCCACCTCGCTCGTGCTCGACCAGTTCGGTCGCAACCTGACGCAAGCTGCCCTCGAAGGCAAGCTGGACCCGGTCATCGGCCGCTCGAAGGAAATCGAGCGCGTCATGCAGGTTCTCTCGCGTCGTACCAAGAACAACCCGGTTCTCATCGGTGAACCCGGTGTCGGTAAGACCGCTGTGGTCGAGGGCTTGGCTCAGGCAATCGTCAACGGCGAGGTTCCCGAGACCCTCAAGGACAAGCAGCTGTACACGCTCGACCTCGGGTCGCTCGTGGCCGGCAGCCGTTACCGCGGTGACTTCGAAGAGCGCCTGAAGAAGGTTCTCAAGGAGATCAACACCCGCGGCGACATCATCCTGTTCATCGACGAGCTGCACACCCTCGTGGGTGCGGGCGCGGCCGAGGGCGCTATCGACGCGGCCTCCATCCTCAAGCCCAAGCTCGCCCGTGGTGAGCTGCAGACCATCGGTGCCACCACTCTCGACGAGTACCGCAAGTACATCGAGAAGGATGCCGCTCTCGAGCGTCGTTTCCAGCCCGTCCAGGTGGGCGAGCCGACCGTCGAGCACACCATCGAGATCCTCAAGGGTCTTCGTGACCGCTACGAGGCTCACCACCGTGTGTCCATCACGGACGGTGCTCTGGTGGCAGCGGCGACGCTGGCCGACCGCTACATCAACGACCGCTTCTTGCCGGACAAGGCGATCGACCTCATCGACGAGGCGGGCGCGCGAATGCGCATCCGTCGGATGACTGCACCGCCGGACCTGCGCGAATTCGACGATCGCATCGCCGACGCGCGTCGCGAGAAGGAGTCCGCGATCGATGCGCAGGACTTCGAGAAGGCCGCGAACCTGCGTGACAAGGAGAAGACCCTCGTTGCTCAGCGCGCTGAGCGTGAGAAGCAGTGGCGTGCGGGCGACCTGGACGTCATCGCCGAGGTCGACGACGAGCAGATCGCCGAGGTTCTGGGCAACTGGACCGGCATCCCCGTCTTCAAGCTCACCGAGGAGGAGACCACTCGTCTGCTCCGCATGGAAGAGGAACTGCACAAGCGGATCATCGGCCAGGAAGAGGCAGTCAAGTCCGTCTCGAAGGCGATCCGTCGTACGCGTGCAGGTCTGAAGGATCCCAAGCGTCCCTCGGGCTCGTTCATCTTCGCCGGCCCGTCCGGTGTCGGTAAGACCGAGCTCGCGAAGTCGCTCGCCAACTTCCTGTTCGGTGACGACGACGCTCTGATCCAGATCGACATGGGCGAGTTCCACGACCGCTTCACCGCTTCGCGTCTGTTCGGTGCCCCTCCCGGGTACGTCGGATACGAAGAGGGCGGCCAGCTCACCGAGAAGGTGCGCCGCAAGCCGTTCAGCGTTGTGCTGTTCGACGAGATCGAGAAGGCACACCAGGAGATCTACAACACCCTCCTGCAGGTGCTCGAGGACGGCCGTCTCACCGACGGTCAGGGACGTACCGTCGACTTCAAGAACACGGTGCTGATCTTCACGTCCAACCTCGGTACGTCGGACATCTCCAAGGCAGTCGGCCTGGGCTTCAGCTCGGGAACGGGCACGGAGTCGAACTACGAGCGCATGAAGCTCAAGGTTCACGACGAGCTGAAGAAGCACTTCCGTCCCGAGTTCTTGAACCGTATCGACGACATCGTCGTCTTCCATCAGCTCACGAACGAGCAGATCGTTCAGATGGTCGACCTGATGCTCGCTCGCGTCGAGGCGGCACTCAAGAACAAGGACATGGCCATGGAGGTCACCGACAAGGCCAAGTCGCTTCTGGCCAAGCGCGGATTCGATCCGGTACTGGGTGCACGACCGCTGCGTCGCACCATCCAGCGCGAGATCGAGGACCAGATGTCCGAGAAGATCCTCTTCGGAGAGATCGGACCGGGTCACATCGTGCTCGTCGACGTCGAGAACTGGGACGGCGAAGGCTCGGGCGAGGACGCGAAGTTCTCGTTCACGCCTACCAAGAAGCCGATCGACGTGCCGGACGCACCGCCGATCGAGCTGACCAAGGCCGGCGAAAGCGAAAGCGCAGCCGAGTAGTACAGCAGAGCAAGTAACGAAACGGGCGGCACCTCACCGGTGCCGCCCGTTTCGTGTATCACGGGAGAGGGCGTACACATGAACGACATCGAACTGGGTCACCTGCGTCGTTGCGTCGAATTGGCAACGGAAGCATTGGATGCCGGCGACGAACCTTTCGGTTCCGTCCTGGCCGCGGCCGACGGAACCTTTCTGGCGGAGGATCGAAACAGAATCGCGGGCGGCGACAACACACGTCACCCCGAATTCGAGCTGGCGCGGTGGGCAGCTCAGTACCTGACGCCGGAAGAGCGTTCGACGGCAACGGTATTCACCTCGGGTGAGCACTGCGCGATGTGTTCGGCAGCGCACGCGTGGGTGGGACTGGGACGGATCGTCTACATCTGCTCTTCGGCCCAACTCGGCGACTGGCTCGCGGAGTGGGGTGTGGCTCCGGCGCCGGTGAAGTCTCTGTCCGTCAACGAGGTTGCGCCGAACATCCCGGTCGAAGGTCCGGTTCCGGAGTTGGTTCCACAGGTACGAGAACTGCATCGGAAGTTGCATTCGCAGAGCACGTGAAGGACGCACACGAACGGGCGGCACCTCGCTGGAGGTGCCGCCCGTTTCATGTCGAGTCAGGAAACGGCGTCGACTGCTCGAACCTTCTCTCGCAGTTCACCCTTGACGACCTTGCCGCTTGCGTTGCGTGGGAGCGCTTCCACGACGACGATGTCCTTCGGGTGCTTGTAGCGCGCGAGACGATCGTTGAGGAAGACGCTCAGCTCTTCGATGGTCAGGTCAACGGCTGAACCCGGCGCCATTGCGACGATCGCGACCGGCACCTCACCCCACTTGGCGTCGGGGCGACCGACGACGGCCGCTTCGACGATCAATTCGTGTTCGTAGAGAACGTTTTCCACCTCGGCGCAGTAGATGTTCTCGCCGCCGGAGATGATCATGTCCTTCTTGCGGTCGACGACGTAGACGAAGCCTTCGTCGTCGACTCGAACGAGATCGCCGGAGTGGAACCATCCACCGTGGAAGGCGTCTGCGGTGGCGGTGGGGTTGTTCCAGTACTCGCTCATCATCGTGGGTCCGCGGTAGACGATTTCGCCGATTTCGCCGGGTGCCACGTCGTCCATGTTCTCGTCGACCACCCTGGCGGAGATGGTCGGAATGACCCGACCGACCGATCCGAGCTTACGAATTGCATCTTCGCCGTCGAGAACGCAAGTGATGGGCGACATCTCGGTCTGACCGAAGACCGCGACATTGAATGCGTCGGGGAAGGTTTCGGCCATTGCCCGCAGGATCGTATCGGACGACGGCGCGGCACCCCACGAGATGTTCTTCAGCGACAGTACTCGAGGTTGTGCCTTTTGAACTGCGCACACGGCCTGCCATTGCACAGGCACGAGGAACAGGCTGGTGACCTTCTCGGCTTCGAGAATGTCGAGTAGTTGGCCCGGGTCGAATGCGCCGACCGGGTGGATCACCGTGGTCGTGCCGAGTTGCAGGCTCGGTGCGATGGAGCCGAGGGCTGCGATGTGGAACATGGGCGACGCGCAGAAACCGATGGAATCGGCGTTGAACAGGTGGAAGGCTCGGATACAGGTCAATGCTTGCGACGACAGGTTCGAGTGGGAGAGTACCGAACCTTTGGGGCGACCGGTGGTTCCCGAGGTGTACATGATGAGGGCCGCAGTGTCGTCCGGGATGTCGACGAACGCGTGCTGCTCACCCTCTTCGCTGATCAGGTCCTCGTAATTCAGGCTGTTACCCTCGGCGGCGGCGCCCACGGTGATGGAAATGTCGATCCCCTCGGATGCGGCGCGAGCCGCGCTGGCCAGCGGAGCCAAGGGGCCTTCGGCGACAATGACTTTGGAGCCGGAGTCGTTGACGAGATAAGCGACCTCGGGTGGCGTCAGACGGAAGTTCACCGGAACAGCGATTGCGCCCAGCGCGTTGGTCGCGAGCACGACCTCGAGGTATTCCGGGCGGTTGAGCATCAGGATGAGCACGCGGTCGCCGAAGCTGACACCGCGTCGAGCAAGGGCGTCTGCCAGCTTCTCGACGCGCGTGTCGAGAGTGCTCCAGGTGATGGAATTGCCCAAAAATCGCAGCGCGGTGCGATCGGGAATCATCTGCGCATGCCTGGCGATCTGATTGTTCCAGTTGGTGCGGCGTGAACGCTGCGCCTCGGAGACTGCATCGGTGGAGGCCATCGATGGGTTCCTCTCATGCGTGGGTGATTGTGTGACTCAGGCTACAGTGAGCCGTCGATGTGCACAGGGGTTTTGTTAACGAAAATTCGCAGGATTACTTGTACTGCGGTGCGCGCTTCTGAAGCATCGCCGTCGCGCCTTCTTTGAAATCGTCACCGGTGAGAAGTTCTGCCTGCCCGATATTTTCGAGCTCCAACGCGGCGTCGAGGCGATCCAACGTAGCCGCATTGAGCGCTCTTTTGGTGAGTTCGAGGGCACGGCGGGGAGCCTTGGACGTTCGATCGGCGATCGACTGGATGTGTGTGGCGAAATCTTCGTCGGAGACGGTGCGGGACACGAGCCCGAAACGCTCTGCGTCGTCGGCGGAGACCCGCTCACCCAGCAACGCCATCTCGGCCGCGCGGGCCCGTCCGATCGCTGCCGGTACCAGCGCACTGGCGCCGCCGTCGGGCATCAGGCCGATGTTGACGAACGAGAGGAGGAAGTACGCGCTCGATGCTGCGTACGTCAGATCCGCAGCCAGCGCGATGGACACTCCGACGCCGGCGGCGGGGCCGTTGACCGCGGCGATCACCGGGACCGGGGCGCTGGTGACGGCGCGAATCAGCGAAGTCGCCGCATCCATGACGACCTTCGGGTCTGCGGGGTTGACCGCAGCGGCGGCGAGGTCGGCGCCGGTGCAGAACGCTCGACCGGAGCCGGTGATGACGATGGTACGAACTGCCGGGTCTGCGCCGCCGTCTCGGACTGCGGCGGCGAAAGCGCTCATCGTGGGCAGGTCGATCGCGTTCATCCGCTTGGGGCGGTCGAAAGTCAATCGCAGTACACCGTCGGTGATCTCGGAGCGGAAGCCCGTCTCGGCGGTGGCGGTCATGCCGCACTCACCGCGGTGACGAATCCGGAAAGCCGTGAGGTGATGATGTGTTCGGCCTCCGAGACCATGCGGTCGATCATGTCGGAAACCGTCGGGATGTCGTTGATCAGGCCTTGACTCTGGCCGGCGGACCAGATGCCCGCGTCGAGATCGCCGTCTTCGAAGACCTTGCGTCCGCGCGCTCCGGCCACCAGATGCTGAATGTCACTGAACTGTGCGTCGCCGCGTGCCTCGATGTCGACGACTTCGGCACTGATCGCATTCGCGGCCACGCGTGCGGTGTTGTGGAGGGTCCGGAAGATCAGCTTGGTGTCGCGTTCGGTGTTGGCGACAATCTGTTCTTTGACCGATTGCGCTACAGGGGATTCCACGGTGCACATGAATCGAGTTCCCATGTTGACGCCGTCCGCGCCCAGCGCGAGGGCGGCGACGAGTCCACGAGAATCTGCGATTCCGCCCGAGGCGATCACGGGAATCGTGAGTTGCTGCGTGGCAGCCGGAATCAGAATCAGCCCCGGTATGTCGTCCTCGCCGGGGTGCCCGGCGCATTCGAATCCGTCGATGCTGACGGCGTCGACGCCCAGTCTCTCGGCCTTGATCGCGTGACGAACTGCAGTGCACTTGTGGATCACCTTCACACCTGCGTCTTTGAAATGTGGAAGGTGATCGATCGGATTCGAACCGGCCGTCTCGACGATCTTGATTCCGGATTCGATGATCGCCTGGCGATATTCGGCGTACGGCGGTGGCGTGATCGACGGCAGAATAGTGAGATTGACACCGAAGGGCTTGTCCGTGAGATCGCGAGTGCGAGCAATTTCCTTGACGAGGTCTTCCGGTGTGGGCTGGGTGAGACCCGTCAGGAACCCGAGGGCACCGGAATTTGCCGTGGCCGCAACAAGTTCTGCGCGCCCTACCCACATCATGCCGCCCTGCACGATGGGGTGGTCTACGCCGAACATTTCGGTGAAGCGAGTGCGAATCATGTGCTCACAACTACTTTCTTACGGTCGGTCAATCGGCATCGAACCCTGTTGTGGGCAAGGAAAAACTCCGTGCGACAAGGAACGAGCCCGCCAGCGGACTACGTGCAAGACTGTGCGAATCGTCACTAACATAACACCGGTGTGAGAGCGGGTGTCAAGACTCTTTTTCCGGAATCCGTCCGGCGCGACAGCTGCGTTGTAGGGTTTCGGGTGAAGCTGTACCGGGCGCGAATTGCGACCTTCGTGACGGTTAACATGATCCGTTCGGACTCACGCCTGTAGAAGTGCGGTGCAGCGGACAAAGGCAGTGCAAGAGAAAGCAACGGAAGTGGAGGGTCAGGTGCCCGGACAGACACGCGTCTCCGTGCGTGGCAGCGACCCCGCACCACGGACGCGTCCGAAGAATCGGAAGGCGCAAATTGCGGCCGCTGCTGCGGAAGCATTCAGCGAACGTGGCTACCACGCGGTGGGTATCGACGAGATCGCAGCGAAGGTCGGAATCTCCGGGCCTGCCCTCTATCGTCATTTCCCTACGAAATACGCGCTGTTCGTCTACACCGTGAACAACCTGACTCAGGCGTTGTTGGATGCCAGCGATCCCGCGGTACACGGAAACGACGATCCACGCGAGCAGTTGAACTCCACGATGGTGGGTGTCATTCGCGCGACGATCGAGAATCGGCGTAGGGGAGGTCTCTACCGTTGGGAGGGGCGCTACCTGGTCGACGAGGATCGTGAGCAGTTGCGGGTGGGAATGCGCACGCTCAATCTTCGGATTGCCGAGCCGCTGGCCGCAGTTCGCCCGGAACTCGACCCGGCGGATGTGGAGCTCATCGCACCCGCTGTGCTCAGCGTGATCGCCAGTATCACCGGGCATCGATCGGCGTTGTCCGCCAAGCAGATCGAAGCGCTGATCCTGGCGGCATGCTGGTCCGTCGTCGGCGTCGAACTGCCGGTCGGTGTGGAAGGCGGCGCGGGGGCGGCGGCGTCCGAACGCAAAACCGGCCTCGTGCGGACGTCGAAACGTGAAGTGCTGCTTCAGGAAGCAGTCCTGCTGTTCTATCAGCGCGGGTATCACGACGTGAGCATCGAGGAGATCGGCGCCGCGGCGGGTATCAACGCGTCGAGTGTGTATCGGCACTTCGCGAGCAAGGCCGACCTACTGGCTGCGGCCTTCCACCGAGCGTCCGATCGTCTGACGATGACGTTGGGTTCGGCGTTGGCGGAATCCGAGACTCCTCTCGCAGCCGTCGAGACGTTGGCGAAGATGTACGTCGAGGTTTCGTTCGGAACCAGTGAACTGTTGGCCGTGTACTTTGCCGAGATCGGCAGCTTGCCGGATCGATCACGGACCGAGTTGCGCAACATTCAGCGTTTGAACGTCGAGGAATGGGCGCACCTGTGCGTCGAGGCACGGCCGGAGTTGACGATCGTCCAAGCGCGTTTCCTCGTCCACGCGGCGCTCGGGCTTGTCTTCGACATCGGCAGAATCGTGCACTTTTCCTCGGAGAACTCCGCACAGGCCCGCGTCGAGAAACTGCTGTCCGCGACGCTCCTCGGGTAGTCCCGTCCGAAACAGTAGGTGTGACGTCACGTATCGCGGGTAGGTTCGTGATCGCAAGGCGTTCACCGAATCATGTGAAGACGGAAGTAGGGACAGCAATGCCAACTCGTACCGCACGCACCGCCTGGAACGGCACCCTCGAGGCCGGATCGGGGCAGGTGGAACTCACCAGCTCGGGCGTCGCGACCTTCGACGTGTCGTTCCCCAAGCGCGCAGCTGAGGAGGCCGGCGGAACCACCAGCCCCGAGGAGCTCATCGCCGCAGCACATTCCTCCTGCTACGCGATGCAGTTGTCGGCCCTGATCGCCGAGGCCGGCGGAACCCCGCAGAGCCTGGACATCACCGCGGACGTGTCGCTCGGACCCGACACGGTCGGCTTCAAGCTCACCGGAATCAAGCTCACCGTTCGCGCCGAGGTCGACGGCCTCGACGCCGACGGCTTCGCCGAGGTCGCCCAGGCGGCCAAGGAAACCTGCCCGGTCAGCAAGGCACTGACCGGCGTCGACATCACGTTGGATGCGGCCCTGGACTGATCAACTCGTGCTCGGGCGCCCCCTCCGGCGCCCGAGTGCGGTTGTGTGTGATGACCAGGTAGCTCGCGAACAGTATCGGGAGCACCCACAGGTCCGATGGATCGCGATAGACCAGGATCGGCAAGAGATCTCCGCGGAATCCTCCTGCGGTCAGGCGGAGAAACCCGATCACCCACTCGTACGCGTCACCGATCGGCGGGACCACCTTCACCGCGGCGAAGCCGATACCCGTGACCGCGATGGACCAGGCGATCGCTGCTCGCCCCACCAGGTTTCGCCTGAGCACCTCGAAAGCCGAGAGCAGAAGCAGGGGAAACAGGAACACGCCGGCGACGTCGGACAGCTTGCCCGTCACCATGTTCCCGAAGGCGCCTTTGAGTGCGTGGTCGTTGATCAGAATGATCGCCACCGAAACCAGCGCCCACGGACTCAGCAGCAGATCGCCCGGACGGTTCACGACAGGTTGATCGTTGCCGAGCCGGACGAGAACAGATCGCACTTGAACTGAAGGCGCAGGCCGGTGGCGGCCTCGGGGACCTCGTAGGCCAGTTCGCCTCGCTTGGCAGCGCCCGGTGCTAGTTCTCCGTCGACACTCGACGTGCTGCTGTCGGTGAACGTGATGTTGTACGACTTGTTCGCCGAGTCCTGCAATTCGAAGCACATCATCGACGAGACAGTCGACGGCTTGTCACTGTTGTTGGTGACCTCGGTGTCGACCACCACGTAACGGTTTCCGGGATCAGCGGTGATGAACTGATTGGTCGAGACGTAAGGATCGACGACGCCGTGTACCTGTACGCGCCAGTCGCCCAGCTCGACGACGTCACCGATGCCGAAAGCAGCCGCAGGAGCGGTGGACGAACCGTTGTCGTCGACCTTCTTCGCTTCGTCTGTTTCGCCCGAGGCGATGGTTGCGAACAAGGCTGCGCCGACGGCGAGGAGGGCGAGGGGAGTGCGGAGTGATCGCATGATGTGCGCCTTTCGAGAGTTGGTATGGCACAAGTCAACGATGTGAGGACTGCTCACCGCTTCAGCCGAAAGATCGGTCCGCCTCATCCTTTCGGTCGGAACCTGGCGGTCCGTCCACCCGTTCGGCTGATTCGAGGCGTCGGTGGCGGTCGATACGCTTGCTCGGTGATCACCACCCAAGGAACTGTTGTGCGACGGCGCGTATGGACCACCACCGCCGTCGCGTTCAGCCTTTTCTGTTCCTTCATGACGGTGGGCATCGCCGGTTCGTCGGGAAACATGCCACCGGTGCTGGTCGGGATCGGGTTCGTCCTGGGCGTGGCGGGCGGGGTATCGCTCGTCTGGCGCCATCAGCATCCTTGGGTGGTTCTGGCGATCACTCTGGTCGGGCCGCTGTTCTTTCCCACTGATGCAACGGCGGCGCTCATCGCGTTGTTCGCCGTTGCCCGGATCGCACGTGGGCCTCGGCTTGCTGCCGCTGCGGCAGCTGTCTTCGTCGTGTGCGGAATTTCGTTGACCTACGACGCTTTTCGAAATCGTGAGTACTCCGTTCTCACGATGGGCACCATGAAACCCAAGGACGGTTCGGCAGTCGTTCAATACGACGTCGGCATTTGGATCCCGTGGCTCGTCGCGGCCGTCATGGTCGGCATCGTCGTGGCGCTCTCTCTCCTGATCCGGACCAGGACCGAACTCGTCGAGGCCGAGCACGTACGGGATCTGGCCACCGAGAAAACCGACGTGATGCGCGACGAGATGATTCGCACCGAGGAACGAACGCGGATCGCTCGCGACATGCACGATACGATCGCCGCCAGCTTGAGCCGGATTTCGTTGTTCGCCGGCGGGCTGCAGGTGAGCGCGGCAGACAATCCCGAGAAGGTCGTCAACACGGCTGCGATGATCAGAACGACCGCGCACGAGGCTTTGGACGAATTGAAGGGAATCGTCGGAGTGCTCAGAGGAAATGGTGATCGTCGCGAACACGGTGGGCATCAAGGGATCGACGCGATCGGCGATCTGGTCAACAGTGCCCGCGCCGCCGGCATTCACTGCCGCCTCGAATCCGAGTTGCTCCCGGGTGACGTCGGAATGTTGGCGGGGCACGTCTGCTATCGCGTCGTGCAGGAGTCACTGACCAATGTCCAGAAATACGCGAGCGACCAGATGCTCGTCATTTCGGTGACCGGGTCGCCGCACGACGGAATCCGCATCCTCGCACGCAACAAGCTCAGCGAGCTTGCACCCATGACGTCGATCGGTTCGCGATCAGGTCTACGCGGACTGGCCGAACAGGCGCGAGAGATCGGCGGCAAGGTCGAGGCCGGCGCGTTGGGGGACGATTTCCTCGTCAGTTGCTGGGTGCCCTGGTCGTCGTAGCCCGCCCACCCTCTTACTGTCGGGGGCTCTGGGTAATCTGAGCGCACTATGGACGCTGACTCGCGCATCACAGTTTTGATCGTCGACAACGACGCCTGGGTTCGGCGCGGAATGAAGGACATCCTGGAAGCAGCGCCGGACATCGTGGTGGTTGCCGAGGCAGAAGACGGCGATCAGGTCGCAGCCAAGGTCACGCGTTTTCGTCCGCACGTTGTGTTGATGGATCTGAAGATGGCGCGGGTCGGCGGCCTGGAGGCCACCCGAGAATTGATGACCATGAGCAATCCGCCGAAGGTCATTGCGATGACAGCCTTCGACGTCGACGACATGGTCGTGCAGGCCGTCGAGGCGGGCGCGCACAGTTTCCTGAGCAAGGACGCGGCTCCACAGGCGTTCCAGCAGGCAGTACGAGTGGTGGCGTCCGACCACTCGTTGTTCAGCTGCGATTCTCTGCGCGCCATCGTGGCCTCGACGCCGCGTCGGCAAGCCCCCGATCAGACTCCCCTCGCGTCGCTCACCGAACGCGAGCGTGAAGTGCTGGCAATCCTGGCGACAGGCGCGGCCAACAGCGTCATCGCGGAGCGGCTGTACCTCGGTGAGACCACCGTCAAGACGCACATCTCTTCACTGTTCGCCAAGCTCGGCGTGCCCAACCGGGTGGGTGCGTCGTTGATCGCGTTCCGGTGTGGCCTGGTCACGTGACTCGGGACTAATCCCGCCCCTGTTCGTTGTTGCACCTTCGGTGACTGATCAAATCGTGATTGACCAAGACGTGACCATCGAAGTGTGGTCGGACGTCGCTTGCCCGTGGTGCTACATCGGAAAGACCAGGTTCCTCTCGGCTCTGGATCGTTTCGAGAACAAGGACCGCGTCAATGTCATCTGGCGCTCGTACCAGCTTGCTCCGGAGACCCCGGTGGGCGCGGGCCGTACCGAACTCGACGCGTTGGTCGAGATGAAGGGGATGGCGCCTGATCAGGTACGTCAGATGTTCGCCCATGTCAGTGCGACGGCAGCCGAGGTCGGGTTGACCTTGGACTTCGACACCGTGATCGCCGCCAATACCTTTGATGCGCACAGGTTGCTGCATCTCGCGGGTGAGCGGCAGAACGAACTCCTCGAAGCGCTGTTCAAGGCTCACTTCAGCGACGGCAAGGTGATCGACGACCGTGAGGTGTTGGTCGAGTTGGCCGTGAGTGTCGGTCTCGATGCCGATGTGGTGCGCGAGCAACTGGGCTCCGATGCCGCCGCCGAGGCCGTGCGCGAGGATCTGTCCATGGCCCGCCAACTCCAGGTCAGTGGTGTTCCGTTCTTCGTTGCCAACCGTGCGGTCGCAGTGTCGGGCGCTCAGCCCGAAGAGGTGTTTCTGCAGTTGCTTACTCAGGCCTCCGAACCGGCCTGAGTAAGGCGAGCGGCACGTACTGCCGGCGCGTTCGAGAACGGCAACAGATGCGCGCCGTCCACGGGGCAGGACAACGTCACGTGCGCTGCATCGACGAATCGGTACGGCTGCGCTGCAACAACTCCGGCAAGGTTCTTTCGCAGACGTGACATCTCGGCCCGCGCAGTCACCGTGCGGGCCGGGTCACCGAACAGGTCTTGCGCCAACCGAGATGCAGTCAGTCCTCGTCTTTCCGATCCGAGGAGGAACAGAATCTCGGCGTGCCGCTGGGTCGGGGAGTACGCCCATTCGCCGAACCCGGATGTGACGGTCACCGACATGTTCTCGGAATCGCGCAGATCGATATGCACCGTGGGAGCGGTGATTTTCTCGCCGGTGGTGATCGGACGAACCAGCCACCCGCCGGGGAGCGGATCCAGTTCGCACAGGCCCAGAGCCGGAAACCACGTTCTGCCGGGAGCCAAAGCTGCGGGAAGCAGCACGCGCGAGCGATGGGGGAGTGCGTCGACCGCTGCGACCCATCCATGAGTATCGATCACCAATGCGGGTGATCCGCTGCGGGCGAGCATCGGCCCTGCAACAGAACGTAATTGATCGAGATTGTCCCGATGCTTGTCGCGCAGGTGTGATTGGGCGAGGCGTGCGACGGCGTCGACCAGAGCGAGCGTCGTGGGATGGACGGTCTTCGCCGGACCACTGATGTCCACCACGCCGATGACACGGTCGTCCCGCGGATCGCGGATGGGTGCCCCCGCACATGTCCACGGATGGTGGCTACGCGCATAGTGTTCCGCCGAGAAGATCTGCACCGCCTGTCGTGACACCAATGCCGTTCCGATGGCGTTGGTACCGACGCTGTCCTCGGCCCAGTTCGCCCCTTCGACAAAACCCAGACGCGCAGCCTGGTCGAGGACGCGATGGGAACCGCTGCGCCACAGCACAGTTCCGCGAAGGTCCGCTACGACCATGATGTTCTCACCGCTCGCGGTGACCGATTCGAGTCCGCGTGTCACGTCGTCGAGCACGTCGTACAGTCCGGACTCACGACGACGGAGATCGAGTTCGGCAACGTCCATCGACGGTTCGACCCGGTTGTGCTCGGGGTCGATACCGAGTTCGCGCAGGCGTTGCCACGATTGGCGCACCACGTCCCTGGGTCGGGCCGGTGCGCGGTCTCCGGCCATCGTCGCGTCGTACACCGCGGCGAGGGTCCTCGCGTAGTCGCGAGGATCCTCGCCGGGTGGCATCGCGGGTTCGGGCAACCGCCTTTTCTGCGAGGGCACCGTTTTCGGCGAAGGCACCGTTCTCGGTGACGACACTTCGGTCAGCGGTAGACGAGACCGCCGTCGATGAGACCGGCCTGCCCGGTCATGTAGTCGGAATCGGGCCCGGCGAGGTACGAGACGAAACCGGCTACATCGTCGGGGGTTTCAGCTCGACCCAGCGCAATTCCGCCGACGAACTTCTCGTAGGTGGCGCCCTCCGGCGCACCGGTCAGTTCGGCGAACCTCTTGTCGATCGTCACCCACATGTCGGTTCCCACGACGCCGGGGCAGTACGCGTTGACGGTGATTCCGTCGGACGCGTATTCCTTGGCTGCGGCCTGAGTGAGGGCCCTGACCGCGAATTTCGTGGCGCTGTAGACGCCGAGCATGGCGAATCCGTCGTGGCCGGCGATGGACGAGGCGTTGATGATCTTTCCGCGTTGTCCCAGCGCTTGGAACTTTGCTGCTGCAGCTTGAATTCCCCACAGCACACCGTCGACGTTGACGCTCCAGATCTTGGAGACCTCTTCCGGCGTCGCGTCGGAGATCGGGCCGACGAGAGCGATTCCCGCGTTGTTGACGATGACGTCGAATCCGCCCAATTCCTTGTGTGCGTGTTCGACAGCGGCGTTCACCTGTGCTCGATCGCTGACGTCGGCGACAAACGTGGTCGCCTGACGCCCGATCTGTCGAATCTCGTCGGCAACCGCATCCAGCTTGGTCTGATCGAGGTCGACCAGTGCGATGTCGGCGCCGTCGTGGGCGAGGCGGAGAGCGATTCCGCGTCCTATTCCTTGGCCGGCGCCGGTGACCAGAACTACCTTGCCCGTGATGCTCATGCAGTTTCTCCTCGTTGGTAGTGAAACGGTTAGCCGTGAACCGGTGAGTGATTTGTATGTGACGACGACCACAATGCGGAAGGGTTGCACGGTGTTGCAATTCCGAAGAATCGGACTGCGATTGCAACCCTCGGCAACCCTCCCGGTGCCCCGCGCGACAGCTTCATAGTTGCGCGACCACTTCGCGAATCATCTTGCGAGACAATCTGGGAGAGGGAACATGACCGCTACAGTCGACACACCCACAGAACCGGCGACGCCGAACCGGCCACCGTCACGCCGCTGGATCGGGTTCGGGATCACCAATCTTGTGATCGTTCTCGTGCTGGCCGTGGCGAGTTGGTACCTTCTGGCAGATCCGACCACCAGCCCGTGGAATTTCTATCCTTTGCCGTTCAACGCGGCGCTTTTCTGGGCGATCCTGTTTGTGGTGTTCATCGGCTTCAACTGCGAGTTCGCCGGCTTCGATCAACTCCCGCAGCCGGCGAAGGGGCTGGCGATCATGGCCGCGACCGCGGTCTTCGCCGTCGTGGTGACGTGGCTCCTGGCACACGGTTTGGGGAGCTTGTACCCGGATTTCGCGGCCGATCGTGAGGGCGGTCTCGGTTATTTCGCGGGTGCGCTGTTCGTGCTCTTCGGATTCGGGACCTGGGTGATGGTGGTCCTGAACTGGCAGCACTGGCCGTGGACTTCCCTCGGGATGAAGCAACCGCTGGTGGGGTTGTGTGAGATCGCGTTTGTCGCCGTCCCGACGCTGGCGCTGTACTTCGTGTTCGGCCTGCCGTCCGTGTCGCTTTCCGCCACGGATCCGTTGATGACCGTCGACACCGTGCTCGGTTGGTTCTACTGCGTCGTGGTGGTCGTGATCCTGACCGGTCAGACGCTCGACAACTGGCCGTGGCGACTGTTCGGCGGTGGTGGAAAGACGGCGCTCGCAGCCACGATCGGTAACTTCGCCGCGGGAACCGGCTTGTACTTCGTGGCACTTCCGGTCGTGAAGGCACTGGTGGGAAGCGATGCTGTTGCCGAGTTGGGTGGCGTGGTCCATCAGTTCCCGGCGCAGCTCGGTGTGTGCTGGGCGTTCTGGATGATCTTCTGGGCCAACGCCTTCGGCAACAAGCCGACGGGTTTTGCGGACGGGGTCAACCTCGCGATCCGCGCGCTGCTCACGTTTGTGCTCGCGGTGGTGACCTTCCTGTTCTATTACCGCTTTGCGGCAGAGAACATTCTTCACGAGCCGGCAGTCGTCGACGGATTACACGGGAACGCACTGGGTTTCGTGGACTGGGCTGTGCTGTGGACCCTGTTCTACGTCGTGGGATTTCAGTCGCTGGGACTCGGCAAGTTGAAACCTGCTGAGGGGTGACACGGTTGCCCGCACGACGGTGCGGGCAACCGGTATCGGTCAGACGTTTGCAGCGGAGATCGACTCGACGGGTGTTTTGCTGCGGGAAGACATCTTTCGGACGGGAATCGACAGCGCGATCGCTGCGGCGAGCAGGGCGAACCCGCATCCGATCAACAGACTGGTGCGGAAGCCGGCTTCCGACGGCAGGATATGGCCATCGGCCTGGATGGTCATCTGTGCGAGAACGACGCCGATGACGGCGGCGCACACAGACGTGCCGATCGAGCGCATCAAGGAGTTGAAGCTGTTGGCAGCAGCAGTGGCGGACGGCGGCACCGCGCCCATGATGAGGGCGGGCATGGAACCGTACGCGAGACTGATGCCGGCATTGGCGATGCAGGCGACGATCAGCAGCCCCCACGTCGAGCCCATCAGCAGCATCGAAGATCCGTAACCGAGAGCGAGGACGAGCGCGCCTGTGATGAGTGTGAACTTCGGCCCGCGCAGTGCGGTGAGGCGTGCGCCGAGTGGAGAGACCGCCATCATCACGAATCCGGGTGGCGCCATCCACAGGCCCATCGCCAACATCGACTGTCCCATGCCGTAACCGGTGGACTCCGGTAGTTGCAGCAGTTGCGGGATGATCAAGAACTGGGTGTACATCGCGAATCCAGTTGCGATGGAAGCGATATTGGTCAGCAACACCTGCGGCTTCGCCGTCACACGTAGGTCCACGAGCGGGTCGTCGGTGCGTCGTTCGAACCAGACCCAGCCGAGAAGAACGATGATCGTGGTCGCGAACAAGCTCACGGTGGTGCCGCTTGTCCATCCCCAGCTGCCGCCTTTCGATACGGCCAGCAGGAGTGAGATCAGGCCGGCTCCGAGCCCGATCGCGCCGATCAGGTCGAACCGTCCGCCGACCTTGTGTACCGGTGTCGCCGGGACGAAGAACCAGGTCAGGATCAGTATCAGCACACTGAGCGCCGCTGATCCCCAGAAGAGTGCCCGCCAGCTGGCGTTCTGAGCTACTGCCGCGGCGATCGGCAGGCCGAGTGCGCTGCCGATTCCCATGGATGAACTCATCAGAGCGATTGCAGAATTGAGTCTCTCCGGCGGAAGCAGATCGCGTAGTGCGCTGACGCCGAGTGGGATCAGGCTGACGCAGATGCCCTGCAATCCGCGTCCGATCACCATCGGAATCAGAGAACTGGCAGTTGCGCATATGACCGATCCGACTATGAGCGGGATCGTGCAGATCAGAATCAGCCGCCGCTTGCCGTACAGATCCCCGAGACGCCCGGCTATCGGTGTAGCGACGGCGCCCGCCAGGAGCGTCGCAGTGACGACCCACGACGCGTTCGAGGCGGTCGTGTTCAGCAGTGTGGGTAGTTCCGCGATCAGTGGGACGACAAGCGTTTGCATGAGTGCGGCGAGGATGCCGATGAACGCCAGTACGCCGACAAGTCCGCCAGGTCGTACGGCGGGGGCCGTCCGCTCGGCAATAGCGCCTGCTCGTGCCATGCGCGTCTCCTTTGCATATCGCGGGTGGTTCAGGATGCGAAGGGCTGCGCATCGTCGAAGGCGGTTTGAATCGTACATATCGTTGCATTATTCAACTAGTTTTGTGATCGAGGGATTGGTCACAGTGGGGCGGATTGCAACAGGCTGCAACGCTTGTGACCCGGGCCACTGATGCGATGTGCTGTGTGTCACATTCACAAACAAGGAGAAGTGATGACGCAAACCATCGATTCCGCAGTCGCCCCCGAGGTGAAGCTGACGGCGGTGACACCGCAGGAGCGCGTCGATGCCTGGCTGGCGGATTTCGAGTCGGCACTTGCCGCTCGTGACATCGAGCGTGTTGCAGGCAAATTCGCACTCGACAGTTTCTGGCGAGACTTGGTGTCGTTCACTTGGAACATCAAGACCGTCGAAGGTCGCGAGCAGATCGCCGACATGCTCTCCGCACGACTCGACGACACCGATCCTTCGGGGTTCCGGACCACCGAGACGCCCGACGAGGCCGACGGCGTCACGTCGGCCTGGATCGAATTCGAGACTGCAACCGGGCGTGCGCACGGGCACCTTCGTCTGAAGGGCGATGAAGGTTGGACCCTGCTGACGTCGTTGCAGGAACTCAAGGGCCACGAGGAGGGCAAGGGCACTCGCCGCCCGCGCGGCGCCAAGCACGGTGCAGATCCGAATCGCGTCACGTGGGCCGAGCAGAAGGAGATCGAGGACCGCGAACTCGGTTACACCACACAGCCTTACGTCGTGATCGTCGGCGGTGGGCAGGGCGGAATCGCGCTCGGTGCCCGGATGCGTCAGCTCGGAGTGCCGGCCATCGTGATCGACAGCCACGAGCGACCCGGCGACCAGTGGCGCGGACGCTACAAGTCCCTGTGCCTGCACGATCCGGTGTGGTACGACCACCTGCCTTACATGCCGTTCCCCGACAACTGGCCGGTGTTCGCGCCCAAGGACAAGATCGGCGACTGGCTCGAGATGTACACCAAGGTCATGGAGGTGCCGTACTGGAGTTCCACGACCTGCACCTCGGCGTCGTTCGACGAGAAGACCCAGGAATGGACCGTCGAGGTCGACCGCAACGGCGAGAAGCTGACCTTGCGTCCCAAGCAGTTGGTGATGGCGACGGGTATGTCCGGCAAGGCCAACGTCCCGACGTTCCCCGGGCAGGACAAGTTCCTCGGCGATCAGCACCACTCGAGCAAGCACCCCGGCCCGGATCAGTACGTCGGCAAGAAGGTTGTGGTCATCGGGGCCAACAATTCCTCGCACGACATCTGCGGCGCTCTGTGGGAAAACGGCATCGACGTCACGATGGTGCAGCGCAGCTCGACGCACATCGTGAAATCGGATTCGCTGATGGATCTGGGCCTGGGCGATCTGTATTCGGAGCGTGCGCTTGCCGCCGGCATGACGACGCACAAGGCCGACCTCACGTTCGGTTCGCTGCCGTACCGGATCATGCACGAGTTCCAGATCCCGGTGTACGACGCAATCCGTGAGCGCGACAAGGACTTCTACGATCGCCTCGAGAAGGCCGGTTTCGAGCACGACTGGGGCGACGACGGTTCGGGTCTGTTCATGAAGTACCTACGCCGCGGATCGGGTTACTACATCGACGTCGGTGCCGCCGAACTGGTCGCCAACGGAGACATCAAGCTCGCGCACGGCAACATTCGTGAACTGACCGAGAACAGCGTCATCCTCGAAGACGGTACGGAACTGCCGGCCGACGTGGTGGTCTACGCGACCGGCTACGGCTCGATGAACGGTTGGGTGGCCGATCTGATCGGACAGGACACCGCGGACAAGGTCGGCAAGGTGTGGGGCCTGGGCTCGAACACGACCAAGGATCCGGGACCCTGGGAGGGCGAGCAGCGCAACATGTGGAAGCCCACGCAGCAGGAGGCGCTCTGGTTCCACGGCGGCAATCTGCATCAGTCGCGGCACTACTCGCTGTACCTCGCGCTGCAGTTGAAGGCGCGCTACGAGGGTATTCCGACGCCGGTGTACGGGCTTCAGGAAGTGCATCACCTGAGCTGAAACGAGAACTGCTGTGCGCCTTTATTAACCGCGGGCGGTTAATAAAGGCGCACAGCAGGTTCAGCGAAGGGCGTACTTCTTCGCCACGTCGGCGTTCTTGGTCGCGCGCTCGGTGAGGAAGGCAAATGCCAATCCGAGTACGAGCCACAGCGTCGCCTGTGTAGCGAGCGAGGAAAGCCGGAACTCCCACAGCAGAGTTGCCGGGAAATCTTCACCCACCTCGTTGATGCCGGGAAGCGAGACGTAACCGATCGCGACGATCACCAGGAACGCAGCCACCGGAGCAGCGATGCGCACACTGAGGAACTCGTGTCCGGAAACTGCCTTGGCTGCCGCTGCCGCTGCGGTGACGGACAGCAGTCCGAGAATCACGGCGGCCAGCCACAGCAGTGTGCGCTGATTGATGGTGTCCGGATCTCCGACGGCAGGCGGATTGGCCGGGTACTTGAAGAACGGCACGGCCTCGATGGCCAGCCAACCGCCGACGGCGATGGTGATCGCCAACAACGGTCCGGACATCCCGGTGAGTCGTCGCGCGTAATTCGCGACGACCGAGAAGATCGCGCCGAGTGCCAGTCCGGCCAGCGCTGTGGCCAGGAACAACCCGGCGCGCTGCCCGTCGCGGCTCACCAGTGGTTCTTCTTCGTCCCCGTGTGAATGCCCAGCGGCTTCGCCGGCAGCCTCACCGGTGGCGCTGTTGGCTTCTTCGATCGCAATGGCAGCATTGACGTGCGGTTCACCCAGCACGAACGCAACTCCGCCGGCAAGGATGCCCGCGATCAAACCAGCCAACAAACCACGAATGAGAAGCTTCGTGAAATTGTCGACTAGTGGCACGGCAGGCCCATCAAGTGGCGACCGTCGTGCATCAGTTCATGCATGTACATACCGGTGCGAGAGATAGCGCCCTGGTCGAATCCGACCAGGTAGAGAGCGAGCATCGCGAACAGCACTACTGCAGCGGCAAGGAAAGCCAGACGAGTCGAGTCGATCGACGTATCGGGAGAATAGGCGAGAGCCATCGAAGCCTCCTGGGATTTTCGCGTCCCCTAGGTCCATGCGATGGCCGAAGTGTCTGGCTGTCGAAATGGTCGTGCCGAAAAGACACTTCACCTCGAATTACAGTGGCGCGACCGCTCCGGGCTTTCACCGGATTCCTGTCGGACCATCGCGTTTACATGCGAACTTTTGCACTACTGCCCGCACCGTGTCAACGCGTGAAGCCGAGTTGAGCAGGGATTGCGCCCGCCGCGGCGAGCGCAATCCACGAAATCAGCTCTTGGCGGCTACGTCCAGGACAACTTCGAATTCCAGCAACGACGCACCCGAAGCGACAGGCTTCGCGCGCTCACCGGAGTGTGCTTCGCGGGCAGGGCCGTCACGCCAATCGGCGAATGCCTGCTCGGACTCCCACTGCGTCACCACGAAGTAGCGGCTCTCACCTGCGGTGGGGCGGAGGAGTTGGAATCCGAGGAAGCCCGGTGAGTTCTCGACTGCATGAGCGCGTGCTGCGAAGCGCTTCTCCAGTTCGGGGCCGGCGCCCTCGGGGACCTCGATTGCATTGATCTTCACGACTGCCATGCAAGCGACATTACCCGCGTACCTTCACCGCGTACCGTGACACTCGTGTTGCATGACGAAGGTGGAACGGGACAACCGATTCTGTTGTTGCACGGCCTCATGGGCAGCTCACGAACGTGGCGTCGCCACGTGCCGTGGATCCGCGAGTTCGGCCACGTCTACACCTTCGACGCCGCCGGTCACGGCAGGCCTGCGCCTGCTGAACTGACCACCGAGGCATTCGTCGAGGACCTGGCGTCTGCTGTTGCTTCCGTCGACGGTCCGATGATCGTGATCGGGCATTCGATGGGGGCGCTGCACGCCTGGTGCTTCGCCGCCGCGCACCCCGACAAGGTCGGTGCCCTCGTCCTCGAAGACATGGCTCCCGATTTTCGCGGACGCACCGCGGCGGATTGGGCTCAGATGATCTCGGCGTGGCCGCAGCCGTTCGCTTCCGAGGACGCGATGAAGGAATTCTTCGGCCCCGTCGCCGGCCAGTACTTTCTCGACTCTTTCGACCGCCGCGACGACGGGTGGTACCTGCACGGCGAGGTGTCGACCTTTCGTGACATCTCGGAGGAGTGGGGTACGCGGCATTTCTGGGATCAGTGGAAGGCGATCGAGGTGCCGACCTTGCTCATCGAGGGGGAGTTCACCATCACCCCGGAAGGACAGATGCGTGAGATGGCCGAGAGGCCGGAAACCCGGTACGTACGTATTGCCGATGCAGGTCACCTGGTCCACGACGATCAACCGCAGCGTTACCGTGACGTGGTGACGGAGTTCCTTCAGACAGTGAGTTGACTGCGGATCGACGCGCCCACCTGCTCCAGTTCGACGGCTCTTCTGGCCAGAAGTCCGGCAGCGAACTTAGCCTTGTCGCCGCGATGGCGTGGGACGACGTGCAGGTGCGAGTGGAACACGGTTTGGCCCGCGGCGCGACCGTCGTTGACCAGAAAGTTGACTCCGTCAGCGGCGATGTCGCAGCGGCGAAGGGCTCCGGCGATGAGCGTCCCGACGCGGAACATCTCAGCGCCCTCGTTGCTTTCGAGAGCATCGAGGTTTTCTGCATGGCGTTTGGGAACCACCAGAGTGTGTCCCCGACTCACCGGTCGGGCATCGAGGAATGCGAGAGTCGTCTCGCTCTCGTGAACGAGAATTGCCGGCTCGGTCAGTGCGACGATCTTGCAGAAGACGCAGGTATCGGTGCTCATGCCTACAGAATGTAGTCCGAATCAGTTCCGAACCGGGACTACAGCAAGCGCAGCTGACGTGCCTTCGTGATCGCTTCGTTTCGATTGTGCGCGTCGAGCTTCTTGTAGAGGGTACGTAGTTGAGTCTTGACGGTGTTGACGGACACGTACAGTTTGTCCGCCATCGCGGCCGACCCCATTCCCAGTGCCAGAAGTGAGAGGACCTTCTGTTCGCGTTCGGTGAGCTCGACGATGCGAACGATCTCCGGAAAGGATTCAGCAGGACGCTTTTTCGCGAACTCGGCGAGTGCGGGCGAATTCGTTTTCGCCATCGATTCGAGCTTCTCGACATCAGCCGATGCGATGGTCGCGAACGAACGCAGAAGTCCGGTCTGATCCGCGATACTGCACGCTCTGGACCATTCCTGCGCCGCGAGGCGCGGTTCACCCAACTCGGAGTGTGCAACCGCTTGCACCAGAAGCGATTCCATCTGTGCTCGCGGATACGACTCGCCGGACCAGTCGAACTGGTGACACAGGGCGACCGCGGCTTCGTTCTGGCCGATCCGCTGTCGTAGGCGTGCCACCGACGTGAGGGTCCACGGGTTGGTCGCGGGATCGATGATCTCCTTGGCCAGTGCTGCGGCCTTGTTTCCCTCTCCGAGAGCGAGCAGGAGATCGATCTCGGCGGATTGCAGCAGCGGGAGCGCGAAAGAGGAAGCCGTGTACTGCATGGAATGCGCTTCGATCGCATCGTGGAGCAACAGTAGTGCCGACGTTCGGTCGCCGGAGGTCAAGGCGAATTGGCAGTGCGCATAGACGACGAATGCCCACAGTTCCTCGGTGTCGGAAGGTAGACCGAGTTCGGTCAGTGTCCCGCGTGCGTCGTCGAAGTCGAGTGTGTCGAGGGCCTCGAGCACCCGTGCCGTGAGGCCGGCGATCTTGACCACAGGTTCCAGCCAACCGCCAGGGTCCGGGTGCTTTTGCTCGAGCTCGAACCAGTATGCGGCCTGGCGAGGTTCACCCGCCAGCGCCCAATTCAGTGCGGCACTGCCCGCAGAGTTGCGAGCGATGAAGTCGACTCCGTGAGACAGCGCGCCGTGGTAGGCCATCCGGGCCTTGATCGTGGATTCGGTGAGCCTACCGCTCAATTGAAAATTGATCGCCCATTGAAGTCGCATGAGAGGGAGTTGCGCGCTGACGGCTTCCGGGTTGTTCTCCAGCGCACTGCGACTGAGGTGAGACAGGCGCCTGGTGGTTTCTGCTGCGAGCCCGTACTCGCCGGCCATCCTGAGCATGATCGATTGAACGCAGGCAATGCTCAAGGCGTCCTTCGCGCCGGCCTCGCTGCCGAGCTCCCACAGTTCGGTCGGCGATTCGGGTAGCAAGTCGACGACCGCCGAGCGCTCGCTCGGATGCATCGTGAACAGAGCGCGCCCCGCCTCCACGGCAGAGTGTTTGTCTGCAGCTTCCATCGGAATCCGTTGGAGGGCAGAGCGAACCGAGTCCAGGTTGTGGACGATCATCGTCACCCAGTGTTGCTCGACGATGTCTACTGCCAGTGTCCAGTTCTTTGCCTCGACAGCGTAGTCCAGTGCTGACGCGTGATGACCGTTGTCGAGTCGATTGTGCGCGAGGAACGAAAGACGTTGCACTGGATCGATTCCAGCGCGAGTGTGGCGCGCAAGTATCGATCGACGAATTGCGGGCGGCAACTCCCAGGTTTCTTCTGCTTCGGTCTCGACCCGCGACACCAATCCGGATGTCTCGAGTATCGCCAGGCGCGCGCGAATCTGATGAACGGTCTCGGCAGCGTCCGGGCGTTGGGACTCGAACAGCATTGCGGCGATGTCGACGGTGATCGATCGCGCAAAGGCCGTCGCGAGCAGGAACTCGAGTTGCTTCACGTGCTCAGCGGTGGTGAGAACGGAATTGTTCACGTAATCGTCTATCGCCCGCGCGATGTTCTTTTCGATCATCTGCCCGCGGTTGCCGGTGCCGGAGACGCGGACGGCGGGAACGGCGACGCGAACAAGCGCGGGCAGTCCTCCCGTCAAGGATGTGATTTGTTCGGAATCACCGTCAGTCGGTTGTACGCCGGCCTGTTCCAGCACATGGGCGGTATCGGCTGTCGTGAACAACAGCTCACTCGCACTTATCACCTCGTGGTCGGTGTCGAGCAGGTACGGCTCGGAGAACATGCCGAAGCCCGAGAGCGTGACCACGAGGTCCAGATTGTGGCAGAGGGTGAGGAGTTCGATCAGTTGATCGTCCAACTCTGGTTCCGCTGTCAGATCCGGCCTGATCAGCACGAGCAGCACGGGGCGGCTGAGGGCGTTCAGGGATTTGGCGACAGCGGTGAAAGGATCGGCGAGATCGTCGATGTCGGGCAGTGCGATTCCGGCGGCATGGATTCGATCGAGGACAATGGCCCAGAAATCTTCGAGAGTCGACGAGGGCTGTGGGGCCGAGACCCAGACGAGTATTCGTTCGGATGCCAGATGAGCGCGCAGCCACGATGCGATCAACGACGATTTCCCGTGACCGTTCGGTGCACGGACGATGGTCAGCGCGGCACGCCGGTCAAGTTTCGAGAACAGTGCCTGCCGGGGAATCGACGTCGCGAGAGTGCGCCTTTCGGGAATAGCTGCCCAGTCATGGCCGTCCATCCCGAACATCAGCGCGGACCCTTTCTGCTTTCGCGCCCCGCAGTAATTGAAGAGTTTGGGCGGATTGTCTCGATCCATCTATCTACAGGGAGGAGCGTAGCTGGTGCGAATCCAGAGCGTGCGATCCCGGGCAATTCACCCGGGACTTCACCCTGGGTGAGAGAAGTTCACCCGCACAATCACGCCGTCACCATTGGCTTTCGCGGCCATCGAGCGACTTCTATTGAACGTAGCTCGGGATTCGCCAAATGTGGCCGCGAGTGCCTGTCGGGAGCCCCGAGAGTCAGACATCGAAGGAGCGTCGTGAGAACTCGTCTGTCAGAGGTGTGGTCGAAGGCCGTTGTCGTCGGACTCCGACCGAGGGCGTGGCGGAGAGGAGTGCGAGGTATCGGCGTCGTTGTCGTGACCGGAGCTCTGTTGGTCGGCGCTGCTGCGCTCGGTGTGCTTCCGATGCAGTCGGATGTTCGATTGGCAGCCGAGGGAGAGTTCACGCCTGCCTTCACCGTCGGGTTGACGGCCATCGACGGTGCACCGCCTTTCGATCCAGCCGACGGCCCCGGCCTCGATTCCGGACCGTCCAACGCGATTGTCCGAGAGGGTGATCCGGTGACGTACGTCGTCGACATCGGTGTCCGGGGTACATCGCTCTCGGACGTGGTCGTACAACTTCAGGTGCCCCGAGGTTTCACTCTGCCGTCCCTGCCGGACTACTGCGGAGTCGGCTCGGACATCGACGAGGCCGGGTTACTGTGCTTGGTAGGGGATCTGGAAGCGGATCGATTCTTCACACGAACTGCGACGATGATTGCGGGCAAGCGGGAAGATACCGACGGTCTACCGACAGCAGTAGTGGTCACTGCCGATAGTGGTGCGGTTCGCGTGCGGTCGAACGACGTCACTGTGCGCGTGTCGACTGGACCGGGAGTGTGTGATCCACAAGGGAATTCCGTCGACGGACAAACGATTCAGGAGGATCCGGTAGTTGCGAACGGGCAGATCTCGGGTCTGGTGACGTCCGGCACCACGCAGACAGTGGCGATCATCGGTATCGATCAATGCGGGCACGCGACAGCGCGGACAGTGACACCGTTCGAGGGTCACTTCTCGTTTCTCGGACTGTTACCGGGGACGTATCGCGTCACGGTCGACGGCCGAGCGCCGGTGGACGTGGTGCTGGAACCAGGTGCAATGGCGGTCGATGGCCTGACGTTCTGATACAGCTTCGCAGTGATGGCAGCACCCGTAACGGCAACAGTCTATGGAGGATCCAGTGCGTGAAAGCCTGGGCGTTGTATTCGAAAACGATTCAATTTCAACAGCTCTCGTAGATTCGGACACACCCCTTCTGGGCTCGATCGACGAGTTCCGTCACCCCTGGGGTGCAGACGGGACCGTTCCCTCTCCGCAGGCGTCGGCACGCGCGCTCGCGTCCGCTGTCGAGGTCGCCACCGGCCGGGCCCTGCGCTCGAATCTGTGTCCCACAGTCGTCGGGGTTGTGTGCGAGCGTGCGGACGTGCGTGACCTCGTTCCGGATTCGTTGTCCTCCAGTTCTTTCGAGAACGTGGAGTTGGTCAACGGTCTCGACGCTCGGCTCGCCTACCTGCGGGCGGTCGACGCTCTGAATGGTGTTTCGCCGATTCTCGTGTTCTGGCCGGACGGCGGTGAGACCGTGATCGCGGCCGTCGACCCGAGTGCCGGTGTCGTGGACTCGGCGCACCGTTACGACACCGCCGAGTTGCTTGCAGACAGCTCGACATTTGCTGCGACATTGGACCTCCTCGTCGCCGAACGAGACCCGGTGCCCAAGATGCTCGTCGCGATGCTCGTGAAGGAAGAGTCTCGGCAGCCGTCCGCCGAAGCCGCTGAACTGGCAGGTCTCGGCTTCCTGTTTCTCGGCGAGCGGACCCAACTCGCGATTGGCGCTGCGCTGGTGGCGGCCGATCGGGGAGCTGACGTTCGGTCCGGTGGCGGCATGACTGTCCGGCCCGTCAACAGGATCCGGTGGGCGGCGGCAATAGTCCTGCCACTTCTGCTCATGCTGACGGGGTTGCTGATCGCGCTGTCTCCAGACGGGTCGCGCGCGGTGTCCACGGATCGTCCGAACGTCGGCGCGGAGCCGGCGACCTCGACCAGTGGACCTCCGCCCGGCGCCGCCCTACCGATTCCGGCTCTGACCCCTTGCGACCCGGCGGTACCTGCCGTTCCTGCTGCACTGCGGCGTTCTGATCCGGACGTCGCACCGCCTCAGGCCGACGAACCCGCAGCCGAAGAATGCAACCCGATGCGAGTCGGTTAAGCCGTACCCTCTCCGGCCAGCGCAAACAGGCCGTCATCCGTCTGCTCGACCAGTCCGTCGACGAGCAGGGAATGCAGTGCGCGGTCACGCTGACCCGGATCGTTCGGCCAGACGATGTCGAGTTGCGCGCGTTCGACCGGACGGTGACTCTCACGAAGAACGGCCATCAATTTTCCTCGTACCTGGCGATCGGTTCCCGCGAACTTCTGCACCTTCTTGGGCGGTCCGGTGTGTGCCGGTTTGCCCGAAGCGACCCAGGCGCAGTTCGGCAACGGGCAGTTTTCGCAGTTCGGCGTCCGCGCAGTGCAGATCAGTGCGCCGAGTTCCATGAGAGCTGCGCTGTAGGTGGCTGCGCGCGCTCGCGTCCGCGGCAGCAGCGCCGCGACATCGGCCAGGTCGCGTGTGTTGGACGGATTGCCTGGTTCGGCGTTGCCATGAACGGCCCGTGCGACAACGCGTCGTACGTTGGTGTCCACCACCGGCACTCGCTGTCCGTAAGCGAAGCACGCCACGGCGCGGGCGGTGTAGGAACCGATCCCCGGCAGCGAGAGCAGGATGTCGACATCTTCGGGCACCACGTCACCGTGCTCGGCAGCCAGGACGCCCGCGCATTCGTGAAGCCGCAGCGCGCGTCGTGGGTAACCGAGTTTGCCCCAAGCGCGAAGCACTTCTGCCTGACTCGACGCCGCCATCGCCGACGGAACCGGCCAGCGCTGCACCCACTCTTCCCAGATGGGCGCGACACGCACCACCGGCGTCTGCTGGAGCATGATCTCGCTCATCAGGATCTGCCAGGCACTGACGCCCTCGCGTCGCCACGGCAGATCACGGGCCGTATCGGAGTACCACTCGAGCAGCACCGAAGATTCCACTGCCACCGCTACCGACACACTCCTCGAACCTGCGCTCCCGGTCGACGAAGGACACGTCGACGTGTGGAGGTCACTTTATCGGCAGTGACCGACAGTCATTTCTCGTGCCCGAAAACCGGGAGGGAGTGGCATCGAGACCACTCACCCCCCGGTTGAATCACGATGCGTACTGAGCGTTCGCAGTCTCCACTCGTGTGCCTACGACTGGCGAGCGTCCGGAGTATCGGCGAACGATCACGTAGAGGCAGATCAATCCGATGGCACCGGCAGCGGCGAGGAAGGAACCGACTTTCCATGCGTTGTCCGGATTGCCGTTGATCAGCATCACCATGATCATCGGCGCGAAACCCCCGATGATTGCGGAGATCTGATAGCCGAGTGAAGCGCCCGAGAATCGAATCTCCGGTGGGAACAGTTCAGCGAAGAGCGTTCCCTGCGTACCGGTTTGGAGGGACATTGCCACCACTCCGACGATAACCGCGACGGCAAACGGCCAGATCGTGTCCGGGCTGGACCCACCGATCATCAGCCACATCGGGATACCCCAGAGCATCATGGCTGCGGTGCCGAGGCCGAAGACGAGTTTGCGACCGTAGAGGTCGGACAGGTATCCCGCCAGCGGAACCAGGGGAATCTGTATTGCGCATGCGATCAGGATGTAGGTGAGGACCGTCGACCGCGGTATCTCCAGGTAGGTGGTCGCGAACTGAACCGACCCGGTGATCATCGTGTAGAAGAAAATCACGCCGATGGCATTGGCGCCCGCTGCAGCGAGGACGGTGCCCGGGTTCTTCTTGAGAACTTCGAGGATGGGGGATTTCCGAACTACCGGCGATTCGGCCAGTTTTTCAGCGAGCGCTTTGAACTCGGGCGTCTCTTCGAGATAGCGGTGGATGAGGAATGCCACAGGAAGCATGATCAAGCTGATCCAGAACGGGATCCTCCATCCCCACGAAAGGAACGAATCAGCCGCGAGAGTTGCTGTCAGAACCAGGAACACGATATTGCCCAGCACCACACCGATCGGAACACCGAGTTGGGCGAAGCTACCGAAGAGCCCGCGGCGGTTTGCCGGTGCGTTCTCGGTGGCAAGCAATACGGCTCCGCCCCACTGTGCTCCCACGGCCAAGCCCTGACAGATTCGCAGCGTCACGAGGATGGCCGGGGCAAGCCACACGACATTGGTATTGGGTACGAAACCGACCAAGGAGGTTGCCACAGCCATCAGAACCACGGCGGCAACGAGCACGGGCTTTCGTCCGTACCGGTCACCGAAATGACCGGCGAGCACTCCACCGATGGGACGGGCGATGAATCCGACTGCGACGGTGGCAAACGAACTCATTGCAGCGACCACCTCGCTGTCGGTGGCGAAGAACGTCGAGTTGAACACGAGCGCAGCGGCAGTCGCGTAGATGAAGAAGTCGTACCACTCCAGGGAAGTGGAGATCGCGGCTGCAAAGGACGCGCGCCGAGATCTGCCAGGGCGCTCCACCGCAGATTCGGTGTTGTTGGTCATCGCGATTCGCTCTCTGTGGGGTCGTTCAGGTGAGTTCGGTCAGGACGTGAGTTGCGGCAAGTTCGGTGTGCAGGCGACGCAATATCCAAGTGCGAGTGCGATCTTCGATACGAGAAGTCATATCTCGCCATCGTTGTCGTACGGGAGGCGCTCGGACATTCGGGTGGCGAAGGCGTCCACCTCGAGGCACTCGGCGAGGTGCGCGGTGTCTCGCGTGGCAATGCGGAGGTGCTCATGTTGCCCGCACTCCTTCGTTCCAATTTGCCAAACGATCGTTCGGCTGCGAGCCATCATTGACCTAACGATCGTTAAATGTCAATAGTCGAGAAAAGTGCACTTTTGCAGCGGATTTCTCCGCATGTGCCGTGCGATCCGGAATCTGTTGCCAAACGATCGTTCGCCTGAGATGATGATTCGTCAGTGATGTAGATCTCAGGAATGGGGATATCAATTCGAGCAGTGGGTGTGCGGACACACGTCGAGGCGCGCTGGTCTCGCACATCGACAGCATTTCGTGGCTTCGGCCCTGCGGCGTTGCAGCCCTACGTGCTTTCAGCCCTTCTCGGCGGAGGTGTCGTCCAGCTCAGCTTGATTCGACCATCGCGGTCGCCAATGCGCAGTAGCGAGACGCGATATCTTCCGCATTCATCGGTCCGTCGACGCGCCACCACACACAGACCTGCTGCCCCATGTTGATAATGGCGCGCACGGCATCCCGGGGAAATGGAGTGTGGAAAGTACCTTCTTCAATTCCGCGCTCGATGACGTCGCGAAACATGCTTTCCTGCTCGTCACGCAGGGTTACGACCAGACGGTGCCCCGATTCGTCCAAGCTGCGCAATTCGGTCGCTCCTACGAGGGCGTCTTCGCGCCTGGTCGTATGGAACATGACCCAAGCGCGGACGAGTGCTTGTAGTTGGTCTTTCGGATCGCCGCCGGAGCGCAGCAGTGCACTACGGGTCATGCTGTTGGCGTCGTGCAGCGCCCGAATCATGATTTCCTGAAGTATTTCCTGCTTCGATTTGAAATGGTGGTAGATGGACGCGACAGTGAGATCGGCGCCGGCGGAGATGTCTCGCATGGACGTCCCGTGATAGCCGCGCTCGTTCATGTTTCGGACAGCGGAATCGAGTATGAGTTGCCGGACAACGACAGTCTTCGCCCCACTCATTGTTCGGTTCCTTCTCATTTCCTCGGTGCCTGCGTCCTGCCCAGCTTAGAGCCGAACAGTCGCGGCACACACCTGATGGAAAGAAACCGCCTTGAACTGCGTATATGGGCAGAACTGGCGATTATCGTTCGCTAATCGCCACCAAGAGAAAGAGGGACCTGTGGAACACATATCGATGAGTATCGAAGACGGTATCGCCGTGATCACCCTTGATCGACCGGACAAGCTGAACGCATTCACCACCACGATGGAAAACGAGCTCATCGAAGCGTTCGACGCCACCGACGCGAACGACGCTGTGCGTGCGGTGATCCTGACAGGAGCGGGCCGTGCGTTCTGCGCGGGGGCAGATCTGTCCTCGGGAGCAGAGACGTTCTCCGAATGGAGCGCCGAGACGAACGGAAATGACGCGAACGGTGACGATCTACGTCGGGACGGCGTCGATCTACGTCGGGACGGTGGCGGACGCGTTGTCTTGCGAATGTTCGATTCACTGAAGCCGATCATTGCGGCCATCAACGGACCGGCCGTCGGCGTGGGCATCACCATGACTCTTGCGGCCGACTTTCGCTTGGCCGCCGACGACGCCAGGATGGGTTTCGTCTTCAATCGGCGAGGACTCGTGCCCGAGTCGTGTTCGTCGTGGTTGCTGCCGAAACTGGTTCCGCTCCAGCGAGCCCTCGACTGGATCTACTCCGGACGGATCTTCACTGCCGCGGAAGCATTTTCGGCCGGGTTGGTCTACCGACTGCATTCGCGCGAAGATCTTCTCGGGGAGGCGACGGCGCTCGCTCACAGCCTGACCCGTGACACCGCGCTGGTATCGGTTGCCCTGTCGCGTCAGATGGTCTGGCGCATGCTGGGAGTCGAACACCCCATGGTCGCGCATCGCGTCGAGAGCATCGGAATCAATGCTCGCGGTGCTCAGGCTGACGTTCGTGAAGGTATCGCGGCGTTTCTGGAAAAGCGAGAGGCGGTATTCCCCGACCGTTGCAGCGACGCGATGCCGGATCTGTTCTCGTCCCATCTCCCACGCCCCCGGTGGTGAGCCGCTACGACCTTCGAACCGTCGGCGTCGTGGCTCATGCGGTCAACCGCCGCGGCGGGTAAGTTCCCTCCGCTTCTTCAGGGGCGTTGTGGAGAACCAACGCCTACAGCTTCGAGTGAGGGTGCTCGGTTCGGAATAGCCGAGTTGGCGTGACACTTCGGAGAGGGACACGTCTCTGTTCGAGAGAAGACTGCGAGCGAGTTCGCGTCGTGAATCGTCGACGAGCGATTCGAACGCCTTGCCCTCCAACGCCAATCGTCTCTGCAGTGTTCGTGGGTGCAGCATCATCAATGTCGCGACTTGCTTCAGCGTGGCTGCACCCGCAGGCAGGGAACGCACGATTACAGCCGACACCGCGTCGTGGAACGCCACATCCGGATCTCGACCTGCCATGAAACGCACGGCTAAGTCGTAGGCCATCGGATCCACCCGGGGCAGGTGGCGATGCATGACTCCGCGCGGAAAGGTCAACAGGTTCCGATCCGAGCTGAACTCGACAGAACAACCGAAAAACTCTACGTACCTGCGCAGTTCGGAGATGCGTGGATGTTGAAACGAGATGTGCGTCGGATGGAAGTCCGGGCCCGCCATCATCCGGAACGTCTGAAGTGTCACGCCCATCGCCAGTTCCACGACGTGAGACCGATACGGAAGTCGATGCAGCACGGTATCGATCCCGTAGGACACCTCGGTGTCGCCGACTGTCAGATCTACCGCCAACGCCGGGCTGTACACGTGCGCGTATCGGGCGACGTCGTGCAATGCATCTCCGATTGTCTCGGCACTGCGGGCCGCGATGGCGACCGGACCGAGAATGTCCGGGTCCTGTTTGCCCGCGAGTCTGAGTGCGAAGTCCGGCGCCTCCAACTCATCCGCACAGAGTCCGAGCAGTGTGGACAAGGCACTGAACGGCAAGAAGTGGTCGTACGCGCCGATGACGGCCGGATCGACGCCCACACGGTCGAGGAATTCGTACGGATCTCCGCCGAGTTCGGAGATCAACTCGGGCAGTCGTGTCAGCGACGAGGCGCTGATCAGATCGGCCATGTGTCGAAATGTAAATAAATTGGCGCATCATGTCAATTTTCTCGTCGGTTGGGCAGTGATGATCAACACAGGTTGGCTGGTTCAACGTCGAGCGCCATCCCTGGAGGAGCCACAATGACAACACTCACCGACCGCACTGCACTGTTCATCGACGGACTGTGGAGAGCGCCGGACACTTCCGAAATCATCCGAGTCGTATCACCTTTCACGGAGCAACAGATAGGCTCGTTCCCCGCATCCGTATCGACGGACGTCGACGCAGCTGTATCAGCGGCTCGAAAAGCATTGCGACGGAACGACTGGTCCGATCTTTCCCCTGTCGAACGTGCGCGTGTCATCCGCAGGTTCGCCGACGAACTCGAGAAACGATCCGAGGACCGCGCGGCGGCGGTCACTCACCAGAACGGCATGCCCATCGAGCTCGCCCGTTTCGCCGAGGGGGCAGCGCCCGTCCAGCTTTTGCGCTATTACGCAGGCCTCGCCGAGTCGATGCCTACCGAAGAACGACGGGCCAGCCAACCGATGCCAGGCACGACAATCGTGCGACGCGAGCCGATCGGTGTCGTTGCTGCCATCGCGCCCTGGAACTTCCCGGCTGTGCTTTCGATGTTCAAGATCGCCCCGACTCTTGCTGCGGGATGCACCGTCGTTCTGAAACCCTCTCCCGAAACCACCTTGGACTCCTACATATTGGCCGAGGCCGCCATTGCGGCAGAACTCCCCGAGGGTGTCATCAACATCGTGACTGGCGGACCGGAGATCGGTCAGTATCTCGTGTCGCATCCCGGGATCGACAAGGTCGCGTTCACGGGATCCACTGCGGCCGGTCGACACATCGGCACGGTGTGCGGCGGAATGCTTCGCCCCGTTACCTTGGAATTGGGTGGCAAGTCGGCGGCCCTGGTCCTCGACGACGCGGATGTCGAGGAGACGGTAACCGGTCTGGCAACTGCATCCCTGCTCAACAGTGGGCAGACGTGCTATATGTCGACTCGAATCTTGGTTCCCCGCAGCCGTAGTCGGACGTACGTCGACGCCATCACCGCGATGGCGGAGGGTCTGCAGGTCGGCGATCCGATGGAACCGTCGACGTTCGTCGGCCCGTTGGTGAGCGCGAGGCAACAGGACCGTGTGCTGTCCTTGATCGACCAGGGACGCTCGGAAGGCGGAACTGTCACCACGGGTGGCGGACGCCCCGCCGACCTCGACACCGGATTCTTCGTGCAGCCCACGGTGTTCGCCGATGTCGACAACGGCAGCACCATCGCACGGCAGGAAGTATTCGGGCCGGTGCTGTCAGTCATTTCATACGACGACGTCGATGAGGCTGTCGCGCTTGCCAACAACTCCGAGTACGGCCTCGGTGGGACTGTATGGACCTCCGACGAGGAACGCGGTATCGCAATTGCTCGACGCGTCGAGACAGGCTCGTTCGGTGTCAACACCTTCAACCTCGACTGGGGTTCACCGTTCGGTGGCGTCAAAGCCAGCGGCTTGGGTCGTGAACTCGGTCCCGAAGGGCTTGCGGCGTACCAGCAACTCAAATCCATTTTCCTCGCATCCTCGTAAGAATCGAGTTTCAATGAGGAAATCAAGCAGTTCGAAGAGCGGGTGCATCAACGATGAACAGCCGGTCGTCGCGCAACAATGCCCAGATCACGTTCACTCGTCGACGCGCCAAGGCGATAACCGCTTGAACG
>NZ_JAAOLG010000028.1:0-60912 GCF_011602025.1 Rhodococcus sp. IC4_135
ATGTCCGGCGCCCGCATCGCCCTGCACCTCGCCCTCGAACTGCAACGCCGCGGCGGCGGCATCGGCGCAGCCGCACTCTGCGGCGGCGGCGGACAAGGCGACGCACTCATCATCCGCGTCCCCAAGGTGTAATCAGTTCCTGCTGACCAGACAGGTCGCCGAGCCCTCATCGTGCTCGGCGACCTGTCTGCTTCACGCCGGAGTCACGTCGGATCGAGTGTCGTCGAGCGGTTACGCAACAACTTCTCGATCTCCGACCGTCGGTATCTCCGATGTCCGCCAAGCGTTCTCAGCGTTCCGACTTTGCCCTCCCTCGCCCATCTCGATACCGTCGTCCGGTCGACGTGGAACAGTGCCGCAACCTGTTTGGTCGTCAGCCACTCGTCGACTGGCGCTGTGTGCTCTTCTTCTCGGCTCATTGACAGGCATTCGTAGCCGCAGCCCGGATGGACGGGTCCGATAACGAATTGGCTACCCCAGGTGCGCTGTGAAAGACTGGCTGCAAAACTTTACTATTCCTTGGGGAAACTATGTCGAAGTCGGTAACTCTGATCCGTTCCACATCACTCTCTTTGGTCGCTGAATATGCTTATGCAGCAACGGCTCCCACCGAAGCCAGACTGATCTTCCTCGCAGGATCTTGCCCGTTGAACGAGGACGGCTCTACTGCCGCCGTCGGCGATTACGCGGGGCAAGCAGCCAAGGCCGTCGACAACCTGAGAACAGCTCTCTCGGACGCCGGCGCGTCGATCACCGATGTGATCAACACCCGCGTTCTGGTGGCGTCGAGCAGTCAAGAAGACCTCGTTGCAGCGTGGGAGGTAGTCCGCGACGCGTTCGGCGATCATGACGCCCCGAGCACTCTGATGGGCGTGACCGTTCTCGGCTACGACGATCAGTTGGTCGAGATCGAGGCCATCGCGGCCGTCGTCGACTGAACTCGAACCGAACCGGACGTTCCTACCGGGGATCTTCGTGAGCCAGCGCCTGGTAGCCCTTTGCCCCCGCACGATCGACTGCGGCTCGCACAACAGCGAAGATGGCCCCCTGTAGGGCTGCGGCGATCAGGACTTCCTTGCTCGACCTGCTCAAGTCTTTCGGCTCGGGCGCATTCTTGTCGTCACCGATGCGCTTCCACACCTGCTGGAAGACGGCACCGGCCAAAATGCCGCCGAGGACGCTCGTCGCCAGTGAGAGTGGCTTGTACATCGCTTTCGATACTGCGCTCATTGCGCGGATCCTCCATGGTTCGATTCCTACCGCCTGAGCGGGCTGACCGACTCTCACTACCCCGCAGGCGAACTGTCGAAACATTGCACCGGCGCGCCGCGAAGTCGACTGTCGCACGTTATGTTCCACGGGTTTGCCACTTCGCGGGCCGGGTAGGATCGTCTTAGCGAAAGAAGGTTGTGTAAGTCATGGAAAACTACAGAATCGAACTACCGGACGGTACAACGGTGATGGAAGATTTCGTCTCGGATCGCGCCGCAATCGCATACGCGGTCGATCTGAATCACGGGTGCAGCGAGAAAGTATCGGTATTCCGTATCACCGACGAAGGGGAAACCATCCCGACTCGGATGTGCCCCAAGCCGAATCCCGGTTCGCGGCGTCGCGCGCGAAGCGCCCGATAGAGGCCGGTCAAGAAGCGTCGAGGCGGGGGAAGAGCGTTTCTCTTGCGAGCAGCAGCAGGGCCGCAGCAACCGGAATCGCCAGCAACGCACCGACAATACCGAGCAGCGCTCCGCCCAACAGAACCGCGACAACGGTCACCAGCGCCGGGACCGCCACTGTCTTCCCGATGATCTTCGGAACAAGCAGGTAGTCCTCGAGCAGGCGTAACGCGATGAAGAACGCAACTGTCGCCAATGCCGTTGGGACAGAGACTGTCAGGGAGACCAAGGCGACGATGACCCCTGCGATCGTGGAACCGACTATCGGGATCAGATCGAGCAGGGCGACCAGCAGCGCCAGTATCAACGGGTACGGCACGTCGAAGATCAACAACCATGCGAAGGTACATCCTGCGGTGATCACGGAGATCAGAACATTGCCGAGGACGTACCCACCCACGCCTGCCAGTATCTGATCACCGATGGCGATTGCTCGTGGCCGCCGCGAATGTGGCACCAACCGATACAGATTCGTGCGGATTCGTGGATAGTCGATCAAGAAGTACGTGGTCAGTACAGCAACGATTCCGGCGTCGGCGACTGCGCTGAACACCGCCCGCCCGGCACCGAGCAAACCCGTTGCGAGCGCAGAACCCGAACCGTCCAGTTGCGTGGTGAGGTGCTGCTCGAGGTGATACTTCTCGTCGAGGTCGCTGACGATGGGATACCGGTCCCGAATGTGCGTCAGAAGTTCTGGAGCGTGCGATGCGAACTGACGCCCCTGCTCGACCAGCGGGGTGATCGCAGCAACGAGAAACAGCGCCAACATCACGGCAATCCCGAACAGCACCACGGTGACCGCGATCCAGCGTCGGAAATTTCTCCGCTCCAGCCAGACGATCACCGGTTCTATGCCCACCGCGAGAAACAGGGCCACCACGATCAGGATCAGCATGCCTCGCGCCGCAAGCAGCACTTCGATCACCGCGTAAGTCACGGCAACTCCGGCAGCGGCGGTCAGACCGATGAAGAACGGTGAACGACGATCGAACCTCGGTCCGGGTTCACCCAGCGGCCGGACGGGCGTCGCCAATGCGGCGGCTTCGCGTTCGGCCACCGCCATCGGATCCGGAGCTTGGACTTCGCTTTCGGGGTCGGGTGACGTGTCCGCGGAATTGGGATCCATCCAAGCCACCTCACGATCCGCGCGACTTCCCGGCTCGAGGGTGAGTACCCGTGCCGTAGTCGGATCAACCTCGAGGCTTCTCCGCTCCACTTCGTGTCAGCGCGAGCCCGGTTCCCACAACTCCGATGATTGACACAGCGATGGCGATGCTCGGCCAGCCGTCACTCTGCCAGTAGACGTCGTCGAGAGTGATCAGTAACGCGGCCTCGTCGACGATGAGTCCGAGCGCAATGCCCAACGCGATGCCCATCCATGTTCGTGCGCGAGGGCTTCGGTCGACGAGTCCGAAGATCGCCACCCCCGCCAACAGGAGAATTCCCCACAAGTAGTGGTGCAGATGAGTGCCGCCGGCACTGATGTCGCCGACATCCCTGGTGTCGATCTGGATCAACCACGTCACCAGACGTGCTCCGCCGAACGTCAGCGTGAAGGCCACCCACGCCAACACCAAACCGCGACGTGATTCGTCAACTTGATTCCATCTGCGAGGGAATCTGAATCTCTCGGCAGATTTCTCTTCGTCATGATCTCGAGAAAGCATGCTTCATGTTTACCCGACGCCGATCAGAGTGATGATATCGGGTAGAGACACCGAAAAGCTATTGAAGAACGAAAAAGCGGTACTCGATCTCCGAAGAGACCAAGTACCGCCTTCTCAGCTACTCGCCCAGTATCGATCAATACCAGACTTTTCGTCCGCCCACTGCACGCCCGGTAGCACCGAGGATGGACAAAACTGCACCTACGACGACCAAGATGATGCCGACGGTGGTCAGAATACTCAACCCCGTGAAGAAGCCGATCAACGCCAGAATAATGCCGAGAACAATCATGTGAGAACCTCATCCGGTATGCGTATAAAAATGATCTACTCATCTGACGCTACTACAAAAACGTCACATTCTATAAATCCGATAATTGACGTCGTAAATACTGAACTCGTATTACTACCCAATAGTCTCGACGTTAAAACATCAGCGTTTCTTCGCATTCTCGTTCACGGTTCCGCGTCCTCGACCTTCGCCTCGACCGCCGGCGTGATGTGGCTCAACACGCAGCGCCAGCGACCTTCTCGCCGGGCGAACACGTCGGTGGTCCACTCGTCGGCGTCGTACTGCCTGCCGTCGTATTGCGCAGTATTGGTGATCCGTGTGGTGAACAGTGCAACGTCACCGAAGAAGCGCACGCGAGCGTTCCCGACACGGTCCATCGCCGAATGAGTCAGCTCGCCTGAGGCCACGAAGCCCAGAAACTCCGCTTTGGTCGAGACCCCCGATTCCGAAACGATGACCCAGTCGTCGGCCATGAAGTCGCCGATCCGTTCGGCGTCGTTCGAGCACATCGCGACGTTCCATTCGTCTGCGGTCGCTGTCAACGCCGCTTTCTCCTGATCCGACATGTCCAATCCCTCCCCGCCGTCACCCCTTGCGGGTGATGCCGCGACGACAGGGTTCCCGCAAGGTGGACCTCGAACCGCCGTGAACGACGAGAGGGCAGCGATGACCGACACCATCCGCACCGAGCTTGCAGCTCAGGCGTACATCTACGGCTTTCCCCTCGTTTTCAATCTCGACCAGGTCAATCGGTACGTTCACGACGGTGTCGGGGCAAACCCGGCCGCACCTTTCAACACCTTCAGCCACGCCCGCACACTCGCCGGCCCGGCCGACACCTTCGTCACGATCAACAACGACACCGTGTATTCGATGGCGCAGATCGACCTCTCGGTCGGCCCTGTCGCGCTGCACGTCCCCGATACCGATGGCCGTTACTACGTCCTCCAATTCGTCGACGCCTGGACGAACAATTTCGCTTACGTCGGGCACCGTGCCACCGGCACCAAGAGCGGAGACTTCCTTCTCGTCCCGCCCACCTGGACCGGAACCCCGGCGGCCCAGACCACGGTGATCAGATTTCCCACGACTGTTGCATCAATCGTCGGCCGGTGGGCGTGCGGTGGCGACGACGACCTCCCCGCCGTGCACGCCTTGCAGGACGCCACCACCCTGACCGTCGTCGACTCCGCCGGGGCGCCGCCAGGTCTCCCGGTCCCCGACTCCGAAGTCAGCCAGGACCTCCTGTTCCTCGAGAAACTCCGCATCTGGTCGCAGGCCTTTCCGCCTGCCCCGCGCGACCGAGAGCTGCAGGATTCGTTCTCGGCGATCGGAATCGACGAGCGCGGACCCTCGCCCTACACCTCACCGTCTGCCGACTCGCTGACTGACGACGAGGCAGCCGCACTCGCCGACGGATTGAGGATCGGTGAGAAGAACTTGCTCGAGGCCCTCACCAAAGGCTCCAGCCCCGAAGTCAACGGATGGAAGCTCACCTTCCACGCTTTCGACTACAACCTCGATTACTTCGAGGTCGGCGCAATCGACGATCCACAATTCAAAATCGCCGATCCCAGGTTGCGCATCGTCGAACGTGCCGCGGCGGCCAAGGGCGGGCTCTGGGGCAACCATCCCTACGAAGCGGCGTACATCATGACCTACGTCGACGATCAGGGAGAGCAACTGAACGGAACCCACACCTACACAATCAGACTCGACCCCACTCCACCGGTGAGCGCGTTCTGGTCGTTGACGATGTACTCGGTGCCCGACTTCTTCCTCGTGGCAAACCCGGTCGACCGATACTCGATCGGCGACCGCACTCCAGGTGTCGTCCACGACCCCGACGGCGCGTTGACGATCACGATCAGCCACGAGGAGCCGAAAGATGCCACAGCGAAGGCGAACTGGCTCCCCTCCCCGCCCGGAGACTTCCGACCGGTCCTGAGAATGTACGAGCCTTCGCCCGCCGTACTCGATCAGTCCTACGTCGTCCCCGCTATCACTCGCTCGCGAGAATGACGGCTCGCGTCTGACGGCCTGCCCTGGGGCAGGCCGTCAGACGGACGCAGAATCAGGCGTGTGTGCCGCCGTCGACCCGGATCTCCGTGCCGGTGATGAAAGCACCATCCTCGGAAGCCAGCATCGCGATAACTCCCGCAACACTTTCCGGCCCCGCCATGGGGGCGCCGCCGGACTCCAGATCAGTGCTCAGAATCGGCGACAGCTTGCCGAAGAGCGACCAGTCGGTGTCCTCCGGCAGATACGACGCCGTTGTGTCGGTGATCCCGCTCTTCACACTGCCCGGAGCTACCGCGACGGCGCGCAGACCTTGCTTGCCGTATTCGAGAGCCAGTGCGTGAGTGAAGGACTGGATTCCTCCCTTACTTGCCGCATATGCGGCCATGTACGGGTGCGCGAAGGCTGCGGAGGTGGAGCTGAAATTCACCACTACTGCGTTGCCCGTGGCCAGGAGAGCGGGCAATGCCTCACGCGTGACGAGGAAGGTGCCGGTCAAGTTCACGGAGATCACCTGATTCCACAGCTCCAGTGAGGTCTCGTGGGTATGCCCGCCGCGCAGTATCCCGGCAGCGTTGACCAGTACATCCAACCCACCGAGGGCCGAAATCGCTTGACCCACAACCTTGATGACGGAACTCTCGTCACCGATATCGACGACGACGTTGTCGAGACGGTCGGCCGTCAAGGCGTGTTCGGCCGATTTCCGGGTGTCCGCCAAACCCGCCTCGGAGATGTCTGCAGCGACCACACGGCCACCTTCGGCGAGCAACCGCAGCGCGGTGGCCTGCCCGATTCCAGATCCTGCGCCGGTGACGAGAATACGACGACCTTCGAAACGATTCATTGCTGAGTACCTTTCACGAAAACGAGTTGGTTGGTAATCCAGGCTCGGCGGCGCCGACACACAACCACCCGACACAGAACTTCGGTACGGGAAAAGCGCAGCACGGCAACAGGTGTGGTGCTGCGAAGTCACGGCAAGGCGATGCCCGCCGCAGTGGCGAATGTCAGACGGATCCGGCCGGTACGGCCAATGCTCTTTCGATCCAGACGAGACCGGAGGGGCGGCGGTCGATCGCCTTGCGCCCCCGTCGGAAAGTCGCTACGCCGAATCGGGCCGTGCGCAGTGCACGGCCGGAAGCGAGAGAACAGCGGCGTATGGACATCACGAGCACGGTAGCAGTGCGAGGACAAATCGCTCAAACGCGTTGTTCGCTGCGCCAGTTCATTCAGGTAATCAGATGTCACTTCTGGACAAATCTGTCAACTTAGGCAGTACTAACCTGATGGCATCTCGAAAACCCGATCCAGGAGCAACAGTCGATGACACATGCAGACGCCACGAGCACAACAACTCCCCCGACGACCGTCCTACGCACCGCTGACCACAATCGCGGACTCAACGACGTTCGCGCGGTCATCGAAGCACTGGAGCGACCGAGCGACCATCTGCTGCGGATCACGGCTCGTTTGACGGAGTCGACCGACGATCCGGCCTGGTCACGCCCGAACGTCACCGTACGTATGAATCTCGGGCCTTCCTTCGACGACGCTTCGCGCGTTTACACGGTGCGTTCCTACGATTCCGCCGCCGGATCGATCGTCATCGACGTGGTCCTGCACGGACGTACCAGCCCGATGATGAGGTGGGCAGCAACATTGACCGTCGGGGACACCTTCGACCTCACCGGTCCGCGACCACACTTCTTGGTCCCCGAAGTTCCCGGTCGACGTATCGCGCTTTTTCTGGACGGCACCGCAATACCCGCGCTGTTCTCGATCATCGAGCAGCTGCCTACCGACGTCGTCGGAATCGGCTGGGTCACAACAGATGACGAGGTCGCATTCGACGAACTTCCCACCCTCCCCGGCCTGGAATTTCATCGCGTGAGCGCCGATCCCGCCGAGTCCGACGGCCCTCTGACAGCACGAGCACGCGAGCTCGCCGATCCCGAGAGTTACGTCGTGTGGGGAGCCGGTGAACGCAACGAGATGCGCGCAATCCGGAAGCACTTTCGATCGACCGTCGGACTCGACAAAGACGACGTCGCGATATTCGGATACTGGAAGCACGGCGTCAGCAACACCGAAATCGACCTCCGCCGGCGCGAGAACTACGAGCGCATCCTCGCCGACGGTGGAACCCTGACCGACATCGACGACCTGGCGATCGAGATCTGATCGCCCTCACCGGCCGACCTGACCGGCTGTGCACTGCGGTGATAAGTTCCTCTGTGCCAGCAGACCTCCACACAGGGGGTCAGGGAATCCGGTGTGAATCCGGAACTGACGCGCAGCGGTGAGGGTGACCGCCCGGGCTTACGCCACTGGATGAGAATCTGGGAAGGCGCTCGGGTGGAGTGATCTCGAGTCCGAATACCGGCTGGCAGCAGGGGCCAACAGGCGCCTGTTCACACGGTAACGGGCTCCGCGAACGAGCCCCTGCGAGAACGAGATTCCATGCGTCTGTCCACACTTCGCGTATCCGCCGCTGCCGTCGCGGCTCTGTTGGGTGCATCGTTGGTTGCCTGTTCCTCCGAAGACAGTGCTGCCGAACAATCCAACTCTTTCGAACAATCCGGCGCCACTGTTCAGAACTGTGGCCGAGACGTCACGGTGGAGCGACCGATCGAACGAGCGATCGCGGTAAATCAGCCTGCCGCCGAGATGCTGTTCGCGCTGGGGGTGCAGGACCGGATGGCCGGCTACGCCATGAGCGATGACGATGTCCTCCCCGAACTGCGTGAGGCGCGCGGTCAGGTCCAGGCCTTCGACACCGAGTTCCCGTCATTCGAGAGTGTCCTCGAACGCGAACCGGACATGGTTTACACGACTTTCAATTACACGTTCACTTCGGAGGGCATCGCCGACCGGACCAAGTTCACCGACCTCGGTGTCGCGACATATCAGTCACCCAGTGAGTGCACCGGCCAGGACGCAGAGCAGAACAAGGCTCTCACACTCGACGACCTGTATGACGAAATCGGGGACGTGGCAACACTGTTCGATGTCAAGGACAAAGGTGCCGAGCTGACCGAGAGTTTGAAGGATCGCGCGGCCACCGCCACGGCGTCACTGGGAGCCGAGAATGTGACACTGGCGTGGTGGTACGCAGCCACGAAGACCCCGTACTTCGCCGGGTGCTGCGGCGCACCGGGAATCATGACCGACGCGGTGGGCGCAAAGAACGCCTTCGACGACAACAAGCAGTACTGGCCCGAAATCGGTTGGGAGAGTGTGCTCGACCGGGACCCCACCGTGCTGGTGCTCGCTGATCTCGACCGCGGCGGAGACGGCGACAGTGCGGCGGCCAAGATCGCGTTCCTCGAATCGGACCCGGTAGCCAGCAAGCTCACCGCAGTGAAGAACAAGCGATACATCATCCTCGAAGGCACGACGATGGATCCCTCGATCCGCAACGTCGGTGGCATCGAACAGCTCTCCGACGGTCTGCGCCGGTTGGGTGTGGTCTAGATGTCCACGGAAGTCAGCGAACTGGTGCGTCAATGGGACGACCAGCAGGCGGCATACATCGCCGATCGCGAGAAGCGCTTCGACGTGATTCTCGACGTTCTCGAATTGCAGTATGCGCACACTCCGTTCACAGTCGTCGACCTGGCCTGCGGACCTGGTTCGTTGAGCGTCCGGATCCTCGAGAAGTTCGGGCACGCGAGCGTTGTGGGGATCGACTACGACCCGATGTTGCTGGAAGTCGCCCGCCAGTCGTCGACTCGTTTCGGCGACCGAATGCAGCTGGTCGACGCGGACCTGCTGAGTACCGATTGGCCGACTTCGGTGACTGCGCCGGTTCAGGCGATCGTGTCGACGACCGCGCTGCACTGGTTGCAACCGCAGCAGCTCGTCGAGGTGTACCGGCAGTGCCGCGAACTGCTGAGCCCCGACGGCGTTCTGCTCAACGGTGATCACTTTCGCTTCGACGGCCGCTCCCCTGTCATCGGACGGTGGGCGAAGGCACACGACGAGCAGACACAACGCTCCGCTTTTGCTGCGGGGGCTCCCGCGTGGGACAGCTGGTGGGACGAGTTGCGGGCCACTCCCGGGATCGGGGCACTGACCGACGAGCGTGAGCGCAGATTCGCCGGTCGCGACGCCACCGCGCCCACCGCCGTCGATTTCCAATTGGCGGCGCTCGCGCAAGCAGGTTTCCGGGAGTCGGGTACGGTCTGGCAACTGTTCGACGACTACGTGGTCTACGGCGTGAGATGACGACAAGAGTTCGGCTGCGTGACAACCCGACTGCCGTCAGCCTGCTGTGGGTGATCGGTGTTGTCACGCTGGCCGGGTCGGCCGCCGTGGCGATCACGTTGGGGCCGGCGGGCCTGTCGGTCGGTGAGGTGACCTCGATCGTCGTCGGGCACCTCGGAGGTACCGCGGCGGACGTCACACCTATCCGCGACGGCATCGTGTGGGATCTCCGTCTGCCGCGTACTCTGCTCGCCGCGCTCTGCGGTGCCGGTCTCGGGTTGTGTGGAGCGATCATGCAGTCGCTGCTTCGCAATCCACTGGCCGATCCGTTTGTCCTCGGCATCTCGTCCGGCGCCTCGACCGGTGCCGTACTGATCGTGATCCTCGGAGTGGGCTCGGGAGTGATCGGACTGTCGAGCGGCGCCTTCATCGGCGCGGTGATCTCCTTTGCCCTTGTGCTGCTGCTCGCCCACGCGGCCGGCGGCACGCCGGATCGGGTGATCCTGGCCGGTGTCGCCGCGACCCAACTGTTCTCCGCGCTCACCTCGTTCATCGTCATCACCTCGGCCGATCCCGAGCAGACCCGCGGCGTGATGTTCTGGCTCCTGGGCTCACTCGGTGGCGCCGACTGGCTCGACGTCGCGCTCTGCGCTGCGGTGGTCGCAGTCGGCCTCGTGGTCTGTCTGACTCACTCCCGCGCACTCGACGCCTTCGCCTTCGGTGAAGACGCGGCGGCGTCACTGGGAGTGAACGTGTGGCGGGTGCGCGTGACCCTTTTGTTGGCAACAGCTTTGATGACCGCGGTGATCGTGAGCGTCGCTGGCGCCATCGGCTTCGTGGGCCTCGTCCTCCCTCATGCGGCACGGGCCCTCGTCGGGTCGAACCACCGCCGACTCCTGCCCGCGTCTGCACTGATCGGCTCCATCTTCCTGGTCTGGGTCGACGCTGTGGCACGCACAGCCATTGCACCGCAGGAACTCCCGGCCGGCGTGGTGACCGCACTGGTCGGTGTGCCTGCGTTCGCCGTCATCCTCTGGAGACGGAAGGCCAGGCCATGACACTCGAAGCAACCGGTGTCAGCTGGCGGGTCGGCGAGGCGCTCATAGTCGACGACCTCGACGTGTCCCCCATCGTCGGAAGCACGGTAGGACTCCTCGGCCCCAATGGCTCGGGCAAGTCGACACTGCTGAAACTGCTTGCCGGGCAGAACCGTCCGACGTCCGGTGTGGTGGCTCTGGACCGAACTCCGTTGCCTGACTGGAAACGCCGCGATGTCGCGCGCCGGATTGCCACCGTCGATCAGCACAGCAACACCGAGATCGACCTGACGGTAGCCGAGGTCGTCGAACTCGGACGCACACCGCATCGCGGACTGTGGGGCGGGCAGTCGGATTCCGACCGCGACGCCGTCCGCGCTGCGATCGAACACACCGATCTCGCCGCCATGCTGGACCGTTCGTGGCACACGCTCTCGGGTGGGGAGCGCCAACGCGTCCAGATCGCGCGCGCCCTCGCTCAGGAACCTCACGAGCTGCTACTCGACGAGCCGACCAATCACCTGGACATCAACCACCAACTCGAATTGCTCGCGCTCGTGCGACGCCTGCCCACCACCACGATCATGGCTTTGCACGATCTGAATCTGGCCGCCATGTTCTGCGATTCGATAGTGATGCTGAACCGTGGATCCATCGTGGCCCACGGAAGCCCGACCCAGGTCCTCACCGCCGACCTGATAGCCGAGGTCTACCAGGTCGACGCCGAGGTCCGCTTGGACGGCCCCGGCGGCATACCCACCGTGAGATACCTTCCACCCAGCTCGGATTAGACGCGCTCGGATCTGTCATTCACGCGAGAGCATCGCCACTGCTTCGCGTTCGAGGTCGACGTACGGTTCACCACTGACGTCGATCGCCACCCGGTTGAGCGTTCCACCGGTAAACGCCCAAGGTGACGTACCCGGGTAGTCGTCGGTCACAGGCTCCCCGCTGTCACGGCCTGCGTTGAGCCCTTCGCCGCCGCCGATGCTGAACTTGCCTGGCTGAGTGCGGATTCTGCCCTCACCGACTTTCCGGTCGCCGTAGTAGAGACCGAGCACCCCGTGCGCAGTACCCGGCGGGTCCTCACCTTCCTTGTCGAAAGTTGCTGCCAAGATCACGTTTTCGCCGACCGGAAGGTCTTCGGTGGCATCGATCTTCTGTTGTTCACTGCCGAGGAAGTTGTACACGTAATGCAGTCGGTTGTCCTTGACGTACAGCGAATGACCACCGAACCTGCCGCCATGCGAGAACAGCACGCCGGCCGCACCCGGTTCGGCCAAGTCGACAACTGCTCCGATCGAGAAGGAACGATTACGAAGGTTGACGGCGACGGCTTCCGGTACCTCGGCTCCCCCTGGACGGTAGACGTACCGGTTGCGCGGCGGAGCGAGCTGGGGGCGAGGCGTGGTGAGGAGTTCGACACCGGACCGATCGTCCAGTGGCAGAGCTTGATTGGCACCGGCCTCGTGGAACCACAACCCCACGAGCTCGGCCAGCCTGCCGGGTTCTTCATCCGCAAGGTTCCGGAGCTCGGCTCGGTCGACCTCCGTGTGGTAGAGCTCCCAGGTGTCTTCCGAGAAATGGCCCCACCCGCTCAGAGTCGGGTGCGTGGTGACGGCCTTCCAGCCGTCATGCCAAATCCCTCGTCCTCCGAGCATCGAATAGAACTGGGTGTGCTTGGCGGTGGGGATGTTGCCGGCGTCGAAGCTGTACCGCATGCTCACGCCTTGGATCGGGTGCTGGGTGTATCCCTTCACCGTGTCGGGCAAGTCGACGCCGACGCAGTCGAGCAGAGTCGGGACGACGTCGATAGCGTGGTGGTACTGATCTCGAATCTGACCACGGGCGTCGATGCCTTCCGGCCACGAGATGATGCAGGGGTCGCAGGTTCCACCGTTGAACGAGTACCGCTTCCACATCTTGAATGGAGTGTTGAATGCCATCGCCCACCCGTTGGGGTAGTGATTGTATGTCTCGGTGCTGCCCAACTCGTCCAGCTTTGACAGGTTCTCGGCGAGGTCATCGGGTACGCCGTTCGCAATCTTGTTCTCGTTGACGGATCCGTCGGGTCCGCCTTCACCGCTGGCACCGTTGTCGGAGACCACCACGATGATCGTGTTGTCGAGCTGCTCGATTTCTTCGAGGTATGCGAGCAGGCGTCCGATCTGATCGTCGCAGTGCGAGAGGAAGCCCGCGTACACCTCCGCCATCCGTGAGAACAGTCGTTGCTCGTCAGCGGAGAGAGTGTCCCACGGTCGAGTGAAATCCAGCGGCGGGAACGGTTCGCCGTCAGGTCCGGTGCGGGTGTCAGGAGTGCCTATCGGGTTGAGTGAGGGCAGAGTCGTGTCGTTCGGGACGAGTCCCATTTCCTTCTGCCTCGCCAGAATCTCATCACGCATGGCTTCGTACCCCGCGTCGAACCTTCCTGCGTAGCGATCGGCCCATTCACGGGGTGCATGATGCGGAGCGTGTGCGCACCCGGGGGCGTAGTAGAGAAATACCGGCCGTTCCGGAGCTATCGACTTCACGTCACCGATGTACTCGAGCGCCCGGTCTGTGATGTCGACACTGAAGTGGTATCCCTCTTCCGGCGTCGACGGTTGTTCGACGGGGTGGTTGTCGTGGACGAGGTCGGGATACCACTGATTGGTCTCGGCACCGAGAAAGCCGTAGAACCGCTCGAATCCGCGACCGACCGGCCAATTCCTTTTCGTGGAAGCAAGATTCATCTCGTCTTCGGCGCAGAGGTGCCATTTCCCGACCATCGCGGTACTGAACCCCTGCTCGACCAGAACCTCGGCGAGCGTGGCACATTCGGGAGGGATGTGACCGTTCCCGCCGGGAAAACCGACCGCGCACTCACTGATGCAAGCCATTCCGTTGGTCGTGTGGTTCCGGCCGGTGAGCAGACACGATCGCGTCGGTGAGCACAGCGCTGTGGTGTGCCACTGCCCGTACCGCAATCCGTTGCCCGCGATGCGGTCGATGTTCGGCGTCTCGATCGGTCCCCCGTAGCAACCCAAGGCGCCGAATCCGACGTCGTCGAGAACGATGTAGAGAATGTTCGGCGTGCCGGCGGCAGCCTTCGGCTGCTCGTATGGGCTCCAGTCGGGAATCGAATCGCGAATATCGAGGTTGACGACGCCTTTGAATGCGTTGGCCATGACCTGGCTCCTTGTAGGTGATCTGAATGCCAGCCTCTACGGCTGCATGGTCAATCGCATACCCCGATTGTGCTCACCGAAGCGCTGTCGCCCGAAATGGGCGATGCCATCTTCGGCAGGAAGTCCGAGTATGAAAGTGCCGGGTCTGTCATCACCTCACTGGAAGCCAGAGACCACATGAACAATCACTTCGTCAAACCCTCCGACTCCGGTAGCCCTGACCCGCTTCCGAGCTGGCAGGACGGCACGTCGAAACAAGCCATCCTGCAATTCGTCGAACGCGCGACGACGGAGGGAAGTCCGGACGAAATCGCACCGGAAGACAGGATCGCAGTCTTCGACAACGACGGAACCCTGTGGTGTGAGAAACCGATGCCGATCCAACTCGACTTCATCTTGCGCCGCCTCGTCGAGATGACCAACCAGGATCCGACTCTTCGCAACCGTCAACCGTGGCAGGCGGCGTTCGAACAGGACTACGCCTGGTTGAACGATGTGATCTCGAAGCACTATCGCGGCGACGACAGCGCACTGAAGGTGCTCGCGGCCGGTGTCCTGGCGGCATTCGCCGAAGTCACGGTCGACGAATTCGAGAACCACGCCGATACCTACCTGCGCACTGCTTCGCATCCCACTCTCGATCGCAAATATTTGCACTGCAGCTATTCGCCCATGGTGGAGTTGCTCGATTACCTTGCAGCCAAAGGATTCTCCAATTACATAGTGTCCGGCGGCGGACGTGACTTCATGCGGCCGATCAGCCAGGAGGTCTACGGCATCCCCCGAGATCGCGTCATCGGCAGCGGCGTGGCTCTGACGTGGAAGGACGACGGTCACAGCGGCACGATCCTTCGTCAGCCTCAAACGGATGTCGTCGACGACGGGCCGGCCAAGCCCGTCCAGATCTGGAACCGAATCGGTCGACGACCTGTTCTCGCGGCCGGAAACAGCAACGGTGACGTACCTATGTTGAAGTTCGCCGACCACCCGAACATTCCGGCACTTCGCCTTCTCGTGCTCCATGACGATCCGGAACGCGAGTTCGACTACGTGGACGGGGCCGAGCACGCGCTCGACACCTCGCGCACAAACGGGTGGACCGTGGTGAGTATCAGAAGCGACTGGAAGACAGTCTTCGAACCACCCGCCGAATGACAGTATGAATACGTGACCCTCGATGATGTCGCCGACGAACTGTACGGCCTCGACCCCGGCGAGTTCGTCGAGGCGCGTACGAAGCGTGCGAAGGCTGCGCGGGAGGGCAACGACCGCGCACTGGCCACGGCTATCGGAAAACTTCGAAAGCCGACCACCGTGGGCTGGTTGGTCAATCTCATTTCGCGCGATCTGCCTGAAGAGCTGGAAGCACTTCTCGCGCTTGGTGAATCGTTACGCGACGCCCAGCGACATCTCTCGGGCGCGGACCTGCGCAAACTGACGACACAGAGGCAGCAGGTGGTGCGCAGCCTCGCCCACAAATCCGGTGAGATCGCGGCCTCACGGGGAAAGAGTGTCGGTGAGGATGCATTACGTGATGTCGCGCAGACTCTCAATGCCGCCCTTGCCGACGAGGAGACCGCCGAGTTGGTCCGACTCGGACGAGCTGTGACCGCTGCCAGTTACAGCGGCTTCGGACCGGCCGGACTTGCTGTGGTGAAAGGGAAATCGCAGCAGCACGCCCCGAAGGAACCAGCAGAAGTACCGCAGACTCCGAAGACGAAGACTCCGGATGTCGAGGCCGAACGTGCCAGGGTAGAAGCAGAATTGAAGGAAGCCAGGGCAGGCGTCGAGAAGGTCCGACGACGGGTCAAGGCCGAGACCGCCCAGTTCGAGGATGCCAGGTCGAAGCTGTCCGACCTCGACCGTCGCATCGAGGAACTCCGCGCCGATCTCGAACACGCAGAACAGGAACGACAGTTCGCCGAGAACACCGAGAAGGCTGCCGGCGTCGCGGTTCGGGAATCCGAGGAGGAACTTCGTGAGGCCGAGCGCCGGGTCGAAGAGGCAGAAGAGAGCCTCGACGAGATGGAATGAGTTGTACGTTCGGAGATCTTGACCTCTACAGCTGTTCAGGTTCTAGCGTGGTTTCATGACAATGACCCGTATCGAACTCGACTACCTGGCCACACAGACTCTCGGACGCCTGGCAACCGTTCAACCGAATGGAACGCTGCAAGTCAGTCCGGTCGGGTTCCACTACAACCCGGATGCAGCCACGATCGACATCAGCGGCTACAACATGACTGGCAGCCGTAAGTTTCGCAATGTCGCGGAGAACGGGCGGGTCGCCTTCGTCGTGGACGACATTGCATCTGTACACCCATGGCGGGTCCGGTGCGTCGAAATCCGCGGACGAGCAGAGGCTTTGGACGCTACGGCTGCTGCTGCGCATGGTCTCGACGCACCGATCATCCGTATCCACCCCGAACGCATCATCAGCTTCGGCCTGGACGACAAGGAGTTGGACGTCCACCAGTTGGTTGTGAACGGACGTGACGTCTGAATGCCCGAATGGAATCGATCAGCCTGCGGCGGCTTCGAGTTCACTCAGTGATTCCTCGAGGTGGCCCAGGAGTCGCTGCAGGTGCGGCACATTGCGGCGGCAGCCGACGAGCCCGAACTGCATGGTGTCCGCGTAGCCGATGACGGTGATGTTCATTGCCTGCCCGTCCAGCGGAATCGATGCCGGATAGCAACTCTCGAGCTTCGCACCGTTCCAGTATCGCGTCGTCGTCGGACCGGGGACGTTGGAAATCACCAGGTTGAACACCGGACGCCCAGTGATCAATCGGGAGGAACCAGGGATCAGCGGTAGCCCGAGACCGGCAACGTTCAACGCGCTCAGCGCCGTGATCTGAAGGGGCGTCAGGCCTGACATCAGGGACTTGGCGTTACTCATCGAGTCGTGAATTCTCTGAAGTCGGGCCGCCGGATCCGCCAATTCGGTTGCCAGATCACACAACACCGCACCTACGGCATTGCCGGAAGCCTCACCCTCTTCGCCTTTACGAAGAGATACCGGCACCATCGCGATCAATGGCTTGTCCGGCAACGCATCCAGTTCGATCAGGTATCGCCGCAACGCGCCGGCGCACACCGCCAACACCGCATCGTTGAGCGTCACGTCTGCAACGCAGCTGACCTTGCGCAGGCGCTCGATCGGCCACGACTGCGCCGCGACACGCCTCGCTCCGGTGATCGGGACGTTGAAGATCGATTTCGGAGCAGCAAACGGCAACGGTGCGACGTGGTCCTTCACTGCCGAGGCAGCCGCGTTGACTATCGCCGGGCCCACCCCGACCACATCTTGCACGGTCTCGATCACGGAGCCCACCCGCCTTTGCAGGTCCAGCCCGCGATTGGCCCGGACCCGCCCCGAAGAAGGTCGCTGCGCCCACGGAGGCATCGAATGTCGATCGAGCGGATCCGACGAGAGGCTGCGGTACCACGCCTGAACAGCAGACACACCATCCATGAGCGCATGGTGCGTCTTCATGTACACGGCAACTCGGCCGTCGGCGAGACCTTCGATCACGTACGCCTCCCACAGCGGCCGATGCCGATCGAGCAGCGTGCCGTGGAGCATCGAGGTCAACTCCAATAATTCGCGGACTCGACCCGGTTTGGGCAGTGCGAGCAACCGGACGTGATATTCGAGATCGACGTCCTGGTCCTCCGTCCAACGCACCGGCGCGAAGTTCGACAAGAACTGCACCGGCTTGCGGCGGAACAGGGGGCGAATCGAGTCGACATCGGTGAGCGAACGGTAGAGCGACCTGGCGAATTCGCCGTCATCTCCTTCCGGCGGAACGAACAGAGACAGGCCACCGACGTGCATGGGGTGCTCCCGCGACTCCATCAGCAGGAACATCGAGTCGAGCGGCAGCATCAGCGTCATGTCGATCCGTTCTCTCGGGCAGCTGTCCGGAGTACCGATCAGCCGCTGTTCGACAAAGTTACTCGCCCTGACTTCGCACATTGGCGATTCGCGAGTTAGTGATGAGACACGGAGCACTGCAACAAATTTCAAAGCACATGACCACAGGTAGTAACGGAGCCGATCGCACTAATACTTTCGTCGGATTTGTTGCAAATTGTCTGTACATCCAAGTCACACATGGCTACTGTCACTCATCATCACAAATCCGACTGGTCGGTTGTCTCCGAAGGAGAAATACATGCCCCGACGTCCAACGTCGCGTGCGCTTTCCGGCGCGCTCGCCACCGCAACTGTGCTCGCCACCGTCACAGCAGCGGGAACCTTGTCAGCAGGTATTGCCGGAGCCGCCCCAGCAGCGGACATTCCATTCGGCGGTTGGAGCTCCTGTCCGATCGACAATCCCGAGACCAGCACCTGCATGGACGTCACAGCCACCGGCGGCAACATGAAGATCGGCAAGCTCTCGGTCGGCATTCCCGCGGGGGCGATGCGCATCGCAGGCGGAGTTGCCTACCGAGAAAATCCGGAGGCCGAATTCGGATTCGACCAAGTATTCGTCCCGCCGAACGACAACAGTCGAGGGATCTACGCCGAACCCATCGAGATCCCAGGCGGCGCAATCGGAATCGATCTACCCTTCAACAATCTCTTCGGACTGAACAAGGCCTCGGCCACCGTCGAGTCGACGTCTGCACTTCCCACCGTGGATGCATTTCAGCTTGGCGTGAAGCTACCCGTCAAACTGAAGATCGCGAACCCTCTCCTCGGCGGCAAATGCTACCTGGGCTCGGACAACAACCCTGTCCAGCTCAACTTGGATGTGACCGAATACGGCGCCCTCGAAGAGGTTCCAGGATTCCCGGATACTGCAGTAGTTCGAAACACCGGGCACACCGGACAGCCCTTCACGGTCCCGACAGCGTCCGGGTGCGGCCCGTTCGGCGTTCTGAATCCAATCGTCAACTGGCGCGCCGGGCTTCCATCGTCCACCACGTCAAACTCCCTCACCACGACGAGCGACGTCTACAACATCGGCGCCGACAGCCTCAGGCCCCAGTCGGCCGGCTCACCTGAACCCGCCGCCGTCATCGCCGAACGTAACGCCAGGTAAGTAGTTCGGACTTCATTCATCTCCGGCTTCGGTGGCGTCGAGCAATGCACCGAGGGCGCGGTGAAGTTCGGCAAGCTCACGTCCACCGGCTTCCGTCAGCACGCGAGTATTCTCCGCATCCAATTCGCGGACAATGCCTTTGGCGAGCACGATGACTCGTCCTCCCTCGTCACTGAGATCGAGGCGAACGGCGCGCCCATCGCGGTCGTCGCGTTCGCTGACGACAAATCCCCCCTTCTCCAAAGCTCGCACGAGCTTGGATATGTAGATTCGCTGCAACCCTGTGTGCGTGGCGAGTTCCCGCTGGCTGGGCCTCTCCCCCACACTCACCAAACCGTGCAGGGACGCAAGCACCGAATACTGGGCGTGAGTCAACCCGAGATGCGCAATCGCTCTGTCAACCCCCGCCCGCCAGCGCAAGGCAAGATGCCACACCAGCGAGCCAGTCGTCCATGTTTCTCGATCTTGCATGCATATAGAGTACATGGCTACTATCTCAATATAGAGTATATGGAAACTATTTGAGGAGTCGCAATGGCCGCAATTTCCGTGCTCGACTCGACCATGGCTTACAACTCGTGCGGCGCAGGCACCCCCTTCGTGCTGATCCACGGAAACCCCACATCGTCACACTTGTGGCGAAAGATACTGCCAGACATAGGAAATCTCGGCCATGCACTCGCTCCGGACCTCATCGGCATGGGGGCTTCCGGCAAACCGGCCATCGACTACGGTTTCCTCGACTCCGCCCGCTACCTCGATGCATGGTTCGACGAGATGAAGATCGACGACGTCGTACTCGTCGGGCACGACTGGGGTGGAGCACTCGCTCTCGACTGGGCCGCCCGCCACCCCGATCGCGTCCGAGGTGTGGCCTTCTTCGAAACGATCCTCCGTCCGATGACCTGGGACGAACACTTCCCGGGAGACGCACGAGCGCGGGTTGAGGCGCTGAGGGCCCCGGGCACCGGCGAAACGAAGGTGCTCGACGAGAACTTCTTTCTCGAAATCGCGCTTCACAGAACGGTTCTCGGAGCTCTACCCGAAACAGATGCTGACGCCTATCGCGCCCCTTACCCGTCACCCGAGAGTCGCCGACCCCTTCTCGCGTGGCCACGATCCTTCCCCATCGAAGGAACTCCCGCCGAAGTGACGGCACGCGTGTCGGCGTACAGCCAATGGCTTGCCACAAGCAGCGAGGTACCCAAACTCCTTCTCACCTTCTGCGGACCAGCCGAACTGCTCATGATCGGACCAGACGAAGTCGCGTGGTGCCGATCGAACATCACCAACCTCGAGGTGATTCAGTGCGGTCCCGCCGGGCATCTTGCCCCCGAGGATCAGCCAGGAGCAATCACCGCGGCGCTCACCGAATGGACACAGCGGCATCGTCTCAGCCCACGAGTGACGTAAGACCGACACCGACACCGACCCGCACAGCTAGCGTCCAGACCTCGCTCCGAAATGTGGGACCGACACCACCTCCGCCGGATTTGTCCGATATAACTATCTGGCGAGTACGCCGGTTGGGACGAGGTCGAGAACGAGGGGGCGTGTGTGGTGAACGAGGACGGGTTGGGGCGGACTTCCGAATCGGGGGCTCCACACCGAGTGGGTGGGTTTCTCTATCACCGCAACGGCGACCGTTGGGAGTGGTCAGCCGAAGTTGCGCGAATTCACGGTTACGAACCAGACCAGGTAGCTCCGACGACGGAATTGATGCTCTCGCACAAGCATCCGGACGATCGAAGACACGTTGCTCAGACACTGCATGCCATCCGCACTTCAGGCGGCCCGTTCAGCAGCCGACACCGCATCATCGACACTGCCGGAGACACTCACTCGGTAATCGTCGTCGGCGACAGCGTCGTGGACGAGTCAGGGGATGTGATCGGTAGCTCCGGCTTCTACATCGACGTCACCGAAACCCTCGACAGCACCGTGAAGGCATCCGTCGACGAACTGGTCAACGAAATCGCCACGTCCCGCGGAGTCATCGAGCAAGCCAAAGGCATGCTCATGGTGATCTACGGCATTTCAGCCGATCGTGCCTTCGATATTCTCGTGTGGCGTTCCCAAGAGACCAACGTGAAACTCAGGGATGTTGCCGAGCAGTTGATCGTTCGTGCGCTGGACGACTTCCGGGTCCCGACGCTTCTGCGTACCCGGTTCGATCACTTGCTGCTGCAGGGTTGAATCACTAATGGGTTGAGGGATCTGCAGGGTTGAGGGATCTGCTTGAGGCGGTTCCCGTGGCTGGCTGCTCAACCTCGAGGAACCTCGCCCGCATTGATTCCGGGACGGTCCGATGCGGCCTATCCCCGTTGTTACCCAACACCGGGTAAAAGGAAACTACTCCTGGTCAGACTTTTTGTCGGAGGAGTCCTCGACCAGTTCAGGTGCTTGTTCTCGCGTTGCCATTCCGCCGTCGCCGCCCTTGTCCACGGGCCCTGGGTGCCCACCCTTGGGCGACTGGTCGTTGTCGTCTTTGTCGGTCATACGATTGTCCTCATCATCTCGTGGTCCAGGTCCTGGAGCCGGCGCAAAGACCGGGACCCAGCTCCATCTCAATCTAACGCGCTCAGGACTTCTCGCAACCCTCACCGATTTTGTTTGCATTTCAGTGCTTTCGGGCAGGTGAGTGCGAACAGCAGTTCCACGATGAGAGGTCGATTCCAGTGCGCGCAGTGACTTGGCAAGGCAAACGGAAAGTAAGCGTCGATACGGTTCCGGACCCCACGATCGTCGAACCCACCGACGCGATCATCAAGGTCACCACGACGAACATCTGCGGGTCCGATCTGCACCTGTACGAGACCTTGGGTGCGTTCATGAATGCGGGCGACATTCTCGGTCACGAACCGATGGGCATCGTCGAAGAAGTCGGGTCGGAGATCACGAACCTCGAGATAGGCGATCGCGTCGTGATCCCGTTCCAGATCTCGTGTGGCAACTGTTTCATGTGCGATTCGAGCCTCTACACACAGTGTGAGACGACTCAGGTCCGCGATCAGGGAACCGGCGCAGCGTTGTTCGGATTCTCCGAACTGTACGGATCGGTGCCAGGTGGTCAGGCTGAATACCTACGAGTGCCGCAAGCACACTTCACACACATCAAAGTTCCCGAAGGTCCCGCGGATTCGCGCTTCGTCTACCTCTCCGATGTGCTGCCCACAGCCTGGCAGTCGGTCGAATACGCCGACATCCCGCCGGGTGGGTCCGTGACAATCCTCGGTCTCGGACCGATCGGTGACATGGCGGCTCGCATCGCCCACCACAAGGGATTTCGGGTAATCGGCGTGGACCGTGTACCCGAACGCCTTGCACGCCTTGCCGAACGTGGGATCGAAACCCTCAATCTCGACGACTACGGCAGCAAGATCGGCGACGCCGTCAGGAATGCGACGAACGGCCGTGGAACCGACTCGGTCATCGATGCTGTCGGCATGGAAGCGCACGGGTCTCCGATCGGAAAGCTCGCGCAGCAGTTCGTCGGACTTCTCCCCGATGTTCTAGCCGCGCCTGCGATGCGTAACGCAGGAATCGATCGCCTCGGTGCTGTCTATTCAGCCATCGACATCGTTCGGCGCGGTGGAACCGTTTCTCTGATCGGTGTTTACGGCGGCATGGTTGACCCACTGCCGCTGATGACCATGTTCGACAAGCAGATTCAGCTCAGGATGGGCCAGGCGAATGTCAAGAAGTGGGTAGACGACATCATGCCCCTGCTCACTGACGACGACCCACTCGGCGTCGACAGCTTTTCCACTCATCAGCTGCCGCTCGATCAGGCGCCACACGCCTACGAGATCTTCCAGAAGAAACAGGAAGGAGCGGTCAAGATCCAACTGAAACCGCACCTGTAGTCCAACTCCGATCAGCTCGACGGGTTCATGCGCCGCTGCGCATCTTGTTCGCGAAACCACCGATCGTCATACTCACCTCACACACGCTCGACAGAAAGAAACTGAAACCGAAATGGCTCGCGTACTTACCGTCTCCGACAGCGTCGTCGTCAATGCCGACGCGCTCTCCCTCTACGAGCTCATCAGCGATCCCACTCGTATGGGTGCCTGGAGTCCCGAAAACTTGGGCGCGACCTTGCGAGGAGATCGCGAAAGCGCATTCCTGGGTATGGAGTTCGACGGACATAACAAACGTGGGCGCGCACAGTGGACCACGAGATGCACAGTCACCGCTGCCGACGCCGGAAAGCTCTTCGAGTTCCGCGTTCACAAGATAGGCCTCTCCACGCCGCGGATTCCTGCCGCCATCGCAACCTGGCAGTTCCGATTCTCGCCGGTGCCCGGCGGAACGCGAGTTACCGAAACGTGGACCGACGACAGGCGCGGCTGGCCGGACCTTGCGGCCGAGTTGTTCGACAAGGTTGCCACCGGTGGAAAGACGTTCGCCGACTTTCAGCGCGGCAACATCCGCAAGACGCTGCTGAACTTCAAGAGCGCCGTTGAGCAGGAAGTATCCGGCGTCGAAGGCAGCACCGGCTGACCAACTACAACCATATATGGCAGTTTCTGCCACTTTTGGTACAGTGCGGATATGGCAACAGCCCGCCGCACCGCACTACTTCTCCGCGTCTCGCAGAGTTGTGCTGCCGCTTTCGTCGAACGCGGCGACACTTCGACGACAATCGCCGAACTCGCCGAGCGTGCGGAAATCTCCGAGCGCACGTTCTACCGCTGCTTCGCCACCAAAGAGGAGAGCATCTGGCCGATGCTCGACGACGGCAACCGGAGCCTCGCCGCCGCACTCGGTGAGCAGCCACGCGATTCGGGACTTGCGCCGGCTGTCCGGAACGCCTTCGTCGCCTCGGTCGGCGAGTCTTTCGAGGCCATGACACGGTCACTGATGCCGATCATCTTCAGTGATGCTGCACTCCGGAGAGTCTGGGAGTCAGCGACTTTCGAGACGATGGAACTCATTCGCCCCGAAGTGGCCCGGCTGATCGATCGGCCGGAAACCTCGCTCGACACCACCGCAGCTGCGGGTCAGGCGACGCTCGCGGTGGTCGCAGCACTACGGGAAATGGCAGACCACCGAACCCCGGCGCCCGCGGCAATCAACCGTGCACTTGACGCGTTTTCGACGTCGTATCTCTCACATCCAACTGGTAAGGAACAATCATGACTCAGGATCTCTCCGGAAAAACCGTACTCGTCACCGGCGGCGCACGCGGCCTGGGTGAGGTGTTTGCGCGCGGCATCGTCGCGGGTAACGGCCGCGTCGTCATCGGCGACCTACTCGACGACGACGGTCGAGCAGTAGCCGAATCTCTCGGCGACGCAGCGCGTTACGTTCATCTCGACGTCACCGACCCAGGGTCGTGGAAGTCTGCCGTCGAGTTCACCGTGTCCGAGTTCGGCGCCATCAACGGTCTGGTCAACAACGCCGGGATCTCCGCGTCCGGCCAGACGGTCGCCGATGAGCCCCTCGAAACGTTCCAGCGGATCATCCAGATCAACCTCGTGTCCGTACACACCGGCATCCACACGGTGGTTCCGTTCATGAAGGCAGCAGGCGGCGGATCCATCGTGAACATCTCCTCGGCTGCCGGCCTGATGGGCATGGCTCTGACCAGCGGGTACGGCGCGGCCAAGTGGGGCGTGCGTGGACTGAGCAAGATCGCTGCCGTCGAACTCGGTCGCGACAAGATCCGAGTCAACTCGGTTCACCCCGGCATGGTCCTGACACCCATGACTGCACCGACGGGCATCAGCCTCGAAGAAGGCGCATTCCCCAACAATCCGTATCGACGTGTCGGCCGCCCGGAAGAGTTGGTCGGTGCGGTCACCTACCTGCTCTCCGACGATGCTTCGTACACAACAGGTTCCGAGATCGCCGTCGACGGCGGTTGGACTGCGGGACCGTCGATCGAGTACATCGCCGGCCAGTAACGCAGAGTTCTGTTCGCTCCTCGTCTTCTGACGCACTCCGGGAACCTCATATCGGTGTCAATACTTCCCTGATTGCATTCGCGGAGGGCAACTTTCGCAGTCGCTGCAGCGCTCGATGCAGGTCGAGTGATACCTCGTCCGTCGTACGGGCAAGCGATGTTGCGGTCGCCTCGGTGCCGAGGCCGACGATCAGACGCAGAACCAGGACATCGCGTTCGACAACCGGAAGGGCCGTTGGCGACGGAAGCGGCCCACCACTGAACCCGTTGGATGCCGCCCGGGCAATCGCGACGCTCGTTCTCGCATACAGCAACCGCAGGAAAGGCTGATTCAACTCCGATCCGTCGCGCACTGCCTCGAGAACAGCGAGGCACGAGGCATCCGCGGCGGAGTCGGAGACAGTCCGATCAAGCTCGGCGCGGCACCGCAGCACAACCATCGGACGAAACGCCGCGTACAAATCGGCCATGGCTTCATTGCTACCGCTCCGTGCCGCAGCGGCCAACACCTCGAGCGCGCCTTCCTGCAACATGGGCTTACATTCTCTCTGTCTCGAAACGAAATTCGTCGTGCAGACGACCGATCAGCTGGAACCGAACAGTCCGGCGAAGGGGTTCACTGTCGGCGCGGGTGCCGGACCTTGCCCGCCTTGCCATTGATTCTGGTTGCCCTGATTCCAGTCGTTGCCCTGATTCCAGTTATTACCCTAGTTCCAGCCGCCGTTTCCACCATGGTCCCCATCGTGCGAGTGATCGCCACCCTGATCTCCGTACCAACTGTTATCAGTCTGCGTTACATCATGATTCACCGTATCCGCCGAGGCCGGCGCGGCGAGCACGGCTATCGGTACCGTCAAGACCGCACCCGTCACTGCGAGCTTGGCCCAGAAGTGCTTCTTACGTTGTTCCGGTGCGAATAGTCGAGCCATGATCGATCCCTTCTCCGAAGATTTCTCCAGACTCCCTCTGGCTGTCCCGAACGGGGCACACACCAGTGAAGTCCTGCATCCTGGCCGTCCACTGGCACTACCCTGGCAGATGCCTGGCAGGACTTACTTCAAACCGAACGCCTTGCACTACAGAATGTTCCGGCCCTGACGCGCTGCTCGCACCGCGCCCCAGTTCCGACCGTTCCGTTCCAGGCGGCAAGCGGTCGCTCGGGCGTAAAGTCGAGAGAGTTCGGCTCAGTCACCCAGAGCGGAAGGACACCCAGGCAATGCGGAGCGATGGAGACACGTGGGACATCGTCAGTAGTGTCGGACTCACTGCGCTGGCAGTGGCGACGTTCCGCGCATTGGAAAGCACCCGCACGGACGCGATCATCGAGGACCAATTCGCATCGTGGTTCGTGGAAGCCGCAGCGGAGCCGCATTTCACAGCTCTTCTGAAAGATCCCGCGCTCCTCGACGACACCCCCTTCGGCGGTTTCATGGGGTTGCGAACCCGGTTCTTCGACGAATTCTTCTTGTCGTCAACCGAATCCGGAATCAAGCAGGCGGTAATCGTTGCGGCAGGGTTGGATTCGCGCGCCTATCGACTGGACTGGACCCCAGGATCGACAGTCTTCGAAGTAGATCAACCAAAGGTGCTGGAGTTCAAAGCCGAAGTGCTCACTGCGCGCGATGCCCAGCCGAAAATCGATCGACGCACAGTTCCTACCGATCTGCGCAACGATTGGCCGACTGCGCTCGAGAGCGCTGGTTTCGATCGGAACGACCCCACTGCCTGGTCGGCAGAAGGCCTGCTCGCGTACCTCCCCGGCGCTGCCCACGATGCATTGTTCGAGCGGATCGACGAACTCTCGGCGACCGGTAGTCGGTTGGCAGTGAACGACTTTCCGGCCGGCACGGACCCGAAGAAGCTGGCGGCCATCAGATCCAAGTACTTTGCGCAGAGTCCGTTCGGAGACCTGGACATTTCGCAACTGTTCTACAGCGACAAACGATCCGATCCGGGACAGTGGTTGACTGAACACAATTGGATCGTCCGACGCTTCAACTCGGTCGAGTTGGCAGATCTGTATGATCGCCCGATTCCTGATCTCCCCGAAGAGATCGCCGCACTGTCGACGCAGCCCACTTTCCTGGCCGCAACCAAGAACTGAATCTCGCAGTCATCACGAAAGTTACTCGGGTGCAGCATTTCTCCCTATTGTCCAGCTTCAACATGCGTGTCACCACCACAAGGAGTTGACGGCACTCGAGGATGAACCGATTCAGTACTTCAGGCTGAGTATGTCTACACCTCAGACGGACGCGCGCCGAAGAGAACGCTGATGAAATGAATCCATGAAACTCGAACACACATGCAGGAAGAGTCGCCCGCTCACGCTGGTGGCACTTGCCTCCGCAGCGGTATTCGCCCTCGCTGCATGTACCTCCGGGTCCGATTCTGCACAAACCTCTGAGAACAGCACAACGAGCTCCGCCTCCGATACACCTGCGACAGTCACGATCCCCGACAGCTCCGTCGGCAAGCAGATCACCTGGCTTCTCGGTGCTTTCAACACGAGCACGCCATTGACCCAGGAAGAAATCGCCGAGCACTTCGGACCCACCGCACCCGTCGTCCTGACGCCTCCGGACTTCGACTCCATCCGAGCCGGACAGCCCTGGACACCAGTGAATTACACGGGAGGTGATACCGACGGCACCGTTTCCATCACCAGTGCCACCGGCGGCGCGTTCGACATCAACGTCGTCGTCGACGGCAACGGGTTGGTCCTTGGAATGGCGATCACACCGGCCAAAGACGATCATGTGCCTGCCGCATCGTGGCAAGAGCTCGAAACAGCTGTCAAAGCACTTCCCGCGCCGACGAACTTGACCGTCACCGAAGTCACCGGCGGAAAGAACGCCGAGGTCTTCGGCGTCGGCGACACCTCACCGCAGCCCACAGGGTCAACGATCAAGCTGTACGTTCTCGGCGCAGTTGCGACGGCTGTCGAGAACGGGACACTCTCCTGGGATCGGAAGCTCACCGTCACCGACGACCTCAAGTCGATGCCAGGCGGGACCATGCAGGACCTGCCGTCCGGAACCGAAGTCACGGTCCGGGAAACCGCCGGCAAGATGATCTCGATCAGCGACAACACCGCCACCGACGTGCTGATCGCTGCTGTCGGGCGCGAGCAGGTCGAAGCCGAGTTCACCCAGATGGGCATGGCGGATCCTTCGCTCAATATTCCGCTGAAGCCGACCCGCGCACTGTTCCAACTCGGCTGGGGCAACGATGGCGCACAACGTGTCGCCTGGCGAGACGGAACCCCGGACGAGCGTCGAGCAATACTGGCGGCACTACCCGGCGGCCTGGTGGACATTCCTGTGTCAGCATTCACCACCCCCGCATGGCCTTTCGACATCGACTGGTTCGCCTCGCCGGCGGACCTGCGTGCCGCGCTGGTCTCGTTACAACAGATGGCGAAGACCGAGACCGGCGCACCGGTTCGAGACATACTGGCCGAGGATCCGGCGCTCAGTGAGGAGTCCGCGAAATGGTTCACCTACGGCGGATTCAAGGGCGGCAGCTCCATCGGCGTCCTTGCAGGTGCCTACTATGTCGAACACGAGGATCGCGCCTGGGTTGTCACCATGCAAACTCATGGTGACGAGGCTGCACTGGTTGCCGACCCGGCTCTGTACTTCGATCCGGTCGACGACGCGATGCTCTTGATCCAGAAAGACGCGACCAGCTAGAGCGCACGTCCCAGTTCGAGCCCACACCACCGAAAGGCCTGTCCCGACAAGCGAATCGTTGGGGCAGGCCTTGGTCATCACTCAGGAAAGCACGACACTCTCCAGTCTGTCCGCGATCGCTTTGCCGACGCCCCAGTCGAGTGCAGCGCACCCGACCGACTTGAAGACCGTGCGACCGTGACGCTCCACGCCGGATTCCATTACTGCGCCCAGTGATCGGAGGTCGGAGATGGGGAACTCCCGTGCGATTGCCGATCGGACTTCACCCGACCCCTCCAGACATCCGGCAATGTCGTCGAGGACGGTGACCGTCGAAGCATCGATGAGCCCGGCAGGGAGCTCCGTCATCGACGGACGGAAAGATCCGACTGCATTGACGTGCACGTTTTCCGGGAGTGCCGCCAGGTCGAACAAAGGTGACGTAGCGCCGGTCGCGCAACACACCACGTCAGCATTTTCGACGCATTCGTTTGCCGACCCTGCTACGGAAAACCGGAGTCCTGGATGCCGCACTTCTGCTTCGTCGACAAATCGTCGTGCATGGGCGAGAGTCCGGCTGTACACCGAAACCTCCTCGAATTCCCTTACTGCGCAGCAGGAATCAAGTTGCGTCGCAGCCTGGGCGCCGGAGCCGAGGATCGCCAGACGCAGGACCTTTTCTGGCGCCAGTACGTCCGTTGCCACGCCGGAGACCGCACCGGTTCGCAGCGCGGTGAACCGGTGGGCCTCCACGCTGAACCGCGGAAGTCCGGTGGCTCCGTCGTACCAGAGCACAGTGCCTTCGATGCGCCTGCTTCCGTCGATGTCGTAGATCGTCAACGTCTTGACAACGGCGTCGCGGGTGGTCCGATGCAGCGCAGACATCACGAGCAACTGGCCGTCCGCAACAACCGTACGCGGCGGCTGTTCGAGCCTGCCCTCGTGAAGTTCGGTGATGGCACCGGCCACCGCTGCGACGGCAACCCCGACCGGAATCAGCGAGTCGAGTCTGGCGAGGTCGATGTGTGGAGCCACTGCATGATCTTCGATTTCCATCGTTTTTCGATTCCGTTTCTCGGGGTGTACTTCAGGGCTAGTTCACTGAAATTCCTTGACATCCAATCGGTAAGGTATTACACCTAATGCATCCTCGCAAGGCTCCGTACGAACCCGCCGTTCCAAACGAACGGCCCGAAGGTGGATCTGATGGACAAAACAATGACGCGGTTCTCGAGGCGTACCGCTCTGGTCGGAACTGCAACTGCACTCGCACTGATTCTCGGTGGTTGTTCAGGCGCAGCAAAGGACGCAGGTACCTCGTCCGAGCCCACCGGCGAGCCGCAGCGGGGCGGTGAACTGCGAGTTTCGATCGGCGCAGAACCGATTGCACCTGCGTTCGACATGGGAACAATGGCCGTCACGTCGGTGGGCACGGCATCGATCGCCACCCTCGCCTACAACGGATTGGTGGACTTCCAGGACGGTCAGCCGGTACCCGAACTCGCTACGGCGTGGAAGCAGACATCCCCCACTCAATACGTCTTCACCCTCCGCGATGGTGTGAAGTTCACCGACGGAACGCCGTTCGATGCCGCAGCCGTCAAATTCAATCTCGATCGATTGCTCGACCCGAACGGAACGGGTGCGAATCTGCCTCCGTCGTTGGAATCGGTTGAGGTCAGCGCACCCAATGAAGTAACGATGAATCTCTCGGCTCCGGCCGGCGGATTCGTCGCCTCGTTACGCCGTGGACGGGTGATGATGATGTCCCCCACCGCCGTGGCGCAGTACGCCAAGACCGATCCGTTCAAAGCTTCGGTGGGCACCGGTCCGTACAAGTTCGAGGAGTACAAGACCGGTCAGTACATCAGGCTCGTCCGCAACGACGAGTACTGGGCTGACGACAACTACCTGGACTCGATCAAGATCTCGATCCTTCCGGACCCGACCACCTCGATGCAGGCATTCGTCAACGGGGAACTCGATGTTCTCGGTGTGACACCGGCCCAACTCGCGCAAGTCGAAAGCCGAGGCAACTCGGTCATCAAGACGTCGATCAGCAATACCTTCAACTACGTCAGTTTCAACCAATCGGTCAAGCCATTCGACAACGTCGACGTCCGCCGTGGATTCTCTGCGGCGATCAACCGTGACGGTATTGCACAGGGCATTTACCAGAGTTATGCCGATCCGGCGAGTGGACCCCTCAGCCCGAAGATCGGTGATGCGTACTCGGACCTCTCCGGCCTTGCCTCACAGACTTTTTCAACAGACAAGGCAAAAGAATTCCTGAAGAACGGAAACTTCGACTTCGGTACGACGGTTCCGTTCAGCACCTTCACCCAGGCCCCGTTCTCGACAGAAGCGGATGCGGTTGCCGAACAGCTCCAGAACATCGGCGTCAAAGTCGACCTGAGCAAAGAGGAGTTCGGATCCTGGGCTCAGAAGATCTACACAGCAAAGAATTTCACGGTCATGAACAGCGGCCAGACCACGGCCACCGTCGATCCCGACGAGATTCTCTACCCTTTGTTCCACAGTAAGGGCGATCTGAACGCCTCTTCGATCAACGACCCCGAACTCGACAAGCTGCTCGACGCCGCTCGCGGCGAACAGGATCCGCAACTACGCGCACAGATGTACCAGCAGGCATCCAAGCTGATCGCGGACAAGGCCTACGCGGCGTTCACCGTGTACCCGCAGAAGATCGCCGCTACCAGTCCGTCGGTCGGTGGATACGAATTCACGGAGGGTGGCACCAATCCGCTCTCGAGGGTTTGGCTCGCCAAGTGAGCGTGATCGAAGCGGTACCTGATTACGACAGGCCGCCGAAGGTGAGAGAGCCCGCCCCCTCGTCCGGCCGGCTGCGGCGAATCGCGCGAACCTTGCTGATCAACGCCGCGCAACTGGGAATCGTCGGACTCGCCGCGACTTTCCTGATGTTCGTACTTCTTCGGACGATCCCTGGGGACCCCGCTCGCACGGTGAGCGGGCCCGGCGGGTCCGTCAGTCCTGAGCAGATCGCACGAATACGTTCCGAACTCGGCCTCGACAAGCCGGTGGTAGTCCAGTATTTCGACTGGCTGTCCGCAGCGGCTCATGGCGACCTCGGAAAGTCCTTGGTGCTCAACGACTCCGTGACGACCTTGCTGTCCGACCGCATCGTCGTAACACTCCAACTGGGTATGTACGCACTTGCCTTCGCATTGTTGGTGGCGGTACCACTGAGCGTCCTCGCTTCGAGGTTCACCAGCGATCGCGCGAACCGGAGTGTGCGACTGGTCGGAACGCTGGGTATCGCAGTTCCCAGCTTCTGGTTGGCACTCCTGTTGATCATCGCGTTCCAGAACGTCTTGCCGACGTTTGGATACTCGTCGATCAGTGACGGTGTCGGTGCACATTTCCAACACATGATTCTTCCGACTATCGCGCTGGGTGTCGGTATGTCTACTCTGCTCTTCGAGACCACACGTGCATCCTTGATCGGCACACTCAATTCCGATTACGTGCGCACGGCGAGGTCATTCGGGATCCCCGAGCGTCGTGTTTACTCTCGATACGCACTAAGGAACGCACTACTTCCCACTGTGACCATCGCCGGACTGGAGATGGGCGCACTGATGGGCGGAGCGCTACTCGTCGAGAACGCTTTTGCCGTCCCCGGTATGGGCCGACTCCTCGTTCAATCCGTCTTGGCCCGCGACTACACAGTGGTGCAGGGTTGCATCCTCGTACTGGTCATCGTCGTCGTATCTGTCAATCTTCTGATGGATGTCGTCTATTCCTTCATCGATCCCAGAGTCAGGACCGACAATGCCTGAGTCATTCGGGGCTGCGCTTTCCCCGTCTTCCCCAATCGCGCCGAACACACGTCAGCGGCGTCGGTTCATGGCCCGCATTCTCTCCTTGCCTGGCCAGAAGGTGGCATGGAGCATTCTGTTCGTACTGGTGTCTGCGGCCGTGCTCGCGCCTCTTCTCGCGCCGCACTCCCCCAACGTCCAAGATCTCACGTCGACCCTGGCCCCACCCAGCGGTGAGCATCTCCTCGGAACCGACGATTTGGGCCGAGATCAGTTGAGCCGTCTACTGTTCGGACTCCGCACGTCACTAGCCATCAGTGCTGCCGTGACGTTCGGTGTCATGGTCATCGGGCTGCCGCTGGGAATGCTGGCAGGTTTCACCCGGGGAATTGCGAACACCGTCATTGCTCGGCTCATCGATGTCGGGTTGGCTTTGCCGTCATTGCTGCTCGCGCTCGCCCTCATCGCTGCGATGGGAGCCGGGGTCACCAGTACGGTCATCGCTCTCGTTGCGGGCTACACGCCGTATCTCGCACGGGTCACCCGCAGTGTCGTGCTCAAGATTCGTGAAGAGGAATACATCGACAGCGCAGCCGTGAGCGGAGTTCCGACCTGGCGCATCATCGTTCGGCACGTGACGCCGAACATGATCGAATCGGTGTCGGTTCAGCTGACACTGATCTTCGCCTTCACCGTCATCGCCGAGGCCGGGCTCAGCTTCGTCGGCCTCGGAATCCAACCACCGACCTCGTCCCTCGGCAACATGCTCGCCCTCGGGTCGACACACAGCATCGACCTGCCTTTGATGTCGATAGTCCCCGGATGCACCATCGCTCTGGTCGTCATCACTTTGCTGGTCTGTGGAGACGGCCTTCGACACGCGCTCGACCCGAGGAGCAACCGATGACGAAGCCGCTATTGTCGATCACGGATCTCCGTGTAGCACTGGCCGACAACCCCGCACTGCGACCGGTGGACGGAGTCAGCTTCCACATAGATTCGGGTGAGAGCGTCGCCCTGGTCGGTGAAAGCGGCTGCGGCAAATCAGTGACGTCGTACTCCGTACTCGGTCTCCTCGAAGGGTCCCTGGCGGCCCATGGAGAGATGGTCTTCAACGGCAGACGCTTCGACATGTCCGACCGTGGTGCGCTGGCGCCGCTTCGAGGCACAGACATCGCAATGATCCCCCAAGACCCCGGAACCTCGCTGAACCCAGTAGTGAGCATCGAACGACAACTCGGCGATCTCGTCCGCATCCACCACAGGCTCTCCAAACGCGTTGCGGCCAAGCGAGTACGCGAATTGTTGGCCCGCGTCGGCATTCCGGCCCCGGACCGGGTCGCCGGTGCGTTTCCTTTCGAACTGTCCGGTGGCATGCGACAACGTGTACTCATCGCAATGGCTCTGGCCTGCGAACCGACGATGCTGATCGCCGATGAGCCGACCACTGCCCTGGACACCACCGTGCAGGCGCAAATCATGGATCTGTTGCAGAGTCTCATCGCAGACGAGGGAATGTCCATGATGTTCATCTCGCACGATCTCGGACTGGTTGCACAACACTGTAACCGGGCGTACGTGATGTACGCGGGAAAGATCGTCGAATCCGGATCGGTGGGCGATGTACTGCGAGAACCGGAGCACCCGTACACGCATGCGCTTGTCGACTGTCTGGAAAGCATGAACTCGGGTGCACGACGCTTGAAGACGGTACGAGGGATCGTTCCGCCGCTGTCTGACCGAACGCGCGGTTGCCACTTCGCGCCACGCTGCGACCGCGCGGAAGACGAGTGCCTTTCCAGCTCACCCGAACTCGAAAGGAGTGGACACAGTCTCGCAGCCTGTCTGCACCCGATGACAGGTTCACATCAGCGCGTTTCGGCCAGTGAGGTGCCTCGATGACTACACACCAATCCGTTTCCACACGGGAAGTAGCCCGTTTGGAGGGGATCACCCATTCCTTCCGTACACGTCTGGGCGGACGTGCCGTGCAGGCGCTTCGGGGCGTCGACTTGGCGATCCCGGCAGGTCGGTCTCTCGGACTGGTCGGCGAAAGCGGCAGCGGCAAGTCCACTCTCGGTCGGGTCGTGACCGGTCTGCTCGAGCCGTCCGGTGGCAACCTGGAAATACTGGGGCAGCGCGTCACCGGTAAGTCATCTCACAAGCGAGCCCCGGGATCTGTGCAGATGATCTTCCAGAATCCGCGGGCATCGATCGATCCGAAGCTGCCGATCTGGCGTGCCGTCGCCGAACCTCTACGCATAGGCGGGCATTCGGCGCGACGCAAGGACGTCGACGACTTGCTCGACCGCGCCGGGCTGAGTGCGTCGTACGGAGACATGTACGCGCATCAGCTTTCGGGTGGGCAGTGCCAGCGGGTGGCCATCGCACGCGCCGTCGCCGCGAAACCGCAACTCATCGTCGCCGACGAACCTGTCTCCGCCTTGGATGTCTCGGTGCAGGCACAGATTCTCAACCTACTCAAGGACATTCAAGAGGACTCCGGAACATCCTTTCTGTTCATCAGTCATGATCTTGGAGTCGTTCGATTCTTCTGCGACGAGGTTGCCGTCCTGTATCTGGGTCAGGTTCAGGAGTACGGTTCGACCGAGAGCATTCTGACCGACCCCGCGCACCCGTACACCCGGGCATTGGCCTCGGCATCGCCGACACTGTTCTCCGAAGCCGTGCGCGAGCGGATCATCCTCGTGGGCGAGCCTCCGAAGCCTGACAACCCACCCAGCGGTTGCGTCTTTCACGAGAGATGTCACCTGCGCATTGGCAAGATCTGCGACACGGTCTCGCCTCCGACCTATTCCACACCTTCAGGCGAGGCTCGTTGTCATCTTTACGCCCCGACTCACTCCTCGAGTACACCGCTTTGATCAGTTCACTGCCCTGATCGAAACATCCTCCGCCACTACAGCTACCCCGAACGGAAGACCATGAGCACCAATCCCCTCAGAATCCTCGCCTCCATCGCCGACGTGTGTGACGACGCAAATGCCACCGTTGCGTTTCACGTCCGCAGTCTCGACGGAAAACTCGAAATCGGTTCAGGCGCTGATGCGCGTTCGGTAACCGCCTCGACCTACAAGGTTCCTGTCATGCTCGAGGTCGCCGCCCAGGCATCCGAGGGACGCCTGCAACTGGCCGACCGAATCAAGGTCCCGGCAGACAGGCGCACCATCGGGCCTTCCGGGATTTCAGCAATGACGGACGACGTCGAAGTATCCGTACGGGACCTGGCCCTACTCATGATGCAGGTCAGCGACAACACCGCCACCGACATCCTGCAAGAGATGGTCGGTACCGAGAACATCATGAGCCGACTCCGCTCGCTCGGATTGCACTCGACCGACATCACAACCGACTGCGAAGGCATCATTTCGCTTGCTCTCCAGGAACTCTCGACCGAAAAATACGCAACTTTGCAGGACACCTCCACTGGCAATCCGTTCGGCTTGCCCGAGGACGAGTTCGCCGCGGCAATTGCAGCGGGCGAGTCGTTGAACGCGCGCGGTGGCAACACCAGTACCCCGCGCGAGATGACCGAACTGCTCAGCCTCATCTGGACGGACAAGGCTGCCGACGCCGAAGCCTGTGCCGAAGTGCGGCGGGTGATGGGCCTGCAGTTCGCGCCTCACCGACTCTCGTCAGCCTACGTCGACGGTCCGGCTATCTCTGGCAAGACCGGCACCTTCCTGGCCGGTGTGCGCAACGAGGTGGGCGTCGTCGACTTCGGCGACGGGGACGTCTACGTGGTCGCAATCTTTCTGCGAGACAAGAACAACCATATGCGAAACGGTAAGGTGGACGCGGCAATCGGAAAGATCGCCGCACTGGCGATCGACAGTCTTCGGATCACCAGTCGCGACGCCGCTGCGACGGCGGTAACAGCCTGATGTCCCCTACGCTCGTCACACCCCTGTCCATGGCCGAGATGACGTGGACGCAAGTGCAGGAGGCGATGCACGACGGGATCCGCAACGTCATCTTCGCGGTGGGAGCGACTGAACAACACGGCCCACACCTGCCTCTCTCCACCGACACCCTGATCGGCACTGCGACTTCGCATGCCGTCGCGGCACAGGTCGGGGCGACGATGGTGGCGCCCACCATCGCGTTCGGGGTTTCCCCGCACCACATGGCCTTCGCCGGAACGGTCTCCTTACGCGAGGCAACATTTCTCGACGTGGTCGAAGACTACGTTCGCAGCCTCGCCGCTCATGGGTTCGACAACATCCTCGTCATCTCGAGCCACGGCGGTAACTTCGAACCCCTCGCGCATCTGATCGAGAGAGTCGGACCCCGGATCGGCGAGACACGGGTACATGCGCACACTGATCTTCTCCAGGTGCTCGCAGCCTTCAAGGCAGTGGCCGAGGAGGATTCGATCTCTCCCGAAGCATGCGGCTCTCATGCCGGCGATTTCGAAACGTCGATCGTCCTTGCACTCCGACCCGAACTCGTCGACATGAACGCCGCCGAGCCCGGATTCCTCGGACTCTTCGACAAGAACACTGCCACAGCGTTGTTCGAGGGCGGGACGAAGGCACTGTCGGTGAACGGTATCCTCGGAGACCCCCTTGCCGCACTGGCGTCACGCGGCGAACGGTACCTCGAATCGCTGACGACAGTAGTCTCGGAGTACTTTCGTGCCGAGATCGCCGAGCACCAAGGAAGCGAAAAATGACTGGCGACGTACAGCGGGTGGTTCAAGCCGAGCTCGACGCAATGGTTGCCGCAGACACTCAGCTCGGTATTCAGGTGGCGGTGTACCAGCACGGTCAGTTGATCGTGGACGCATGGTCCGGGCACACTGAACCCACCCGGAGTGCGCCCGTGCGAAGTGACACGCTGTTCCCGATCTTCTCGTGCAGCAAGGGTCTGATGTACACGACAGTGCATCTGCTGGCCGAACGCGGCGAACTCGACTACGACGCACGGGTCAGCGACTACTGGCCGGAGTTCGGGCAGAACGGCAAAGAAGAGGCGACCGTCCGACAGGTCCTCGTACACACGTCCGGTATCCAAGACATCACACACGACTTCCACCTCGACGACTGGGACGGCACCTGCGCTCGCCTGGCCGAGTCTGAAGCCATGTGGATTCCGGGTAGCGAGACCGCGTACCGCGGACTGTCTTCCGGATTCGTTCTCGGCGAGGTAGTAAGTCGCGTGTACGGGAAGCCCTTCGGCCAGATCGTCGCCGAACTGATCTGCAAGCCTTTGGGTATCACGGATCTGTTCTTCGGCATCCCTCTTTCGGTGAGGGACCGTATCGCAGTTCTCGCGAACGACGAGTCAGTTCTGACCGGTCCCGCGTCGAGCCCCGATACTCGGATCATGGCGGAGCTCTTCAACACTCCGTCGATTCAGGCATCAGCTGTACCTGCCGGAGGCGCTATCACCTCCGCCCGATCCTTGGCCAGACACTATGCGTCGTTGGTCGGAGATGGTGTGGACGGCGTGCGTCTACTCCCGCCAGCGCGGACCACTCTGGCAACGACACTGGAAACCGATGCGTACGATCAAACCCACATGGCACCGGTCCGCAAGGGTTTGGGTTATCTGTTGGGTGACAACGGGATTGCGATGGGCGGACGATCGAATTCATTTGGCCACAGCGGGTTCGGCGGTTCGTACGGGTTCGCCGATCCGGACTACGGTTTGAGTTTCGCGCTCACGAAGAATCGACTGGTTGCCACGACGCCTCCCGAGGTTCCTGCCTCGGTCGTCTTGGCGAATACGGTGCGAGAAGCCTTGTCCATCCCGAACGGTTGACCAGTGCGTACCGAGTCGTCACGATGGCATTCGACAAACGGAGAGTCTCACTATGCACGTTTACATTTCGGTGGACATGGAAGGCATCGCAGGAATTGCGACGCTCGACCAGATAGTTCGTGGAGGTCACGGATACCAACGTGCGCAAGCACTGATGACGGCCGAGGCCAATGCGGCCATTGCCGGAGCATTCGATGCCGGCGCGCAATCGGTGCTCGTCAACGACAGTCACGGAACGATGGACAACCTGCTGCACGCCGAACTGGATCCGCGGGCGCGGGTTCTGTTCGGATCGCCGAAGCTGCAGTGCATGGCAGAGGGTCTCACGGCAGAACACGACGTGGCCCTCTTCGTTGGCTACCACGCTCCCGCCGGTGGTCCGGGTGTGCTGGCACATACGTTCTCGGCTCTGTTCACGGATGTGCGTCTCGACGGCAAGACCGTGTCGGAAAGCGATGTGAACTCGCTCTACGCGGCTACCCACGGCGTGCCGGTCGGCTTGGTCACTGGAGACGACGTGATCTGCGGGTTGGTCAGCGCTACGGCTCCTTCGACCGAAACCGTCGTGGTGAAGCAGGCGCACGGGTGGTCGGCTACCAATTCGCTTCCACCGAGTCTGGCGTGCGCAGCCATTCGCGACGCATCCAGACGAGTCGTGCAACAGTGCGACTCGTTGAAGCCCACCGAGTTGCGCGACGAGTGGGTACTCGAAATCGTTCACCCGACAACAACTGCTGCGGAGATGGCTGAGGGTGTCCCCGGTTCTCGACGAACGTCAGATCGAACCATCGAACATCGATTGAACACCGTCGACGACATCATCGGGTTGATTACCGTCAACTATCAATTGGCATCTGCCGGCCTCCGCGGACAGATGACTATCGCCAACCGTCAGTAGAGGGCAAATTTCCATGAGAGTGACCGTTATCGGTGCAGGTTCGATCGGGTTGTGCTCGGCGCTGGCTTTGGCTGCCGAGGGAGCCGAGGTCTGTGTCGTCGACGCGCGTGCTGCGGGAACCGGCGCATCGCGTCACAATGCCGGGTGGGTCGTCCCTAGCATGTCAGCGCCCGTCCCCGCACCCGGAGTACTGACCCAATCACTGAAATGGATGCTGCGTCCTGACAGCCCGCTGTATATCCGCCCCGGCCGCGACCCTCGCCTTGCATCCTTCCTGATTGCGATGCTTCGCAACTGCACTACAACGAGATTCGAATCCGGTCTGCGAAACCTGATGGCGCTCAGCCATCGAACTTTCGAGCTCTTCGACGAACTCGAGCGGACCGGGCTGCAGTTCGAGAATCACCGATCAGGATTGGTGCAACTGTTTCGCACACAGAAGTCGCTCGATTCTCACGCCGAAGAAATGACGCTGGTGCGAGCACTCGGCGGTGACGAATTCGACGTACTCACCAGTGCCCGGACGGCTCAGTTGATCCCGGGACTCTCGGGCTCTGTTCTCGGTGGGATCGTCTGTCCCAACGAAAGATTCCTCGATCCCGCAGCCTTCGTCGAAAGCTTGGTCACGCAATGCGAGAGCCTCGGGGTCGAGATCGTGGAGGGCACCGAACTCACGCTGTCGGCAGACTCATCCGGCAACGTGACGGCGTCTGGAGCAGACAGGCAGATGACGTCTGATCATTTTGTGGTCGCGGCAGGCGCCTGGAGCGCAGACGTGGTGCGAGCGCTCGGGTACACACTCCCCGTCCAATCCGGGAAAGGCTACGGTTTCGACGTTCCGCCGTTTTTCCCCGTCGGAACTCGGGCGTCGTATCTGTCGGAAGCCAAGGTTGCCGTCACGCCGTTGTCCGGTGCCACCCGACTGGCCGGCACAATGGGATTCGGAGGCCGAAGTGAACACATCGACAAGCGAAGGGCCGGAGGCATACTGACCTCGGCAGCCGACTATTTCGACAACTGGCGGCGCCCACCCAATGCGGTCCCCTGGACGGGGCTACGCCCGATGACACCCGACGGGATGCCCATCATCGGCCGCTTACCTCACCATCCGAATGTCACTGTCGCGACCGGCCACGCGATGCTGGGCATAACTCTAGGCCCCGTCACCGGAGAGTTGGTCGCTCGCAGCACGTTCGGCCGAAGCCTCCCGGCCTATGCCGACGTGTTCGGGCCAGGCCGCTTCAGTCGGACTTTTCGGAGCGTCCGGCCCACAACCCGCTGACGTGGTGGAGGTGTGCAGTCATGACAGCTTCGGCCGCAACCGGATCTCGTGATTGCAATGCCTTCAGGAGTTGATCGTGTTCCCGAGCCGACCCGACCAGGTCCTTGCTGCCTGCAATACCTTTGAGCCCGGACAGGCGAGTCTGATCGCGCAACTGCTCCACCACCTTGACCAGCCGTGCGTTACCCAGTGCAGCCAACAGTTCCAGGTGGAAGTCCTTGTCGAGGGTAAGGAAGGAGACCAGATCCCCCTCGGCCGCAGCGTTTTCGACGCGCTTGCTCAGCGTCCAGAGATCAGTGAGATCCAACGGAGGGTCGAGCACGGCAACCTTCGCCATTGCAGGTGGTTCGAGCATCAGCCGGACTTCGACGATCTCCTCGAGTTCGTCATCTGTCAGTTCAACGATACGAAAGCCGCGGTTCCTCACCATCTCGATGAGGCCTTGGCTCTTCAGATCGAGTAGAGCCTCGCGTACCGGGGTGGGCGAGACCTCGAGTTGCGCGGCGATGTCTCCAATCGCGTAGAGCCGGCCCGACTCCAGTTCACCGCTCGAGATCCGGGCCCGAAGGAGTCTCGTGGCATCGCTGCGCAAACTGGTCCGTGCCAGTGGTTGGAACACGGCACTCTGCTTCGGGTCGCGGGTACTACGATCTGCGCTTGAACCGGCCGGCTGCTTCGTCCCCATACCTGCACCCTAATACCGATCGATGTCCAATATGTAATACCTAACATTTTATGTGACAAAGATCGTTTCAGCTCGCGCAGTTGCGCAAGCTGAAGCCGCGCCCGGCCGACATGTCGAGCTCAGTCTCCGGCTGAGCTGACAGATGAGGGCCGGATACAGAGAAGCCGCTGTGCATCGAGTGTCACTCGGATGCACAGCGGCTTCGGTAAGTCTTAGCCCGTCGGCTCAGTCTCGTCCGACGAGAATCCGTCGAAGAATGCGATGACCTTCTGGAGAAGTGTCGCGATGTCGAAATCTTCCAAGCTACCCATTGCGTTCGTCCTTTCGCTTAACACTGAGGATGAAACGTGCATCTTGCAATTCCCAATGTAAAGCATCAATGCGATTATTTCTCGACCATGCAGCACTTCTGCCACAAAAACTCCACACAGCAAGATACGAGCAAATTGCCACGAATAACAGCTCCCACCCGCAGCATTTCCAATATTCTGAAGCTGAGAAACTTCCCCAATTCGCCAATGGGTAAATCTTGAGAAAAATTTCCGGGCGCGTCGATTCTGATAGATATCCCTGGCGAAACTCTCCACCGAAGACGGCGAGGTTGGCGAAGTTTCCACACTGTTGACACGCAGTTTTGCCAGCCTCAAAGAGGCGTCACTCACATACATAGTGGACATTCGACTGCGATAACGAACCGGTAGCAACACGATCCCAGGCACTTTCTCCCAAATTCTGACGTTCACCCATAACCACTGCATATTTCCGCTGATGAAACGCAATACCAGTCCAAAAGTCCGATAACTTTACCGGATACTGTGCACGAGATTAACTGGTCACATATCCACTGCCGCTCCGAGTGCCCACTCTCACCGAAACCTCACATCTGAATGTTGGACGTTAGTTTAGATGGGTTCACATTTCTCCGCGATCGGCGTGATAAACGCGGACTCCACGGATAAAACCGAGACAGCCCCACCGCACTCCGACAGGTCACGATCCGCGACTCGACGACGTGCGGGCGGGCAGGCTCACACGAGGGTGAAATAGGGGGTGAAACATGCCAGGAGGTCTCGTTTTTCCGAGTCCGACACAGTACGTTTTCCCAGGCACGCCAGTCCCCAGATTCACACGGTGTGCAAGGGCTCGTTGACGCTTACGAGATGTTGGCAAGACCGACCACAGGCCCCGTTCTCCCGACGAGAACGGGGCTTCCTCGTGTCGGTTTCCTCCGTCGACCGACCGGGTAGACGCGAGCATGAGCGCCACCAGCTCGACCGGATCCACCGCTGGCCGCTACGAATCGACGACCCCGACCGTCGGCGTCGAAGAAGAATTCATCCTCGTCGACCCGACATCGTGGTTGCCCTCCACCGACAATGCCGCGGTCGCGGAAACCGCGTCGGCACTCGGTATGGATCTTCAGCTCGAATTGTCCCGGTGCCAGGTCGAGACCAACTCTCCGGTGTGCCAGAGCATCGGCGAACTCCGAACCCATTTGATCGACATGCGTCGGCGCGCAGCGAAAGCGGCCGAGTTGAACGGCTGCAGGCTGTTAGCCGCCGGCGCACCGCTTTCGGGGCCTTCGCGTTTCGAGATAAGCGATGCACCTCGCTACCGACAGATGGGTGAGCGCTTCGGCTCCCTCGCTGCTGAACAGAGCATCTGTGGTTGCCACATCCATGTTGGCGTCGCTGATCGAGCCGAAGCCGTGCAGGTCTGCAATCACGTGCGCATCTGGCTGCCCGCCTTGCTTGCTCTGAGCGCCAATTCTCGTGTCCACCAAGGATCCGACACAGAATTCGCGAGTTGGCGGGCGATCCAATGGTCCAGGTGGCCCGTCGCCGGGCCGCCGCCGTACTTCGAGAGCGCTGCAGACTTCGACACCGTGGTAGCGCGGATGGTGGATTGCGGTGTGATGCTCGACGAGCGGATGGCCTACTGGGACGTCCGTCCGTCGTGCCATCTACCGACCGTCGAGATCCGGGTTTGCGACGTTCAACCGACAGCAGACGATGCAGCGCTACTGGCAACACTTGGACGGGCTCTGGTGGCAACTGCGTTAGGCGCGATAGACCGGGGCATCGAGGCTCCGAACATTTCTCTCGAGAACCTTCGTCTCGCAACCTGGGTGTCCGCGAAGGAAGGGGTCCTGGGAACGTCGATCGATCCTGTTACCACACAAAGAATTTCGGCCACCGAACTGTTGCGCCGACTCCTGATCCATGTCCGCGACTCACTCGACGAGACAGGCGAGTACGCGAGTGTGGAGTCGGCGCTGCGGAACAAGTCGGTCACCGGCAGCGGCAGCGACTGGCAACAGCGAACGCTTCGCCAGGTCTGCCTTCGGGAACTGATCGCGCGTGCCATTCAACGCACCACCCCGATCGAGCCGGCACGCATGGATACGCATGCGGGACCGGCTCCCGATTAGTAGTAATGCCGCCGACCGCCGACAGCGTGCCCGGCCGCGCCCAACGCGTACAGGATGATTCCGATCACCAGCAAGACGACACCAATCGTCCACAGGATCGGAATGTTCACCACGAAACCGATTATCAGCAGGATTACGCCGAGGATGATCATGACAAGCTCCTTCAGTGCGTTCACTCGGGCGGATACGCCCGCCTCGAGCCGCATACACCCCGGATACCCGTCGGCCGTGCGTTTCATACCCTCGCTGACCGGGTATTTCGCTGGGCACCATAATATTTGAAGAATCGAGCACGCCATGATGAGAATTGTGACTCTGATCGTTCTGATCTGGCTGATCGTCGGAGCCGTTGCGGCCGGCCAGCGCGGTTACTACAGCAGTTCGCCGACCAACTGTGCCGGCGTCGGGACCATCGCGCTCACCGTCATCGCGGGTCCGCTGAACTACTTCGGCGTCAATCCCAAAGTTACGGACTGCACGCTTCCTCAACCGACCGAGTGAACTGCCGATATGCAGCGCTAAACCGACTAGTCGTTACCCTGGAGGTGAGTCGACACACATCGAAGTGAGGGGCCACCATGACCACTGCGCCAGATCGCACCCGAATCGAGTTCCCGGACATCAGCTCGCGTGCGTGGGAACACCCTGCCGATCGGGCTGCATTGGTGACCCTCCGGACACTTCGGGGGTTCGACACCGTGCTGCGGACGCTGTCCGGCCTACTCCAGGAACGCCAGCATCGCCTCATGTATCTCGCTACATCCGTGCGGGTCGACGAACGCCAGTTCAGCGACCTGAACGATCTGCGACGCGATTGCGTCGACATTCTGCAGGCCGACGAGACACCAGAGTTGTTCGTCCTCCAAACCCCGATGGTCAACGCCTTCACCATCGGTATGGACAAGCCGTTCATGGTGGTCACGACCGGCCTGCTGGACGTGATGAACTACGAGGAGCAGCGGTTCATCATCGGCCACGAACTCGGCCATGCGCTGTCCGGCCATGCGGTCTACCGCACCATCCTGATGCATTTGATGCGACTGGCCGGAACCATCGGTTGGTTACCCGTCGGCGGGTGGGCACTGCGCGCGATCATCGCCGCCCTCATGGAATGGCAGCGCAAATCCGAACTGTCCGGCGATCGCGCCGGATTGCTGTGCGGGCAGGACGTCCACACCGCGATTCGCGTCCAGATGAAATTGGCGGGCGGATCGCGAGTCAGTGAAATCGACATCGACGCATTCCTCGCCCAGGCTGCCGAGTACGACGCCAGCGGCGACCTCCGGGACGGCGTACTCAAGCTCCTCAACATCGAACTGCTCTCGCATCCGTTCTCGGTACTTCGCGCCGCAGAACTCAAGAAATGGGTGGACAGCGGAGACTATGCCGCGATCCTGCGCGGAAACTACCCGCGGCGAGGAGAAGACGACGGAGCGAAGATCAGCGACGAGTTCAAGAATGCAGCCAAGAGCTACAAGCAGAACTTCGACGAGTCAGAGGACCCTCTGATCCGAATGGTGCGCGAGATCGGCAGCGGACTGGGCGGCGCGGTCGGCGCCGTCGGAAACGGCGTCGGCGACGTCGCGTCGGATATCAAGGAACGATTTACTCACTGGCGCAAGAGTTCCGACAGAACGAAGGGCACCGACGACGCCGAGTGAGCAGAATCGGGACCTGCCACCGAAGGCAGTCGGCGGCAGGTCCCGGGCTCTTGGCGTGAGAGTGATGCAGGCTTCCCTCTGCACCACCCTCACGTTCACAGACAGTACCAGCAGTCGAACAAACGTGCGAACTGAAAGCGGTCGTGTCGAATACCCGGTTGTCGGGTACGCGGCATAGGACCACTACAGAAGGGAGCCGACATGCATGCTGGGCGACTGAAGAAGGTCGGTTCGAGTGACGGCCCGTTTGCCTCCGTGTACTTCGAAGACGTCCGCAACCGGGAGGATGCGCGCGAGCGCTTCGAACTCGAATGGCGCTCGATGCGCAATCAACTCTCGAAACAGGGCGCATCCGAAACGCTCATCGCACGACTGGACGAGGTGAAGGACAACCATCACGGAATCTCGGGACGCGCTGGGCGAGCGATCGTCGCCACATCCGAAGCAGTGCTGATCGACGATATTCTGCTCGAACCCGCCGGATCGACCATCGCAACCTTGGGCGAGCTGCCCTACTTGATTCCACTGATCGCACACGGATACGACACCGAGCCCTTCCTCATCGCCAAGGTCGACCACACCGGCGCGGACCTGTGCGTGCGCGATGCCCGCGGGCGTGACGTGTACGGCGAATCGGTCGACGGCGACGGCTTCCCGGTACACAAGGCGCACGTGGGCGGCCAGGAGCGGTACACCGACAGTCAAAGCCTCGTGGAGGAGAACATCCGGAAGAACCTGGCACAGGCTGCGGAGCGCGCGGCATCGCTCGCCCGCGAACACAAGGTCGCGCTGGTGGTCGTGATCGGAGAAGTACAGTCACGCAAAGCTTTTGCACAGCTCCTACCGTCGACGCTACGAGTGGTGGATGTCGAAAAGGGTTCACGTTCAGTGGGTTCGTCACCTGCTGAGGTGTCCAAGTCGATTCGTGAACTGATCGATACGCAGCGGCTGCGCAGGATGGACTCGGAAACCGAACGCTACGTCGCAGAGCAGGGACGGGACTCCGGTCTCTCCATCGACGGGACCGCGCGCGTCCTCGACGCTCTCGAACAGGGCAAGGTCGAGACACTGTTGCTCACCGATCCCGACGACAAGGAAGTCACCAGCGGAAAGTTGATCGGGCCCGCCGATCGCGTACTCCCCTACATCGCAATCGGGACCGGAACCGAACTGGTACAGATCGACGAACGCCTGGTTCTCGCCGACGGATACGGCGCGATCCTCCGGCATCACTGAACATCGGCAGCCTGATCGGATTCGGTGGGTGAGCACCTTCAGCGAGAGGCGTGCTTGCCCACCGAGTCCGGAAATCCGTCGGCAATTGCTGCGACAAGTTCCAGATATGCCCGCGCAGTGCGCTTGTTCAGCAATTTCAAGTCGATCGGACCGCCCTCGCCGAGGTGATCGTCGTAGGGCAAGGTCTTGACCGCGCGCACTCCCCGCTGAGCGAAAACGTCTTCGAGTTGATCGAGGTCGAGCGAAGACGAACCCGGCCTCGTCGAATTGATCGCCACGACCGACCTGCTCACCAGGTCTGCGTAGCCATGCTTGGTCAGCCAACTGAGCGTTGCAGCAGCGCTACGGGCACCGTCCTGCGCCGTCGGGCTGACGACAACCAACGCATCTGCTTCGTCGAGGATTCCGTACATGGCCGAGTGCATGATCCCTGTGCCGCAGTCGGTGATGACGATGTTGTAATGCACCTCGAGAATTCGCAGAGTATCGAGGTAGTCCTGTTCGTTGAACGACTCCGAGGTTTCCGGATCTGCTTCACTCGCAAGGATTTCGAGCCGGCTGTCGCCTTGAGACGTGTAGTAGCGAACATCGCTGTACGTGCGAATGTCGCCGTCGGCCAACAGATCACGAACGGTCAGATGATGTTCACGTCGTTCGCGATCCGCCAGGGTCCCCAGATCGGGGTTGGCGTCGATGGCCACGATGCGATCCCCACGGATCGACGCGAACGTCGAACCGACGGTCTTGGCCGCCGTGGTTTTTCCCACACCGCCCTTGAGTGAGATGAAGGCAATTTTGTACACACCGCGCACCGTGCGGTTGGCCCGGCGCACGAGAGCTTGGTGCTCGAGTTCGGCAGCAGACTGCCCCGTGTTGATCCGCCCACCGGTGAGTTTGAACAACACACTGCCCAAACCGCGTTCAGGCGGACGCTTCGCTCGCTTGATGATGTCCAGGTCGTCGACGGACGTCATAGCCCTAGGCGTCGAGGTCCGAAAATCGGTCGGCTCTTCACGACGTTGCTGACGCATCCGCTGACTGGGCAACGGTTTTGCTGCGGGTTCGTCGAATTGCGGTGTGAAGGTGACGGTTCGAATCGACGTTGCGTAACCGTCGTCGGACGCGTCGAAAAGGCCGTCGCCCTGAGTTGTTCCGGAGTTGTTCCCCAAGACTCCGCCATTCGAACCGTTGTTATCGCTGCGCACCGTTTTCCTAGGTCGAGTTCGGAATCATTTCGGACATAGCCTCTCGGACGCTATCACTCTGGCGGGCTTGCCGTTCTCTGCTCAATACCGTCACGGCACAACAGACCGTTACACCCGCACTTCGATGACTTTGGTCCTCACACTGGTGCCATTCTCAGCAAATACGATCGTCGTAACGATATGCGGCACATATATCTTCATCTGCCGACAAATGCAGCCTCCCGCAATGTCAGGGCAAATCCCTTGGTAACAAACGGAAAAAGGGAGGGTGATCGCGCAAGCGATCTCCCTCCCTTCATGGACATGTGTTCAGCTGCTGCAGGATTCCTGGCACTCGAGCGAAGGTCCCACTCTGTCAGCTTCCTGCCAGTCCTGCAGGATCACTCGTACCATTCGACCTCCGTCACGGGCAGAGCACACTCTTCACGTATGCAGCACTCGGCTTGACGGTGCCGTCCGACCTCACTGCGCCGAAATACGACTCTCGATCCGTCGTCGCTCCGTAAGGCGCGTAGTCGTTGAGACGGTAGAAGATGAGCGGCCCCAACCACGGCTTGGTTTGCTTGTCTGCCATCGCCGCCTGATAGATCTCGAGTTGACGTGCTTCGCTGACGCTGTCCGGAGTCCCACTTGTAGGCGCCCCGAACTCGGTAATCCAAATCTTTTTTGCAGAATCGCCGTTGGCACTCATGATTCCGCGAAGGCTCGGCCGAACGATCCCACCGCCCTCGAACGACTCGACACTCATCTGAGACCACGAGTTCCAGTCATGTTCGTCTGTAGGCAGCGCCGGATACGAGTACGGATGATGACCGACCGCGTTGAACGATGACCGTGCGCCATTCGTATACAAGGATTGCAAGAATGTGAGTGGCGCGACCTGACTGCCGTCGGCAGCATCCGCGGCAGGTGACATACCGCCGCTGATTATGGTGATCGAGGGATTCGCCGAGCGGGCCGAGGTAGCAGCCGCTTTCAGCAATTGCGCGTATCGCACGGGATTAGGCTTCGGATTAGCAACCGAGTCCTTCCAGAACATACTGATATTCGGCTCGTTCCAGATCTCGTAGGACATGATGCCTTTAGGCGCATACCGAGCAACAAGCTTGTTCACGAACGTCGCATATTTGGAAATGTCGGCGGGTGCATACTTGTCGTCCGCAGGAGCCCCTGCAGGTCGAGCCCACGTCGGTGTTGTATGTGGCAGGAGAATGATCTTCTTTCCATGAGCGAGCGCCTCGTTTACGACCGTGTCGAGCGGACCCCAGCTATAGGAATTAACACCCCCAGATTGAATCTGCGACCAAAACGCATCGATTCGAACCCAACTCACGCCTGCGCTGTCAATCTGGTTCAGCGCAGCTTCACGCACAGCTGGAGCGGACGATTGATTCGCGTAGACAACGCCGTAGTCACTGACCGGACAAGCCGTTGGCACGGCACTCACAGACTGTGGATTGATCAAAAATGACATCAACCCCAGAACCGCTGACACGGCAAATAATCTCATTCTGGACATTTCACTCCCCCGTTGAAACCTGAATGTCTGTCGAACGTAACGGCGCCCGTCGAAGGCGTCAATCCGACTCGGCCGGGCTCGACTACTAACCCTCGTAGTAGCTGCCTGTATCCTTTCGCGTATGACGCCGGGTCCGAAAGATGTCGCGCAGCTGCGCGGCGCTTTTGTGGGCGGCACCTCCGGCGCGGTGTCGGTCGCAGCCCACGCCCTCGGTGGCGGCGGCATGGCCCCGTCCGAAAGCGCCGTGGTGTTGTTGATCCTCGCGTGCGCGAGCGTCGGCGCGGTGGTCACGTCCATCGACACCCGCAGATCCCCCGCGCTCTTGCTTGCCCTCATGCTCGCAGCGGGTCAGGCCATCGGCCACGCGACATTGACGATCGCTTCAGATCATCAACACGGCTTGCTCCTGTCGCTTCCGATGCTTGCAGCGCACATCGCTGCGGTCGGAGTGTGCGCAGTACTGATCCGCGGCGCAGAACGCGGGTACGTCGTTGCGGCGTCGACGGTAGCGGCCATCGTCGCGGTGCTCCTACGGCCGTGGGCGCCTGAACCATCGCCGTTCACCGCGCGCACTCGATACCGCGCCAAAGTTGTTCTGCGTCAACTTCTCACTTCCGGTTTGGGCACTCGCGGCCCGCCGGCATTCGTGTAACTCACCTTCCCTTTCCTTTCACGCACGTGATTACGTGCGCCACTTTGCTGTGCGCCTTTAGTAACCGCCCGCGGTTAATAAAGGCGCACGGCGGGATCGAGTACACGCATGTCCGCACCCGAATTGGAGCGCGCACAGACGCGCGCGTCCAACGACAGTTCTCCCCCGAAGAAGCAGGTTGGCGGCGCCAGACCACTGATACTGCGTCTGCATTTCTACGCCGGCGTTCTCATCGGGCCGTTCATCCTCATCGCCGCGTTGAGCGGTGGCCTCTACGCGATGGCGCCCACCATCGAGAAGTTCGTCTACAGCGACTACCTCCAGACCGACACCACCGGACAGATCGCGTCTCTGAACGACCAGATCCGTTCCGCTCAGCAGTATCGACCTGACCTGACGGTCTCGGCAGTACGTCCGTCCCCTGCTGCCGGAACCACCACACGGGTCCTGTTCACCGATCCGTCACTGGGCGAATCGGAGAGGCTCGCGGTCTTCGTCGATCCGGTGCTCGCACAGCCGGTCGGCGAGTTGGCCGTGTACGGAAGCAGTGGTTCGCTGCCATTGCGCACCTGGATCTCCCAGCTGCATCGCCACCTTCATCTGGGCGAACCCGGCCGCCTCTACAGCGAATTGGCCGCGTCGTGGATGTGGGTGGTCGCACTCGGTGGCGTCTACCTGTGGTTCCGTCGATACCGCACCGCCAGGAACGCTCGTCTGCTCACGATCGACCGAGCGTCCACCGGACGAAGCCGGACCCTGAACTGGCACGGTGTCGTCGGCATCTGGATAGCAGTTGCATTGGTCTTCCTCTCGGCGACCGGCCTCACGTGGTCGACCTACGCCGGAGAGAACGTCAGCAATCTGAGAACTGCATTGAGTTGGACGACGCCCTCCGTCGTGAAAACTCTCGGCGACGCTCCCCCACCGGCGACAGGCGGGCACGAGGGCCACGACATGGCTCCCGCTGCCACCGGCACTCTGACCGATACCAACGTCGGACGCGTCGACACCGTCCTCGGAATCGCCAGATACAACGGGATCACCGGTCCGGTCGAAGTATCGATACCTGCCAATGCCGAGACAGCGTTCACCGTCGCCCAGACTCGTGAGCCCTGGGTGTACAGCAACAACACCATCGCCATCGACGGAGCGACACAAAAGGTCACCGACGAGTTGTGGTTCTCGGATTGGCCACTCGCAGCCAAACTTTCGGCCTGGGGAATCCAACTCCACATGGGCCTTCTGTTCGGCCTTGCCAACCAGATCGCACTCGCCGCACTGGCGCTCGCGCTGGTCAGCGTGGTCATTCGGGGTTACATCATGTGGTGGCGCCGACGCCCCACCCGTGGCTCCGACTGGGCAGTCGGCCGGGTTCCTGCCCGCGGCGGAATCCGCAACCTCTCCCCGATCAGCCTCGTTGCGCTCGTCGCGATCACGGCGCTGGTCGGCTGGTTCGTTCCGCTACTCGGCATCAGCCTGCTCGCATTCCTGCTGATCGACGTGTGCATTGCGGCGTTCAAACGCCGCGCCACTACCTGACAATCACGAATTACGGAGACACACATGACTGTTCGCACCAAGATATTCGCAGCTGTTGCATTGACCGCAGCTCTCGCGCTGACCGGCTGTTCTTCCAACTCCGACAAGGAAACCGAAGCTGCACAATCCATCACAGTTCAGGATCAATGGGTCAAGGCCGCGCCGGAAGGCATGAGTGCGGCGTTCGCCGAACTCATCAACTCCAGTGACAAGGACGTACGCGTGGTCTCGGCCACCAGCCCCGCGTCGTCTCGACTCGAATTGCACGAAGTCGTGACCGGCGACGGCGGAACGATGACGATGCGCCCCAAGGACGGCGGTTTCCTGGTCCCTGCCAACGGTTCCGCCTCCCTTACCCCGGGCGGTGACCACCTGATGTTCATGGACCTGTCGGCGCCGCTGCTCCCGGGCGCCGAAACCGATCTCACCCTGATCTACGACGACGGTTCCAGCACCACGTTCACAGCTCAGATTCGCGACTTCTCCGGTAATCAGGAGAACTACGACCCGAATCACGGTGGCTGAGAACACGAACCCGCCCAGCCGAGCTCTCAGCCGGCGGCGCCTTCTCGGAGGAGGCGCCGCCGCGCTCGGCGTCGCGGGAATAACCTGGGGCGCAACCACAGTGGTCGAGCGCAGCGAACACGAGCAGCAAGCAGGCAAGCTCGTGGAGCCGTTCTACGGAGTCCACCAAGCTGGGATCGCCACCACTCCACAAGCGCACGGCACGTTCATCGGGTTCGACCTCTTGCCTGGAACCGATCGAGCAGTCGTCGTCGGGATCATGAAGATGTGGTCCGAGGATGCGTCACGGCTGACCGCCGGCAGTCCGGCGTTGGCGGACACCGAACGGGAACTTGCCGTGGATCCGGCGCGCCTGACGGTGACCGTCGGTTACGGCCCCGGCCTGTTCACCAAGCTGGGATTGCAGGCACGTCAACCGGACTGGTTCGAGCCGTTGCCGAGCTACGCGATCGATCGACTCGACGAACGATGGGGCGGCTCGGATCTGCTGCTGCAGATCTGCGGCGACGATCCGGTGACCATTGCTCACGCCGTTCGAGTGCTGACCAAGAACGTCCGATCACTGACGACAATCCGATGGACGCAGAAAGGATTCCGGAACGCACGTGGCACCACGCCCGAAGGAACCACGATGCGTAATCTCATGGGCCAGGTGGACGGGACGGTCAATCCTGCTCCGGGAACAGTGGATTTCGATTCACTGATCTGGCACGACGGGACCGGGCAGTCGTGGCTCGCGGGCGGAACCTCCTTGGTACTACGACGCATTCGCATGGAAATGGATACCTGGGACGAACTCGATCGCTCGGGACGCGAACTCACCATGGGGCGCACGTTGTCCAATGGCGCTCCGCTCAACGGAACCGACGAATTCGACGAAGCGGACTTCACTCTCACGGACAAGTTCGGTATTCCGGTGATCCCGCCAGGATCACACATCGCCAGAGCACACCGAACACATGAAAAGGAGCAATTCTTCCGCCGGGCTTACAACTACGACGACGCACCCGAGAGCGGGCAGACCTCGAACTCGGGGTTGATCTTCGCCGCGTTCCAACGGGACATCGCCGAGCAATATCTGCCGGTCCAACAGCGGTTGAGTGACTTCGACGCACTCAACGAGTGGACGACGCCGATCGGTTCTGCGGTGTATCTCATTCCGCCGGGGTGCACCGAGAACGATTACCTCGGAAGCGGTTTGCTCGGCTGACAACACCGGGTAACGATATTGTGGGGGCGGGATCCGAACGGATCCCGCCCCCACAATGCCTTCTACCTGAAGCTGTTGCGTTACTTGGACTTACGAGGTCCCGGCATAGCCGCACCCGGACGAGCGGTAGTCAACCTCGTGACCCACCCACTGGCGGGCCACTTCTTCAGGCCGACGTTGTGCGGGGTGACCTCGGTTCCGACGTACTTGGCAGCAAGCTCGTCGTCGACGGTTCCGTTGAAACGCCACAGTTGACTTCCGTCGGCATTGCGAGTGGAGACCTCCCATGACTGTGCGCGGAAGGCACCACGAATGATGCTGTCGGCAAAGACCAGAACGGGAATGCCGATCTCGGCACGGACAGCCGCACCGGCAGACCACTCGGCGCGTGCGAGTTCGTAGATCTCTTCCGGCGTTACTCCCGGACGGGCGGAGGCCGGTACGTGGAGGACGATGCTCGGCGTCGGGAGTTCCGGCGCGGGATCGGCCGAGTATCGCAACGCGAGTTCCTCGACGCGGGTCGCACGGGCGTCCTTGTCCGAGGTATCGCCCGCGAGGTTGGTCAGGCCGTCTCCCGCGTCGGTAATCCGCAAGGCTTCCACGATGCCGCGGACGACCTCTCCGGTAGTGGCAGCCGAATCGGTGGCGGCGGAAACAGATCGGAGGAGTACGAAGTGCTCCACTGCCGAACCTGCGTCGTAGATTTCACGGATCCGAGCGATCTTGGCTGCCGTCACAGCAGCATTCGACTCGGCCGGGCCGTCCGCTCCTTCGAGATTCGCGAGTTCACCGAGCGCTTCGAACACCGGCGCGAACACCTGGTTTCCCGTGCCGTGCCCGACATGGAATACCTGGTCGTTACGTGGGTCACGCAACGCAAAGACATACTGCCCCAACCGCTTCCCGACCTTTTCGGTGAACGGCTGCGGAGCCGGCTTCCTGACGACGACCTCGGTGGACAGAGTGCGCATCACGGCCAGACGCAGTGCGTCGGGCACGCTGGCAGAACCGGCAGCACCGGAAAAGATTGCCGCCGAGGCAGCGCTGATCGAGGTGAACGTGCGGCCGACTTGCTTCTCGAGAGATGCAGAGACCGTACCGACCGCAGTCAGTTTTGCATCGAGGGTGCCGTCACCCTCGACAAGGAACTCCTTGATCAACGGAGCAACGAGCAGGGTGGAGCCGATAGCGCGAGGAACTGTCCAGACAATAGCCATGACACGAGCCTAGGCGATCACCTCGAGACGCGAGGCGAACGCGACTCAGCCCGCCGCTGTCGGCCCGGCCAGTCCCTGCACAAGTAGGTTCCAGGCCGCGTGCGCGACTTCTTTTCGTGAGCTCTCGGCGGTCCGTTCCATGATCGCGGCGAACATGGCGATCGCCAGGATCACGTCCTCGGCAGTGACGGACTCGCGTATCTTCCCAGCTCGACGCGCTTCGTCGAGGCGACCTTCGAGAAGATCGGTCAGGCGGGTGCCGGCCGAATTCAGTCGTGAATCGCCGAAGGAGACAGGTTTGATGACCTCCACGAACACGATCGAGGTGGTGATCTGGTCGACCAACAAACGAAAAAGATCGTCGAGAGTCGAATCCGGATCGGCAGCCAGATCCTGCAACTCGACGATGTTCTCGTCGAACACTGCGAGTGCCAGGCTTTCGCGAGTGGGAAAGTGCCGGTAGAGGCTGCCCTGGCCGACACCGGCCGTACGGGCGATCAGGCTGAGCGGAGCAGCGAAACCCTGGGTGGCGAACACCTCGCGAGCTGCTGAGATGAGTGCCGCACGATTGCGCGCCGCGTCTCTCGGCCCTCTGTTGAGAGATCCGCTATTGACGCGGCCAGACGATGTCACGCACACTACGATACCAACCGGACAGCATTGTCCGGTTGGTTGCGGCCCGACACCGGTTCACACCCCGACCCGACCGTCGTGAGCGCTCGAACCCGCGCCTGCCCTCCGTGCTGCCTGTCCGTGAGATACGTCTGCCCGTGAGATACGAAAGGCAATCCCGCACCGGGAGTTGGACTCGATGAAATCGTTCACGACCATCAGAACCAGATCTGCCATCGCGCTCGTCGCATTGATCACCATCCTTCCCGTGTGTGTCGCCGCGGCCGAACCAGCCACCGCCCCCGGCTCGATCCTCGAAACCTCCGGTGTCGGTTCGAACGCGGCGAGTCGTGCGGAGTGCGGGCCTGGTTCGATGCCCGAGACCGGGTTGCAGGGTGATGTTCCGGCCGAGGACCGAAACAGCGGACGCAGCCGGGATGGTTACAGCTGCAACATGTCTCAGATCGGTGGCTACTCGGGTCGCGGCGGCGGGATCACATCCACCAACTTCGAACACTGCTCGTACGTCGGCAGCTTCTTCCCCGGGAACCTCCTCGGCCCCGCGCAAGGCGTCCAAGTTCTCGACGTGTCAGATCCTGCCAACCCCGCACTCACCGCCACTCTGACCGAACCGGCGATGCTGGCCGGAACGTGGGAGAGCCTCAAGGTCAACGCCACGCGAAAGCTGCTGGTGGGCACGGGCGTTCCGCTCTTGACCGGCGTCGGCCTGATGTCGGTCTACGACATCTCCGACTGCGCACACCCGAAACTGCTCAACCCCGGGCCGGGAACCGATCTGGGAATGCTGCTGCCCATCACCAATCACGAGGGTGGGTTCTCACCGGACGGGAACACCTACTGGTCTTCCGGCACCGCCCCCGGCGTGGTGAGCGCCGTCGATCTCACCGATCCCACCAACCCGCGTGTCATCTGGCAGGACCTCATCGGGTTGTCGACCCACGGATTCGGAATCAGTCCCGACGGAACTCGCATGTACCTGTCCAACAATCTCGGCGGAATACATGTTCTCGACATCAGTGAGGTTCAGCGCCGCGTCCCCAATCCTCGGGTGCGCCAACTGTCCCAGCTCTCGTGGACCGACGGGTGGGCCACCCAGCACAGCATTCCCGTGACGTACGACGGTTCGCCGTACCTGTTCACCGTCGACGAAGGCGGTTCAGGCGGAGTCAAATTGATCGACGTCTCCCATGACGACGAACCGTCGGTCGTCAATTCGGTGAAGCTCGAGATCAATCTGCCGGAGAATCAAGACGCTGCGCTGGCGTCCGCTGCCGGCGGATCGCTGTTCGCGTACGAATCTCACTACTGTTCGGCCGATCGCCCGGTCGACCCGACGGCGCTGGCATGCGGATGGATCTCGAGCGGAATTCGGGTCTTCGACATTCGAGATCCCTTCGATGTCCACGAAATTGCGTACTTCAACCCACCTGCTCGGACCGGCGACAATCTCCAACTCGCCAACTCGCCGCACGCTCTCGCATCGCTCATCGGGGTACCCATCCTCAGCACCCCGGCAATCGCGCAGTCGATCGCGCAGGGCCAGTTCGACCCCGGCCAAGCGCTGAGTTCGCGGTCGGGCATGCTCGCTCTCGGCGACATCTCGACCGATTGGTGCTTCTCCCCACCCGAATGGCGAGGTACCACATTGTGGGCGACGTGCGCCGACAACGGCTTTGTTGCCATGCAACTCGAAAACGGTGTCTACACACCACCCGCCGACCAGAAGACGACCGTGGGATCATGACGGTGCCACGATCGGTCAAAGCCGTCGCGCTCGTAGCTGCGGCACTGATGCTGCTCGTACTCGGCGCAGCACTACGTCCCCTGTTTGCACCCGAGAACCACACGCAGACAGCTGTTCTGAGCGAAACCGAAATCGGATTCGTACACGACATGGCGGCCCACCATCAACAGGCACTCTTCATTCTCGCGCGTCTGAGTCCTGATGTGGACCCGGCGGTAACGAGACTGGCCCAACAGATCGACGATGTTCAACGAACGGAAATCGGTGTCATGCTCGGTTGGCTGCGGTTGGCCGGTGTCCCGCCGAACAGTAGAACGCCGATGGCGTGGATGGAGGCGTCACCGAGCAGTGCGGGCGACTCTCATCATCACCCGGCAACGCCGGAAACAGAGGCCGACGCCATGCCGGGCATCGCTACGACGGAAGAACTCGAGAAACTGAGCGCCGCTCGCGGGCTCGACGCCGAGGTTCTGTTCCTTCAACTGATGGAACGTCACCACCGTGGCGGGATCGCCATGGCACAGGTGGCCGATACCCTGTTCGAGAGCGGGCCAGTGAAACAGTCCGCCCGCGACATGATCAACACGCAGAGTCAGGAGTCCGGGCTGATGACACTGATGCTCGGACAACGTGGGGCACAACCACTGCACTGACCCGCATGTGCACTGACTACCATGGGTGTCGACCTGTGAACTACAGAAAGAATCGACACTTCAATGACCCTGCTCGTTCGCGGAATCGAATGGTCGAACCCGACAGCACCGCGGATCCGATGCGTCGACGACACCACTTCCGCTACGACCTTCTTCACTCACGACTCGGTTCTGCGGTTTTCCGTCGACGAGAAGAAGGGCCGCCGCTGCCTCGGCTGGCGAGATCTCACCGCAGAAGGTCGAGGGCACTCGCCGTGTGACCGCGAGGCCACGGTCGTTGCCGGGCGCCAATGCGACCGGTGCCGAAATCGCGAGGGGTTCACCACAGTTCATCAGGCACACGTCAGCGGGGCGCACATTCATCCGAACGTGCGCACCTACCTCGCACAACCACAATGGCTCTACGTGGACGTATTCGCCGGCGGTCAGATGAAGGTGGGGACGGCGTCCGAGTTTCGCAAACATCCGCGAGTCGCCGAGCAGGGCGCGGTCTGCGCGTTGTTCGTCGCGCGGTCGACGGACGGTTACAGCATCCGTTCGCTCGAAGCCAGGGCGTCGGAAGAGTTCCACTTGAGCCAGGCCATACGTACGTCTCGGAAGATCGAGGCGTTGACGGGAACTCTTGATCGAGAAAAACTCCGAAAGTCGTTGCACCACTTCGTATCGTCGATCAGCGACGAGCTGAAGGACATCGGATCGGACATCGACGGCATCGAGATCCTGGAGGCTCCCGAAGAATGGCGGGCGCCGGAATGCGCCGACGTGGTCTTCGATGCCGCACCGTTGATCGCGTATCCGCACACTTTCGAGTCCGGGGAGCATTCCCTGTATCTAGAGGGCCTTGCCGGTTCGATCGCATCGATGCGGATCGACCCCGATCCTGAATCACCACGCTTTGTCGCGGACGTGTCCGGACTGGTCGGTCGAACCATCACCGTCGGCGAGTTCGAGTCCCCAGGCGTGGCGATTCAGGAATCGTTGTTCTGAAGGTTGGTCAGCAACTTCCCGCAGTCGCTGCGGCGAATCCGCGAGTGACCTCGGCCTGCTCGTCGGCAGACAAGCTCGACCATTCGGGATAGGCCTGGATGGAGGTCAGCATGTCGTTTGCCAATGATTCACGCGTCATGCCCATTTCCTCGCCCGACTCGTCAATCGCCGGCTGGTATGCGTCGAGGTACCGGAGAACGTCGGAGCACGCCTGCGCGTAGGTCCGTGGCAGCGCCGAACTCACATTCGGGTCCGACGGGACCTCGGCCGGGACGCTCGAGTCGACGGGCGGTGCCTCGGTCGTCGATTCCGGCGACGTCGCCGGAGCCGCGGATGACGTCGTCGGCGTCGCAGTGGCGGTCGCCGAAGCGGAGGAAGTGAGTGTTCCGACCTCGGTCGGCTTGTCTCCGTCAGAACCGCAGGCAACCAGCGCCACCAGCGAGCAGGCACCGATGAACCCGGTGATCGTTTTCTTCATCCTTCAAGGATGCCAGAGGGCAGCCGGCGTTCGAACCGACCGGCGCCGCCGACCGGCCGGGATCGCCTGGGCGGCCCGTCGAATCCGAGCGCCTCGTCGGCCCGACTGCAGGATTGGACCGTATGCCCCGTCCGCCAACCCATGCTACCGTTATTTAACTGCAAAGTAACTATGGGCGGGATTGTCCGGTCTGCCGCGTTCATCCGGAACGCTCTGATCGGAAATAGTTCGTTTTTAAGGGGCTGGAACGAGTGGGACTTTTTCGTCGACGAGGTTCCCGGGAGGAAGACGACGATCGCGGGCAGAACCTCGATCGCAGCGACCCCGGGTACGCTGCCTGGTTCGCGAACGTCGCCGACGCGGGCAGTCAGCCGGTTCCGTACAAGCGGCCGCTGACCGCACCGGTCTATCCGCAACTCCACTCGCCGACACCGGACTACGAGACAGACACCGGATGGCCGCTCGACGCGCCCTCCGGAGACGGCTGGCTACCCGCAGACCGAATCGACGAATTCGAGTCGTCGTATGGCCGCTCATCTGCATCGAACGGAACGAACCCGCACATCTCACCAGCTGAACAGTTGCCGCCCGGCCCACCCCCGACGCCGCAACCGACGATTCCGCCTCGAAATGTACCGATGACTTCACCACCGAAGCATCACCTGGAGTCGCCCAGCGCGACTCGGCCCTACCAAGGAGAAGCAATGAGCAACATCGACAAAATCCTCGGCGAATTGATGCGCATCGACGGTGCCAGCGGTGCAGCCGTCGTCGACGCCGACAGCGGGATGGTTCTCGGTATGAGCGGCAACCCGTCGTTCAGCCTCGAATATGCCGGCGCCGGCAACTCCGAGGTTGTGCGAGCAAAGCTCCGCACGATGAGTAACTTGGGGATTACCGACACCCTGGAAGACATCCTGATCACCCTGAGCAACCAGTACCACCTCATTCGCGTCCTCGAGACGCCCGGACTGTCGACACTGTTCGTGTACCTCGTTTTGGACCGCGCACGTGCGAACTTGGCGCTGGCCCGCCACAAGCTGGGCGAGCAGACCCCCAAGATCGAGATCTGACGCGTCCACTCCACCCGAGAAGGCCCGGTCCTCACCCAACGGCGAGGACCGGGCCTTGTCCGTTCAGAACCGTCGATTGGTGAACGTCGCACCGGCACCGATACTGGGACCGTGACTATCGCGGATACACCTTGCGTGTGGTTGACCACCCTCCGAAATGACGGCTCGCCGCACACGACTCCGGTGTGGTTCTTACTGCGTCGGAACACATTCTGGATACCGAGCGCAGAGCAGAATCGGAAGGTTCGGAACCTGCGGGACGATCCTCGGGTCTCGTTGGCCGTCGACGGATCCGCCGGCGATCCGTGGGTCGCACAGGGACTCGGGACAATTCATCACGACGTCGGCGAGTTCAGCGATCTCCTGAGACTTTTCGGCGAGAAGTACGCCGGCTGGGATGCCGCGGACAAGACTCCCGACGGCCCGCGAGTTCTCGTCTCGGTCCCGGTGACGCGGTGGCTCCTTCGACCGGACTGACAGACAGTGCCGGTTCGGCCCGAAATGTCGTGAATGACATACTTGTAGTTCATCTCTCGCAGAAATGGACTCTCACACATGGCACGCACGGCACATCACAGGCGCGGCATCACCGGCGTCACCATCGGCATTGCTGCCGTGATCGTGCTGGGAGGTTGCGCGAACTCCAACGCCGACGCGCCCGAAACATCTTCTCTCGGTTCAGGAATCGGATCCGGTGTCACGACGACGGCGGTGGCCGAAGCCTCGACGCCGTCTTCCGCTGCAGCTGAACTACTGGCGCAGATCCCGATCAAGGGACGCGCACCCAAGACCGGATACGACCGCGCGCTGTTCGGCACCGCTTGGACGGACGACGTCACCGTCGAGTTCGGTCACAACGGCTGCGACACGCGCATTATCTGCACGCAGTTTTGACATATCTCAAAACCTTGCTGGTAGGCCCCCATTGTTCGATGTCGACGGTGTGAGTTATGTGAGTGACGATGGTCAGTTCGTGTGACGGTCGACCGGTTCGACC
>NZ_JAAOLG010000029.1:0-55057 GCF_011602025.1 Rhodococcus sp. IC4_135
TGTGCCTGCCCCCCCTTTTTGAGCGAACGGCACGTTCAGTCGATCTAAGGCGCCGAACGTACCGTTCGCTCGAAAAGGGGTGGGTACGAGAAGCGGGCATACCCGTCACCGACCGGTAGCGGTACCGCGCACACCCAGCCATGATGGAGAAGACAACCATTCCTCTCGTCAGGAGCGTGGCATGACTCGTCCGGTACGCATCGGTGTTCAACTCCAACCTCAGCACGCACCCGATTACGGGTTGATTCGCGACGCCGTCTTGCGGTCCGAGGACGCCGGGGTGGACATCGTCTTCAACTGGGACCATTTCTACCCGTTGACCGGCGATCCCGACGGCGCCCACTTCGAATGCTGGACCATGCTCGGCGCCTGGGCCGAGCAGACCGAACGCGTCGAGATCGGCGCGCTGGTCACCGGCGGCGGTTACCGCAATCCGGATCTGCTGGCCGACATGGCGCGAACCGTCGACCACATCAGCGGCGGACGCCTGATCCTCGGAATCGGTGCCGGCTGGTTCGAGAAGGACTACGACCAGTTCGGATACGACTTCGGAACCCCCGGTTCACGGCTGAAACTGCTGGGCGAATACCTCCCCCGCATCACGGGCCGCCTGGCCAAGGGCAACCCGCCTCCGACGCGCAATATCCCTGTCCTCATCGGGGGTGGCGGCGAGAAGAAGACCCTGCGCCTGGTCGCCGAGTACGCCGACGTCTGGCACAGCTTCGGTGACCGCGAGACACACCTGCGCAAGTCGGACATCCTCTCCGACCATTGCGCCGACGTGGGCCGGAACCCGACCGAAGTAGAGCACTCGGTTCCGTGGCCTGGGCTCGAGAATGCTGCTGACCTGGTCGCCGACGGTGTCTCGCTCTTCACCGTGGGCGTCAGCGGACCCGACTACGACCTGACGACGCTCGTCGAGGCCATCGGCTGGCGGGATGACAACACGGCACCGGCATTGAGCGGACTCGCCTGAGTGGTTCCCAACACCTCGTCGTTGTCGGCGCCGAGAACGGGCGGCGCCGACGTCAGACGTGGCCTCTGGCCTGAGAAGTTGACCGGAAAGGCCACTTGCTTGAGCGGACCGAGCGTCGGATGGTCGACGGTCCCCACCATGCCGAGTGCGGCGGTGTGGGGATCGGAGTAGATCTCGTCGAGGTGGCGGATCGGTGAAACCGGGACCGCTCGTTCGGCGAGAAGAGTGCACCAGTGTTCGACGGTGTCCGACGCGAAGGCGCTGGTGAGTTCCCGTTCCAGACTCTCGCGGTTCTCCACCCGCTCACGGTTGTGGACGAAACGAGGATCCGTAGCCAGTTCGTCTCGACCGATGGCCTCGCACAGCGACGCCCACATCGCGTCGTTACCGACGGCGATGACGAAGTACCCATTGCTGGCAGGAAATGCTTGGTAGGGAGCAAGATTCGGGTGACCGGAGCCCAACGCCGTCGGACGCTCACCGGTGGCGAAGTAGCTGGTCGCCCAGTTCACGTGCATGGCGAGTTGGCACTCGTACAGCGACGTGGTCACGTACTGTCCGCGTCCGGTGCGACCTCGCTCGACCAATGCGGCCAGCACCCCGACCAGTCCGAACAGCGCTGCGCCCAGATCTCCCAACGCAAACCCGGACTTCATCGGGGCGCCGCCGGGTTCACCGGTGAGCGACATGAGCCCTCCCGCGGCTTGCGCGATCATGTCGTAACCCGGCTCGTCGCGCAGTGGGCCTTCTTCACCGAACGCCGAGATGTGCAGGGTGATCAGGTGGGGATACCGCTCGGACAGTGCCTGGTAGTCGAAGATCTTCTGTAATCCGCTGCCCGGCTTGAAGTTCTCCACCACCACATCGGTCTCTTCGAGCATGCGGTGGATGATCTCCTGCCCTTCGGTGGACTTGAGGTCGATCGTCACCGACTTCTTACCGCGGTTGATCGCGAGGTAGTAGGCAGCATCGACCCCGACGAAGGGAGGTCCCCATGAACGCGTGGGGTCACCGCCCTCGGGGTGTTCGATCTTGGTGACGTCGGCTCCGAGATCGGCAAGCGACATGGTTGCGTACGGGCCGGCAAGGATCTTCGACAGATCGAGGACGCGGACACCGGCCAGGGGTGCGGGGCCTGTTGGAGTATTCACCGGTGACCTCCTGCTACAGAAAGGAACTCGGCTACGACGTCACGTGCATCATCCAGCTCGACGTCGCCGCCGTCGGTTATCACGTCGAGTTTGCCGAGCGCGGCCGACGGCACCTTCCCGGCTAGACCGGCCAGGTAGGAGTTCGCCACCAGCAGTGACCGGTACCCGCGACCTTCTCGGATGCCGTGATCCGCAAGGTCGAAGAGCAGGGTCGCCATGACGGTACGAGCCAACTCGTCGGAGTACCTTGCACTCGCAGCCTGCGCGGCATCGTCAGTTCCGGCGATCAGACGATCTCCTTCATCGACCAGTTCCTCCCAGCGCCGCAACAGAACTCCGGACCCGGCTTCGCAGTCCGGTCCGACGGCGGACAGGATGTCCGTCATCGCTCCCGCGACCGTGCGGTGCGAATCGAACTTGCGTAGACACCGAAGTACGTCCAGCGCAATGACATTGCTCGAGCCCTCCCAGATGGAGCCGAGGTGAGCGTCCCGCACGAGTCGCGGATCGACCCATTCCTCGATGTACCCGTTTCCGCCGCGCACCTCCATTGCCTCACCGGTGACCACTCGCGCACGTTTGCACACGAAGTGTTTGGCGATCGGCGTCAGCACCCTGATCAGTGCTCGCGCTTGATCGTCACCGCCGTCTGCAGCCTGAAGACACTGCGCACTGTACGCCACGAGCGCTAGCGAAGCCTCGGCATCGAGCGCGAGGGGAAGAAGAGTCGCCCGCATCAGTGGCTGATCGAAGAGCTTCTCACCGAACACGACTCGGCTCTTCGAATGTTCGACGGCTTCGCGGACCGCTCGGCGCATGAGAGCGCTCGAACGCATCGCGTTGGACAACCGCGACGTGTTGACCATTTCCGCCATCTGCCGGAAACCTCGTTCGAGTTCGCCGACCTGGAGTGCGTGTGCGCGGTCCAGCGTCACCTCGCCACTCGGCATGGAACGTGTACCCAGCTTGTCCTTGAGCCGATCGATCGTGAGGTTGTTGCGCTCGCCGGAATCCAAAGTCTTGGGCACCATGAACATTCCGACTCCACGCGTCGAACCATCCTGTCCGCCCGGAAATCTTGCAAGGGTGATGATCACGTCGGCATCGGGGTTGGAGGCGAACCACTTCTTGCCCGTCAGGACCCATCCGTCACCGTCGCGCTCGGCACGCGTTTCAGTGCAGGCGATATCGGTACCTGCCTGAATCTCGGTCATGAACATCGCGCCCGTCTTCGCATGCTCGGGATCGGTCGACGTCAACGCGTCGATCCAGGGCGAGAACACGGCCGGATCACCGAACATACGCAGCGTCCGCGCAGCAGCATCGGTCATCGACACCGGGCAGGCCAGCCCGAACTCTGCCTGAACGAAGACGTACGACGCGAGGTACTTCGCGAGTGGCGGAGGTACGGAGCCCCATCCGTGCAACCCTTTTCGGTGCGACATGGCGGACAGGCCGTACTCGTTGTACGCCGCCCGACACAGTTCCAGGTAGGCCGGGTGATAGGAAATCCGGTCGACGCGATCACCAGCCTTGTCGAACTGCTGCAACACCGGTGGATTCCTGTCGGCGATGTCGGCGAGCTCGGACAAACGGCCGGCGGCATCTCGACCCAGTCGGTCGAGCAAGCCGTTCATCGTCTTCCGGTCCGCCCCGGTGGTCCATCTGTCCACTACCGCTTTCAGAGCGGGGTCGGTGAGTGCGAAGTTCATCAGTGGTCAACGCCTTTCAGGGTGGAAACATCGGTCACGTTCGAAGAGCTCGTCGACTCCGACCCTTGCGCGCGCAGCGCACTCCTGCGCAACAAAGCAGTCATACAGACGAGGGAGAGAACGACATACACGAGCCCGAGAGCTACGACCGGCCAGATCGAGTTGGTGCGTGTCAGCAGATACTGGCTGACCATCGGGGCCGTTCCGGCAAAAACGGCGGTCGAGAGTTGGTACGACAGAGAGATGCCCGTGTACCGAACGTTGGTGGGGAATACCTGCGCCAGAATGCCGGCCAAGGCGGCGTAATACATTGCATGAGGGGCCGTTGCGAGCACCATACCCAAAATCGCCAGGGGCACGGAGCCCGTCTGAACCAGCACGAACATCAGTGGCAGGAGCACGATCTCCGGCAGCAGCATCCAACGGACCGCTTTCGACGGATCGATCCGCGTGGCCAGCACAGCGCCGAAAGGCTGTACGAGCGCCTGGGCTACCAGTGCCACGGTGATGACAAGAAGAAAGTCGCTGCGCTCGAAGCCGAGATCCGTTGTCGCCCATGAGAGCGCAAAGGTGGTCTTGACGTACGTGATGGCAACACCGGCAACCACAGCGCCGACGCCGAGAGCAAGTTCGACGGGATGCGAACGCAACACTTCAACCAGCGGCATCCGTGTACGTTCCTGTGCCGCAACAGCCTTCTTCATTTCGGGTGTCTCGGAGATGTGCAGCCTGATGTAGAGAGCGGCGATCACCAACGCTGCGGATCCGAGGAACGGCAGACGCCAACCCCACGACTCGAACACCGAATCCGACATCAAGGTCAGGCCGAGGAACGCGAGTGTCGCGAGCAGATTTCCGACCGGCGAACCCTGCTGCGCAAACGCCCCGTAGAGCACCTTCTTCTTCGGGGGAGCGAACTCGGTGGCGATCAATACGGCGCCACCCCATTCGCCGCCCATGGCAATGCCCTGGAGAACACGAAGTGCCACAAGCAGTATCGGCGCCCAGATCCCGATCTGTGCGTACGTAGGGAGGAGGCCGACACCGACCGTTCCCAACCCCATCAGAGCGAGAGTGATGATCACGGCGTTCTTGCGGCCGAATTTGTCTCCGAAGTGCCCGAACACCACTCCGCCGACCGGCCGAGCCACGAATCCCACGGCAAAGGTCGCGAAGGCTGCGAGTGTTCCCACGGCCGGCGACGCATCTGGGAAGAACAGTGGGCCGAGGACCAAGGCTGATGCGGTTCCGTAGATGTAGAAGTCGAACCATTCGATGGTCGTTCCGACAAACGCCGTGATTCCGGCCTTGCGCGCCTGTTTGGTGCTGTATTCGGGTGGACTGGTGTCGTGACCTGGGTTTTGATCCACGGTTCTCCCTGATTCTCGCGTCGGGCATCACCAAGGGATGCAATGTGAGGCGTGAATCACTATCGTCCGAAATCCATGTAGAGTCCAAGACTTAGTTCGACTCATTTATGTGGGACAACCACATAATGAAACCGGAAGGAGCGACATGGAACTGCGTCAGCTGCGCGCGTTTCTCGCAGTCGCCGACGAACTTCATTTCGGCCGGGCCGCCGAGCGACTCCACATCGGGCAATCCCCGCTCAGCCAAACCATTCGGGCGCTCGAGCGCGAACTCGGCACCGACCTGTTCGTCCGGACTACCAGGTCAGTGCAGTTGACCGCCGCCGGTGAAGCCTTGGTCACGCCTGCACGGATCATCGAAGCGCAGGTTGCCCTCGTCAGAGATATCGCATCAGCTGCCTCGACCGGGGAAACAGGGCGTGTCACGGTGGGTTTCGGCGGAACCGGCGGCTACACGGTGCTGTCGGCTCTCACACGGTCCTTGGCCGACTCCCATCCGGGAATCGAACTGGAACTACGGCCGCAGATGTACTCGGGTGAGGTGCTCGACGCTCTCCGACGCGGAACACTCGACATGGGCATAGTCGGCCTGCCCATTCCGCGCGGATTCGAGACTCACACGGTGCGCGAGGAAACCTTGATGGTCGCAGTTCCGGCCAGGCATCACCTCAGTACCCACGACTCCGTGTCACCGGAAGACCTGGCAACCGAACGATTCGTGATGTATCCCGCCGAGCACGGCTCGGTGGTGCGCGATGCGACGTTGTCCGTGTGCGCCACAGCAGGTTTCACGCCCACCGTCGCGCACGAAGCCCCCGATCCGTACAGCCTGTTGGCCATGGTCGGAGCGGGGGTCGGGATCGCCGTCGTCGTGGAGTCGACGGCGCATCTGTCCATGGACGGGGTCGTGTACCTGCCGATCGCCGGGGCCACGCCCACGCTGAAAATCGCGATGGCATGGCGACCGAACAATCCGACGCCGGCAGTACACACCGTCACCAGGGTGCTGAAGGAGCAGCCTTAGGCTCTCGCGAGAATCCCCGCGAAATCCGTTCCTACAGGAAGAGTTCCGTACTCGTGACCGCGGTCGGCGCCGAGGCGAGCGGCAATGAAGGCATCGGACGAAGCGGCCGGGGAGTGGCGCACCATGAGCGAGGCCTGCAGTGCCAACGCCATAGCCTCGACGACGGTCCGAGCGCGGAGCTGGGCGTCGGCGGGTGCCATCGTGGCGAGCTCACCGAGTTGGCGTCGCACCCGATCGAGGTGCTGATCGAGGACCGGGTTGTTCCCGCGAGCGAGGTTGATCTCGTGGTCGAAGGCGGCAACGGAATCGGGTTCACGTGTCATCGCGCGCAGGACATCGAGCGCGATGACGTTGCCCGATCCCTCCCACACGGCCATGACGGGCTGCTCACGGTAGCGACGGGCAAGCGGGAAGTCCTCGGTGTAACCGTTGCCGCCCAGGCATTCGAGGGCTTCGTAGGAGTGGTGCGGACCGCGCTTGCAGATCCAGTACTTCGCAACGGCTGTAGCGAGTCGGCGGAAAGCCTTCTCCTGCTCGTCCGCGTCCTCGTCCTGGGCGCGAGCCAATCGCAGTGCGGTGATGGTCGCGGCTTCGGATTCGAGAGCCAGATCGGCAAGTACCGACGTCATTGCCGGCTGATCTGCCAGGACGGCACCGAAAGCGCTGCGGTGCCGCGCATGCCACACCGCTTCGGCCACCGACTGACGCATACCCGCCGTGCTGCCGAGAATGCAGTCGAGTCGCGTCTGGGACACCATTTCGATGATGGTCCGCACACCACGGCCCGGTTCGCCGATCATGGTGGCGACGGTGCCGTCGAGTTCGATCTCGGACGACGCGTTGGACTTGTTGCCCAGCTTGTTCTTCAGACGTTGGATACGGAAAACGTTACGTGTGCCGTCAGGCAGAATGCGGGGAAGAAGGAAGCAGGAAAGTCCCTCGCCGGCAGCACCTTCGGCCTGAGCGAGCACCAGGAAGGCGTCGGACATCGGCGCCGAGCAGAACCACTTGTGTCCGGTGAGCAGGTAGTCCGCACCCGGGCCACCACGTCCGGCCGGTTTGGCGATGGTCGTGTTGGCTCGCACGTCGGAGCCGCCCTGCTTCTCCGTCATCGACATTCCGAAGATCGCGGATGCCTTTCCGGGAGCGTCCAACTCGGGGGTGTAGCTCCGAGAAAGGGCGCGCGGGGTCCAGAGGGCGGCTACATCCGGCTGCAGCTCGAGCGAGGGGATCACGGCGTGCGTCATGGAGATTGGGCATGCGTGACCCGGTTCGACCTGGGAGAAAAGCATGAATGCCGCGGCCCGAGCCACGTTGGCACCCGGCTTCCGGTCAGCCCAGGCAGAGGTGTGAGCACCGTGCGCAACGGCGGCAGAGATGATCCGGTGATACGACGGATGGTATTCGACCTCGTCGATGCGGTTTCCCCAGCGATCGAAGGTCTTCAGTTCGGGGATCACCGTGTTGGCCAGCTCCGCGTCGTGCTGGAACCCGGCACTGCCGACCAGTTCACCGATGTCGGTGAGTTCACTTGTGGCCCAATCGGCGTCGTGGCGCGCGACGCCTTCGGCCAGGACCGTATCGAGCAGGAACTCGTTGACGTCCGTGCGCGGTACCGACTGGTTGAGCACTGCATGGGTGCGATGCGGCGCCGGGTGGGTGACGGTGTGCTCGGAGACAGTCTTCTCGGAAATATCAGTCATGACAGGCCTTTCAGCTCGCGGCGCGGATGAGGTGCTTCTGGATCTTGCCGGTCGGCGTGCGCGGAAGGATGGTCGCGAACACCACTTCACGCGGAATCTTGTAGCGCGCCAACTTGTCCGAGAGGTAATCCTTGATGTCGTCGGCGCTGATGACATCCGGTTCACGCCAGACGACGTGTGCGACGACGGTCTCGCCCCATTCTTCGTTGGGTTTTCCGACAACGGCGACGTCGACGACGTCGGGGTGGCCGGAGATCACGTCCTCGACCTCCTTCGAGTAGACGTTCTCGCCGCCCGTGATGATCATGTCCTTCGCGCGATCGACGATGAAGAGGTAGCCGTCCGCATCCTTACGCGCCAGATCGCCGGTGCGATACCAACCTCCGTCGGCAAATGCAGCCTTCGTGGCAGCGGGGTCGTCGAGGTACCCCTGCATGACGGTGTCGGCGCGCAGCCAGATCTCACCGATCTGATCGGGCTCCGCGTCGGTGCCGTCATCGGCAACCAGTCGCAGGTCGACGCCGGCCAGCGCGACGCGGCCGATCGAGCCCGCTTTGCTCAATTGCTCTTCGGGGTACAGCACAGTCCCGACGGGCCCGGTCTCCGTCATGCCGTAGACCTGCCGGAATTCGGTGGTGCCGTACGACTCCACCAGTCGCCGAGCAACATCCGCACCGATCGGTCCGCCGCCGTACAGCCACGCACGAACGCTGCCGAGGTTGTAGTCGGCGAAGTTCGGCACCAGGTTGAGTGCGGTGGTGTAGATGACCGGTGGCCCGAAGCAGAGGGTAATACGCTGTTCCTGAACTGTTTCCAGGAACTTGACGGGGTGGTACTCGCGCAGCAGCACGACGGTTCCGCCCATGTAGAGCGTGGACATGAACCAGTTGTTCAGCGGGGAAGCGTGCCAGATCGGGACGGCCATGAGCAGTCGCTCGTCTCGAGTCGTCGACACGGCAAGGGCCGCGGTGACGGCTACGCCGACGACGTTGCGATGGCTGTGGACGCAGCCCTTGGGCGAGCCGGTAGTCCCCGAGGTGTAGAGGATCTCGGCAGGATCGTTCTCGTCGATGTCGATACCGTCAACACCCTCCTGGCGGGTGATGGCGTCGTCGAAGAAGTCGAAACCGTCTGCGACAGAGTCCGTGCTGATCAGCTTGGCTGTGGTCTCCAATCGACCGACGACCGGCGCCAGCTCACCGTCGAAGACGCACACCGACACCTTCGCGTGCCCCAGCACGTAGGCAACTTCCGGAGTCTGCATCTTGTGATTGACGGGAACCACGACGGCACCCAAGCGCCAGGCACCGAGCATCGCGTACACGAATCCTGGAGTGTTGTAACACATCAGCGCCACACGGTCACCTGGCTGCACGCCCAGCGACTGCAAATATCCTGCGGCGCGCCGACTTCCGTCCTGAACCTGGGAGTACGTGTGATCGTTACCGTCGAATATCAGGAAGGGTTTGTCCGGGGTCTTGGTGACGTTGCTGTCGAATACGCGAACGATGTCCATCGAAGTCCTTGTCGGAGAATCACGCTCGAAGAGAGTTCATTCCATCGAGCTGTTGAGTACGGCGTCGGGTATCTGGAGATTGGCGAAGATGACGGCGACCGCCTCCTCGAGGGAGTAGCCGAAGCTCTCGCCGGTGGCAGTCTTCTGGATGACGAGGCCGAAGATCGCAGACCAGAAGGCCTTGGATTCGACGTCGATGCCCGCGCGTAGCTGCCAGCCGGTGCGGACCAAAGTACGAAGGAGGGCAGTTTCACCCGAGGAATGCAGAGTGCGAAGCGTTTCGGAGATCAGGTCACGGAGTTCACCACGACGACCCGTCATCATCATCGCTTCGACGAACAGTTCGACGCTGGGAGCTCCCGAGCCCAGGAGGGACCCGACCAATTTCTCGGTGTAGTCACCGACAGTGTCGGCATCGGCGGCGTCGACCTCGGCGCGCTTGCCCGCGCGCAGAACGGCCGCACACGCCACCTCGACGAAGAGCTTCTCTTTGGATCCGTAGTAGTAGGTCACCTGGTTGGGATGAGCGCCGGCGGCGGTGCAGATCTGCGCGATGGACACGCTGTCGCCGTGTTCGAGAAACAGCTCGGTTGCGGCATTGAACAGCGCCATACGCGTCTGCTTGCCCGACTCACGCGTGGCGCGCGCTGCGGGAACTGACTCGGTGACCATCACGAACTCCTACTTGTTTGTATGACAAACAATAACTCGACGTTGTTTGTATGGCAAACAATTTCTCCCGGCGCGATGACATGTCGACTCCTATCGACATGTCTGATGTGCGGGATTACTCTCTGAACATCGAGCACCCGAGAACTTCGGCTTTTCTGCGAGGAGGCGCCCTGCAATGCTCACGCGATCCGGCTTCTCCCTGCCCACACGCACGAATCTCACGGGCGACTGGGCAGATTTGTTGCGTGAGCATTTTGTCGCGCTCGACGTATCCGACATCGAAGACGGCGACGGATTCAGCGGGGCCGTGCACTCGGCCCAACTCGCACACGTTCGAGTGTCCGCAGTTCAATCGATGGAACAACGAATAGTCCGTAGCAGCAGCCTGATCAAGAGCGACGGTGCGGACTACCTGCAAATCGGCATGATCCGCCGCGGTAGCGCGGTAGTGCGCCAAGACAACCGCGAATGCGTCCTGCGACGTGGCGACTACGTCCTGTACGACACCACGCGCCCCTTCGATTGGCAGATCGAGGGACACGCACACGACGGCATCTGGGGACTCGAGGTGTTCACCTGGCCACGGTCGTACCTGTCGCTCAGCGACGCGGAGGTCACGAGCCTGACCGCCATCGCTTTCGACGGACACGCGGGCCTGAGTGGCCTGCTGGGTCGCTTTCTTCACGATCTTGCCTCCGTCCGCATGACGTCCGACGCGAGCGGAGACGAAGAGGAAGTCGTCAACGAGATCGGCGGCCTGGTCAAGTCCGTTCTTCACGCAACGGCACGTCCGATCACCTCTCGGCGAACCAGCCTCTACGAATCCGCCCTGTCGGTCATAGACGCCCGCATCGCTGACCCGGCCCTGTCTCCGGTGGACATCGCGGGATCGGTCAAAGTCTCCATTCGCCAGTTGCACCGAGCCTTCGCCGAACACGGCACGACGGTGTCACGCTCGATTCGCAGCCGTCGACTCGACGGTTGCCGTCGCGAGATCGTGCAATGCCACGCAGCAGACCGGTCGCTGACCCAGATTTCTCACCGCTGGGGATTCACCGACCTGGCCGCCTTCAGTCGCGCATTCAAGGCGGAGTTCGGAATCAGCCCGCGGCGGTACCGGTCGCAAGCAGCGACCCCAAGCAATCCCCGCTGATCTGTAACATCTTCAGCCACTTGCCCATTCAACATGGTGTCCAAAACGTTCTGACGCCGACGCCTATCCACAATTCTTGGCGCGGTAGGCCAAATATCGGGCGTTGACGGCCAAGTTTGATCGGCCTCGCGGGCGTAGATTTTCGGCACGGCGTTGCCAAGTGCCAGGCACCCGATTCGACTACCCACACCACAGGGAGCACTCATGGAATCTGCAATCGGTGAACACCTTCAATGCCCGCGCACGTTGACCAGGCGCGTTCCGGATACCTATACGCCACCATTTCCCATGTGGGTCGGGCGCGCAGACGACGCATTGCAACAGGTCGTGATGGGCTATCTCGGCGTGCAGTTCCGCGACGAAGATCAGCGCCCGGCTGCACTGCAGGCGATGCGGGATATCGTCGCCGGCTTCGACTTGCCGGACGGGCCGGCACACCACGATCTCACCCATCACATCGACAACCAGGGCTACGAGAACCTGATCGTGGTCGGATACTGGAAAGATGTTTCCTCCCAACATCGTTGGAGCACATCGACTCCAATAGCTTCCTGGTGGGAGTCCGAAGAGCGCCTGTCGGACGGGTTGGGGTTCTTCCGCGAGATCGTGGCACCGAGAGCCGAACAGTTCGAAACGCTCTACGCGTTCCAAGACGACCTTCCCGGGGTCGGAGCGGTCATGGACGGCATCAGTGGCGAGATCAACGAACACGGCTACTGGGGTTCGATGCGCGAGCGGTTTCCGATCTCCCAAACCGACTGGATGCAGGCCTCGGGCGAACTGCGGGTCATCGCCGGTGACCCAGCCGTAGGTGGACGCGTAGTAGTGCGGGGGCACGACAACATCGCACTGATCAGGTCCGGACAGGACTGGGCCGACGCGGAAGCAGACGAGCGCAGCCTCTACCTGGACGAAATCCTGCCCACCCTCCAATCAGGCATGGATTTCCTCCGCGACAACGGCCCGGCCGTCGGGTGCTACAGCAACCGATTCGTGCGCAACATCGACATCGACGGAAACTTCCTCGACCTGAGCTACAACATCGGTCACTGGGCCTCACTCGACCAACTCGAACGGTGGTCGGAATCCCACCCCACCCATCTGCGGATCTTCACGACGTTTTTCCGGGTGGCCGCGGGTCTGTCGAAATTACGTCTCTACCATGAGGTCTCGGTATTCGATGCCGCCGATCAGCTGTACGAGTACATCAATTGCCATCCCGGCACCGGCATGCTGCGCGATGCAGTGACCATCGCCGAGCACTGACCGAAGCCGCCGGGAATCTTCGGCGACGTTCTTTCCCTCGGAGGCAACTCGAGATATGTTGACGAGTGTCGACATATCGCAGTAGAGGCCATCGAGGAAGCGCGGACAGCAGACAGTGACTACTCAACGAAACGAAGAGTTGGCGTTTGCTGTGCTGGCCGACCAGGTACGTCGACAGATTCTCGACACTCTGGCTACCCACGGCGAGTGCAATGCGGGTTTCATCAGCGATCAAATTTCGACGGTCGGTCGCACCACGGTATCCACACATCTCAAGGCGCTGCGGTTGTCCGGAGTGATCGTCGAACGGCGTCAGGGACGTCATCGCTTGTTCTCGATCGATCTGTCGGGGCCGGCCAACGACGCACTCCAGTTCCTGCGCGACGTCCTCGGGCGAGCTCTGGAAGCAGGTTCGAACACGTCCGAGTCGCCGACCACGGCGACTGAGGATTCCGAACCGGCTTCGGTGCGTCGCCGGGCGTGAGGCCCTGGTTGAGCCCCAGCATCTATTTCAGGCAGGAAGTAGAACGTGCCAGGTCTCTCCGTAACGGCACAGATCGTGACGACCGACCCACCAGGGCCAGCCTTCGAGCGCCTCGAAACGGGGCAACTGCTCGAACTCGAATGTGAGCAACTGACGGTCGGGGCCGCTGTCGCCATCTCCCTTCCCGTCGGCGACGGCGTACGTGCGGATCCAGCCGGAATGCCGATCACGCTGTTGGGTTACGTCGCCGGCGTGAAGCGGGGCCGATCGGTAGTGATCGTGCACCACCAACCGTGGCGCGGCCGCCTGACGATCCGGTTCTTTCCCGACGGCACCGGCACCCGGATCGTTCTCGAGTCCAGCCTCGATCAGGACGGCATTTCCTGGCTTGCCAACAAGCGCGGATTCGCTCCACCCGAGCCTCCGCGTTCCGACCGACATAGGATCGGATTGCTGGTCAGCAAATCCGGCCCGGCAGCTGTATTCGCCCAGGCGACAGAAACACTCGCTGCCCTGGCCGTGGAAGAGATCAATGCCGACGGCGGTGTCGGCGGCGTTCTCGTCGACTTGGTGATCGGCGATGACGCTTCCGACTCGGCGGCCGGAGCGGCGACCGCGCTGCGATTGGCGAAAAGCGGGTGCCGCGCCATTTTCGCGTGCGTGACGTCGTCGACCTTCAATGCCGCTGCATCTGCGTTGCAGAACTCCGGTGTGCTGTTGGTGCACACAGTTCTCAACGAAGGAGGTCGATCGCGTCCGGGAGTCCTTCGATTGGGTGAGCGGCCACTCGACCAGACACGAGCGGGCATACCCGCAATGATGTCCGAGACCGGTTCTCGCACTTGGTTCCTGGTCGGTCAGCAGTATTCGTGGTCGTTCGGAGCGCATTGGGCGGCCCGACGTGTGATCGCCGAATCCACAGGTTCGGTAGCCGGCGAAGTCTACGTACCGTTGGGGACAACCGACTTCTCACGCATCATCGAGTCGATAGCCGACTCCGGGGCCGAACTGATTCTTTCCACCCTGGTGGGCCATGACGAGGTCTTCTTCGAACGACAATGCGCCCAGCACGGACTGCGGGCCACCACGCGGACGTTTGCATTGGTCCTCGACGAGGCCACTCAGCAGCTCATCGGCAATTCCGATGCCGACGGAGTCTGGGCGGCATTCGGCTACTTCCAATCCGCAGCCGGTGATCACGACCTCGAAAAGCGATACAGCGCAAGCTCGAACGAACTCCTGCCTCCGCTCAGTTCCCTGTCCGAGACAACGTACGAAGCGATCGTCGCTTACGCACGCGCAGTCGAACGAACGTCGGCGGGCGATCCGGAAACAGTACTTCGGCAGCTTGCCACGACGCCGAAAAGCTCTACGAACACCGGTGTTCCACTGAATCGGCCGATTCTGATCGCTGAATCACGCCGTGGGCGACTGTACCCCCGCTCTCTCTGAGCGCACGTAACCCGAACTTAACGAGTCAATATGTCGATACCTATTGACGCAATTATGGATCCGGCCCTAGTCTGAAAGACAAGTGAAGCCGATCACATCAGGAGCACTCTTCTCATGGCGACAATCCGACCTGACGACCAAGCAATAGACGCCGCCGCAAGGCATTACGGCATCACTCTCGACCAAACAGCCCGGCTCGAGTGGCCGGCACTGATCGACGGAGCACTGGGCTCCTACGACGTCGTCGACCAGTTGTACGCCGACGAGGCAACCCCGCCGACCACGTCACGCGAGCACGCGGTGCCAACTGCGAGCGAAAACCCTTTGAGCGCTTGGTATGTGACCACCAGCATCCCGCCGACGTCGGACGGCGTCCTGACCGGCCGACGCGTGGCGATCAAGGACAACGTGACCGTGGCCGGAGTTCCGATGATGAACGGATCTCGGACGGTAGAGGGATTCACTCCGTCACGCGACGCGACTGTGGTCACTCGACTACTGGCGGCCGGCGCAACCGTCGCGGGCAAAGCTGTGTGTGAGGACCTGTGTTTCTCCGGTTCGAGCTTCACACCGGCAAGCGGACCGGTCCGCAATCCATGGGACCGGCAGCGCGAAGCAGGTGGATCATCCGGCGGCAGTGCAGCACTCGTCGCAAACGGTGACGTCGATTTTGCCATCGGCGGGGATCAAGGCGGATCGATCCGGATCCCGGCGGCATTCTGCGGCGTCGTCGGACACAAGCCGACGTTCGGGCTCGTCCCGTATACCGGTGCATTTCCCATCGAGCGAACAATCGACCATCTCGGCCCGATCACACGCACGGTCCACGATGCCGCACTGATGCTCTCGGTCATCGCCGGCCGCGACGGTAACGACCCACGCCAAGCCGACAGTGTCGAAGCAGGTGACTATCTGTCCACCCTCGACTCCGATGTGGACGGCCTGCGAATCGGAATCGTTCGAGAGGGATTCGGGCACGCGGTCTCACAGCCCGAGGTCGACGACGCAGTCCGCGCAGCGGCACACAGTCTGACCGAAATCGGGTGCACGGTAGAGGAAGTAAACATCCCGTGGCATCTGCATGCTTTCCACATCTGGAACGTGATCGCCACGGACGGTGGTGCCTACCAGATGTTGGACGGCAACGGATACGGCATGAACGCCGAAGGTTTGTACGATCCGGAACTGATGGCACACTTTGCTTCTCGACGCATTCAGCACGCCGACGCTCTGTCCGAAACCGTCAAACTGGTGGCCCTGACCGGCCACCACGGCATCACCACCCTCGGCGGCGCGAGCTACGGCAAAGCCCGGAACCTCGTACCGCTTGCCCGCGCCGCCTACGACACTGCCTTGAGACAATTCGACGTCCTGGTGATGCCAACGCTGCCCTACGTCGCATCCGAATTGCCGGCGAAGGACGTGGATCGTGCAACCTTCATCACGAAGGCTCTCGGGATGATCGCCAACACGGCACCATTCGACGTGACCGGACATCCGTCCCTGTCCGTTCCGGCCGGCCTGGTGAACGGGCTTCCGGTCGGAATGATGATCACCGGCAGACACTTCGACGATGCGACAGTCCTTCGTGTCGGACGCGCATTCGAAAAGCTTCGCGGCGCGTTTCCGACGCCGGCCGAACGCGCCTCCAACTCTGCACCACAACTCAGCCCCGCCTAGTCCTGACGCACTGTCAGACAACAAATTCCACCGATTCACACATGATCAGCCCACATAAGAAAAGGTGAACCAGATGTCAGTAACGATCGACCACACAACGGAGAACGCCGCACCGGCCCAGGCGCCGGTCTCCGACCGGGCGTGGGCACTGTTCCGCGCACTCGACGGTAAGGGATTGGTACCCGACGGTTACGTCGAGGGATGGAAGAAGACCTTCGAGGAGGACTTCAGTCCAAGGCGCGGAGCGGAATTGGTAGCGCGCGCATGGACCGACCCCGAGTTCCGGCAGCTGCTTCTCACCGACGGTACCGCCGCAGTTGCCCAGTACGGATACCTGGGCCCCCAGGGCGAATACATCGTGGCAGTCGAAGACACCCCGACACTCAAGAACGTGATCGTGTGCTCGCTGTGTTCATGCACCGCGTGGCCCATCCTCGGTCTGCCACCCACCTGGTACAAGAGCTTCGAATACCGTGCGCGCGTGGTCCGCGAACCACGGAAGGTTCTCTCCGAGATGGGAACCGAGATCGCGTCGGACATCGAGATTCGCGTCTACGACACCACCGCCGAAACTCGCTACATGGTCCTCCCGCAGCGTCCCGCCGGCACCGAAGGCTGGAGCCAGGAACAACTGCAGGAAATCGTCACCAAGGACTGCCTGATCGGGGTTGCAATCCCGCAGGTTCCCACCGTCTGATCACCCCGACAAGAAGGAAGCACACCATGGATGGAGTACACGATCTTGCCGGAGTACAAGGTTTCGGCAAAGTCCCGCATATCGTCAACGCCGACATCGGCCCCACCTTTCACGCCGAATGGGAACACCTGCCCTACAGCCTGATGTTCGCCGGTGTCGCCGAACTCGGGGCCTTCAGCGTCGACGAAGTGCGATACGTCGTCGAGCGGATGGAGCCGCGCCACTACATGATGACCCCGTACTACGAGAGGTACGTCATCGGTGTCGCGACATTGATGGTCGAAAAGGGAATCCTGACGCAGGACGAACTCGAAAGCCTTGCGGGGGGACCGTTCCCACTCTCCCGGCCCAGCGAATCCGAAGGCCGACCGGCTCGCGTCGACACGACCACCTTCGAGGTCGGTCAGCGAGTACGCGTGCGAGACGAATACGTTCCCGGGCATATTCGAATGCCTGCATACTGCCGTGGACGAGTGGGAACCATCTCTCATCGAACTACCGAGAAGTGGCCGTTTCCCGACGCAATCGGCCACGGGCGCAACGACGCCGGCGAAGAACCGACGTACCACGTGAAGTTCGCCGCCGAGGAATTGTTCGGTAGCGACACCGACGGTGGAAGCGTCGTTGTCGACCTCTTCGAGGGTTACCTCGAGCCTGTGGCCTGATCTTCCAGCATTCCAGGCGGCGGTCACGCGATCACAGCGGTTCGTGCGACCGCCGCCTGATCACCACGATTCACTCATTCGGAAGGACACTGGAAATCATGGTCGACACACGACTTCCGGTCACGGTGCTGTCAGGTTTCCTGGGCGCCGGGAAGACGACGCTACTCAACGAGATCCTGCGCAATCGGGAGGGCCGTCGGGTTGCGGTGATCGTCAACGACATGAGCGAAATCAACATCGACAGTGCAGAAGTCGAGCGTGAGATCTCGCTCAGTCGCTCCGAGGAGAAACTGGTCGAGATGACCAACGGCTGCATCTGCTGCACTCTGCGAGAGGACCTTCTTTCCGAGATCAGCGCCCTGGCCGCTGCTGGCCGATTCGACTACCTTCTCATCGAATCTTCGGGCATCTCCGAACCGCTGCCCGTCGCGGAGACGTTCACCTTCATCGATACCGACGGCCACGCTCTGGCCGACGTCGCCCGACTCGACACCATGGTCACCGTGGTCGACGGCAACAGTTTTCTGCGCGACTACACGGCTGGGGGTCGCGTCGAAGTCGATGCTCCGGAAGATGAACGAGACATCGCGGATCTGCTTGTCGACCAGATCGAATTTGCCGACGTCATCCTGGTGAGCAAGGCCGATCTGATCTCGCACCAGCACCTGGTCGAATTGACCGCGGTCCTGCGATCTTTGAACGCAACCGCTGCGATAGTTCCGATGACACTCGGTCGCATCCCACTCGACACGATTCTCGACACCGGTTTGTTCTCGCTCGAGAAAGCTGCACAGGCGCCCGGATGGTTACAAGAACTCCAAGGTGAACACACTCCCGAAACCGAAGAGTACGGAATCAGTTCGGTGGTGTACCGCGAGCGTGCACCCTTCCACCCCCAACGGCTGCATGACTTCCTCAGCAGCGAGTGGACCAACGGAAAGTTACTTCGGGCCAAGGGCTACTACTGGAATGCCGGTCGGTTCACCGAGATCGGGAGTATTTCCCAGGCCGGTCATCTCATTCGCCACGGATACGTCGGCCGTTGGTGGAAGTTTCTACCCCGTGACGAGTGGCCGGCCGACGATTACCGCCGCGACGGAATCCTCGACAAGTGGGAAGAACCTGTCGGAGACTGCCGACAAGAACTCGTCTTCATCGGCCAAGCCATCGACCCGTCTCTACTGCACCGAGAACTCGACGCGTGTCTACTCACCACAGCCGAGATCGAACTCGGGCCAGACGTGTGGACCACCTGGAGCGACCCCCTGGGTGCCGGGTATACCGACCAGACCGTTTGATATTGGTCCGGTTTGCCGTAAGTTGTGCGCAATGGGGGTATCACGCAACCGAACTCGGGCGCTGTTGATCGTCGCGGCAATCGCAGCCGGGACCGTTGCTGCGGCGACGCCGGCGGAGGCCACCTGGACAGCCGCGCCGATGTGCGGCGATTGGCAGGTCGAGACCGTAGCGCGGGGGTTGGAGCAGCTCGAGAACCTCGAGCCCGATGACAACGGCGGGTTCTACCTCTCCGGCGAGTCGAAGGTCTATCACGTCGACGCCGCAGGACAGGTACGAACAGTCCTCGACGGCATGGGTGCCCCTGGCGGTTTGCAACTCGACGGTTCGAGGCTGTCCTTCCTCACCAGACAGGACGGCAAGCTGTGGCACCTGGACACCACGACGGATCAGCTGTCCGCACCCGTCGACTTCGCGGGCAACGGCCTGCTCCGCCTACCCGACGGCGATCTACTGACCACGTGGGTCGGAACAGAAGGCGGCCAGTCGAAGGGCGTGTCGCGCTATCTGAACGACTCCGGAGCCGTCGTACCCAATTGGTCGACCGTGCCGCGTTCGGAGGGACTCGCGCTCAGTCCGGATCATCGAGCCGTGTACACCGATGACCTGTTCACCGGTCAGATCATTCGAGTGCCCTTGGATTCCCCTGACACGTGGACCGTTGCAACGACGGTCCCGAGCCTGATCCCCGGCCTCGACGATCTGACAATGTCGCAGGATGGAATGCTCTACGCCGCAGCTCACGTCGAAGGCTCTATCTATCGCGTAAACCCTGAAACCGGCGCGTCCTGCGTCGTCGCTTCGGGTCTTTCGAATGGGTGGACCGGGCCGAGTTCAGTGCGTATAGGACAGGACGGCGACGGCTGGGCGCTCTACGTCACCGGCTTCGACGGGACGCTGCGTCGCCTGGTACCTCCGCCGGGCGTCGAACTCGCACCCGTCCGCTGACGCCGATCCCTTCGGCACGAGATTCCCCGACCTGGCGATATTTAAAATCACGCTGATTTGAAGGCATGCCCGCAGCGCAACGGCCGCTTGTCCGGAAACTGTCAACAGTTCTACACGGAGAAATGGCTACCCTTAGGTTTACGCTGCACGCATGTTTTCTTCCGTCGCAGCGAAGATCCGCCTGGTGGTGGCACTGCTCCTCACTGCCCTCCTGGCGCTGACTCTGTCATCGTGCTCGAGTGGCTCGGATTCGTCGGCAGCCCCCACAGACCTGTGTGCACCTCCTGGAGTGGGAGCCGCAACCGCGGCACCCACCAATCTGGACGCGGCAGCGGGTGCGGGCGCCGAAGACCGCTACACCACGGCCACCGTCACCCCGGTCGATCAGATCGACACCTCGAAGCTGAACTTGATCAAGCCCGGGGTCATCACGGTCGGCACGCTCGGTGACGCGCCCCCGAGCATCTGCGTCAACTCCGAGAATCAGTACACCGGATACGACAACGAACTGCTGAAGGCCGTCGCGGACAAGCTGGGCCTGAAGGTCGAGTTCGTCGGCACCGAGTTCGCCGGTCTCCTCGCCCAGGTTGCCGGCCGACGCTTCGACGTCGGCTCGTCGTCCATCACCACCACCGACGACCGTCGCAACACCGTCGGCTTCACCAACGGCTACGACTTCGGATACTTCTCCCTCGTCGTACCCAACGGCAGCGCCATCACCGGCTTCGGTGACCTGGATGCCTCCAAGCGCATCGGCGTCGTGCAGGGAACCGTGCAGGACGACTACGTCGTGAACACGCTCAAGCTCGATCCCGTGAAGTTTCCCGACTACGCCACGGCGTACGCGAACCTCAAGTCCGGACAGATCGACGCCTGGGTAGCTCCGTCTCAGCAGGCCGAAGGCGCAATCGCTCCCGGCGATCCGACCTCGATCATCCAGAACACCTTCTCGGTCAACAACTTCGTCGGCTGGGCGGTGAACAAGGAAAACCAGCCGCTGATCGACGCCCTCAACTCCGGCCTCGACGCAGTCATCGACGACGGAACCTGGTCTCAGCTGTACTCCGATTGGGTACCGCGCCAACTCCCTGAAGGCTGGAAGCCAGGATCCAAGGCAGCGGCCACTCCGGAACTGCCCGACTTCGCTGCCATCGCGGCAGAAAACGCAGCAAACGGCGACGGTGGAGATACCGCGTCGTACCAGCCGAAGTCGACGCTCGAACAGCTCAAGGACACGTTCTTCGACTGGGATCTGTACAAGAAGGCATTCCCCGATCTCCTCAAGACCGGTCTTCCCAACACACTTATCCTTGCGCTCGCGTCGGGCATCATCGGCACGATCCTCGGCATGCTGCTCGCTGTCGCCGGTATCTCGCGCACCCGATGGCTGCGCTGGCCGGCCCGCGTCTACACCGATATCTTCCGCGGACTGCCCGCAGTCGTCATCATCTTGATCATCGGGCTCGGCGTCGGCCCGATCGTCAAGGGAATCACCGGCAGCAATCCGTACTGGCTCGGTGTCGCGGCGCTGTCACTGCTCGCGTCGGCGTACATCGGTGAGATCTTCAGATCCGGTATCCAGAGCGTCGAGTCCGGGCAGCTCGAGGCTTCCCGTGCCCTCGGCTTCAGCTACCGCAAGTCCATGTCGCTGGTCGTCATCCCGCAGGGTGTACGACGCGTTCTTCCGGCATTGATGAACCAGTTCATCTCGCTGATCAAGGACTCGTCGCTGATCTACTTCCTCGGTCTCCTCGTCACCCAGCGGGAACTGTTTGCCGTCGGACGTGATCTCAACGCCCAGACCGGCAGCCTGTCCCCGCTCGTTGCGGCAGGCCTGTTCTACCTTGCTCTGACCATCCCGCTGACGCACCTCGTCAACTACATCGACAACCGACTCCGGACCGGACGCGCCGACACTTCAGGCACGTTGGATCCGCTCGAGCAGGCCATCGTCGTGGAAAGGGGCTGAGGACATGACAACCAGCTCTGAACTGAAGTCCGTATCGCTCACCGGCAAGGACCTGCATCTGTCCTTCGGCACAAACAAGGTGCTTCGCGGCGTCAACCTGCACGTCGACGCCGGAAACACCGTCACCGTCATCGGGCCCTCCGGTTCGGGCAAGTCGACGCTCCTGCGCGTGCTGAACCGTCTGCACGAGCCCGAGCAGGGTGACGTGCTGCTCGACGGGAAGTCCGTATTGAAGGACAACCCCGACGAGCTACGCCAGCGAATCGGCATGGTGTTCCAGCACTTCAACCTGTTCCCGCACAAGACCGTCGCCGAGAACATCGCGCTCGGGCCGAACAAGCTCAAGGGTTTGTCCAAGGATCAAGCTCGGGCTCTCGCGCTCGAGCAGCTCGACCTGGTGGGGCTCAGGGAGAAGGCGGACTCGCGGCCCGGCAACCTTTCCGGTGGTCAGCAGCAGCGCGTCGCCATTGCCCGCGCCTTGGCGATGAAGCCCGAGGTCATGTTCTTCGACGAGGCGACGTCGGCTCTGGACCCCGAACTGGTCAAGGGTGTTCTGGCGTTGATGTCCGATCTCGCGAAGTCCGGCATGACCATGGTCGTCGTAACGCACGAAATGGGTTTCGCGCGTTCCGTTTCCGACAAGGTCCTGTTCATGGATCGTGGCGCCGTAGTCGAAACCGGCACTCCGGAACAGCTTTTCGACGATCCAGAAACAGATCGACTGCAGGCGTTCCTGTCACAGGTTCTCTGACTCGGGGGCGCTTGCGGGAGATCGACGGGCGTTGATCCTGGACGCCTGAAGCATCAGATGGTCACGTTCGGCGAGGTTGGATGCCTTGTGCGCTGCATCGGCATACAACCTCGCCGCCGTCTCCAGGTCTCCGTCGCGTTCGCGGAGATAGGCCTCGACTGCGGCATGGCGTGGAAGTGAATCGTCCAGCGCTGCAAGAGCTGCCAAGCCGGCGCGTGGTCCGTCCGCTTCGCCGACGGCCACCACTCGGTTGAGCCGGACGATCGGGCTGTCGGTCAAGGCTGCGAGTTCGTCGTACCACTCCACGATCTGCACCCAATCGGTCTGGTCTGCTGTGAGAGCGTCGGCATGGAGTGCAGCGACGGCGGCCTGGGCCTGGAACTCACCGAGCCGGTCGCGGGCGAGAGCTGCCTGGAGGATCACGACTCCTTCGGCAATCGAATCGGTGTCCCACCGGCTGCGATCCTGCTCGGCTAGCGGAACCAGACTGCCGTCCGCGGCAGTTCGCGCGGCTCGGCGAGCGTGATGGAGCAGCATCAGTGCGAGCAACCCTGCGACTTCGGGGTGATCGATCGTGGCCGCCAACTGCCGGGTGAGCCGGATGGCCTCGGCAGCGAGGTCGACGTCACCGGAGTACCCCTCGTTGAAGACCAGATAGAGGACACGCAGGACGGTGGCGACATCGCCGGGTTGCTCGAACCGGACGCCGGAGACCGTGCGCTTGGCTCGGCTGATGCGCTGAGCCATCGTCGCCTCAGGTACCAGGTAGGCCTGCGCAATCTGGCGCGTGGTGAGCCCGCCGACAGCGCGCAGTGTGAGTGCAACAGCGGACGACGGCGTCAACGACGGGTGCGCGCACAGAAAGTAAAGCTGGAGTGTGTCGTCCACGCCCGGCACTGACCCGCTGACCGGCCGCTCGCCTGGCTGCTCGTCAGCCAGGTACTCCCGCTTACGGCGAGCCACATCCGACCGGATCCCGTCGAGGAACCGCCGCCAGGCCACTGTGACCAGCCAGCCCTTCGGGTCCCGCGGCGGGTTGTCCGGCCAGACCCTGACCGCCTCGAGCAGAGCGTCCTGCACGGCGTCCTCGGCCGACGCGAAATCTGCTCCGCGGCGGACGAGGATGCCGAGCACGCTCGGAGTCAGACTCCGAAGCAGGGCGTCGTCCATGAGAGTTGTCAGTCCGTGATGGTCGGCGGCTCGGTCAGGAACGGGCGCAGTTCGAGCCATTCGTGAATCGGCTTCCCGCCTGCGCCGGGCGCGGCCGAAAGCTCCCCGGCCAATTCGACGGCACGGTCGTAGCTGTCGACGTCGATCACCATCCAGCCGGCAATGAGGTCCTTGGTTTCCGCGAACGGGCCATCGGTGACCGGGGGGCGACCCTCACCGTCGTACCGGACAAAGGTGCCCTCAGGAGCGAGAGCCTGACCGTCGACGAACTCGCCCGCCTTCTCGAGCCGATCCGCGAAGTCCTGCATGTACTTCACGTGAGCCGTGATCTCGTCCGGTGTCCACTGGTCCATCGGCACGTCGTTGACTGCAGCCGGAGCGCCGCGGTAGTGCTTGAGCAGCAAGTACTTGGCCATCGTGAATCTCCTCTGTGTCGGTGCCACCCATTCTGGTCGCACTTCACTACAGGGACGAAGCAAGTCGGAGATTCTCGACATCGGCCGGCTATTCTCGACATCGCGGGGCTTCGGGCCCTAAATCCACCCCTGCCGGCGGGCGATCACCGCAGCTTCGTGCCGATTCGCAGCACCGAGTTTGGTGACAGCTGACGACAAATAGTTTCGGGTGGTACCCGCAGAGAGGTGTGCCCGGGAAGCGATCTGCTCGATGGATGCTCCGTCGGCCGCGTACTCGAGTACGTCCGCTTCGCGCGGAGTAAGCGGTGAGTCGCCGGCGCCGATTGCCTCGGCAGCCAACGACGGGTCGACGTACCTCCCGCCCGCGTGGACGCTGCGAACCACCTCGGCGAGCGTCGCCGCAGGCGTCGTCTTCGGCAGAAATCCGCGGACGCCGGCTGACAGTGCCTTCTTCAGGTATCCGGGACGCCCGTGGCTCGTCACGATGATCGAGGCGCACCCCGAGACCGTCTGCGCAATCTGTTGCGCCGTCTCTATACCGTCGATACCTGCCATTTGAAGGTCGAGCACGGCTACGTCAGGTTGATGCTTTGCAGCAGCGATCACGGCATCCTCGCCGGATTCGGCTTCTGCGACGACAACGATGTCGTCCTCGAGCGACAACATCATTGCCAGCGCCGAGCGGATCAGGTTCTCGTCGTCGGCCAGCAGTACCTTGATCGGCTCGGTCACCGAGACTCCTTCGTTCGGGACGGAAAGTGGGCGGTGAGGGTGAAGCGATCTTCGTCCTGCACGGTTTCGACAGTTCCTCCGACGGCGCCGACGCGCTCGCGCAATCCGTTCAGGCCGGTTCCGTTGTTCGGCTCTGCGATACGTGCGCCGTCGTTGGCGATCACGACGCCGTCCGCCAACACCTCGATGCTGCAATTCTCGGCACTGGAGTGCCGGAGAATGTTGGTCACGCCTTCACGGACGACCCAGGCAGCGGCTTCGGCCAGTTCCACCGGTAGTTGATCTGCCGATCCACGTATCGCAGTAGAGATTCCGGCGGCCTCGAGCAGCGACTGCGCACCGGCCAGCTCGGACGCCAAGGCGATGGACCGGTATCCCCGAACCAACTCGCGCGCTTCGTCGAGTGAATCTTGCGCAAGTTCGCGCACTTCGTCCATCTGCGCGGCGGCACGATCGTCGCCGCGTCGTGAAAGCGTGGCTGCAAGTTCACTTTTCACCGCAATTGCAGACAGTGCCCGCCCGACGACGTCATGGAGATCGCGAGAAAATCGCAACCGCTCCTCGGCGACGGACAGAGCGGCGGCGGCTCCGCGCGCCTCGTCCAATTCGGTGACCATCCGCAGCAGCCACACCGACATGTAGACGGTCAGCCCCATGAAGCCGGCAACGATTCCGACGGACACCCCGCTTTCCGGACCCGCAAGCAGTCCCAATACAACCCCGGCGGCCACCGAGCCCACGATCAGCCAGCGCAACGACGTCAACCCCGCAAGCGGCACGACGAGAATTGCCGCCAGCCAGAAGTACGGGCCGTTCTCGCCATTGCTTCCCAAGGCAATTCCCGCCGAGCAGAACGCCGACAACGTCATCACGGCAAGAGGAATCTGAACGGGCTTGGCCACGACTCCGCCCAGATCAGGCATCCGAGACACGGCGACGACGCACGCACCGGCACTGATTCCGAGGAAGACACCCGACAGATACCGATCGGCAATGATCTCGGTGACCGCACCGAAGCCACCGAAAACCACTGCGACCATGATGAACGACTGCCGCGTGTAGAGGCGAACCTTGTCGACGTTCGACGCGGTTCGCCATGTCCGTCTCGGATTCCAGCGTCCGAAGTTCTGCGCGATCATGCCCACTACCTTCTCAGAGTTCTACGAACGCGGTTCCCAGCGGAAGTGGACATTCGCAATCAGAACCGAACCGACGATCCACGCCAGCATGACCAACAGCGGTTGCCCAGCCGAACCGAAGGTGTCGACAAATCCGGCCGCAGCACCGGGCGCATCGCCCAGATCGGCCAGTTCGCCAGTGGTTCTCCCCAGCCATCCGAGATTGAGAAGGTCGACTACCGCGGCCAGCGGAGTGAAATCGAGAATGCGAGCAACGTTGTCCGGCACGACGTTCCTGATCGAAGACATACCTGCCGTCGCCAGAATCAGAATCGGCATGCAGGTGATCTGCGCCGCCTCCGCGTTCCGAGTGACAGCCGAAGTGATCAACGCCAGCGCGGTGAAGAGCGCAGCGCCGCCGATCACCGCGACCAGCACCAGCACCGGATTGACCGGAGCACTGCCGCCGAGAACAATCACGGCGATTCCGATGACCACCGTCAACAGGCCGGTGAGAACCCACGACGGCACCGCCGGGCCCGCAAGGATCTCGGCGTCGCTGCATTCCCCGGTGCGTAGTCGCTTGAGAACCAACTCGTCACGACGCGTCGCGTACACCGACAGGAGGTTGTAGAAGACCACGAACACGAGAAGGAAGAGTGCAAACACTTCGAGGCCTGCCGACACCGACTTGTCCGACAGCCCGCCATCTCGCGACAGATACAGCATTCCCACGGGAAAGATCAACGGGAGGACGATTGCGTTGAAGAGCAACAGTCGATTTCGTCCCAGGAGCGTGAACTCCGAACGAGACAGGGTTGCTATGCGGTTCATGCCGGCGCTCCTTCGAGAGTTGCGTGATGATCGAATTGGTCTGCAATGGAGAGGAATACGGTCTCCAGGGAAGCCGCGCGGGCATCCAAGCCGGTCAGCAGGATATTGTTGTGCTGCGCCCACAGCAGCAGTTCCGTCAGGGTCTCCTGCACTGTGCGAGTGGTGATCACCACCAGATCGTTCTCGACGCGAACCTCGGCGCCGGCCAGGGCGGGGAGCGGAAGACCTGGACGGTGCAGTTTGATCTGTGCGGGATGATCTGCGACGACGTCCGCCACGGTTCCGCTGCGCACCACCGATCCACGGTGCATGATCGCCAATTGGTCACACAAGGACTCGGCTTCGTCGAGGTAGTGCGTCGTCAACATGATGGTGACGCCCGACGCTTTCAAATCAGCGATCAATTGCCAAGTGTTACGACGACTTTCGGGGTCCAAACCAGTAGTCGGTTCGTCGAGAAACAGGACGAGTGGCCGGCCGATGATCGCGCACGCCAGATCCAGTCGCCGCGCTTCACCGCCCGAGAGGAACTTCACGCGGGTCTCCCCACGGTCACGCATGTCCACACGCTCGAGCACCTCGTCGACGGGAAGCGGATTCGAACACGTTCCGGCCCACATCGCCAAACTCTCACGAGCAGTCAAGTCTTGGGGAAGTCCACCCTTCTGGAGCATGATGCCCAGCGATGGGCGGATCTGCTTGCGGTTACGCACCGGATCCATCCCCAATACGCGCACCGTACCGGCGCTGGCTCGTGAAAGGCCCTGAATCACTTCGAGAGTGGACGTCTTTCCGGCACCGTTCGTTCCGAGGAGGCCGAACAACTCGCCTTCCTGAACACTCAGATCAAGATTGCGGACGGCATCGAACGCATCCTTGCCGGAGCCGTAGCGCCGCGACATTCCGACTACGTCAATCACAGGATCGCCCTTCATCGCTGCGCCTCCTCTCGGTTCCAGCTGCGCAGTCCGATCGCGAATCGAATGCCCGCGTAGACAGCGAGAGCGGCAACAAGAATCCAGGACACCGGATTGGAGCCGATGATCGCGAACACCCCTCCGATGATCGCGATGTTCACCACGATCACAACAAGTTCGCGGCCCATCGTGGGTGCGGGTCCGATGTCCATCAGGTCCGTCAGGAGGCTTCCCTCATGTGGTTCTCTCATGCTTCAAGCCTCGCGGGAAGTCGGGGCCGAAAACAGTGCGCAGCATCATCACCTGCGGTGACACCGTCATGGATCGGCGATGACAAATGTCATGCGACGTCCCCGCGGGGACGCGTCGTACATTGCAGGTAAGGGTCGCCTCGTTGTTTTGCCGTTCATTTTTACGTTCCTTTACCCTTGCTTAGAGCTTCTACGGTTCCCGAAGTCCGTACATCGAATCTCGGGAGTTCACGGTGGCTATCAAGCCTTTGGCCTTGTTTGTCAAACACGACGGCGTGTCTGCACGCGCGTCGATCACCTGCCAGTACAAGTGCGGAAATGCGTGCTCTCACGAGGTCCCCAACACCTCGGGCGGCGAGTACTTTCGCGACATCGCACGCACTGCACTGACTCGTCGAGGCATGCTCCGGGGCAGTGGCATGGCAGTGCTCGCGGTGGGAGCGGGCAGCGCCCTCGTCGCCTGTTCGGACGAATCTGCAAGTGCGGAACCGGGAACCGGATCCGCGAGCGGCAGCAGCGGCGGGTCGACACCAGCAGGGACGAACTTTGGTGCCGTCGCGCCCAACAAGGAAGACAAGGTCACCGTCCCTGACGGATACGATCAGGCCGTCGTCATCCGTTGGGGTGACGCCGTTCTCGCCGGAGCCCCGGCCTTCGACTTCGACAAGCAAACTGCTGCTGCACAGGAACTGCAGTTCGGATTCAACAACGACTTCGCCGGATTGCTCCCGGTCGACGGGCAGCCCAACACCTACCTGCTCGTGGTCAATCACGAATACTCCACCGAGCCGGCGATGTTCCGCGGCTACGATGCGGAGCACCCGACCGAGGAGCAGTTCAAGATCGGCCTGGCCAGCCACGGACTGTCGGTCGTCCAGGTCAAGGGCGAATCCGACAACGGCAAGCTGGTACCGGAGATCGGATCGAACAACCGCCGCATCACCGGAACCACGGAGTTTGTCGTGACCGGCCCCGCTGCAGGTAGCGACTTCCTCAAGACGAGTGCCGATCCCACGGGAACCAAAGTGCTCGGCACCCTCAACAATTGCGCCGGCGGTGTCACACCCTGGGGCACAGTGCTTTCCGGCGAAGAGAACTTCAACCAGTACTTCGCGAACGCCGAGGGTGTCACCGATCCCACGGTCGCAGCACGGCTGAAGCGCTACGGTCTGGCCGGCGCCGCTTCCGAGCGCAAGTGGGAACGCTTCGACAAGCGGTTCGATCTGGTCGCAGAACCCAACGAGGTCAACCGATTCGGATACGTCGTCGAGATCGATCCGTGGGATCCGTCGTCGACTCCGATCAAGCACACAGCGCTCGGACGGTTCAAGCACGAAGCCGCCACCATTTACATCACGTCGGACGGAACCGTCGTGGCCTACAGCGGCGACGACGAGCGCTTCGACTACATGTACAAGTTCGTCTCGAGTCGAAAGATGCAGGACGGCAAGAGTCAGGCAGCCATGCGCCACAACATGACTCTGCTCGACGCCGGAACGCTGTACGTTGCAAAGCTCAGCGGAAACTCCGCCGGCGAGATCGACGGCAGCGGCAAGCTCCCGTCGGACGGCACGTTCGACGGAACCGGCGAATGGATCGCCATCCTGCGCACCGGCGAAGACGGCAAGGGCGAATCGCTGGTCGACGGCATGAGCGCCGAAGAGGTCGCCGTCTTCACCCGTCAGGCCGGTGACAAGGTCGGGGCAACGAAGATGGATCGTCCCGAAGACTTCGAAGCAAACCCGAAGAGCGGCAAGGTTTACGTCGCACTGACCAACAACACCAAGCGCGGAGTCGACGGTGGCGCCGCGGCCGACGAAGCGAACCCGAGGAACAACAACAAGAACGGCCAGGTCCTCGAAATCACCGACGACCACGCCGGCACCACGTTCGGCTGGAATCTTCTTCTCGTCTGCGGAGATCCGGCCACGGCCGATACCTACTTCGGTGGTTTCGACAAGAGCAAGGTCAGTCCCATCTCGTGCCCGGACAACCTTGCCTTCGACCCGCACGGAAACCTGTGGATCTCCACCGACGGCAACGCACTCAAGTCCAACGACGGACTGTTCAGCGTTGTCCTCGAAGGCGAAAACCGCGGTGAGACAAAGCAGTTTCTCACCGTTCCCGTCGGCGCCGAAACCTGCGGCCCCATCGTGGACGAAAAGCGCGTCATCGTCTGCGTCCAGCACCCCGGCGAGACCGACGACGCCAGCATCGAAAGTCCCGCATCCCACTGGCCCGACGGTGGTTCCTCCCAGCCCCGCCCGTCGGTAGTTGCGGCCTGGAAGAAGGACGGATCTCGGCTCGGCTCGTAACACCGCACGAAAACGACTGTGGGGCAGATCGCATACTCTGCGATCTGCCCCACGTCGTTACCTCAGATTCTCACGAGAATCAGTTGTCACCATCCTCGCGACGCTTACGCGTCAGGAGAACAACACCCGTTCCCAGCGCCAGCAGCAGAACCAATCCACCTGCTGCGAGCAACGTGGTATTCACGCCACTCTCACCAGCGCCACCACCGGAGTTGATCGTTCCTCCCTGAGGAGCAGACGTCTGCGGCTTCGGCTGACCCGGCTGACCCGGGTTTGCTGTCGGCGGCTTCGGCTGTCCCGGAACCGTGCTCGGAACCGGCTGACCCGGAACCGTCGGCGGTACGACGATCGGAGGCACAACGACGATCGGGGGAATGATGATCGTCGGTGTAACCGGCACCGTCGTGTTCGGAACCGTCGTGGTCGGCGGAACTGTCGTGACCGGCGTCGTGGTCGTCGGCGGCGTAGTTGTCGTCACGCCACACGGATCCACTATCTCTTCCGCGACAACTTCTTCTGTCGTGGTCTCCTCTGTGGTGGTCTCCTCCGTAGTGGTGGATTCCTCCGTACCGGTCACATCGGCGTCTCCGGCAGTGATCGCGCTAGCCGTCGTGGTCGCAGCCGTTGTGGTCGGAACCATCCGCGTGGTCGTCGTCGGAGGAACACAGGGCTCCGTCGTGACCGGCGGCGTCGTGGTGGTCGTCGGAGGCACCGTGGTGGTGGTCTCCGGCGGGTCCACCGGGTGTTCGGTGCAGAGAGCATCGCCCGGAACACAGTCCACCGGCGGGTTCTCGCCACCAACCACCAGGTAGTTGTTCAGGACACCCGGAGTGAATCCGGGACCCGACAACGTTCCGATCTCAGGGTTGACCTTGACGGTGTACGTCACCGTCGCGCTCTCACCCTTGGCCAGCTTTCCGGTGACCGTGAAGACGTTGTCGACGACACCCGAAACAACCAGCGTGGAAGTAGTAGCCGGATTCTTCGTCATTACTGCATCGTCGAGAACATCGGTCAGATCGTCGTAGAAGCTGACCTCACCATCCGCGGTACCCACATTCTTGAACGTGAGCGTGTACGTGATCTCCTGACCGGCCACCACACGGTTCGTGGTGGACGGATCGGAGGACTTCAGTACCTCGATTGCGGGAGTGCCGTCTACCGGATGCTCGGTCGTCACCGGCGGAGGAGTGATCTCCGGACCGGTCGGCGGCTTCGCAGTACCGGTGACCTTGTTGTTGATCAACGTGCCACCGGCAACACCGGCATTGACCTTCACCTGATAGGTCAGAACAACCGACTTACCAGCCTCGAGTGCACCCGTCCAGGAAAGCGTCGTACCCGACAGGGTCGGAGCCGCACCGTCGACACCGTCAACCATCGCCTTCAACGAACCGTCCACCAACACGGCATTGTCGAGAACCTTCGACAGATCATCGGTCAACACCACCGGATCAAGAGTCGTGTTACCCGTATTGGCACCGGTCACCGTGTACGTGATCGTCTGACCAGCAGCAACATTGGTACCCGAGGCCGGATCCGCAGTCTTCGCGACCGTGAACCCCGGAACCTTCACCGGATGCGTCGTGCACAGCTGCGTCGCCGGATCACACACCTCCGGAGGATCAACCGGAGGAGTCGTACCCGGAACAACGAAGTTGTTCACGAACACCCCACCAACGACATCGGCATCGACCTTCACCGAATACGTCACCGTCTTGCTCTCACCCGCAGCCAAGGTCCCCGTCACCGAGAAACCATCACTGCCGACCATCGTCGCAACCAACGGAGCATCAGCAGTCAAACCACTCAATACACCCTTGTCCACAACCTGACGCAGATCGTCGAAGAACGCCACCTCACCCGCACCGTTACCAGTGTTCGTAAACGTGAGCGTGTACTTGATGTCCTGACCGGCAACAACATTCGAACCCGACACCGGATCAGAAGACTTCACCACAGCAATCTTCGGAGACAGAACCGGATGCTCGGTCGTCACCGGCGGAGGAGTGATCTCCGGACCGGTCGGCGGCTTCGCAGTACCGGTGACCTTGTTGTTGATCAACGTGCCACCGGCAACACCGGCATTGACCTTCACCTGGTAGGTCAGAACAACCGACTTACCAGCCTCGAGTGCACCCGTCCACGAGAGCGTGGTGCCCTCGAGGGTCGGAGCAGTCGCGTCGACACCGTCGACAGTCGCCTTCAGCGAACCGTCCACCAACGCCGCGTTGTCGAGAACCTTCGACAGATCATCGGTCAACACCACCGGATCAAGGGTCGTGTTACCCGTGTTGGCACCGGTCACCGTGTACGTGATCGTCTGATCAGCAGCAACATTGGTACCCGAGGCCGGATCCGCAGCCTTCGCGACCGTGAACCCCGGAACCTTCACCGGATGCGTCGTGCACAGCTGCGTCGCCGGACCACACACCTCCGGAGGATCAACCGGAGGAGTCGTACCCGGAACAACGAAGTTGAGCACCGTGTTGTCGGCATCCGCCGCAACACGATCGGCATCAGCCTTGACCGTGACGGTGTACGTCACCGTCTTGCTCTCACCCGCAGCCAAGGTTCCCGTCACCGAGAAACCATCCGTGCCGACCATCGCAGCAGTCAACGGATCCTGCGCAGACAAGCTGCCCGCAACCAGATCAGCATCGTCAAGCAGACCACGCAGATCGTCGAAGAACGCGACCTCACCCGCACCGTTACCGGTGTTCGTGAACGTGAGCGTGTACTTGATGTCCTGACCGGCAACAACATTCGAACCCGACACCGGATCAGAGGACTTCACCACAGCAATCTTCGGAGACACCACCGGATGCGTCGTGCACAGCTGCGTCGCCGGATCACACACCTCCGGAGGATCAACCGGAGGAGTCGTACCCGGAACAACGAAGTTGTTCACGAACACCCCACCGACCACATCGGCATCGACCTTCACCGAATACGTCACCGTCTTGCTCTCACCCGCAGCGAGGGTTCCCGTCACCGAGAAACCATCGCTGCCGACCATCGTCGCAACCAACGGAGCATCAGCAGTCAAACCACTCAATGCACCCTTGTCCACAACCTGACGCAGATCGTCGAAGAACGCGACCTCACCCGCACCGTTACCAGTGTTCGTAAACGTGAGCGTGTACTTGATGTCCTGACCGGCAACAACATTCGAACCCGACACCGGATCAGAAGACTTCACCACAGCAATCTTCGGAGACACCACCGGATGCGTCGTGCACAGCTGCGTCGCCGGATCACACACCTCCGGAGGATCCACCGGAGGAGTCGTACCCGGAACAACGAAGTTGAGCACCGTGTTGTCGGCATCCGCCGCAACACGATCGGCATCAGCCTTGACCGTGACGGTGTACGTCACCGTCTTGCTCTCACCCGCAGCCAAGGTTCCCGTCACCGAGAAACCATCCGTGCCGACCATCGCAGCAGTCAACGGATCCTGCGCAGACAAGCTGCCCGCAACCAGATCAGCATCGTCAAGCAGACCACGCAGATCATCGAAGAACGCCACCTCACCCGCACCGTTACCAGTGTTCGTAAACGTGAGCGTGTACTTGATGTCCTGACCGGCAACAACATTCGAACCCGACACCGGATCAGAAGACTTCACCACAGCAATCTTCGGAGACAGAACCGGATGCTCGGTCGTCACCGGCGGAGGAGTGATCTCCGGACCGGTCGGCGGCTTCGCAGTACCGGTGACCTTGTTGTTGATCAACGTGCCACCGGCAACACCGTCGTTGACCTTCACCTGGTAGGTCAGAACAACCGACTTACCAGCCTCGAGTGCACCCGTCCAGGAAAGCGTCGTACCCGCCAGCGTCGGAGCAGCAGCAGGAGCACCGTCGACAGTCGCCTTGAGCGAACCATCCACCAACGCCGCGTTGTCGAGAACCTTCGACAGATCATCGGTCAACACCACCGGATCAAGCGTCGTCTTACCGGTGTTAGAACCCGTCACCGTGTACGTGATCACCTGACCAGCATTGACACCAGTGCCCGAGGCCGGATCCGCAGTCTTCGCGACCGTGAACCCCGGAACCTGAACCGGATGCGTCGTGCACAGCTGCGTCGCCGGATCACACACCTCCGGAGGATCCACCGGCGGAGTCGTACCCGGAACAACGAAGTTGTTCACGAACACCCCACCGACCACATCGGCATCGACCTTCACCGAATACGTCACCGTCTTCGTTTCACCCGCAGCCAAGGTCCCCGTCACCGAGAAACCATCACTGCCGACCATCGTCGCAACCAACGGAGCATCAGCAGTCAAACCACTCAATGCACCCTTGTCCACAACCTGACGCAGATCGTCGAAGAACGCCACCTCACCCGCACCGTTACCAGTGTTCGTAAACGTGAGCGTGTACTTGATGTCCTGACCGGCAACAACATTCGAACCCGACACCGGATCAGAAGACTTCACCACAGCAATCTTCGGAGACAGAACCGGATGCTCGGTCGTCACCGGCGGAGGAGTGATCTCCGGACCGGTCGGCGGCTTCGCAGTACCGGTGACCTTGTTGTTGATCAACGTGCCACCGGCAACACCGTCGTTGACCTTCACCTGGTAGGTCAGAACAACCGACTTACCAGCCTCGAGTGCACCCGTCCAGGAAAGCGTCGTACCCGCCAGCGTCGGAGCAGCAGCAGGAGCACCGTCGACAGTCGCCTTGAGCGAACCATCCACCAACGCCGCGTTGTCGAGAACCTTCGACAGATCATCGGTCAACACCACCGGATCAAGCGTCGTCTTACCGGTGTTAGAACCCGTCACCGTGTACGTGATCACCTGACCAGCATTGACACCAGTGCCCGAGGCCGGATCGGCAGTCTTCGCGACTGTGAAACCGGGAACCGAGTGATTGGTCTCCACCGGAGGGGGAGTGATATCCGGACCAGTCGGCGGCTTCGCAATGCCGCTGACCTTGTTGTTCAGGACAGTGCCTGCGGCAACCCCGTCGTTGACCTTCACCTCGTAGGTGAGAACGACAGACTTACCGGCTTCGAGAAGACCAGTCCACGAAAGGGTGGTGCCCGACAAAGTGGGAGCAGTAGCAGGAGCACCGTCGACGATCGCCTTCAGCGAACCAGGAACGACGGCAGCGTTATTGAGAACCGCACCCATATCATCAGTGATCACTACGGGATCTAGCTTCGTCTTGCCGGTGTTGGTGCCGGTGACGGTGTACTTGATCGACCCGCCGGCCTGAACAGTCGAACCGGAAATCGGATCAGCAGTCTTCTCCAAGGTGAAGCCGGGAACTGAGTGATTGGTCTCCACCGGAGGGGGAGTGATATCCGGACCAGTCGGCGGCTTCGCAATGCCGCTGACCTTGTTGTTCAGGACAGTGCCTGCGGCAACCCCGTCGTTGACCTTCACCTGGTAGGTCAGAACAACAGACTTACCAGCCTGGAGATTGGCGGACCACGACAAAGTGCTGCCCGACAGAGTCGGAGCAGCGGCAGGAGCACCGTCGACGATCGCCTTCAGCGAACCAGGAACGACGGCAGCGTTATTGAGAACCGCACTCAGATCGTCAGTGATCGTCGCGGGAGTCAGTGCCGTCTTGCCCGTGTTGGTACCGGTGACGGTGTACGTAATGGTGTCGCCGGCCCGAACCGTCGAACCGGAAGCCGGATCCGCCGTCTTCGTCAGCGTGAAACCAGGCATGGGATGCGTCGTGCAGAGATTGGTTGCAGGATCACATGTTGTCGGAGGAGTCGTAGTCCCGGGAACCAGATAGTTGTTCAGTACCTTGTTGCCGCCATCTTTGACAGTGACGGTGTATGTGACTGTCCCTTTGCCTCCCGCCGGCAAGGTGCCGCCGACCTTGATCTTGTCGGGGCCGTTCAAAGCAGCGGTGAGCCCACCGGTTGCAGCCCCGACCGCGACAGTTCCGTCATCGATGACATCGGTGAGATAGTCCGTGTAATCGATCGTCGCCGGCGCAGCGCCAGGGTTCTCGAAATTCAAAGTGTAGGTGATTGTTTGACCGATATTGACCGTCTCACCGGTAGGTGGTGACGACGACTTCTTCACGAGAACCGGTGTGTTCTTGACCTTGCAGTACACGTTGTCGCCCGGCGAAAGTGCTGCCTGCGCGACGTCACCGACCCTGAGTGTCTGGGTCACACCGTTTACCTGGCAATCCCATGACGTCGCATAGTTCGCGGTCTTGGTAGCCGAGGTAGTTGGCTTCTCCCAGAAAGTGACAGGGGTGGGCGTGGTATCCGCGAGGAGCGTCCGCCAGCCAGTCGATGCCGTCGTATCAGTCGCACCGGTCGTGGTGCTCTTGATCTCGGTTGCTGCGGCAGCGCCCGCGTTTGCGTGGTGCCCGGTGCTCATGCCGATCGTGAAATCGTCACCGGGGGTGACGCGCGTGAGGTCCTTGTCGATCTTGACCTTCGAGAGCAGGACACCGAACGCCAGGCCCTGACGAGAGGTGGCCAGAACCGTGTTACCGAACGTCGCCGCGAAGTTTGTCGGAGCGGTCGACGCCACAACCAAAGTGCCTGGCGAATACTCCCGGTTATTGACCAGGTTCCACGAATCGCATCGGACGGTGGTGGCGGGCATGGCCGTCAGCCCACCGTCGCAAGCCCGAATTCCGGGGTAGCCGGGCGCATCCGCGCCAACCGTGCGCGCGATCTGACGAAGAGGCTTGTCAGAATTGAAGCTCAGGAACTCTTTGTCAGTCGACGTGTTGGCGTCGGTCGACTCGGCGTCAGCAGCCACGAGGCCGTAGTTGTAGATCGGGCCATTCGGACCGGTCATCACGATGTTCTTCAGCGACACCGTTCCGCCGGATTGTCCATTGTCAGACGACTTCTGATAGATCGCAGGCTTGATCGTCGATGGCACACCCGTGTACGCAGAAGACCCAAGAGCTGCGTAGTGCAGGGTGGGAAATTCCTTCGTTTCGATCCCCTGGTGTGTCTTTCCTGCCACCGAGTCGGTGAGGAAAGCCTTGAAGTTGATCTTGTAGCCCTCGGTGAGCTGGATTTCCATCGACTGCCCGGCAGCAGAAGCAGCCGTGGCCGCATTGAGCGTCGACATATCGATCCAGCAGATGTTCTGCGAGAACGGACCGGTGCCGGGGGCGCTGAATGCGCAGCCCTTTGCGGGCTGTTCATCCGGCAGGACAGCGGCGCGAGCCGGCGCCTGAGCCTGAACGAGACCGCCGAGCGTCGCGGCCGGCTGCGCTGACGCAACCACTGACGTCGCGCCGGAGATACCGAGAATCATCGCGATGGCGGTCCACACCACCGTCCACGCTCGCACCCAGGGCGGGAGCCCTGCGGTGAATAAGGCCGACCTTGTCGGCGGAATGTCGTTAGGCATTTCTTACTCCCCAGGATGTGCCTGATCGATGTTCGGTGGACGGATATGCGAGAGCGCTGGCGCGAACTCCCGATTGATCGGTTGGTTCGGGTCGATGCGCCTGTTTTCGGCTGATCGACCTCACACCGGACGCTGTTGCCGGTCCTGTCATTCGAGCTCCTCTTCGGAAACACTTGCGTGTTGGAAGAGCCGTCCCGAACAGGACCTTGGCCCTCGAAATCCATGCAAATCGAGAGCAACCTTCCAGTTATCTGGACCAAGATAGCAGATAACCGGGAGCTTGCCCATCGAAAGTCAGACAAAGCAGACCGATCGCCGTTTTTGTTCGTAGATCGGACAACATCCGGGAAGCGGTGTTGTTCAAGCGGACAATTCGCCCACCGGAGTACGTCGCGACACCGAACGCGATGAAATTCGACGTTTTCGCTGACCAGATCGGGTGAAGACCCCCGTCGAGTACGGCACCCAATCTGGACAAATGCCCAATATGTATAAGGCCTGTTGAGTGCACCACAACCATCTGAACCCGAGGCAAATCCTCGTCACTGAGTGGCGCAATACCATCCGAACAAACCGCTGAAATTGATCGAATTGATCCAGACCGCACCCAGCGACGGCTGCCGGTAACGAAGCACCCCGGGGCTCCGATATTTTGATTGCGAGGCGCAACATTCGACCCGAAACCGGGCGTCCACCCTGGCACCAGACCGAACTTCAAGTCCGTTTTATAGCTTTTCGGAGGGAGCGATTCTGCTCACTAGCTGCCGTGGCTATCTTCTGATCATGCCCAGCTAGTCGCAAATTCAGGGACCGTGGCTACCGTTGGGCAGAATTCTCGTAACTGGCGAGCAACAACCGGACTAACCAGCCAAGCATCGCAAGAGCGCCAAGAGGGCCCCTCCGCGCGCCTAGAGACAAATGCCTCGAGGGCGAAAGGCCCGAAACAGGCACCACGGAGCCAAAGGCCCGCCGCAAACTAGCTACTGCCGAACCCCACACTGTTGGCGTAGCGATCGAAATCGCCCTGCGCTCCGCTGTAGACGTTGATATCAGTGTTTCCGGTGATCCCGGGGATGCGTCCGGTGCTGGTGTACTGCCAGAAGGTCCAGTTGGACCAACCACCGGGCAGCGGGCCCGGTGCGTTCTGGCCGTTGTAATCGGCGATCCACAGCGGGTAGTGGTTGAACTCTGTGGTGTTGGCCATCTGAGTACGCCAGAAGTTGGGGTACGTGTAGATGATTGGCTGCCGCCCGGTAAGTGCCTGGACGGTGTTCAGGTAGCGATGAGTCCAGTCGATGACCTGACCGGCAGGCAGTCCTTTTGCGTCCTCTAGATCCAGAACGGGCGGGAGGTCACCGGGTCCGTTGATACCCAGGACGATCGCCGAATAGAAGGCGGCCTGGGCTTCGGGGGACTGGCGAACGTCTGCGTAGTGGTAGGCCCCGCGCGAGACGCCAGCAGCACGCATGACCAGGCAATCCTGAATGAAGTACGGATTGACGTAGTTGAGCGACTCGGTGGCCTTGACCATCGCGAACTCGTGCCCTGACGCCTTGACCTGGAACCAGTCGATTCCGGTTCCGTCCACGTGCTGCCACGAAGACACGTCCGGGCCACGTGGCGCGTCGGCAGCGGCGAGGCCAGGTGCCGTGATCGCGATGGCAGCAGCCATCGCGATCGGGGTGAGCTTGCCCAGTGTCCTGACGATCCGTCGCTCGACCATTTCCCGAGAGTAAGGTTGACTGGTCCGTTTTGTCCGCTAATTCAGCGAATGTTCACTCAACCGAGCCAGTCGAGAACGGCCGCCGCAGTCCACGACTGCTGCATGCTCCCCAACGGTTCTCCGGTGAAAGGCTCGTAGTACTCGGCAAATGTGCCGTCGCTGGCCTGCCTCAACCCCTCCGAACGCAGGACGTGTGATCGCTCGGCCCATCCCCGACGCGCGAATGCCCACGAGAACAACCACGTGATGACCGGCCACACCGGGCCACGCCAATACTCCCGAGGACGGAAATCGCCGGAAACCGGAGACGTCGACGGTGGGACAGCAAATCGCATGTCCGGGTGACCACAGAATTTGGGCCCCTCGAAAGTACGCAACAGAGCGCGCTCGGCATCACGGCTCAGGCCGCCGCACAGCAACGGCGCAAACATCGCGATGGTCTCGGTATTAACCCATCGCCCGGTTCGAAGATCGAAATCCTTTGCTGCACCCGATCGTTCATCAGTGGTGGCAATAACACCCTGCCGGAATCGATCTGCCCAACCGCGCAGATCACGCACGTCGGAGTTTGGCCGCGAATGCTCCTCGCCGATAGTTGCCAAGACGTCGCATGCCATCGAGAAGACGGCACTGACAAACACGTCCTCGACGGCAAAACTCATGGCCGTTGCAAGCTGCGAATCCTCGTACCGCACGGCCTTCATCTCTTCGAGAAGCCAAAGGTAGCGGTCGTATTCGTGATCCGTAGGCCGCTGAGACAGGTCCGTCACCACAGCGAGATCTGCGCGCTGATACGCAGGCACTTGTCCCGCAACAACATTCGCGTACGCCAGATCCCATCGCGGAGAGTTGTCCATCCCCGATTCCCACCCGTGATAAAGCGCGATGCGGCCGTTGCCGTCGAGATCGCGGGCCTCCGCCAACCACCGGTGCCACCGAACCAGATCGCTCCAGCGCCGGTCGAGGAACTCTTCCGCGACCGCACGCGTCGTACGTCCGTGCCGACGCGAATGATCGAGAATCCGCTGCACCGCGATCGCGTGAACAGGGGGTTGGGTGATTCCCGATGTAGCGGTACCCAAAGGAGCATGAGCTGCCAACGCATTGACATCCCAGCGCGTCGGGCCGGGGAAGTAGCCGTCGACACCGTTCGCGAACACAATGTGCGGAATCATTCCGTTCTTCCACTGAGCCGAGAGCAAGGTATCGAGCTCTACTACCGCCCGTTCGACGCTGAGCGGCGCCAAACCTACCGCGACGAACGCGGCGTCCCAGCTCCACATGTGGGGATACAGCTTCGGGGCAGCGCTGGTCATCGTGCCCAGGTCGTTTCCGCGCAGCAGGTAGGCAGCTCGGGCGGCGAGCTGAGTCGGGGTAAATCCGCGGTCGGCCATAGATGTCTATTTTGCGACGCGCGGCGCCTTTGCGCTCATCGAGCACGAATCGGGCGCCGTAACCGCAATAATGTGGGAAGTCCGTCAGGCGATCTCGGAATGGAGGCCTAGTGCGCGAGAAGATCAAAGCACTGCTGTTCGACGTCCAGGGCACAGCGACCGATTTTCACAGCACACTGTGCCGAGAGGCCCGTCGAATCACCGACGCGGACGTCGACTGGTCACGCTTCGTCAATCTCTGGCGCGCTGAGTACTTCGCGAACACCTCTGAGGTCGACAACGCTTCAGGCGAATGGGTGACAGTACATTCGGTGTACCGCGAGGCTCTGCGCAAGCTGTTGGTCCGCGAGAGCATCGAGCTTTCCGACGCCGAACAGGAAGAGCTCACCACCGCCTGGAAATTCCTGGACCCGTGGCCCGACACTGTCGCCGGCCTGACAACCCTGCGCCAGCAGTACACAATCGCTGCCTTGTCCAACGCCGACGTGAACGCAGCGGTCAGCATCTCGCGCCACGGAAACCTGCCCTGGCATGCCGTCTTCACTGCCGAAATGGCCGGTGTCTTCAAACCGGACCCGAAGATCTACCACCTTGCCGCTCGGTACCTCGGATACGACCCGGCCGAGATCATGATGGTTGCCAGCCACAAATACGACATACGGGCAGCCAAGGCTCTCGGATTTCGCACCGCCTTCATAGCCCGACCGCTCGAATTCGGAGCAAAGGGAAATCCCGACGTGACCTATTCCGACGAGTTCGACATCAACGCCGACGACTTTCTGGATCTGGCAGCGCAATTGGTCCACTGATGCCGTGCCTGCGCGTCGTTGCTGGTATTCCTACGTGAAGGAATATCGAAACGGACAGGCGGTTTGAAATTCATGGGCTCCAAGGAAGACAGCGCTACCCGCGAACGCACGGCCCTGCGGTACTCGCTCGTGGTCGCAACCGCGTTGGCTGTGCTCGCCGCATTCTGGGGCTGGATCTCGCAGTCCCAGGTGATCCTGCTCGACGGTGTGTACGCCCTCATCGGAATGGTGTTGACGGCGCTGTCACTGCGGGTTTCACGGATAGCCGACTCGGGCCCCACCGCACGCTTTCCCTTCGGCAAAGAGGCATTGATCCCGGTAGTCATCGCTGTCCAGGGCATGGCACTACTGGCGACGCTCGCCTACGCCGCAGTCGAGGCGGTACGGGTCATCCTCGCGGGAGGAGCCGACGTCACTGCCGGATCATTGGTGGCATACGGCGCTGTCAGCGCAGTGGTGTCGATCATCATCTGGCGCTACGTCGGGCAAGTCGACCGCACGTCCGATCTACTCGTCGCCGAAGCCAGGCAGTGGGGAGCGTCGGCTGCATTCAGTGCGCTGGTCGCAGTAGGTGCTGTCGTCGCAATGATCCTGGGCCGCACCGATTTCTCCGACGCAGACCGCTACGTCGACTCCGTCTTGGTTCTCCTCGGCTGCGCGATGTTGGTCCCACAACCGTACGCACTTCTGCGAACCGCACTGATCGAACTCCTCGAAGGTGCTCCCGGCGAGAACGTTCAGGCCCGCGTGCACGAAGCCATCACTGCCGTCCGCGACGAATTCGGTTTGGACGAACCGACTCTCACCATGAGCAAGGTGGGCCGCAAGTTGTATATCGAAGCGACGTTCATGGTCGCGCCACACAGCTGGGACATCGACGGTGAAGACGCAGTACGACGCTCGTTCGCCACCAGCCTCGCCGACCTTCCCTACGAACCATGGCTGAACATCGAACTGACTACAGATCCGGCACTGATGCTCTAACGACGGAATCTACTCTCGAACAACACAATCACGAAGACCGGACCCGGCTCGCCTTCTCGAAAAAATTCTTGACTCGAAAGTATGTTCGAGTATGATGGGAGATGGAACGGGGGGTTCTCATGACGATCAGCATCACCGACGACGCTGTCACCGACGTGGTCAACAGCTCCGCCGTGGGTGTGCGCGCCCGACTGTGGCGGCTGCACCCCACCGACGTCCGCGAGATCGCCATCACCGCATCAGCGGAAATCCTTCGCCTGGAAGCTATTCGAGTAGCCGCCGTCGACACCCTGACGTTGAACCCGGACGAACAAGTACTGTGCTACCGCGGCACCGGACAGTGGCTCGCGAACCACACCATGCTGCAAATCCCCGCCGGCAGAAGAATCGCGGCCCTGGGAAAAGCCCTCCGCTCGTTCCCTGAGATCGAAGACCAATTCGACTCCGGCGACCTTACTTTCGAACACGCAGCACTGATCGTGGCGTTCTGCGAATCCCCACCCAAAGGAATGCCCGATGCTGCGCTACCGTACTGCCGCGACACACTCCTCGCCGCAGCATCCGGCGTCGAAGCAACCACAGTCAAACTGCGCTACGCCATCAGCGTCCTCGAGCACATGTTCGAATCCGACGACGTACCACCAAGCGAAGACACCGACCGCAACGAACTACGCATCTCCGCGACCCTCAACGGAAGAGTCGCCGTCCGAGGCGATTTCGACGGCGTGACCGGAGAAATGCTTCTCTCCGCCCTCTCCAACCTCTCGATGCCCACCCCCGCCACAGACGGCACACCCGACAAACGATCCGCCGCCACACGCAACGCAGACGCCATGGCAGAGCTCATCCGCCGCTACCTCGACAACGCCGCCACCGGCATCGACGGCGGCCAACGCCCACACCTGAACGTGCACATCAACGCCAAAGACCTCGCCTACCACCGCGAATGCGCCGCGGCCGCCGGCACCACAACAGGTGACGGCTCAACACCTGGCCCGTCCGAGGACGACGATCCCGGCATGCTGGATCTCGACATTCCCGATCTCGACAAACAAGATCTCGATGTCGGCCACATGCCCTGGATGGGACCACTGAGCATCGGCCGCACCCGCATGATCGCCTGCGACTGCATGCTCGGCGCCGTCCTCCTCGACGAAAACGGTGCCCCACTCGACGTCACCCCACTCAAAAGGCTTGTCACCGCGGCACAACGAACCGCCCTGATCGCCCGCGACAAAGGATGCGCCTTCCCCGGCTGCGACTGCGTCCCCGCCTGGACCGACGCCCACCACATCAAACACTGGGCCAAAGGAGGACCAACCGTCATGGACAACCTGGTCCTGCTCTGCCGAACCCACCACACCCTGATGCACCGAAAACCCGGATTCACCGGGCAATGGGAAATCCGGATAGGCACCGATCACCTGCCCTGGTTCATCCCACCACCAGGCATCGACCCCGACCAGAAACCCCGCCGCTCCACCACGCGGATCTGAACCCGGAGGTCACCGAGCAAACGCCTCGGTGACCCATTCCGGCGGGCTTCGATAGCCGGAAAGGGCGGCGCGGCGACATCCATCCAACTCCACGCTCACAGGAGTACCGCCCGAACCGTCAACCCGTAGGAGGGTTGATGATGCTGTCGCTGTCGCGATCTGATCACACGGCGGAGCTATAGGAGCATCGGCTATGGCGGCAACCACGTCTCGACTCTCCGCTTCGGTCACGCGAATAACGTCCACGTCTGTCTGAGATTCATGCCGGCACACGGATAGTCCTGCAACATCAGCGACAGGCGTAGCCAGCTCATTGTCGAGCGGGTCATAGCCTTCGCCTCTCTCGAACTGCTCGCGCGCCTTGTCAACCTCTCTGGCATCTGTCCGGTCGAATTGAACGGCAGACGAGCGATCGCAATTCGCCATCGTCGGAGAAAGACTCAACGAAGTTCGGACACGTTCGACTTCATGCAGCGATCGAAGCGAATCGAGAGGCCCGACTTGAAAACCGCACGGACTCGACGGCCAGGCCGGAAACATCACTTGTCCGGCGCTGTTGACCATCCACAGTTTGACGGGAACCAGTTCGCTTGTGACACAACTCGCAACGACATTGTCGGGAAAGCGTTTGGAGTCGACACGATATGCATCCTTGACGGCGGCTACGTCACCTTCGAGTCGAACCATGTCGACGGTTAACGCTCCGGAGGCGCCTTCGCCGACTTCGCAACGAAATACTGCCACTGGATCGAAATCAGATGGAGGATACCCTGTTTCGTGTTTCGGACGCGAATACAGATCGACACCGAACAGGCCCCATGCGACTTCAATTCCGAGACAGTCGGCGGTCTCGAACACCCGAGCCTCAGGAGGTGTGAAGTACACCGAATCTCGCCAGAACGGAGCCGAACAAGCGGTGGCCAGGCAAAGCGACGCCACCAACGGCACCGACAGCAGCGCGCGTGCCGAGACCGTCAATTGCCCGCCCACTCCAAAAGATCTTCGGCGGTCCAGGTATTGATCACCCGATCCGCTTCGACACCGCACTTTTCGGCCCGGTCACAGCCGTAGCCCTGCCAGGCCAGCTGACCGGGGGCATGGGCGTCGGTATCGATGGAGAAGAGACAATCGAGATCGCGGGCCAACTCGATCAAACGCGAAGGCGGGTCACGCCGCTCCGGTCTGGAGTTGATCTCGACGGCGGTGCCTGATTCGCGGCAGGCCTCGAACACTTTCTCCGCGTCGAACTGCGACTCGGGCCTGGTTCCGCGAGCACCCTCGACAAGACGCCCGGTGCAGTGTCCGAGAATGTCGACACGCGGGTTTCGCACTGCAGCAAGCATTCTGCGGGTCATCGCCTCACGTTCGGACCGCAGCTTCGAGTGCACGCTCGCCACCACGATGTCGAGTTCGTCGAGTAGATCGGGATCTTGGTCGAGTGAACCGTCTTCGAGAATGTCCACTTCGATTCCAGTGAGGATGCGGAAGGGGGCCAGCTCGGCGTTCAACCCTGCAATGACGTCGAGTTGAGAACGTAGGCGCTCCGCGGACAGCCCGTTGGCGACAGTCAGCCGAGGCGAATGGTCGGTGAGGGCGCAGTAGTCATGGCCCAGTGCTGCTGCGCGTCGCATCATCTCTTCGATGGGGCTTCCACCGTCGGACCAGTCGGAGTGTGTGTGGAGGTCGCCGCGCAGGGCTTGTCGCAATGGGCTGTCGCCGATGGGCTCAGCCTGCCCCCGCAGTTCCTCGAGATACTCGGGGACGCCGTCGTACGACTGGGCGATGATCATTGCAGTTTTGGGCCCGATGCCGGTGAGAGCCTTCCAACTGTCGGATTTCCGGCGAGACTCCTTCTGCTCGTCCGACAATCCCGCAAAGACCTCCGCAGCTCGCCGATAGGCCTTGACGCGGTGCGTTTCGGCGCGTGATCGTTCGAGCCAGTAGGCGATCTCCCGAAGCGCTTCATCCGGTTCCATGAGACCACTGTTCCGTCAGCGGCGGCTTGCGGCAACCCTTGATCCACTTACGCTGTGGTTATGGACGATCCGAGAGCACGATTCGAAGCCGCGCGGGTGGCTCACCTGGCGACGGCTGACGCAGCCGGCGTTCCGCACATTGTGCCGCTCGTATTCGCCCTACTCGGCGATACCGTCTATTCCTGCGTCGACCACAAGCCGAAAACCACGACCGCTCTTCGCCGGCTCCGGAACATCACCGAGACGGGGCGTGCGAGCCTGCTGGTCGATCATTACGACGACGACTGGTCCGCCCTCTGGTGGGTCCGCGTCGACGGCCGCGCAGAGGTCCTCGACCCCGGCACCAAGGAGTCCGAGAGTGCAATCGATGCTTTGGCCGCGAAGTATCCGCAGTACGTGGATCACCGACCGCACGGACAGGTGATAGCTGTTCGCGATGTGGAGTGGTCGTCATGGTCCGCAGCAGCCTAAGGTTCTGTCCTAGTGTTCAAGGAGCGAAAGTGATTGCAACACTCTCAATTCGGACAATTTGGCGGGGGATTGATGAAACGACGGCAGTTACTTCAGCGCGCAGCCACAGGCCTGGCGCTGGTAGCGGGACCTCAGGTGATCGACATGGGTAGCAGTTCCGGAAGCAGTCAAGACGCAACAACCCCGTTGAACGAGCTCTTGTCGGTTGTTTCGCTCTCACACGTGAACGACCCAGCGTCGACGCCGATTTTTCCCGGCGATCCCGAGTTCACTCTCGACACGGCGGCAACCATTGCCGACGACGGCTACTACCTCCAGTACGTCAAGGAAGGTGAACACACGGGTACGCATTGGGGCGCACCCGCGCACTTCCAGGAAGGTGGACTCACCGCCGACCAACTCGATCCGGCCGACCTCTTCCTACCCGCAGTGAAGATCGACATCCGGGACAAGGCTGCCGCCGATTCCGACTACGCTCTCACCGTCGCAGACATTGAGGAGTGGGAGACGCGTAACGGCAAGATCCCCGATGGAGCGGCCGTAGTCCTCTGGACCGGATGGGAATCGCGCTGGGGTAGCGAAGAATATGCCAACTCAGACGCCGAGGGTGTCATCCACCAACCCGGCTTCTCGGTGGACGCGGCGCAGTGGCTGATAGACACCGGGCGCCTGGGCACGCGTGGCGCATTGGGAACCGACACCTTCGGTCCCGACCTCGGAAACGACGAAACCTACCCCGTCTCGACGCTCCTGTACGACAAGCGTCGAATCAGCCTGGAGAACCTGAACAATCTTGCCGCCCTGCCGACCACCGGGGCGAGCATCCTCGTCGGTAGCGCCATCAACAGGGCCGGATCTGGTTCGCCGGCAACGATCTTCGCTCTCCTGCGGCGTTAGGCTTCGCGGCGATCTCGGTAGACGACGACAGCGCCCTTCCCACTTCTCTTCGCCTCGTACATCGCCGCATCTGCTCGGCGAAGCAGAGTGTGCGCGCTGAGCGGCTCATCCGCAGAGTCGAACTGCGCGGACCCGAACTGCGCCGACTCGAACTGCGCCGACTCGAACTGCACGGACCCGAATCCCGCTACACCGACGCTCGCACCCACCGACACCGATTTCTCGCCGGCAATCCCATCGCTGCTGAGGGCGTCGACGATCCTCCGAGCGACGACGACGGCATCGTCGAGCGGGCCCTGCAGGAGCACAGTGAATTCGTCGCCGCCGAATCGAGCGACAAATGCACTCTCGGGAACCGCTTCGCGCAGACGCGCAGTGAGGGCAACCAGTAACCGGTCACCGGCCGGATGCCCGTATCGATCGTTGACCTGCTTGAAATCGTCCAGATCAACGAGCATCAGCACCCAATCGGAGTTCGTCAGGCGGTAGTTTTCGATGGCGCTCGCGAAGTGTTCGTCGAACGCGGCCCGGTTGGCGAGCTCGGTGAGTGGGTCGTGATGCGCTCGGTACCGGAGCTCGTCCTGGGCAGCGGAGATCTGTTGGAGGAGCGCGTCGTTCTCGAGGAGCGTGAGTATTTGGCGCACCAGCGCGAGAACCAGCACGACGACGCCGAGTATCACGACCACGGCATCGAGGTTGCCGACGATGAGTGCCTGCACCGTCACGATCGTCGCGATGACCGCGATCAAGAGATACGGCAGCAGCAATTGAGTCCGATCGCTTCGCCAAGGTTGTAGGGCTGTGCGCGGTCGGGGCTCGGCTCGTTCGGCCAGTGCCGCCAGCGCGATCAACGGCGGCCCGGCGATGAACCCGGCGTCGGCGATGGTCGGCATACTCTCGGCGCCGATCGCCACCAAGTACGCGTAAACGCTGTCCGACAGGGAGAGCATCACCAACCCACACCCGAGGAACGTCAGCGGTACGCGAATCTCGGCAACTGCCTTGGGTCCGATGACCATCAGCAAGACCATCGCGATCAGAACGAAGTCGGTGATCGGGTACATCACTGCGACGAGAAACCCGAGAGACCCCGTAGGACCGGTATGAACGACAGCGCCGAGGGCGGTCGTCCACGTGAGGATGAACAACCCACCGACCACGACAAGACCGTCGAGGGTCAGCACCAGCCACAGATGGATCGGACCGATCGCCTCACGCCGGGGCGACTGGCGTACCAGCGACAGAAGCGCCGGCACGGCAAACACCGGGAACATGAAGAATCCGATGTCCGCGATCGACGGCGACGGGAGTGGTACGTGGAGAACCGAGCGGTAGAACGCCCAGAAGAACATTCCCAGGGTCCAGCCGGCCATACCGAGAGCCATCAGAGTTCGCCAGCGACGCTCGACTCCGTGATGGCGCCGCGACGTCCACCAACAGACCGCAGTCGCGGTGGCGCCGCCGACGATCTGGGCGATATCGTCCACCAGAACCGAAGTTCGTGGGCTGAGCAGTCCGGATCCGGCGAGGGCGATGACCGCGACGACGACGCCGAGAACCAGCCACGTGCGTCGTGCTCGGAACTGCGTCATCGAAGGGCCCATCGGTGTTCAAAGGCGTCACCACCGATTGTCTTTCAGCCGGCTTCGTTGCGGCCGGCATGGTTGTGGTGACGAATGCCCGTACGAACCTACCCGATTTGGTAGCGGATTGTTAACTGGACGAACGATCAAGACCGTCCGTTAGGCCACGGCGCTGTATTCCGTTCGGGCCCTACGCCGCTGCGAAGTCCACTTCACAATGACCCCCTGCGACGGGCTGAACAGGTACACCAGGGCGAACACGATGCCCTGCGTCATCACGACCATGCCCCCGGAAGCTGTGTCGAGGTAGTAGCTGACGTAGATACCGGTAATCGCGCAGATTGCGGAGATGACGGGAGCTATCACCAGCATCCGTGAGAACTTGTCGGTGAGAAGGTACGCCGTCGCCCCGGGGATGATCAGCATCGCCACCACCAGCACAACTCCGACAGCTTGCAGCGCCACTACCGAGGTGAGTGCGAGAACCCCGAGGAGTAAGGCACCGAGACGTTTGGGCGAGAGACCGATCGCGTTGGCATGCACCGGGTCGAAAGCGAACAACGCCAGATCACGACGCTTGATCAACAGAATGCTCAACGCCAACGCGCCGAGTATCGCGACCTGCAGAAGATCGGACGAACTCACCCCCAGCAGGTTGCCGAAAATGATGTGGTTGAGATCGGTCTGGCTTGGGGTCACCGAGATGAGAACCAAACCGAACGCGAAGAGAGTCGTGAAGACTATACCGATCGCGGCGTCTTCCTTGACGCGGCTGGTGTTACGGATCAGCCCGATCAGTGCGACGGCGATCAACCCGAAGATCAAGGCCCCTATGGCAAATGGAGCGCCGACGACGTAGGCGAGGACAACACCGGGCAGGACGGCGTGCGAGACGGCATCGCCCATCAGTGACCACCCGATGAGCACCAACCAACAACTGAGCACCGCGCAGACAACCGCCGCCACAACGGCAACGGCCAACGCGCGCACCATGAATCCGTACTGGAGAGGGTCGAGAAGCAGTTCTACGATGTTCATCGATCAGGTCCTGTCCATCACGTCGAGGCCGAAAGCCAGGGCGAGGTTTTCTGGTTGAAGCACGGTGTTCGGGTCGGAGTGCACCAGAACCTTGCGCATGAGCAGTACCGCCTCGTCGCAGAGTTTCGGCACCGCGTGAAGATCGTGGGTCGAGACCAAGATCGATCGGCCGTCGGCGGCCAACTCTCGTAGCAGCGTCGAAATCGTTGCCTCGGAACGCTTGTCAACGCCCGCGAACGGTTCGTCCAGCAACAGTATCGACGCGTCCTGCGCGATACCGCGTGCCACGAAGGCGCGCTTCTTCTGACCACCCGAGAGCTGTCCGATCTGGCGATCCGCGAATTCCGTGAGCTCCACCCGCTCCAGTGCCGCGGCCACCGCCTCGCGATCTGCACGTCGCGGACGCCGCAAGAACCCGAGATGGCCGTACCTACCCATCATCACGACGTCACGGACGCTGATCGGGAAGGTCCAGTCGACGTCTTCACTCTGCGGCACGTATCCGACGCGGCCACTCTTGCGCGCAGCGGCTGCGTCGAGACCGGCGATTCTGACAGAGCCGTTGTCCGGCTTGATCATTCCCATGATCACCTTGAACAGGGTCGACTTGCCTGAACCGTTCATTCCGATCAATCCGCAGACGCTACCGGAGTTCAACGTCAGATCGACATCGTCCAGGGCATGGACCTCGCCGTAGTGAACGCTGACGTTTTCGACGCGAATGGCTTCGTTCATGATTTGCCGCCAGTGAGGCCGCCGAGAATGACGTCGGTGTCGTGGCGAATCATGTCCAGATAGGTGGGCACGGGACCGTCGGCTTCGGACAGCGAGTCGACGTACAACGTTCCACCGAATTTCGCCCCGGTCGCCCCGACGACCTGCTGCATGGGAGCATCCGAGACCGTCGACTCGCAGAAGACTGCGGGAACGGAATTGGCCCGGACGAAGTCGATCGCCGCGATGATCTGCTGCGGCGTCGCCTGCTGCTCGGCGTTGACCGGCCAGATGTACGCCTCGCCGAGTCCTGCGTCCCTGGCCAGATAGGAGAACGCACCCTCGCAACTGACGAGTGCACGCTGACCTGCGGGCAATACCGCCAGGCCACTGACCAGGCCGTCCTGCACTGCTTGTAGTTCCGCTTTGTACTTCGCACCGTTCTCCGCAAATGCCGAGGCGTTGTCCGGGTCGAGGTCACTGAAAGCAGTCACCATGTTGTCGACGTAGATCTGCGTATTCAACGGAGACATCCACGCATGCGGATTGGGCTTGCCTGTATAGGCGTCGCCGGCGATCGGAATGCCTTCGACACCGTCGCTGACCACGACGTGTGGCACATCCAGTCCGTCGACGAACTTGGCAAACCATGCTTCGAGGTTCATGCCGTTGTCGAGGATCAGATCGGCTTCGTTGGCCCGGCGAATGTCGCCAGGTGTCGGCTCGTAACCGTGAATCTCCGCTCCCGCCTTGGTGATCGACTCGACGCGCAGATGATCGCCCGCGACGTTCTGGGCAATGTCCGAGAGCACGGTGAACGTGGTGAGCACTACCGGGCGGCCGTCGTCGGAAGCGGAATTCATTGCCGAACAGCTGGAAAGAAGCAGGGCGGCGAGGGCAGCAATTCCCAGGCGGCGGAAATTCTTCGCGTCGCGAGTCGTCATGGTCGAACTCTAATATGTGGGTAAACAAATACACAAGTTCGTTAGGCCGAACATTCCTCACTCGATAGGCTCGAACCATGCGTCCTACTGCCTTGATCACCGGTTCCAGTCGCGGCCTCGGAGCTGCCATCGCACGCGAGCTGGCACCGACCCACGACCTGCTGCTCGGTGCACGATCCGCGCAGGCCCTCGAGCCGATCTGCGCCGAACTGCCCGGGTCGACGCCCTTACCCCTCGACCTCACGGACTACGACGCCGTCGCGGCCGCCGCCTCGACCGTCACTACGCTCGACGTGCTGGTACACAACGCCGGAGTGGCCGACATCGGCACCATCGAGGAATCCTCGGTCGATCAGTGGCGACGAACCCTCGAGGCCAACGTCATCGCCGTGGCCGAGCTCACGCGTGTGCTCCTGCCCGCGCTTCGTGCTGCCGGAGGCCACGTAGTGCTGATCAATTCGGGTGCCGGGTTGCGCGCCAACGCCGGCTGGGGCTCGTACGCGGCCAGCAAGTTCGCGCTGCGTGCTTTCGGAGACGCACTGCGCCTGGAAGAGCCGTCCTTGCGGGTCACCTCCATTCATCCCGGCCGGATCGACACCGATATGCAGCGCGACATCGTCGCCGGTGAGGGCGACGAGTACGACCCGGAGCGCTTCCTGAAGGCCTCCACTGTGGCGCGTGCCGTACTCACTGCCGTAGAAACACCGTCCGACGCACACCCCACGGAGATCGTGCTTCGACCTACCGGCCGGTAAATCCCCAGTTCGCCGGTAACGGAATGATGACGATGGGCATCCGGATATCGCTTTTCCGAGCACTGGCCCGATACTGACATCAGTTGTCGGACAAAGAGACTGGACTTGTTCTCAGGAGTTCATCGAGAGGTGGTGTGCGATGCATGATCATACGAATACGTGGGGAATTTCCACCGAGGCTTTCCTCGGGTGGTACGTCGCCGCTGCCACCGGAGCGGTGGTGATCGCGCTTGTGATCAGAGGCGTCGCCATGCGCAAGCCCACACCTGCATTGCGCACACTCACACCACCGGAGATGGGTGTACTGACCAGCGACGAGCGTGCGGTACGCGCTGCCGTGGCAGAACTCGAGAGTGCTGCATATTCTGCCGGCCAGGGTCAGCATGACCGCTTCACCCGCATCGTCCGCCAGCGGATCGACGACGCCGGTGGAACTGCCGTGCCCTCCCGGCTCGTGCCGACACTTCCGCTGCCCCTGTTGGAGCTTCGTAGCGACCTGGTGCAGGCCGGCTACCTGAACGGCAATCGTGAACACACTTTGACGCGATTGTCCGTCGTACCGGTCGTTGTCGTCGCCGTGGTCGGCACGATCAGAACCGGATTCACTGTCGTGAACGAGAACCCGGTGGGATACCTTCCGCTCGTGGTCGTCTGCCTCGCCCTGATTGTCGTAACCCTTCTCCGCCTGAGCCGACGCACTCGTTTCGGCCAGGTCGAATTGAGTCGCTTGAAGGACGAATACTCCTACCTCACACCGAATTTCCAACCGTCGTTTGCTACCTACGGGGCGACGTCGGCGGGTATTGCCGCGGCACTCTTCGGTCCGGGTCGCGACGGCGGTTGGGCACCCGGATGCGGCGGCGGGTCTTCACCGTCCAGTTGCTCGACCTTCTCGAGCACCGTGAGCTGTGGGGGGTGAGTGCGGTGAACAACTACTACTCAGCTGACACATGGGGGATCCCCAGCCAGACCTTCTTGCAGTGGTATCTGGTGGCCGCAGCCGTCGCGGTCGGACTCTCGCTCTACAGCAGGATGTCCGCGCGCCGCTCACCCGCGATCGTCGACGCGGTTCGTCGGCCGCTCACTCCGCCCGAGATCGGTGCCTTGACCAGTGATTACCAAGCGGTGCTCGCGTCGATGGCCATACTGCGCAGCGCCGAGCTGATCAGCACCGAAGGAAAGACCAAGCTGGCACTCACTGCGGAGGACAAGAGTCGTCTCGACTGGTTCACCCGCACGGTGCACAAGCGGCTCGGCAACGGAAAGGTCCCGCTGCGACAGGTGCGCCTGATGGGACGACTGAACGTCGCACTCGCACAACTACGTACGACGCTGATCGACGAGGGCTACTTGCAACGCCCGCAGGACGGCCCGGCTGCCGCTCTTCGGACTGTTCCGATCGTGGCGGTAATTGCTCTCGGCTTGGTCCGTCTCGTCGCCGGAATCGCCGGCGGTAAGCCGGTCGGGTTTCTGCTCCTCACCATCATCGTTCTCGCTCTGATGATTCCACTTCTTCGCATCAAGCGTCGTCGGACAGCTTTGGGCGACAGCGAGCTTCGACGCCTCAAGCACGAAAACTCGTACCTCTCACCGAAACTGCGGCCCGCGTACTCGAGCTACGGTCCCTCGCTCGCCGGGCTCTCGGCGGCGCTCTTCGGTTCGGGCGCTCTGGTTCTGATCGATCCGACGCTGGCGGGAGCGGTGGCTGCGGGCGCCGCGTACAGCCCGGGCGGCGGAAGTTCGAGCTACTACAGTTGTGGCTCCTCTTCCGGATCATCCGGCTCGGACGGCGGTGGCGGCAGTGGTAGCAGTTGCGGCGGCGGGGGGTGTGGGGGATGAGCACTCGTGCCGGCGACACGTGGGGGATCCCCAGCGAGGATTTCCTGTACGGCTACACAGCCGTTTCGGTCACGCTCATGGTTCTCACTCTGATGTGGCGTCTGATGATTCGAGCACGCCGGTACAGGTACTCAACCGAGCACGGGTATTCCGCCGAGCAACTGACCCCTCCGGAAGTCGGCATGCTGACCGGCGAGTCACGCGCCATCGCAGCATCATTGGCAATCCTGCGTAGCGCTGATCTGATCACCACCGACGGCGCTGTCCTGCGCCCGTTGGGCCCTGCCGACGAGACCCTGGACTGGTACACCCTCACCGTGTACCAGCGCCTGGCCCAGCAGGCCCTGCCCCATCGTCGGCGGCAACTCGCCGAGCGTATGACGGTGGAAACAGCTCGCCTACGAAACTCTTTGGCGGACCGGGGGTACCTGACCTCCGACAGCACCAGGCGTTCGATCTTTCTCTCCACAGTTCCGCTGAAGATCCTGGTGGCCGTGGGTATCGTCCGCATTGCCTTCGGCCTGCACAACGACAAGCCCGTCGAGTTTCTGATCCTCGCCGTACTCGTCACCGGGTTCAGCATCCCGCTGCTCGGGCTCAACTTCGATCGCACCACCTCGGGCAATGCAGCACGGTCGGAACTGACCACAGCACACGCCTACCTGTCCCCGCGCAACAAGCCTGCCTTCTCCGCTTACGGACCGCGCTTGGCGGGGATGTCCGCCGCCCTCTTCGCCGGTTCGGCGATGCTGATGATCAATCCCGCCTTGGCCTCCGCCGCCGGAATCGGTGCCGACGGCAGCGGAGGTAGCGGGGGTTCGGACGGCGGT
>NZ_JAAOLG010000002.1:0-698082 GCF_011602025.1 Rhodococcus sp. IC4_135
TGGTCGAGTCACTGGTCAGGTAACTCGTTCATCACTACGCGATGGCCCACCCACAGAACCGGAACGACACGCCCCACCTGCGGCTACGCTGTCTCACCGAATGTCCACCACCCCAGGGGACTTACCCGGCAGAAGCCCCCTGCACGGTCAACAGCATCGTGAGCCTGACCGAGCAGAAGTACTTCGACGACACTCCGTGTCATCGACTCGTGACCAGCCCTGGGTTGCAGATCCTGCAGTGCGGCGATCCCTCGGGCAAGGGCACGGGCGGACCGGGCTACGGCTTCGACAACGAGTACCCGACCACGGCCTACCCGGCTAACGATCCGGCACTCTCCTTGCCTGCCGTCTACCCCCGCGGCACGCTGGCAATGGCCAACTCGGGTGTACCGGGCAGCAACGGCAGTCAGTTCTTCCTCGTCTACGAGGATTCGGTCTTGCCGCCCAACTACACGGTCTTCGGAAAGATCGACGACGCCGGCCTGGCGACAATCGAGAAAATCGCAGCCGACGGCGACGACGGTGGCATGGGCGCAACCGGCGGCGGTGCACCCAACACCCCGATCACCATCGAGACTGCAGTAGTCGCCTGACCCACTGTGCGCCTTTATTAACCGCCCGCGGTTAATAAAGGCGCACAGCAGTCACGAAGCAGAGGTCACGCGGTAGACGTCGTAAACGCCTTCCACATTGCGAACCACATTCAGCACATGACCCAGATGCTTCGGGTCGCCCATCTCGAAGGTGAACTTGCTGATCGCCACTCGGTCGCCGGACGTGGTGACCGAGGCAGACAGGATGTTCACCTTCTCGTCGGCCAACGCCTTGGTGACGTCGGAAAGCAACCGATGACGATCGAGCGCCTCGATCTGGATCGCGACCAGGAACACCGACGTCGCTGACGGTGCCCATTCGACGTCGATGATTCGCTCCGCCTGATCGTGGAGCGAGTTGGCGTTGGTGCAGTCGGTACGGTGCACGCTGACCGCTCCGCCGCGCGTGACGAAGCCCAGAATCGAATCGCCCGGAACCGGCGTGCAACATTTTGCCAGTTTGGCCACCGTGCCCGGCGCTCCGGGAACGAGAATTCCGGAGTCGCCCGTACTGCGGGTGCGTACCGGCATGGTCGACGGCGTCGAACGCTCGGCCAATTCCTCCTCGACGGCGCCGACGCCGCCCAGATGAGCAACAAGACGCTGCACGACGTGGTGCGCCGACACCTGGCTCTCGCCTACCGCCGTGTACAATGCCGAGACGTCGGGATAGCGAAGTTCGTGCGCGATCGTGCTCATCGATTCGGCATTCATCAACCGCTGCAACGGAAGTCCCACACGGCGGACTTCCTTCGCGATCTGATCCTTGCCGGACTCGAGCGCCTCTTCGCGGCGTTCCTTCGCGAACCACTGACGGATCTTCGCCTTGGCGCGCGGCGAGACGACGAATGTCTGCCAATCTCGGCTCGGCCCGGCGGTGGCAGCCTTCGACGTGAAGACCTCCACGACTTCGCCGTTCTCGAGAGTTCGTTCCAGTGCGACCAGTCGGCCGTTGACCCTGGCACCAATGCACCGGTGGCCGACCTCGGTATGCACCGCATACGCGAAATCAACGGGAGTCGATCCGGCAGGCAACGTGATGACGTCACCCTTCGGCGTGAAGACGAAGATCTCCTTGACGGCGAGGTCGTAACGCAACGATTCGAGGAACTCCCCCGGATCGGCCGCTTCACGTTGCCAGTCGAGTAGCTGACGCATCCACGCCATGTCGTCGACCTCGGCGATGTCGCCGGCGTGCTTGCCCTTGGTCTCCTTGTACCGCCAGTGCGCGGCGATACCGAACTCCGCGGTCCGGTGCATGTCTTGGGTCCGGATCTGGACCTCCAGGGGCTTGCCTTCCGGTCCCACGACGGTGGTGTGCAGCGACTGGTAGACGCCGTAGCGCGGCTGCGCGATGTAGTCCTTGAAGCGTCCGGCCATCGGCTGCCACAGCGAGTGGACAACGCCGACCGCGGCGTAGCAGTCACGCACTTCTTCACACAGAATGCGCACGCCGACCAGATCGTGGATGTCGTCGAAATCGCGGCCCTTGACGATCATCTTCTGATAGATCGACCAGTAATGCTTGGGCCGGCCCTCGACGATGGCATTGATCCGCGAGGCGGACAGAGTCGAGTTGATCTCGGCGCGAACCTTGGCGAGATAGGTGTCACGAGAAGGTGCGCGGTCAGCGACCAGTCGAACGATCTCGTCGTACTTCTTCGGGTGCAGGATTGCGAACGAGAGGTCCTCGAGTTCCCACTTGACGGTCGCCATTCCGAGCCGATGCGCAAGTGGCGCAATGACTTCGAGAGTCTCTCTGGCTTTACGTGCCTGCTTTTCGGGCGGCAGGAATCGCATCGTGCGCATGTTGTGCAGACGATCCGCAACCTTGATCACGAGCACGCGCGGGTCCCGCGCCATCGCGATGATCATCTTGCGGATGGTTTCGCCCTCGGCTGCGGTGCCCAGAACGACCTTGTCGAGTTTGGTGACTCCGTCGACGAGGTGAGCGACCTCGTCACCGAAGTCCTTGGTCAACTCTTCGAGCGAATAACCGGTGTCCTCGACGGTGTCGTGCAGAAGGGCTGCAACGAGGGTGGTGGTGTCCATACCCAACTCGGCCAAAATGCTCGCGACGGCCAACGGATGCGTGATGTACGGATCGCCGGACTTGCGCCGCTGGCTCGAATGTCTGTCCTCGGCGACGTCGTACGCACGCTGGAGCAGCGCGAGGTCGGCCTTCGGATACAGCTCACGGTGGAGGCTGACCAACGGCTCGAGTACCGGGCGGATGGTGGCATTGCGCTGACCGGTGATGCGCCGCGCAAGCCGGGCACGCACCCTACGGGAGGCCGAAGCGGGAACCGCCAGATTCTGCCCACCCCGATTGCCGGTAGTTTGCGCTGATCCCGAAACGTCAGGAACCGCGGACTTCGATGGTGTCGTCTCCGGAGCGGGAACTGCACCCGTCTCCTGCGACACTGCACCCGAGTTCTGTGATCGATCAAGATTCGACGTCATGTCGCCACCTCCTACCACCGAGTTGGATGAGGCAACCGCCCTGCATCGGGTAATTGCCCTGGAGGTCTAACTCGACCCCCAGGAGACAACTTTAATACTCAGACCTTCACCAGGGATGTCAGTGGGTACTTCAAGAAGCGATCACGGCCGCGCAATTCCTCGATCTCGAGCACCACTGCGACGCCGACGACGTTAGCTCCACCCAACTCAACCAACTGTACAGCCGCCTCGAGTGTCCCTCCGGTAGCCAGAACGTCGTCGATCACCAGAACATTCCGTCCGGTGAGATCGAAGCCGTTTGCCGGGATCTCGAGTGTCGACGATCCGTACTCGAGGCTGTACGAACGAGAGAGCACGGGTGGCGGCAGTTTGCCGACCTTCCGCACGGCAACTACTCCCGCGCCCATCTTCGCGGCCGCGCCGGCACCGAGCAGGAAACCGCGAGCATCGACGGCGGCGATCGTGTCGGCTTCCGGAGCGCAGGCGACAAGAGCGTCGAGCACGGCTCCGAATCCCTCGGCGTCGGCGAACACCGGAGTCAGATCGGCGAACCGAACACCGGGACCGGGAAAGTTGTCCGCCCAGCGGGTCAGCCGAACAACGGCGTCTCCGGCAGCCCGGTGGATTGCGATCAATTCTTCAGTCGTGTGCAAGGCAACACCGTTCAAGACGCTCATCTGCGTAGTACCCATCTGTCCATGTTCCAGCCGGTAGCGGCCCGAGTCGGATTGACCAACACTGCCGACATGCCTGGGGCTACAGCGACAGTTCGTAGTTGATTGAACAGTGGAATCGTAGGCACCTGGGTCCACAGGATGTTCTCCGCCTCCACCGCGAGTCCCAATTGCGCACTGGTGCTCGCATCCACGTTCAACTGATCGATGATCTGATCGATCCTTGCGTTTCCGTACGTTCCGAGGTTTGCGCCGTTGCCCGATCGCAATGCTCCGCGCGCGTCGATCATGCTCGCTGTGCCGCCTGCACCGACCTTGCCTGCCATGCCGGACAGCACAGCGTCGACTCCCCCGGACTGCAGACTCGCCGGATCGAAGCCGTCGCTACTCGCGTCCTCGATCGTGATTCCCGCCGGAGCACACGCGGCTTTCGCCTCGGAGACGATCTGCGCCCGCACCGGGTCCGGTGCGAGGTACCCGACCCGGACGGTCAACTGATCGAGGTCGGCTTCCGACAACGACGTCTTCGCGGCCTCGACGTCGGCGTTGGCGTACCGATCACCGTCGACCGCGGCGGCGTCGCCGTAGACGAGTGAATCCGGCGCCATCAGTCGTGAATCAACCACGCCGGAACCCAGACCGGCCTGCGGCGCATTCTCCGTCTGCCCGAACTTCTCGAAAAGTGATGTCCGCGGAACGCAATGCGCGAAGGCACGGCGCGCGGCCTCGTCCCCCAGCGCGCCCGAAGTCGCGAGAACGAACTGCTCGATCGACCGCGACGGAATTTGCTGGACATCGAACCCGGACGGCGTGCCGAGTTCGCCTGCCGACCCGGAAGCGACGTCGACGACCTCGATCGAGTTCTTGTCGAGGTCCTCGGTCAGATTCACACCACGTGGCCAGACGACGATGCGATCGGTCGCCGGCTTGTTACCCCACCACCGCTCGTTCGCGACCAGTACCAGACCGTCATCGGCACTGTACGAGTCGATTCGATACGGACCAGCGGAAGGCAGTACGGAGGTGTCCACTTGCCCGGGAGTCAGGTTCCACCCGGTGTTCCAGAAGTCCGCGATCTTCGACAACGCTTCGGTGTCACCGGCATTCACCGCACTCACGACGTCGCCGACGCCGGCGCGCTGCGTCACGATGTGTGAAGGCATCAATGCAGTCGCACCGAACAAAGATCGCCAATCGGTGAACGATCGCCCGGGTTTGAAGAAGACAGTCGCGTCCTTCGACCCGCTCTGGCAGTCGATCCGGTCGATGTCCGCATATCCGAGATTGTTCGCCGTGTCGAACATGGGCTTCACGACCCCATCGACGTCTTTGGTGAACTTGCCACTCGACGCCGCCCAGGTGAGGACCAGATCGTCACAGGACATCGGAATTCCGTCGGAGTACACGGACGCCGGATTGAGCTTGTACGAGACAGTGAGGACGTCACCGGGCAACTCCGACGCCGTTCCGATGTCGGTGTCCGACACCGGTGCCCCGGCCGGGCCCGTGAACGTGAAGCCGGGAAGCACCCGGCCGAACGCGGCCATCGCCCCGGACACCGATCCGGCTGTCGTGTTGGCGTTGTACGTGGAGATGGAGTTGTCGATGGCGTATCCGATGGAGGGAACCTGCTCGGAGCTTTCCGAGCAGGCCGCCAACGAACCCGCAGCCACCGCAGTGGCTGCAACGAACGTCATCGATCGAACCAGTGTGCGTGTCCTTGGGAGCATGTTCAGTGCCCCTTCTTGTTTCGCTTTCCGGTCGGCCGCGCACCCGGCTGCGGAGCAACCGGCGCACGACGTGCAACTGGTGCGCCGACGGCAACCGCCTGCGTACCCTTCTCGGCCAGCGTAGCCCGGCGAGCGAGCACCTTACGAGTGTGTGCGGCGACGGGTCCCCAGCGTTCCTTCATCGACACCAGGAGCGGCGTCGCGAAGAAGATCGAGGAGTACGCACCGACGATGATGCCGACGAGCTGAACGAGCGCAAGGTCCTTGAGCGTGCCGACGCCGAGCATCCAGACCGCGACGACCATCAGCGCGATCACCGGAAGCACACTGATGACGGTCGTGTTGATCGATCGCATCAAGGTCTGATTCACCGCGAGGTTGGCCTGCTCGCCGTACGTACGACGCGTCAGATGCAGAACACCGCGGGTGTTCTCTTCGACCTTGTCGAACACCACCACTGTGTCGTACAGCGAGAAGCCGAGAATGGTGAGCAAACCGATCACCGTCGCGGGCGTCACCTCGAAACCGACAAGCGAATAGACGCCGGCAGTGACGATGATGTCGAAGAACAACGCGACGATGGCTGCTACCGCCATGTCGCGCTCGAAGCGGATGGCGATGTAGATACTCACGATCACCAGGAACACAATCAGCGCGATCAGCGCCTTCTTGGTGATCTGGCCGCCCCAGGTTTCACTCACGTCCGCGAAACTGATGGCTTGCGCCGACGGGTTCCCGTTCTTGTCCTTGGGCTGGAACTCGTCGAAGAGAGCCGACTGAAGATCGTTGATCTGCGTCGCGTTCAACGTCTCCGACCGGATCTGGACGGTGGCGCTGGCACCCGAGCCAACCGTCTGCACGCTGACGGGCTCGAAGCCGAGTGTGTCGGAGTACACGGTTTCCACCGCCGACGTCTCGACTCCACCCTCGGCCGGGAACTGAATGCGCGATCCGCCTTCGAAGTCGATACCGAAGGTGAAGCCGCGCAGAATGATGCTCAGCAACGCGATCGCGACCAGAGCGCCGGTCAGTCCGTAGTAGAAGCGACGCTTGCCGACGACCTCGAACGCACCCGTTCCGGTGTACAGACGCGAGAGCCAGCTGTGCTTGGGCATCGCGCCCTGGTCGACGCCGGAGTCGGTGATCTCCGATCGGGCTGCGGCATCGGAGGACGCGGCCGAGGAACTGTTGTCGGACCCCATCGGGGAGTTGTTGGACTCGCTCATGCTCGTGTCTCCTTAGCCGACGCAGCGGCGGCAACCTTACGTTCGCGGGCAACCTCTTGCACTGCGCCGAGACCGTTGACGCTGGGCTTGGACCAGAACGCCGAACGGGACGCCATGCTGACCAGTGGCCACGTCACGAGGAACACGACAATCACGTCGAGGATGGTGGTCAGACCCAAGGTGAAGGCGAATCCTCGCACCTGTCCGACCGCCAGTACGTACAGAACTGCAGCGGCGATGAAGCTCACCGCGTTGCCCGAAAGAATGGTTCGGCGCGCTCGCGCCCAACCGCGTGGCACCGCCGAGCGGAAGCTACGACCCTCACGCATTTCGTCCTTGATGCGTTCGAAGAACACGACGAAGGAGTCGGCGGTCATACCGATACCGATGATCAGACCGGCCATGCCGGCCAAGTCGAGTGTGAAGCCTATGTATCTGCCGAGCAGAACCATGATCGCGTAGACCATGACTCCGGAGAGAATCAGCGACAACGCCGTCAGAACGCCGAGCATGCGGTAGTAGACGAGGCAGTACAGCAGCACGAGTACGAGACCGACTGCTCCGGCGATCAATGCCGCCTGCAGTGAGGCCAGGCCGAGCGTGGCCGAGACCGTCTCGGCTTCCGAGGCAGCGAACGAGAGCGGAAGCGAACCGTACTTCAGTGTGTTGGCCAGCTCCTTGGCGCTTTCTGCAGTGAAGCTGCCGGTGATCGAAGTGGCGCTACCCGCAGGCGTTGCGCCTTGAATCGTGGGAGCGCTGACGACCTTCGAGTCGAGCGTGAACGCTGCCTGCTTGCCGATGTTGGCTGAGGTGAACTCGGCCCAGGTGTTGCTGCCGGTCGTCTTGAACGAGAGGCTGATCTCGTGGCGCGACTGCTGCGAGTTGAAGACCGACGACGCGTCGGCAATCTCCTGGCCGTCGATGATCGAGGGACCGAGAAGGTAGATGTTCAGTCCGTCTTGCGAGCATGCGACCAGCGGCAGGGTCGGGTCGTCGTTGCCACGAAGTGGATCTGCAACCGAGCAGTCGAGGTTGGCCAGTGCCTGCTGCTGCACGGTTTGGTCGGTGCTCTGTCGAAGGGCGCGCGCTGCGGCGATTTCCGCTGCTGCTGCGTCGCCTTCGTCGGTGCCGTCGCTCGGCGCGTCTCCGGTGGGAGCCGGCGTTGTCGTCTCCGGCGCCGGGGTGGCCTCCGGGGTAGTCGGGTCCTGAGCCAGGAACGGACGATTCTGCGGAGTCTGGGTCCCGTCAGCGGGCGCTTCGGGAGCCGGAGCATCGGTGGCCGGAGTTTCGGCCGCCGGCGCCTCGGGCGTAGCTGTCCGATTCGCGTCACGGGTGGCGACATCGATCGAACCCGTCACCGGGCGGATGTACAGACGCGCGGTCTGGCCGAGCGAGCGAGCCTGCGCACTGTCGTCGCCGGGAACGGTGATGACGAGGTTGTCACCGTCGACGACGACCTCGGAGCCGGAAACGCCGAGACCGTTGACGCGGGTCTCGATGATTTCCTGAGCCTGCTTCAGACTGTCCTGACTGGGAGCGCTGCCGTCCGGGGTACGAGCGGTCAACGTGACGCGCGTTCCACCCTGCAGGTCGATACCGAGCTTCGGCGTAGTCGACTTGTCGCCAGTGAAGAACACCAGGGCATACAGTGCCACCACCAGGACCCCGAAAAGGGCCAGGTAGCGGACCGGATGCACCGTTCCGGTGGAAGGTGCCACGATCTTTAAGTCTCCTCAGTAGGTGCAGAGCTTCAGTAAATGCAGGGCTCGGGCGGTCGACAACCACCCGAGCTGCGGCGTTCGAACTGCAACGATTGATCAACGGGATGAACTGAGCTGCTGGTCAAAGAACGGCTCTGACGAAAGAACCATTCTCACGAAAGAACTACCACGGACAAACTGACCTGGACGTGTGTCCGAGTTCACAACTCTAGAACACGTACCAGGTCGACGAAGTCAGGACTCCTTGGTGAGCCGGATTTCGGTGTCGGCAGCAGACTCTTCGATCTCCGAAATCGAGTCGTCGTCGTACTCGTCGGTCTCGGTCGTCTCGACCACGCGCTCACGGATGACCAGACGCGACCAGGTGGTGATGACGCCGTCGGCGATCTCGAGGTCCACGGTGTCGTCGTCCAGAGAAGCAATCGTGGCATAGAGCCCGGCCGTGGTCTGCACTCGATCGCCGACCTGCAGCGAGTCCTGCATCTCGGAAGTGGCAGCCAAAGCCTTCTTCTGCTTGCGCATGCCCAGGAACATGGGCACCAGCAGTGCGAGGATCAAGAGTGGGAAAAGCAAACTCGACATGTGTTGATCAACCTCGGTTGTGTTGCACGTTTTACGCCGCGATGGTCCCGGATGGACCTACGCAATACACCAGTGTGCCATTAGTTGCTGAGGATTCCTGACAGATCGGCCGTTCAAGTAGGCCTTTCCAGTCGAAATTCACTCTCCGTTCGGATCGAACAAGGTGGCCTGCGGTTCGTTGACACGAACCTCGATACCGCCCGCTGCGGCATCCGGCGGCGGTGTCATTCCGAGTTGCGTCCAGGCAGCGGCGGTAGCCACACGTCCTCGCGGCGTCCGGGCGATCATCCCGGCACGGACCAGGAACGGCTCGCACACTTCTTCCACCGTCGACGGTTCCTCGCCGACGGCCACCGCAAGCGTCGACACGCCGACAGGCCCGCCGCCGAACGACCGCACCAACGCACTCAGAACGGATCGGTCGAGACGATCCAAGCCCAACTGGTCCACGTCGTAGACGGCCAAGGCTGCCTGAGCGACGTCCATGGTGACGATTCCGTCGGCGCGGACCTCGGCGAAGTCACGAACCCGGCGCAGCAAGCGGTTCGCGATACGCGGCGTCCCGCGCGAGCGTCGCGCGATTTCGGCCCCGGCGTCAACTTCGAGATTGACGCCCAGAATTCCGGCCGACCTCATCAGAATCTGTTGCAGCTCTTCGGGTTCGTAGAAATCCATGTGCGCGGTGAATCCGAAACGATCGCGCAACGGACCGGTCAGCGCACCGGATCGGGTAGTCGCACCGACCAGCGTGAACGGTGCAACCTCCAGTGGAATCGACGTGGCACCCGGCCCCTTGCCGACGACGACGTCGACACGGAAGTCCTCCATCGCCAGGTACAACATCTCCTCCGCCGGACGCGCGATGCGGTGAATCTCGTCGATGAACAACACGTCGCCTTCGACCAGATTGCTCAGCATCGCGGCCAAGTCTCCAGCGCGTTCGAGCGCGGGCCCGGACGTCAGCCGCAGTGAAGAGCCCAACTCCCCCGCGATGATCATCGCCATCGACGTCTTACCCAGCCCGGGCGGACCGGACATCAGGATGTGATCAGGCGTGCTGCCACGAAGTTTTGCACCGGTGAGCACCAGCTGCAATTGCTCACGAACACGAGGTTGCCCGATGAAGTCGTCGAGACTCTTGGGACGCAAACTCGCTTCGACGTCGCCGTCCCCTGCCACCAATTCGGCGGAGACCTGCGACTCGTCCTCGAAATCGTCGATCGGGTCGAAGTTCATCGAGTCTTACCGAGCAACGACAGGGCAGAACGCAGCGCGACCGACGTGGTGGCCTCGGGTGATTCCGCCAGAACCGAGTCCGTGGCCTGCTCGGCCTGCTTGATCGGGAAGCCCAGACCTTCCAGAGCCTCGACGATCTGATCGCGGATCGAACTGCCGGCGACCACACCGGAAGCCGCGCCGGCCGTCGTCGCGACCGCGTCGACCTTGTCGCGCAATTCGACGACCATGCGCTCAGCGCCGCGTTTTCCGATACCGGGGACCCTCGTCAACGCCGTCAGGTTGCCTTCCGAAAGTGCCCGCCGCAATGCGTCGGGTTCGAGAACTGCGAGAGTTGCCATCGCCAGGCGCGGCCCGACACCCGAGACCGTTTGCAAAAGGCTGAACAGATCCTTCGACTCGGTATCGGAAAAGCCGTACAACGTCATCGAGTCTTCGCGAACGATCATCGTCGTAAACAGTCGTGCTTCGCTTCCCCGATGCAGCGCACCGAGGGTCACCGGGGTGGCATTGACCCGATAGCCGACGCCCGACGCTTCGATGACCGCATGGTCGAGCGCAATATCGAGTACCTCGCCGCGTACCGACGCGATCATCGTGAACCTGCCTTCTTCGTCTCGGCCAATTTTGCCTGATACTTACGCATTTGTTCAGCGGCCATCGCCTCGGCGCGGGCCATTCTCTCGATCATGGGAGCTCGCCAGCAGTGACAGATCGCCAGCGCCAGCGCGTCGGCGGCATCAGCAGGTTTCGGCGCAGTCTTCAAATTCAGGATTCGAGTCACCATCGCGGTGACCTGCACCTTGTCTGCGTTACCGCTACCGGTGACGGCAGCCTTCACCTCACTGGGCGTGTGGAAACACACCGGGATTCCGCGCCTGGCTGCCGCGAGTGCCACAACACCGCCCGCTTGCGCCGTTCCCATCGCGGTACTGACGTTGTGCTGCGCGAACACTCGCTCGATCGCAACCACCTCGGGCTTGTACTGCTCGATCCACAGTTCGGCCGCATCGGAAATCCGCAGGAGCCGAGAACCGAGGTCCATCTCTGCCGGGGTCCGCACCACGTCGACTGCAATCGGGCGCACTTTCCTGCCGTTGCTCCCGTCGACCACGCCCAACCCGCAGCGAGTCAGCCCTGGGTCCACTCCGAGCACGCGCACTTTGTCACACCTCTCCATACCGAACAGCTGTTCGATAGCTTAGCGGTGTGCGGTACTACTACCCCGCATCAACACGCAACCCGGCCCAGACGCGGACGTCAGGGCCGGGTTGAGTTGAAAAGCAATCAGTCTTCGAGAGCCGCGAGAACCTCGTCGGACAGATCGATGTTGGTGTAGACGTTCTGCACGTCGTCGGAATCCTCGAGCGCGTCGACGAGCTTGAAGATCTTGCGTGCGCCGTCGACATCCAGGGGAACCTCGACGGAAGCGCGGAAATCAGCTTCGGCTGAGTCGTAGTCGATGCCGGCTTCCTGCAGCGCCGAACGCACTGCAACCAGATCCTGTGGCTCACTGACGATTTCGAAGGTTTCACCGAGATCGGTGACCTCTTCGGCGCCGGCGTCGAGCACAGCCATCAGGACGTCGTCCTCCGACTGGCCGTTCTTCTCGAGCGTGACGACGCCCTTGCGAGCGAACAGGTAGGACACCGAACCCGGGTCTGCGAGGTTTCCACCGTTGCGGGTCATCGCGGTGCGAACTTCACCGGCTGCGCGATTGCGGTTGTCGGTGAGGCACTCGATCAGAACGGCGACGCCGTTGGGTCCGTAGCCCTCGTACATGATGGTCTGCCAGTCTGCGCCGCCCGCTTCTTCACCGGCGCCGCGCTTACGCGCACGCTCGATGTTGTCATTGGGAACTGACGTCTTCTTCGCCTTCTGGATGGCGTCGTACAAGGTGGGGTTGCCCGTGGGATCGCCACCGCCGGTTCGTGCCGCCACCTCGATGTTCTTGATCAGCTTCGCGAAGGATTTGCCACGACGTGCGTCGATCACAGCCTTCTTGTGCTTGGTGGTGGCCCATTTTGAGTGGCCGCTCATGCGATTCAAGCCCCTTTCCTGCTGCGTTGCGCACGCCGAATGCGCGTCTTTCAGCTCTGCCGATGTTACCCGTCCCACGTCACAACTCGCTGCATCCCCCGACACGAATTAGTCAAACCTCGCATTGTTTGCATAGAATGCAAACATGTTGGTCCGAATAGATCACGCCTCCACAACTCCACTCGCGGAGCAGATTGCAGCCGGGGTTCGTGGCTCGGTCATCCGCGGTGAGATCGGTCCAGGTGACCGCCTGCCGTCCGCTCGCGCCCTTGCCGAGTCGATCGACGTCAATCTCCACACGGTTCTTCGTGCGTACGCAACACTGCGCGACGAAGGCCTGCTCGATCTCCGACGCGGACGTGGCGCCGTCATTCGCGCCGAATTCGACTCGGGAAGAACAGCTCTCAACGAATCTGCGCGCGAGTTCGTACGGCAAGCGCGAAATCTCGGACTCGACACCGCGCACATGCTCGACCTCATCAAGGAGACCAGCACACAATGACGACCAGCAAGATCCGACTCTGGACAGCAGCTTCGCTGACTCTGATCCCGACCCTGATCCTGGTTATCGCACGCTTCGCGTGGGGTGACCGCCTACCCGAGACCGTCGCGAGCCATTGGTCCGGGTCGAACCCGGACGGGTTCAGCACCACGACGACCTTTTTCTCCATCGCGCTGGCGATATCACTGGTGGCAGTCGTTATCGCGTGTGTTGTCGCGGCCCGTTCGAGTGACAACGCCCCCCTGTTTCTCGCCGTCACCTCGATCTCGAGCGCAACGCTGGCGACGATCTGGATTCTGAGCGTTGCCCTGACGCTCGATGCCGGAACGCCGGCAGACGCACGTATCGGCTGGTGGATTCTTGCGCCGATCGCGGCGGTACTCGTGGGAGTTCTGGCATACGCGCTGCCTGACCAGCAACGAAACGGCCCGAAGTCGCCCCTGCCGACTCCGACGCTCGATACTCCACTGACGTCCTCCGAACGTGCAGTGTGGGTCGGGCAGGTCCGCAGCGTCTGGCCGTGGATCGCTACCGCCGGCCTCGTAGTTCTCGTCATCGCGACTGCCGCGTACTCGGATTGGTGGGTTGCCGTGATCCTGGGTGTATCCACCCTCGCCGTCACAGCATTCGCGTCGGTCACCGTGCGCGTCGACCGTCACGGTGTCGGCATCAGTTCCTGGGGCGTTCGATGGAAGAAGATCCCCATTTCGAAAGTGAAGTCCGCGTCGGTCGACGCGATACGTCCGGCCGAATGGGGTGGATGGGGGTACCGGATCACACCTCGTGGAACAGCCGTCACGCTCCGCTCGGGCGAGGCCATCGTGGTCACTCTCGAGAACGGACGACTGTTCGCCGTGACCGTCGATCACCCGGAAGACGGTGTGAAGCTGATCAATTCGCTGGTTCAGGCTGGTTGATTCACGAACAACGTCAATTCACGAACAACACGGCAGCGGCATTGCCGGCGAGGTAGAAGCCGGCAATGCCGAACACCCAACCCATTGCGCTGTCGCCGTGGTGAGAGATGAACGAATCCACTCGGCGCAGCGGCTTGTCGAGGCGGTGGCCGGCCACGACCCGCCCGAACAGAAGAAGGACCGCTGGCGCGGCCATGATCAGACAGTAACCGGCAAGTATCGACGCAGACGTGACTGCGGACAACCCAGCAGCGGTGATCATCGCGATTGCCGCCAAGTAAGGCAGCATCGTCACCAATTCAGCAGTTCCGGCAGCAATCGCCAGAAGTACAACACTTCTCGCGGAACTCGCCGAGCCCAGCACCCGCTCTCGCCAAACATGAGTTCGATCGGCCTGACCGGATGTGCGCCTCTTCTCGGAATCGAATCGAAAGCTCCACGCGAACAACGCGATACCGAGAATCAACTGCACACCGCGGGCTGCGGGGGTTTCGAGCAGCGGGGCGACGACAGGCATGCCTGCCCGTGCCGTCGTCCAGACTGCCACCCCGACAACAAAATAGAACGTCGTGATGACCACCAGATAGATCAGCAGCCTGCGAACGTGCGGTCGTCCCGGCATCAACAACATCCAGACCGGGACGACCAACGTTCCGATGCTCGTACTGTCCAGCAGGGCGAGTCCGCCCAGGGTCACGAGTAGGACGAGGTCCACGTCAGTCGTTTCGTCGCTCGGGTATCGCCGTCTCCCTCGTTCGGACTGCATTCACGATGTCGAAAGCACCGATGATCGCGAGGATCACGCCGAGTGGCCCGCCGCGAAACCAGAAGAACTCGGCGTCACGCGCGAACAGCCACAGGCAGCCGCCACCGACGACCAAGAGAATGCCGATCATCAACTCGAATCGAATTTTCATGCCTCCAGCGTGTCTTCTCTCTCGAATCCGCACATCAGTCATCGGAACAACGCCGATCTCATCATTTGGTATGACAAGTCGAGCGCCCCGATGTGCTCTGATAAGTCTGTGGTGACCAGAAGTCGGAGTGTCGGCAAGTGGAACGATCCGCTCATCGCCTTCGGCTTGTTCGCGATCGGGGCGCTCCTCTACCTCGTCGGCTTGTACGAAATGTGGACCGATGTCGGAGCTGTCGCCGACGTCCCCGTCGGAGTCCGGATCGGGATGCTGGCTCTGCTGTGTGCAATCGACTCGTTCCGGCGGGTGCGCCCGGCCACGGCCCTGGCGGCGGGGACCGTCATCGTCGCGGTCGACGCCGCCCTTGGCCCCACTCTGCCGATGTGGCTGGTTCTCTCGGATCTCACCTACGCCGCAGTTCTGTACGGGACGGCTCGGCTGGGCCGCGTGGTGTGTTCTCTGACCGCGGTGACGGTTGCCGCGCTCACTGCCCTCGTTTACCTGTCCACCCAGGACGTCCGCGCTGCAGCCGGAGCAGGCGTCGTGACCGCTCTGTTCTTCGGTACGCCGGTGTGGTGGGCACTGGTCATCCGTCGACAGGTCGAACTGACCGAGGCCGAACGTGAGCGTTCCCGAGTCCACGAGGCACTCGCCGTTCTGGACCGCGAGGCCGCAGTCGCTCACGAACGCGCGACCATGGCGCGCGATCTGCACGACGTGATCGCGAGCCATCTCTCCGCCATCGCAATCCACTCGGAGGCCGCACTCTCCACCGCAGCTCTCTCCGCTGAACGGGGCGAACCCGACGATGAACGACAAACTGGCTTGAGGGAGATGATCGGAGCGATCAGATCGAGCAGTCTCGCGGGCCTTTCCGAGATGCAGTCGATGATCGAACTGCTCCACGCCGGAGACGACGAGACCCCGGACCCGCGTTCCTCTCCCCCGAGGCTGACCGAGTTGCCCGTCGTCCTGGACGCAGTTCGGGCAGCCGGCGCAGCCGTGCACGTTGCGATCGACATCGATGCTGCCGACCTGCCGAGCGTCGTCGATCACACCGCGTATCGGATCACCCAGGAGGCGTTGACCAATGCGCTCAAGCATGCGCCTGGTGCACCGATCTCGATGTCGATCTCTCTCCAGCACAATGCATTACAGATCGAGATCCGAAACCCCGTCGGTCGCGGCACATCCAGTGTGCCGGCAGGAACGCACGGACTTGCAAACATGCGTCACCGCGCCGAGCTGCTGGGCGGTTCACTCGACGCACTTCCGGTCGACGGAGAATGGACGGTATGCGCGCAGCTACCGGTCCCCGCACCGAGCGGAACGGATCGGTGATCACCGTCGCCCTGGTCGACGACCACGCCGCGATCCGTTCCGGACTGTCGATGATCCTGCGGCAGCACGACGACATCGATGTCGTCGCGGAGGCCGGTGACGGAGCGTCGGCGATCACCGTCACTCGCACGCACCAACCCGACGTCGTGCTGATGGACATCCGGATGCCAGGCACCGACGGCATCGAAGCGACACGTCAGATCGTCGGCACTACCCGAAGCCACGTACTGGTGTTGACCACCTTCGATCTCGACGAATACGTCTTCGCGGCCCTGCGCGCTGGTGCGTCGGGATTCCTGCTCAAGACTGCGACCGCGGACGAGCTGACCAGCGCTATCCGCAATGTCGCAGCCGGAGATGCAGTGCTCGCTCCTCGCGCGGCGCGTGCACTGATCGGCGAGTTCGTCCAGCGTGCACCCAAACCCACCGAACCGATGGGATTGAGCGAGCTCACCGACCGTGAACGTGAGGTGCTCGCGCTGCTGGGGACCGGTCTGTCCAATGCCGAACTGTCGCGGGAACTCGGTGTCGGTGCTCCGACGGTGAAGTCGCATGTGTCGCGAGTTCTGTCGAAGTTGCACCTCACCTCACGCGTCCAGGCGGCGATCCTTGCCCGCGAACTGGAGCTGTAGGTTCGGCCGAGGCTGAGTATGCGTCGTTATCCGCGCACCAGATCGACGAACAACTCGTGCACCCGACGGTCACCGGTCACCTCGGGATGGAATGACGTGGCGATCACCGAGCCCTGCCGAACCGCGACGATCCGGCCCGCGGCCTCTCCCGCAGCGGCGGGAACCTGCGCAAGGACCTCCACGCCCGGACCGACTCGCTCCACCCACGGGGCGCGGATGAAGACGGCGCGGATGGGATCACCGATGATGCCCTCGAACTCCAGGTCGGACTCGAAAGAATCGACCTGCCTGCCGAAAGCGTTGCGGCGCACCGTCATGTCGATGGCGCCGAGATGTTCGGCGTCCGGCCGGGTGTCGAGTACCTCGCTGGCGAGCAGAATCATGCCGGCACACGAACCGTAGGCCGGCAGCCCGCCGCGGAGTCGCTCACGAAGCGGTTCCAACAGTTCGAACACCTGCAGAAGCCGGCTCATGGTGGTGGATTCGCCACCCGGAATCACGATTCCGTCTACCTTGTCCAACTCCTCCGGCCGACGGACACCCACGGCATCGGCACCCGAATCATCAAGTGCGGCAAGGTGCTCGCGAACATCACCCTGGAGAGCGAGTACACCGATCAAAGGACGCGTCATCACACAGTTCCTGTCTTGTTCTCACGGCTGTTCTTGCTCTCATCGCCGTCGGGTTCGCGTTCCAGACGCGTCAAACCCTCCTGAACCACCGCTGCCACCATGTTGCCATCGCGATCGTAGATACGCCCCTGAGTGAGCGCGCGACCGAAACCTGCCGACGGTGACGTCTGGTCGTAGAGCAACCACTCGTCGGCCCGGAACGGACGCAGGAACCACATCGCATGATCGAGCGAAGCAGTCTGCGTCTTCACGCCCCGGTGCGGGACTTTCGAAGTTCCGAGCAGGGTCATGTCACTGAGGTACGCAAGCGTGCAGATGTGCAGCAGCGGACGATCCGGCAGAGCCTCGCGGTAGCGCATCCACACGCGTTGTTGCGCGGCGAGATCCGGCGCTGACGCGCTCTGCTCAGCGGGCACAATTCTGATGTCCCAGTTCTTCCACTCCTGGTAGAACTGCGATTCAGCCAATTTGGGAACAGTCTGGGCGTCCGGCAAGTCCTCCGGCGCCGGGACGGAGGGCATCCGATCCTGGTGCTCGATACCTTCGTCGTCGACGTGGAACGAGGCCGACATCGTGAAGATCGTCTTGCCGTCCTGGACTGCGTTCACCCGGCGGGTGCAGAACGAGCGTCCGTCGCGGATGCGGTCCACCAGGTAGACCGTCGGAATCTTGGGGTTGCCCGGACGCAGGAAGTATCCGTGCAACGAGTGCACGTGGTAGCTCTCGTCAACGGTGCTCACGGCAGAAACCAACGACTGCCCGGCAACCTGCCCGCCGAACGTCCGCTGAAGGGCGGTGGGATGGACTGCACCACGGAAGATGTCCTTCTCCAGGTGTTCGAGCGCGAGGATCTCCTCGATACCAACCATGAGTCCTCCGAAAACATAGACCGCCACACTGGGCGCGATGACGGTTCACAATATCGCCTCGGCGAGCGGGCACGGCACCATGGTGGGCGTGAGTACATTCATCCCGTCCACTCCCCTCGCCCTGGCCGAGCAGATTGCAAGGCTGAGCGGATCCCTTCCGTCGGTGGCGGTAGTAGCGATCGACGGACCTGATTGTGCGCAGCCGTCTCGGCTCGCGGAACTGGTCGGCGCCGCCGTCGAGTCCCACAACAGACCGAGCGCTGTTGTGTCACTGCACGACTACGTGCGACCGGCCTCGCTGCGATACGAGTTCGGGCACGAGGATGGGTTGAGTTACCGCACCATCTGGTTCGACTATCCGGCACTCGATCGCGAAGTGATCACCGCGGCCCGCACCAAACGAACGCTGTTGCCGAAACTCTGGGACGAACCCACCGATCGATCGGCTCGCTCGATCCGGGTCCCTGTCCATGAGCGCGCGGTCATCGTGATCGCCGGTCCGATGTTGCTCGGGCGTGGGCTGGAGTTCGACGTCAGCGTCCGCCTGGACATGAGCGAACCTGCCATGCGACGGCACACTCCGGAGGCGGATCTGTGGACCGTCGACGCACTCCTCGAACACCGCTCAGAGGTGTCCGAGGAGGTCGATTTCGAGGTCAGGTACGACCATCCAGCTCGGCCTGCGGTGCGGTCTCGCCCCTGAAGGGTCTCACTGCGATGGGCCTCACTTCAGGCGACGTCACTTCGGCCGATAGAGCCTGGTCAGGCCTTCCTGGACGACTGCAGCAACCATATTTCCTCGGCTGTCGAAGATTCGTCCCTGCGTCAGTGCGCGACCGAAGCCCGCTGACGGCGACGTCTGGTCGTACAACAGCCACTCGTCGGCCCGGAACGGACGCAGGAACCACATGGCGTGATCGAGCGACGCGCTTTGCATGGCGACGTCCATGTGAGGGCCGCGGGAAGATCCGAGCAGCGTCATGTCGCTCATGTACGCAAGCGTGCACACGTGAAATACCGGGTCGTCCGGGAGAGCCTCGCGGGAACGGAACCACACTTGCTGCTGCGCGGCAGCGCCCGGACGTTTGTTGATGTCGGCCTTCGGCACCATTCGCAGGTCCCAGTCGGACCACTCGCGCGCCAACCACGCAGTTTCGGGGTCTTCCGAATCCTGGGCAATGGCCAAGGTCTCGGGGTCGGGGACCGGTGGCATCTCGTCCTGGTGCTCGATGCCTTCGTCCTGGACGTGGAAGGATGCCGACATCGTGAAAATGGCTTGTCCGTCTTGGATTCCGGTGACGAGTCGGGTCGCGAACGATCGACCGTCTCGAACTCGATCCACCAGAAAGACCGTCGGTTCCATCGGATTGCCCGGACGCAGGAAGTACCCGTGCAGCGAATGTACCGAGTAGGCCGGATCGACTGTGCGTACCGCCGATACCAATGCCTGGCCGGCGACCTGGCCGCCGAAAGTGCGGGTCAGGGTGGTCTCCGCGATGATTCCTCGAAAGATGTCCCGCTCGAGGCGTTCCAACTCCAGAATTTCTTCGATCCTCGCCATCGATGCTCCACATCTTCCCGTGTACCGACGTCTACCGACCTTCACACAATGCCTGACGCACCCCCCGCCACCAAAGTGGGCATCCAAAATCAAGGATTGACACGCCGATCTACTCAGAATGGTGGTGGATCGTCTCCGTGCTCGACGGTCTTCCGTCGGCCCCTCTTCTTCATTCGCAGGTGCATTCGTAACCGCTGCCGCCGGCGTTCACCTTTGACGCGCACAGCCTTGTTTTCCAGACGTGTGCGCCGACGCCGACCGCCCTCGGGCGGTACTGGCTCGAGCATTCCCGACAGCAGACCTGACGGCCTCGTTCGGTAGCAATGTCCGGTCGGCGAGGTCAGCATGACGCTGCGGTCCGGGTTCGAGGTGTGCATCCACTGACCGGAATGCTTGAGGCGGTGATGGTTTCGACAGTAAGCACTCATATTCGACGCCACGGTCTTTCCACCACGAGTGGGATCGCGATGATCAAAAGGTTCAGTGTGATCGAGATCTGAATTCCATGCCGCGACATCGCAGTGCAACCACTGGCAGCTTCCTGCGATCACCCGCAACCAGGTGTCGAGGACAGCGCCCGGGCGGTACACGAACGCCGAAGGGGTTACGGGCGAAGGTGCTTGCTCGCTCGCACCGGCAGACTCACGCTCCGCGTCGGCTGGAACCTTCACCTTCCGAATCACCGCACCCGCAGCGATGTCACGCGCATGCTCCGCACTGATCACTCCGTACCCGTCGAGGTGAGCGGGTTCGTCTGCGCCTGGTGCTTCACCACCTTGAAGCGCGGACTCAAGCACGACCACATGAACCAACGGCCGACTCACCACAACAATCCCGCTTCGATCTTGTGGGCAGTCGGCCCGGCCGCAATCGCACGGCAGAATCGTCGACCCTGCTACCAATGCTCCCAATGCGTCGGCTCGTCGCTGCTCGTACTTACGGGAATCATGTCGACACACCGACAGTGCCAACTCCCGCAACCGACCGTCGAAAGCCCGTGCGTCCTCCGCCGGAATACTCCCCAAGATCCGGGCCATTCCGTCCTCGGCAGCGCTAACACCCACGAACCGATCGGCCAGGGCGCGGCGTCGACGTTCCCTCATTCCCTCGGGATCCACCACGGCGACGATCCGGTCGATAGCCGCTGTCAATCGGCGACCGGTCAGGCCCGTACCGCCGGGAATCGGTGGGGCCGAAATCTTCTCGAGGAGTTGCCGTTCCACCTCGTCGATCACATCGTCGGCGACGTTGGCCGTTGCGGAGTCGATCAAGCCCACTCGATAGAGATCGAGTTCTCCACGCGCCATAGCGGCACGCGTGCGATGGAGGCGAGTCTTGAGAGAAAAGCCGAGACCGATCAACTTTCCCGCCGCGGCACGACCCATGGTCAACGCCGCGCCGAGCTCTGCCTCAGCCAGTTCGTGAGCGGTGGACGACCACGCGCCGGCATCGGAGTGGTCAGCGCTGCGACGCTCGAAGAACTCGGCAATGGCGGCGAGTTTCCGTTCCACGAGCATCGATTCACGCGCATGCAGGTCGGCGATGAGATCGATCAGGGCGCAGTCGGATTCGGCACCGGGCAGCTGCGCTGCGGTACCTGAACTTCCTACTCCGTCATCGAACATTCCTCAACCATATTCGAAACTCTGTTCGAATCTCTATGGTTTCCGGAAATCAGTCCGAAGAATCCCGATTGACCGAAAATTGTTGCGGAGCAACATTTGCAGCCACTCTTGTTTCGGCAACGGATTCCACTACTGAATCAGGGCGTCGATAATGCGGGCGACTCCGGCCGGGTAGATGGGGCGGTCGGACCCACCTGTCAGTACCCAGTGGACTGGACTACCTTCGTCGAGGACTCGGAGTTGCACGTCGAGCGGAATCGCATCGATGTCAGCCGAGTCGACTGCAAAGACATGGACAATCTCATGCCCAAGTCGCCCCTCGAACTCGAAGATGTTCTCGACGACCTCGAGCAACTCGACGCTCCCCAACGTGACGCCGAGTTCCTCCGCGAACTCGCGTCGCAGCGCCGCCTCGGCCGTCTCACCGAACTCGATACCGCCACCGATCAATCGATGGAAGTTCTCCCCCGTGACAGAGTCCGTGCCGTCGAGCATGAGTACGTGACCGGAACGGACAGGTAGCCCCAGCGAGATGTTGCGAATTGACGACATACAACAAAGCTTAGGTGGCCGAATCGAACACCATTTTGAATCCGACGACAGCGAGTATCACGAAAAGTGATGGGGTGGGCGCAAATACGACTTGGACTTGCAGACACCGCCGATGACAGACTCGAACACCATTCCCGGACAAAAGAACCCATTGAGGAACCGATGAACGACGCAAGTACCTGGACCGCACGACTCGCCGCACTCGACCTGACCCTCCCGCCTGTTGCCACCCCCGCAGGCTCATACCTTCCCGCCGTTCAGACGGGGTCATACGTCTACACGTCGGGGCAATTGCCGCTCGTCGAGGGCACTACGACGTGCATCGGCAAGTTGGGCGAGGGCGTCTCCGTCGAAGACGCCGCCCAGGCGGCGCGGTTGTGCACTCTCAACGGACTCGCGGCCGTTGATGCCTTGGTCGGTCTCGACCGCATCGTTCGGGTCGTCAAGGTCGTTGGATTTGTTGCTTCGGGATCCGGATTCTCGCAGCAACCCCAGGTGATCAACGGTGCGTCCGACCTGCTGGCCGAGATCTTCGGTACCGCTGGACAGCACGCCCGCTCGGCGATCGGCGTGGCCGAACTCCCCCGAAACAGTGCCGTCGAGGTCGAGTTCGTGTTCGAGGTATCGGACAGCATCTGACGGTCCGCCAGACCCCGAAGGGGCAGCGGTTGCCAATGCAACCGCCGCCCCTTCTTGTGTAAAGACTTTCAGGCACTGAGCCCGGTCGTCGGACCTGCTGTCACCAACCGCGCTCTGCGAGGCGGTGTCCGACGGGCAGGTCGTCGACGTTGATGCCGACCATTGCCTCACCGAGTCCGCGTGAGACCTTGGCGAGCACGTCCGGGTCGTCGTAGAACGTGGTGGCCTTGACGATGGCCTCGGCGCGCTGCTTCGGGTTGCCGGACTTGAAGATGCCCGATCCGACGAACACGCCTTCGGCGCCGAGCTGCATCATCATCGCAGCATCTGCCGGGGTGGCGATGCCGCCGGCGGTGAACATGGTGACAGGCAACTTGCCGGCCTTGGCGACCTCGACGACCAGTTCGTACGGGGCCTGCAGTTCCTTGGCGGCTACGTACAGTTCGTCCTCGCTGAGCGAGGTCAACCGGCGGATCTCGCCGCGGATAGTGCGCATATGGGTGGTGGCGTTGGAGACGTCGCCGGTGCCGGCTTCACCCTTCGAGCGGATCATGGCCGCGCCTTCGTTGATGCGACGCAGTGCTTCGCCGAGGTTGGTGGCGCCACAGACGAAGGGAGCGGTGAACTTCCACTTGTCGATATGGTTGGCGTAGTCGGCCGGGGTCAGGACCTCGGACTCGTCGATGTAGTCCACGCCGAGGCTCTGCAGGATCTGCGCTTCGACGAAGTGACCGATGCGTGCCTTCGCCATGACGGGGATGCTGACGGTGGAGATGATGCTGTCGATCATGTCCGGGTCGCTCATGCGGGAGACGCCGCCCTGCGCGCGAATGTCCGCGGGGACCCGCTCGAGTGCCATGACGGCGACGGCGCCTGCGTCTTCGGCGATCTTGGCCTGCTCAGCGGTGACCACATCCATGATCACACCGCCCTTGAGCATTTCAGCCATGCCGCGCTTGACGCGTGCGGTGCCGACGGCGGTGGTGGGGGCAGAGTCGGGGGTGCTCACAGCAAACTCCTGCAGTAGTGGCGTGACAAAAGAAACGAGGCACGGCGAACACACGAGTTCGTTCGCTCGGAGGCCTCTGGCCAGAACTCTAGGACTAACCGGCCTTCGATTCCGTATCCAATTTGGCATTGCTGGCCTTAAACGGCCGCGACCGCTGAACGGCCGACCGGTTCAACGGATGGAACGCACTTCCGGATCCTCGGAACCGTCCGCGATCGTCGCCGCCTCCACCAGGAGGTTTGCCAGATCCAACGGGTAGACGGGCTCACCGGACTTGGCCAGTCGGCGGATCTCGTCGGCGCTGCACCAGCGATGGCCGGTGATCGCGCGCTGCTCCAATTCCGTGTGGCCTTGGAACACCGGCTCGAAGCCGTGAGTGCGTGTGGCGAAGAACAGCTCTTCCGAACGGATCAGCTCACCGTCGAACGGGAAGATCGCCACGCGACGCCAGAGCGGACCTCGCAGGTTCTCCGGCGCTACCTTGAACCCCGTTTCCTCCTCGATCTCACGAACCGCGGCCGCTCGCAGATGTTCGCCGCGTTCGAGCCCGCCACCGACGGTGAACCAGAAGTAAGTGTTCGGGATCTTGGGATCGTGGCCGCGCAACAGCAGCACCCGATCCTCCTCGTCCAGCATCACCACCCGGGCGGAGGTCCGCGACGTGTCGACGGTGATGCCCTCGGGCACCGCCGCCGCGGTCGTGCGCTCCGATATCTCGAAGTACTGAGGCAGCGGTGCCGTTCCCCCGAGGTGGAGCCAGCGAACAAGTCGACGCGTACGCAACGCGAGAGTGTCTCGCACCGCGTCGTTGTGGAACCGCCGAGCGATCAGCACCCTCGCCTCGGCATCGGCCAACTCGGCCACCAGTTGAGGTCGCAGCGACGTCGTGCCATAGGCGGCAAGAGCGTTGGAGAGCCTGTTTTCGGCCAGTTCGCGATCCTGACGATCCGCTCGTTCGGCAGCGTCCGCCAAGGTGACGAATCTGCGAGCGTCGTCGGCGCTCATGTCCACCGCCGCAGCGCGGACAACCGCGGCACGACGAGACAGTGCCGCATCGAGCGCCAGCCACGACTGATCCGAACGCACATGCAGCCGATCGAGTCGGTTCGCCGTCCCGTACGCCCACAGTCCGACGACCAGGACGACGGCAGCGACGAGCCCGAGAATGAAGATCGTCAGAGCGGAGAAGGTCATGAACCCACCACGCGTACGCCGGTGCCGCCGACCGTGACGGTCTCGTAGACACGCAGGATCTGTTCGGCCACCACCGGCCAGTCGTATTCGGCAACAACACTTGTCGCGGTGTTGACGAGCGCGCGTCGTCGATCCGGGTCACCGAGAACGGAATCGATTGCCTCGGCCAAGGCATCGGAGCTCCCGATGGGGACCAGCAAGCCTGCCTGACCGTCGCGAAGAACACGGCGGAAAGCGTCCAACTCACTCGCCACGACGGCAGTGCCCGCCGCCATGGCCTCGACCAGCACGATCCCGAAGCTCTCACCGCCGAGATTGGGCGCGCAGTAGACGTCCGCACTGCGAAGCGCCGACGCTTTCTCCTCATCGCTGACCTGCCCGAGCAGGCGGAGATGCTTGAAGTATTTGCCCGCCTCTTTGCGGAGTTTTTCCTCGTCGCCGCGTCCGACCACGATCACTTCGAGATCCGGATGACGCTCGACCAACTCCGGCAGCGCACCGAGGAGGACAGCCATCCCCTTCCGCGGTTCGTCGTAGCGACCGAGGAACAGAATGGTTCCACCTTCGCGCGGGTAGCCGGGCAACATGTCGGCCTCGGCAAACGCTGAGACGTCGACGCCGTTGGGAATTTCGACCGCGTCGGATCCGAGGGACTCGACCTGCCAACGACGCGCCAACTCCGAGACTGCGATCCGGCCGCTGATCTTCTCGAGATACGGAGCCAAGACACCCTGAAAAGTGCTCAGCACCAAGGACTTCGTGGTCGACGTGTGGAAGGTGGCGACGATCGGGCCTTCCGCGATACGCAACGCGAGCATGGACAGACTCGGCGCATTGGGTTCGTGGATATGCAGAACGTCGAAGTCACCTTCCGCGATGAACTTGCGGAGGCGGGCGTTCGCCGTCGGGCCGAAGGACAACCGCGCAACAGAACCGTTGTAGGGAATCGCGACGGCTTTACCGGCGGAAACCACAAAATCCGGCAACTCGTCGTCGTCGGACGACGGCGCCAGCACACTCACTTTGTGGCCACGTTCGATCAGCACCTCGGCCAGATCCACCACGTGCGCCTGCACGCCGCCGGGGACGTCGAAGGAGTACGGGCAGATCATGCCGATTTTCATTCACCCTCCATGCGGGCGAGCCGCGATTCGGAGAGGTCCGAGCGCCACAGAGGTTGAAGCATGTGCCAGTCAGCGGGGTGCGCTGCGATGTTGACCGCGAAACGGTCGGCGAGTGCCTGTGTGGCCGGGCCGACGCCGCCGGAAACGTCGATCGGTGGGTCGATCTTGAAACCCCATCCGTCGGGAGTGAACCAGCAGTGAACCGGTAGCAGCGGCGCGCCGGTGTCGATCGCGAGCTTCGCCGGGCCGGCGGGCATGCGAGTCGGTTCTCCGAAGAACGTGACCGGTACACCCTTCTTCGCCAGATCGCGCTCCCCCAACAGGCACACGATCTTGTTCTCTCGCAGGTGCTTGGAGAGTTCGACGAACGGAGGATGCTCCCCGCCGCTGAGCGGGAAGATCTCGAAGCCGAGACTCTCGCGATAGTCGACGAACCGTTCGTAGAGGGATTCGGGCTTGAGCCGCTCGGCAACGGAGGTCAACCCACCCCATTGCTGAACACACCACACCCCGGCCATGTCCCAGTTGCCACTGTGCGGCAACGCCAGCACTGCGCCATGACCTGCCGCCATCGCTTTTTCCAGATGTTCCTGGCCTTCGACCAGCGCATGCAGCGCTTTACCGGTGGCGACCAGGTCCATCGACGGAAGTCGGAACGCCTCACGCCAGTACCGGGCGTACGAGCGCATCGAATCCTTGATCAACTGATCCGGAACTTGCTCCGGTGTCGTGCCCAGAACTCTCGCGAGGTTCTTCCTGAGTTGTTCGGGACCGCCCTTGCGTACCGCGAAATCCGCTCCGGCGTCGAACAGCTTGACCGCCACCGATTCCGGCAGGCCTCGCACCAGACGCCAACCCGCGGCGTATCCCAGATCGGTTGCACGCTCGGCAAAGCTCATTTCTCTGCCTCGCCGTCCGTTTTAGGCTCGCCATCGGTGTTCGGCGCGCCTTCGACCGTCGATGCGGCCGGGGCGATCGGCAGAAGTTCCCGGGCGCCAGGGGAATTGCGCACCGCGAGCACTCGCTGGAAGACCGTCACGATGCTTCCGGCGGCAAGTACCCACATCGCGATGTGGATCGCCCACGGTAGACCCATACCCGTCAGGCCAGATCCGACCAGCACGATGATCAGTCGGTCCGGGCGCTCGATCCACCCGCCGTCCGCAGTCAGCCCGCTCGCCTCCGCGCGCGCCTTCGCGTACGAGATGACCTGCGAGGTGACGAGGCAGATGAGCGTCGCGACTAGCAGCCACTTGCTGTTCTCGTGGTAGACCGCCCACCAGGCGAGGCCGGCAAAAATCGCGCCGTCGGCCACGCGGTCGCAGGTCGCGTCCAGTACCGCCCCGTACCGCGTTCCGCCGCCGCGAGCACGAGCCATTGCGCCGTCGAGCATGTCGAACATGACGAAGAACCAGATGAACATGGTTCCCCAGAACAGATGTCCGGACGGAAACAGCGTCACCGCACCGGCGACGCTTGCCACCGTGCCGATCACTGTCACCGAGTCCGGCGTCAGACCGGTCTTGACCAGCGCCTTCCCCATAGGTGCCGTCACCTTGGACACCGATGCGCGCCCGAAGAAGCTCAACACCGCAGGAACCCTCCCCGTCGTGAGTTCCGGTTCGGAACTCGTTGCAGCAATGCATCCTGCCATGAAGCCGGATGCGTCAACCTATTGTTGCCAGGCACCGGCGAGTAGTCCCCTGGTCTCCCGCAGCAATTGCGGCATCACCTTGACCCCACCGAGCACGGTGATGAAATTTGCGTCGCCGCCCCAACGTGGCACTACGTGTTGGTGAAGGTGCTCGGACAGCGAACCGCCCGCAGCCGCACCGAGATTCAGGCCCACGTTGAATCCGTGAGGATTCGACACGCTCTTGATCACCCGCAACGCCTGCTGGGTGAACGCCATCAACTCGGCGCTCTCCTCCGGCGTCAGGTCTTCGAGTGCCGCGACCTTGCGGTACGGAACCACCATCAGGTGCCCCGGGTTGTACGGGTACAGGTTCAGAACCGCATAGACATGCTCACCGCGGGCAACGATGAGCCCTTCTTCGTCCGACATCTTCGGAATGTCGATGAACGGTTCACCCGTCGTACCCGGGGTGTTGGGCGCCTCGGTGATGTACGACATCCGATGCGGCGACCAGATGCGCTGCAAATGGTCAGGGTCGCCGACACCGTGGTCGATCAGCGAACCTGGCCCCTCGTCACCGGGGGCGCTCACTGCGCCACACTTGGCTGCACCAGTTCGGCTGTCGGCGAGGCGTTCTCGCGGCGGCCGATCCACTCGGTGATGATCCGGACGGCGTCGTCGACGGGAATTCCGTTGATCTGCGTGCCGTCGCGGAAACGGAAGCTGACCGCGCCGGCCTCCACGTCACGCTCGCCCGCGAGGAGCATGAAGGGGACCTTCTGCGTGGTGTGGTTACGGATCTTCTTCTGCATACGGTCGTCGCTGAAGTCGACTTCGGCGCGCACACCGGCTGCCTTGAGCTTCTTCGTGACGTCGAACAGGTGATCGGCGAACGCCTCGGCCACCGGAATTCCGACGACCTGCACCGGTGCCAGCCACGCTGGGAAGGCTCCGGCGTAGTGCTCGGTCAGCACACCGAAGAACCGTTCGATCGAGCCGAACAGCGCGCGGTGGATCATGACCGGACGAGTCTTGACGCCGTCGCTGCCGGTGTACTCGAGTTCGAACCGTTCCGGCAGGTTGAAGTCGAGCTGGATGGTCGACATCTGCCAGGTGCGGCCGAGGGCGTCCTTGACCTGAACGGAGATCTTGGGACCGTAGAACGCGGCTCCGCCCGGATCCGGAACCAGTGTCAGGCCCGAAGCTTCGCCGACCTCGGCGAGCGTTGCGGTCGCCTCTTCCCAGACGTCGTCGCTACCGACGAACTTGTCCGGGTTCTTGGTGGACAGCTCGAGGTAGAAGTCGTCGAGGCCGTAGTCCTTGAGCAGGTTCAGCACGAACTGCAGCGTGGTGGTCAGCTCGTCGCGCATCTGCTCACGGGTGCAGTAGATGTGAGCGTCGTCCTGAGTCATGCCACGCACACGGGTCAGTCCGTGGATGACGCCGGACTTCTCGTAGCGGTAGACCGAGCCGAACTCGAAGAGCCGCAACGGCAATTCACGGTACGAGCGTCCGCGAGCACGGAAGATCAGGTTGTGCATCGGGCAGTTCATCGGCTTGAGGTAGTAGTCCTGGCCCGGCTTGCGCACAGTGCCGTCCTCGTTGAGCTCCTCGTCGACGTGCATCGCCGGGAACATGCCGTCGCGGTACCAGTCGAGGTGACCGGAGACCTCGTACAGATGCCCCTTGGTGATGTGCGGAGTGTTGACGAACTCGTAACCCGCCTCGATGTGGCGGCTGCGCGAGTAATTCTCCATCTCCGTGCGGATGATGCCGCCCTTGGGATGGAACACCGGCAGACCCGAACCGAGCTCGTCGGGGAAGCTGAAGAGGTCCAGTTCGGTCCCGAGCTTGCGGTGATCACGACGCTCTGCCTCGGCGAGCAACTCGAGGTACTCGTCCTGAGCCTCGGTGGACTCCCACGCGGTGCCGTAGACACGCTGAAGATCGGCGTTGTCCTGGTTGCCACGCCAGTAAGCGGCCGAGCTTCGGGTCAACTTGAAGGCCGGGATGTGCTTGGTGGTCGGAATATGCGGGCCGCGGCACAGATCGGACCAGATCTTGTCGCCGGTACGAGGATCGAGATTGTCGTAGATGGTCAGCTCGTTGCCACCCACCTCCATGATCTCGGGATCGTCGATACCGGACTTGTCGTCGATCAGTTCGAGCTTGAAAGGTTCGTCGGCCAACTCGACCCGAGCGTCCTCGATCGAATCGACCACTCGACGCGAGAAACGCTGCGATCCCTTGATGATCTGCTTCATACGCTTTTCGAGCTTGGCCAGATCCTCCGGAGTGAACGGACGATCCACCGCGAAGTCGTAGTAGAAGCCGTCCTTGATCGGCGGACCGATCCCGAGCTTCGCGTCGGGGAATTCTTTCTGGACCGCCTGCGCGAGGACATGGGCCGCGGAGTGTCGGATGACGCTGCGGCCGTCTTCGGTGGAAGCCGCCACCGGCTCGACGTCGACATCGGCCTCAGGTGTCCACGACAGATCCTTGAGCGTTCCCTCGCCATCCCGGACAACGACGATCACGTCGGGCCCCTTTGTGGGGTATCCGGCTTCACGCACTGCAGTCCCGGCGGTCGTCCCCGCGGGCACCCGAAGTGGGGCGGCTGAGTGCTCTGGCGCGGGACTGGTCACGGCGATGTGCTCCTAAGGTATTGCGACAAGTAAGACAGGCGTCGTACCCACTGCGAGCACGCGCACGATCATGTTATCGGCCCTACCGACATGTCGAGACAACCGAGTGAAGGAAATCGGCCGCGTTCAGCTCACAGTGGCGATTCGAGCCACGAGTAGTCCAGGCCCACCCATGTCCCGATCAGGCCGAAGGTGCCGAGCACCCACAAAGTCGCCAGGACGATCACTGTGGTGAACAGAACGCCCAATCCTTTGACGAACAACGACTGCTTGCCGAACCATTCCATGAACCTGTCGTATCGAGCCTTCGCGAAATGAAGGAGTCGATGTGCCCACGCGAACTCCGACGCCAGGATGCCGAGGCCGGCGAAGACGATGAGCCAACCGGGCCCGGGGTACGGAATAGCCACGATGCCGGCGGCGAACACGATCGTGCCCACGACTCCGACGCCGATGCGGTACGCAAGATTGAGTGTGGGCCGCGCGGCGATTCCAGCACGCCACCGCTCCCAGCGGGACTCTGCCTCTTGAAAGACGGACAGGTCTGAATCGTCGACGGAAGAATCGACCTTTTCGGTACTCAAGTCAGTCACCTTTTCGGTCGCGAAATGTCTCTTCGACCAGGCTACCGAAATCGTCGCCCGGCGACCTGCGACGACGGTCTGCATGCCGAAACCACCGCGCCCTCGAACAGCTGTGCTCTCAAACGACTGAAGGCGTCCCCGATGATCGGGAACGCCTTCAGTATTTTCTGTGGTCCCGGCTGGGATCGAACCAGCGACCTTCCGCGTGTGAAGCGGACGCTCTCCCACTGAGCCACGGGACCGTAAGTCATCCGAACGCATGCGCTCGAACGAGTTGGAACATTAACACGGCTGCGCGGCGAACACGAATCACCAGGTTGGCATTCGTTTTGCCCGAGGAGACCCCGAAATCCACGAATTCGAACCGATTTCAGGCCGTATTCATCGCCAAGTCGGACTGTTGCAACGCCCGCGACGGGTCGATTCGACGTCGAACACGCCACTGAGCTGGTGATTTGTGTGTATCCGACACGGTCGGCTAATGTTTCCAACGCACCGAGGAGAGCGAGCTGCTCCCCAAGCAACACGGTGCGATGCGGACGTGGCGCAGCTGGTAGCGCACAACCTTGCCAAGGTTGGGGTCGCGGGTTCGAATCCCGTCGTCCGCTCGAGAGGTGTGACTCAACCTTTTACGGTGGAGTGGCCGAGTGGTGAGGCAACGGCCTGCAAAGCCGTGCACACGGGTTCGATTCCCGTCTCCACCTCGCGCGATTAGCTCAGCGGGAGAGCGCTTCCCTGACACGGAAGAGGTCACTGGTTCAATCCCAGTATCGCGCACCACGTCAGGCCCTCGGGCCTGATGGTCAAGACCTGCTTGCAGGTCTGATAAGTTAGAAAAGTACTGAGTTCCGGTAACGGAGTTCATTGCTCATGCGGACGTGGCGCAGCTGGTAGCGCACAACCTTGCCAAGGTTGGGGTCGCGGGTTCGAATCCCGTCGTCCGCTCCATTTTTCTCCAGAACCCGCGCGATTAGCTCAGCGGGAGAGCGCTTCCCTGACACGGAAGAGGTCACTGGTTCAATCCCAGTATCGCGCACCATTTGAGAATGCAGAAAGCCGGAACCTCAGGGTTCCGGCTTTCTGCGTTCGAGCGCCAAACATACGGGGCCGCGGTACTGACGCAGGGCCCCTCGGGCGCTCCGTGTCAGTACCGCGGTTGATGTAGCTGATCAGATTGTTGTCACTGCTCAGTGAGAGAAGCGGTTCGCTGCCGAAGTCATCGCGCGCAGCGAGGACTCCGTCGACGACTCCGCAATACCCATCGCCCAGCTCCGACGTCCGTCGCACTCGGTGAAGATGAACGTCGCAGTGCGGTGGCCGATCTGGTGCTGATGGAAAGACAGGATCTCGAGCGAGATTCCCGCGTCGTGCAGCATCGACGTCATGGCCGAGATCGCGCCGGTCGAGGTGGCGGACGCCTTCTGGATGCGCTCCCCCAGCCCGAGTGTCGCTTCGAAGGTCCAACGACCCGGTGCGATCTTCTCGGAGGACCACGCACCCAGACGGATCGGGCCGCTCATAGCCGCATACGTGGACTCGAACTCGGTCCACGACATCGCTGAGCATTCGGCACGCAGGCCGGCGGGCAGGGATTTTCCGTGACGCGCCGCGAAGGGATCAGCAGCGGTAGAAGAAGAATCAGAAGCGAAAGCGAAGTTGTAAGTCATGATCGTGGTCTTCCTGGAATGAAGTGGAGGACCAACTGGTAGCAAGACGACCCGCAGCGAGGGGTCGGTCCGATTCAGACCCCGCTACGGCGGCTTACTACGAGAATTCGCTTCATGAGAGACGAGGCTAGGTGGCCTGGTTCCATAAAGCAACCCAGACCGCCTCCGCTGCAGGTCAGACCTGAGCCGCTTTGTGCTCGGCGATCAGAGCGCGATACCACTCGAACGAGGCCTTCGGTGTGCGCTTCTGGGTGTCGAAATCGACGTGTACCAGGCCGAAACGCTCCTTGTACCCCGCAGCCCATTCGAAATTGTCGAGAAGCGACCACACGAAATAGCCGCGTACATCGACACCGTCGTCGATGGCCGATCGGAGGGCGCGAAGGTGCGCATCGTGATAGTCGATTCGTGCTTCGTCCTCGACAACTCCTGCGGCATCCGGAGCATCGTGGAACGAACACCCGCTTTCCGTGATGTAGATCGGCGGCAGTGCGTCACCGAAGCGTGCTTGGAACGTCCGCAATATCTCACCTAGTCCCTCAGGAACGATCGGCCAACCGAAATCTGTTGTGGGATAACCGGTAATCGCGACGGGGGCAAAGGGCAGGCCCGGCGGCAGGTCGACTTCGAGCACACCTTCGGTCCCCTGGCCTTCCACCGGAGCGGCAATCATCGTCGGCTCGTAGTAGTTGATCCCGTACCAGTCGAGCGGCGCCCCGATGATCTTCAAGTCCTCGTCGACCGGACCGCTGAGAAGCTGAGCGAATTCGTCGGCGGGGTATTTCCCGACCAGAACCGGGTCGGCGAACATCCAATTGACGACGTGGTCGTAGATGTCGGCAGCCATCACGTCTACCGGGGAATCCGAAGCGGCGCGCACCGGCGCATGGTTCGAGGCGATTCCGATGTTCGTGCATCCGGTTGCCCGAAGCGCTTCGACAGCGAGGCCGTGCCCGAGCAGTTGGTGATGTGCGGCTTGGAAAGCCTCGAACCCCAGAGCGAGTCCGGGGGCGTGAACTCCCAAGGCATGTCCGTAGAGCGTGTGCACCACCGGTTCGTTGAGCGGCATCCACATTCCGACTCGATCCGACAGTCGCTCACCGACTACCTGCGCGTACTCCCCCAGTCGATACGAGGTGTCGCGGTTCATCCAGCCGCCCTGCTCCTGCAATGCGAGGGGCAGATCCCAGTGAAAAAGCGTCACAGCGGGGGTAATTCCCACCGCACACAGTCGATCGACGAGTCGGTCGTAGAAGTCGAGCCCTTTCGCATTCACTGCCCCCGATCCGGTGGGCAGAATTCGCGACCACGACAGGGACAGCCGATAAGCGTCGAGCCCGAGCTGTTTCATCAGGTCGATGTCCGATTCCCAGCGGTGATAATGATCGGCAGCGACAGTCCCGGTGTCGCCCCCGACGACAACACCGGGACGGCCACAGAACTCGTCCCAGATCGACGGCCCGCGACCGTCTTCGGCCACAGCTCCTTCGATTTGATAGGCCGCAGTTGCGGTTCCCCAGACGAAAGAAGACGGAAATTCTGGTGTCGGCTGCCGAGTCATGTCGGTCAGTTAATCAAAGAACCGTGCAAAACACGCAGGTTTGTTGGACACTCGACCAGTATCAAGATCCAGTACCGTTCGGCCTACCCGAACGAACGAGACAAAGGCCCTGCTTGATGACGGATAACACCCGCACCCTGACGAGGGCCCGGATCGCCACTTCGGTGGCCTTCGGACTTCAAGGATTCCTGCTCGCCGCCATACTGACGCAGCTTCCGCAGTACAAGGACTTGTTCGAGCTGAGCGAGACACTGGTTGTGGTTGCGGTTGTCACCGTGTCCGTCATCGCCGGGCTCGGCAGCGTGCTCGCCGAAATGCTGGCCGTACGGACGTCGAGCAAGATGACTCTACGAACCGGACTTGCCGTCATCGCAGTCTTCGGCGGGGCAACCGGAATTGCGCCAAACGCGGCGATGTTTTTCGTCTTCCTGGCGATCTACGGCATCGGACTCGGCATGGTCGACGCGGCCGCCAACATGCAGGCGGTCTCGATCCAACACGCCAAGGGCCGCTTCATCCTCTCCTCCTTCCATGCTTCCTGGAGCGTCGGAGCGATTGTCGGCGCTCTCTTCATCTCTGCTACCGCAGGCCTCGACGTCTCGATCCGCGTGACGCAGGTGATCGCGGGAGTTGTTGTCGGACTGATGCTTCTGGCCTTCGGTCCGCAACTGCTCGATCGCTCCGAGTCTCCGGTTGCCGATGCAAACATCACGAGCACCGCGAAATTCACCGTCCCCACCCGCGCCTTCGTCCTCCTCGGCGTCGCGATGGCCCTGTTCTACGCGGTCGACTTCAGCGTCGGAAACTGGTCGACGCTCTACGTCAAGGACGAACTGCTCGCCGACGCCGGGACGGCTGCACTCTCCGTAGCGGCGTACCAAATCGCGGCACTGATCGCACGACTGACCGGCGACTACTGGGTCGGCAAGTTCGGTGAGACCACCGTCGTGCGGATCGGCTCTCTCATCGGCGTGTTCGGCATGACGATCGTCGTCCTCGCACAATCTCCCGCCGTTGCCATCGCCGGCTTCCTGATCGTCGGCCTCGGCGTACCGGTAATCGCCCCGATCTGCTTCAGCGCCGCCGGGCGAATGGCGCCCCCGGATCAGGTCGATGCGGTTATCGCACGCATCAACCTCTTCAACTACGTCGGCACAGTGGTCGGCGGCGGCATCGTCGGCGCGGTCGCTGCCTTCAGTGACCTTCGAATCGGGTTCCTGATTCCGCTGGCGTTCTGCGCGATCTTGATAGTTCTTGCTCCCGCGTTCGCTCCGAAACGAGCCACAACGCCGGTCACCGAGAACGCCGCTTGAGCGTTGTGCCCGAGGAAAGTGGTGTACTTGATCGACCGAATCATGTGCGCGAGAGGTAGAAACTGACGTGATGATCACCGTTGACCGGGCCGGGATCTGGGATTCCGAAGCAATCGCCGATGTGGCTGCGGTGACTTTTCCGCTGGCCTGCCCACCGGACGCATCCGACGACGACATCAGCGCCTTCATCGACAACGTTCTCTCGGTCGACAAGTTCTCCGAGTATCTGACGGACCCGACACGAACGGTTCTCAAGGTCATTCGTGACGGCTCGATCGTCGGTTACGCGATGCTTGTCGACGACGAGCCCGCCGATCCGGACGTCAAAGCTGCTGTGACACTTCGCCCGACGACGGAACTGAGCAAGTTGTACGTGCTTCCGGGAAACCACGGAACCGGCGCGGCGGCATCCTTGATGGACGCGGTTGTCGACCATGCGCGACGCGGCGGAAGTGCCGGGATCTGGCTGGGTGTCAATCAGGAGAATCTGCGCGCACAGAAGTTCTACGCCAAGCACGGTTTCACGCAGGTCGGCACCAAGACTTTTCTCGTGGGCGCACAACTCCACCACGATTTCGTGATGGAGCGCCCCGTCAGCTGACAGGCCTGCCGATCAGCCGGCCGCGACCTCGAAACGAGAAAGCGCGAGCAGACGCGAGGTCGCGCGCAGGTACTTCTTCTTGTACCCACCTGCGAGCATCTCGGGAGTGAATATCTCGTCGAGGCGTGCGCCGGAAACGGTGACCGGGATGCTCGCGTCGTACAAGCGGTCGGCGAGAACCACGATGCGCAAAGCGACCGACTGATCCGTTGCGGGGTGAACACCGTCGATGAAGACTGCCTTCACACCCTCGACCAGCTTGTTGTAGCGCGACGGATGCAGTGTGCTGAGGTGCTTGCACAGCTCGTCGAAGTTGTCGAGCGTGGCGCCGTCGATGGCGTCGGCCCGAGAGACCAACTCCTCCGAGGAGATGGGCTCCGGTGCGGGCGGAAGGTCACGGTGACGGTAGTCGGGACCGTCGACGCGAATCGTCTCGAAGATCGAGCCGAGCTTCTTGATCTCGCGCAGGAAGTCCTGCGCGGCGAAGCGGCCCTCACCGAGCTGGCCGGGAAGCGTGTTCGACGTCGCGACAATGGATACGCCGCGTGCGGAGAGCTCCGAGAGGAGGCGGGAGACGAGCATGGTGTCGCCCGGATCGTCGAGCTCGAATTCGTCAATGCAGAGAACGCTGTGGTCGGCGAGCGCTTCGACGGCCTTGTTGAAGCCGAGAGCGCCGACGACGTGCGTCAGCTCGACGAAGGTTCCGAACGCCTTGGGCGACGGAACGCTGTGGAAGATCGACGCCAGCAAGTGAGTCTTGCCGACACCGAATCCGCCGTCGAGGTACAGGCCGGCGCCGGTTGCCTGGGTCTTCTTGCCGAACAGGCCGCGGCGTCCACCACTGCGGATCTTGGTGACGCGCTTGGAGAATTCCTCGGCCTTGGCGACAGCAGCTGCCTGGCTCGGTTCCTTAGGATCGGGAATGTAGGACGCAAAACTCACCTCGTCGAACATTGCGGGAGGCACCATTTGAGCTACCAGTTGATCGGCGGGTACCACCGGGCTGCGATCGACAAGACGTTCATGCATCCGTCAAGGGTATCTACGTGATGTGATCTCTCATGTGCACCGTATGGATATTGCGACCTACTTCACACCAGGCAGAGAAGACGAGCTCCGCAGCTTGTACGCCTATCCGGAGAATCTCTCGCAACCCTGGATGCGTGTGAACTTCGTTTCCAGCATCGACGGGTGCGTCTCCGTCGACGGCGTGAGCCATGGACTGGGCACACCTGCCGACAAGTCGGTATTCGGGATCTTGCGCGAACTCTGTGACGTCGTCGTGGTCGGCGCCGGCACAGCGCGAGCCGAGAACTACGGGGGTGTGCAGATCTCGGACGAAGCCCGCGCGCGACGCTCGGCCGGCGGTCTCTCTCCGGTCCCACCGATCCTCGTCGTCTCGGCGCACGCGTCGATCGACCCTGAAAGTCGTCTCCTGCGAGATACCGAAACTCCGCCGATCCTTGTTGTCGGTAGCGCCGCGGACACTGCAGCGATTTCGGCGTTGAGATCTACCGGAGCGCAGGTAGAGGTGACGGACTCGCCGAACGTCAGCAGCGGCGACATCGACAGGGCCTTGTCGGCTCGCAAGCTCCGCCGCGTGCTGTGCGAGGGCGGACCGTCACTTTTCGGACAGTTGATCGAGGACAATGCCGTCGACGAACTCTGCGTCACCACCTCACCTCAACTGGTGGGGAGCAAAGTCGGCCGAATCTCGCTCTCCCCCAACGCAATGCCCACAGCAATGCGTCCCGCACACATCCTCGGCGATACGGACGGCACGATTCTCACTCGATGGGTTCGTCAGCAGCCACGTCGGTGAACCTGGCACTCTGGTCGGCATGCGCAGAGTTGCTTTGATGGCCGTCGTCCTCGCGACGTGTTGTGCGTGCGGCGCCGGACCGTCGCTTCGGCCCGCCGTCGCGGTCGAAGGCCGCACCGACGGCAGCCCTGCCCAGAGCGAGGGACCGTCGCCCGATGCGCCGCCGGTTGACCCTGGCGTCCCGACCGACGACCTACCGTGGCGGGACTGCACCGGCACGTCACTAGCGGACCAGGCTCTCGCGGCGTCGAGCGCCGGCGTCATCCTCGAATGCGCGGAATTCAGTGCCCCCATCGACGTGACCGGTGCCATCGACGGCAACTTCACTGCCGGCTTGACCCGCGCGCGGACCTCGTCGACACCTGCAAACGCGTATCCGATCGTGTTCACTTCCGGCACCGACCGTTCGTCGGGAGAGTCTCTGGCCATGCTCGCTGCAACCGGATTGACGACGGTACTTGCGGATCACCCCGTCGTTGCCCTGGATCGACGCGGAATCGACAGGTCCACCGCAATCGACTGCATGACGCCGGAGATTCGGCGCGGCCTTCACGATCTGGGCCAGTACGACACGGATTCCACCGGCGACGCCGCCGACGCGGTCTCCGCACTCGGTCACGACGCAACCATCGCGTGTACCGACTACCTCGATCCTCAAGAACTGAAGTTCGGCGCGGACTCCGCTGCCGAGGACATCGACGCTCTACGTGCACGGTGGGGCGTCGAGACCATCGCTCTGTGGTCGGCAGGGTCCGGCTCGGACATCGCGCTGAGCTATGCGGCGGCCCACCCGGACAACCTCGCGAGGTTGATCCTCGATTCTCCCGCTCCGGTGGCCACCGACGCTGCCACCGAGGCAGAGAGCCGCGTGCAGGGCGAGGAAGCCGCGTTGACCGCATTTGCTCAGCGATGTGTGGCGCTGGGGTGCTCGCTCGGACCTGATCCGAAGAAATCGGTCACGGGTTTGATGGAACGCGCGCGGGGCGATGAATTCCAGCCGCTGTCCGCCGCTGCGGTGTCGAACGCGATTTCGGCGAGTCTGTGGACTGCCGGAACCAACCGTGAGCAAGAGACCCGCTCACTGTCTGACGCTTTGTCCGCGCTCGGTACCGGCAACGCTTCGCCGATTCGAGAGCGTGCCGCCCGGGCAGAGAACGAGGTGGACGGTGACGGCCAGTTCATCGGACGATGCACCGACGGCACGCAGTGGCCGGGGATCGGGCGTGCCCGCGAACTGGCGGACACGTGGGGCACCAACTATCCGGTATTCGGGCGAGAAGCCGCGCTCGGTTTGCTCGCATGCGCCAGCTGGCCGTCGACCGCCAACTCTCCCCTGCCCAACCAGTTGAAGCCCGCCGTCCTCGTGCTGAGCGGTCAGGGTGACCCGGCCGTCGGAAACTCCGGACTCTCGACCGTCACCGGCGTCGTCACCAACGCAGGGTCGCGCTTCGCAACCCTGGACTGGCAGGGTGCGGGTCACCCCGCGGCACAATCCACCTGTGCGCAGCAGGCGATGAGGGCATACCTCACCGACGCCTCCCTGCCCAGCAACGGAAGCGTGTGCCCGGCCTGACTCGGGCGCTCGTCCACCACGACCGAAAAGGGGTGCATCCCCCGATCACACCCTGCTCCGGTGTACCGTGCCGAAGTGTTCCTTCGACAGCTCGAGCCGCGTACCGGGCGGACAACCCAACAAGTCGTCAACTTCGTTTTGTGGCCGATCGCCGTGATGACCGTGCTCAATCGTGTCATCGTCACAGCCGTCAACGGCGCCATCACCGATGACTTCCGACCGGTCTACAACGCCGCGCTGGCGTTCTGGAACGGTCGCGACGTCTACACCGCAGATTTCAACTCGGTAGACCCCCATTACCTGTACCCACCATCGGGTTCGTTGTTGATGGCGCCCCTGGCGATCCTCGATCCCGAGCGCTCGCGGTGGCTGTTCATCGGTGTCAATGCCGTCGCCATCCTCGTGGCTCTCTACCTGCTGTTGCGCTTGTTCGACCTGACGATCAGTTCCATCGCCGCGCCGATTCTGATACTCGGCGCTTTCATGTCGGAGACGGTCACCAACACGTTGGTGTTCACCAACATCAACGGTCTCGTCCTGCTCGGCGAAGTTGCCTTCCTCCTGCTGCTGATGCGCAAGAAGGATCTGTGGGCCGGCGCCGCGATCGGTCTCACCATCGCAGTGAAACCCACTCTCGCGCCGCTGCTCCTGCTGCCACTCGTCCGCGGTCAGTGGAAGGTGTTCGTCACCGCCCTCGGCATCCCGTTCATTCTCACGGTCGTGGCGTGGCCGCTTGCGTCGGATCCGATGGACTTCGTCCGCCGCACCGTGCCGTACCTGCTCGAATCCCGTGACTACTTCAACAGTTCGATTGTCGGAAACGGCGCGTACTTCGGTCTGCCCGAATGGTTGATCCTGCTGTTGCGCGTCGTGTTTGCCGCCATGGTCGTCGTCTCTCTGTGGCTTCTGTACCGCTACTACCGCAACGACGAACTCTTCTTCCTCACCACCGCGACCGGCGTGATCATGACCGCGTCGTTCCTACTGCCCTCGCTCGGCCAGATGTACTACTCGATGATGCTGTTGCCGCTCCTGATGTCCGTGGTGCTCAAGAACTCGGTCATGCGGAACTGGCCGGCGTGGCTCGCCGTCTACGGCTTCATGACATTCGACAACTGGTGGTCGAACCGCTGGCCGACCTTCGGCCGGGCAGCCGAATACACCAAGAGCACCCTCGGCTGGAGCCTTCTGCTGATCGTGATCTTCTGTGTCCTCGGATATCGGTATCTGGTCGCGCGTCGAGAGGGCCGCTTGGATCAGGGAATCGATCCCGCGTACCTCCTCGATCGCCCGCTCGATACCGTCTCACCTGCCGACGAAGCCGAAACGGCGACAAAGCATTAGCGTGGAGGCATGAGTTCTTCACACGATGGCATCGACAGCACACCTGAGGTCACGTACACCGAGAGCGAGTGGCGCGAAAAGCTGACTCCGGAGGAGTTCGCCGTCCTGCGCCAAGCCGGCACCGAACGCCCCTTCGTCGGCGAGTACACCGACACCACCACGGAAGGTGTTTACTCCTGCCGGGCGTGCGGAGCCGAACTGTTCCGCAGCACCGAGAAGTTCGAATCGCACTGCGGGTGGCCGTCCTTCTTCGATCCGGCGGATTCGGATGCCGTGATACTGAAGGAAGACAGCTCACTCGGGATGCGCCGCGTCGAGGTCATCTGCAAGAAGTGCCACAGCCACCTCGGTCACGTCTTCGAGGGTGAGGGATACCCGACGCCCACCGATCAGCGGTACTGCATCAACTCGATCTCGCTGGTTCTCGAGCCCGCTCAGTAGCCGGGTCGTGGGCTACCCCCCAATCACGGGAGTAGCCCACGGATCGAGACTTCGACTCAGAAGTCCCAGTTCAGCGCGGTCGGGCTCAGACCGGCCGCGTTCAGGTCCTCGTTGCGAGCGACGAGACCGTCCTTGACTGACCCGATCCCACCACCGATTGCGCCGGACGTGATGTCCGTCAACGAGGCATCGCCGCCCGTGACTTCCTTCGTCACGATCGCAGCGGACGCTCCCGACACCGCGTCGTCGAAAGCGCCCCGTGCGATCTCCTGCAACCTCGAACCGGTCGGGAGCGGGTTCGGGTCAGGCCCGACACGATCCGGCGTCGTCTTCAACCCCCCGTTCGCCAGTCCTTTGACGAAACCGTCGCGCCCTTCGGTCATGACCTTGCCACCGTCGATCGACTGGCGATGATCCATCGTCATCTGACCCAGTTGAATGGCGAGACCGGAGAAGACGGCTGCGGCAGCTTCCACTGCTGCAGCCTCGATCACTCGTATCAACAATTGCTGCAACAACATTCGGACCGTGAGTGTTGTTGCGACCTCAGCCGCCACGATTCCGGCTGTACTCGCACCCAGTGTCGGGACAGCAGCCGCCACCATGGCGGCAATCTCGAGCGCCAGTGCGCTCAGCGCCGCGAGGATCGACAGTTTGGTGTACTCGATGTCCGTGCCCGTATCGGTGCACGACTGCCCCAGTTCGGCTGCAGCAGAGGACAACCGCTCGAAGACCTCCGCAACTCCCCCGGCCTCCGACCAATACCGAGACAACGAGTCGCCGGCGCGACCGTCGATCGAAGCCAGTACTGCTTGCAAACCATAACCACCGGCAGCGGCCGAAGCCTCGATCCGATCAGCCGCGTCTGACCAGGCATCACCCAACCTCCACAGTGCCGTTTCGTCTCCTTGCGGCCAGTCACTGCCCACCGCGACCGACGCAACCGCCTGTAACCAGCCCGGAATCTCGAGTCCCATCAGAGCCCACCCGCCAGGTCGTCGGCAAGCGAGGTGTCGATCGCTTCGAACCGATCGGTGATCTCGATCAGCGCGGCGGTCAATTCTCGAAGCGCACCCGCGACCAATGTCATCCCACCGACCGCTGACGACGCACCGGGAACATATGCGTCCGAGAATGCGGTTCCGAACTGGTCAGCTCCCCAGCAACCCTCTTCGGCGCCTGCCGCTGTTTCCAGAGCACTCCGCGCCTCGTCGAGATCGGCAGAAACTGCCTCGAATGCAGGTGCAGCACTTTTCATCGCGGCTACGTCCACGCCCAGTTCAGACATTGCCGGAGCTCCGCAGAACGGTGCGGTCCCAGTTCTCGTCGCTGCCTGCCGGCACCGACGCCGGACGAGGGGCGAGAATCTCACGCAATCCGAGCACACCGGGGACGAGGTCAGGCAAATCGATTCCGGCCGCTTCCGTGAACGGACTCGACATCTCGGCGACCTGTCGGCGCATGTCCTCCGCCGCAGATGTGGCGGTAGCCAGGATCAGATTCCCCAACGCTGCCGGCGAATGCTTGCCGTAGGCGCTCCCCGAGAGGGTGACTCCCACGGTCGCGCCCGAAGCGTCCACGACCACTTCCACGCTACCGTCGCTCGAATGCACGGTCGCCGTCGCTCGAGCGATCTTCTCCTGCAAGTCCGCCAGCGATCGTGTTCGCTCCAACAGTTCGACCTGCATCGAATCGATCTGGGCCCGAAGAACTTCGACCCGCCCCCGCATCGAACCAACATCCGTTGCATTCACGATGGCCCCCACCTTCGATAGATCGTGACGCCTGATTCAGGCGCTCACGAGGTTCGACGCGGGAGGTGCCCGATCGGTTCCGTCAGCGCGAACCAAGCACCGGCGGATCGAACGCCTTGACCGGTGGCAGTACCCCTTCGAATTTCTCGATCTGCACCAGAACGTGCTGGCCGGTGCACCCATGCGAAAGCGAAGACGTACCGATGTCCGGCGTCAGAACGTTGGGATTTCCGTGAACACACAGAGAGTCGGGATCGGCAGGATCGAGTGGGTCGTACCACGCACCGGTCGACAACTGGACGACGTCGCTCCGCAAATCCGAATCGACGATCACACCAGCCAGGCATGCCCCGCGATCGTTGAACACGCGCACGACCTCCCCAGCCGACACGCCGCGCGCGGCCGCGGCATCGGGGTGCATACGAATCGGCTCGCGTCCCTTGACCTTCGACGCCTGACTGACAGCACCGTGATCGAGTTGGCTGTGCAGTCGCGTCTTGGGCTGGTTGGCGATCAAGTGAAGCGGGTATTGCAAGGCCCGCGGTCCGCCCAACCACTCGTCGGGCTCGTACCAGCGCGGATGGCCGGCGCAGTCGGCGTAGCCGAACGACTCGATGGTCTCGGAGAAGATCTCGATCTTCCCACTCGGAGTCGAGAGCGGATACTTCTCGGGGTCCTCGCGGAAGTCACCGAAGAGCACGAGGTTGTCTTCGGTTCGCATCCGGTAGTGCCCGTCGGACCAGAAATCCTCGAACGTCGGTGTGTTGCCGCCGTCTGCATCGACGAACGGGCGCCATTGATCGTAGAGATGCTCGATCCACTCCTGTGAGGATCGCCCCTCGGTGAACTGCTCCCCGAATCCGAGTGCGGAAGCCAGATCGGCAAACGTGTCATAGTCGTCACGCGAGTTCGCGAAGGGAGGAACGACCTGCTGCATCGCGACCAGAAGCGGATCATTTCGTGTGCAGCTCAGGTCATTTCGTTCGAGCGAAGTGGTCGACGGGACGACGATGTCGGCGCTGCGAGCCATCGGCGTCCAGTAGGGATCGTGAACGACGATCGTGTCCGGACGCGCAAATGCCCGTCGCAGCCTCGGGAGATCCTGGTGGTGGTGAAACGGATTGCCACCAGCCCAGTAGACCAACCGAATATCCGGATAGGTCAGGCGCCTGCCGTCGTAGTCGAATTCCTCACCGGGCGAGAGCAACAGATCGGAGATCGCGGCTACCGGAATGAAATCCGACACCGGATTCACACCTTGAGAGAAGGTCGGCAACGGATACGGCACCGGAGCCAGACCCGGCTCGTTCATCGAACCGTAGCCGTGCCCGAAACCGCCACCCGGAAGCCCGAATTGGCCGAGCATCGCGGCGAGGGTCACCCCCATCCAGGGCGCCTGCTCACCGTGTTTGATGCGCTGCAACGACCACGTGACCGTGACCAGCGTCCGGCCCGACGCCATTCGCCGAGCCAATTCGGTGACGAACTCGGCGGGCACCCCGGAGATCTCCTGCGCCCAGCGCGGATCCTTCGGTACACCGTCGGCGCGACCCAGCAGGTAATCCTCGAAGCGTTCGTAACCGACGCAGAAGCGGTTCAGGAATTCGCGATCGTGCAGACCCTCCGACGCCAGGACAAAAGCCACTGCGAGCATGATCGCCACATCGGTTCCCGGGACGGGTGCGATCCATTCACAGTCACCCTCGACGTCGTCACGCAGCGGACTGAACGAGACGATCTTTCCGCCGCGAGCCCGAAACGCGTCGAGCGCCCCGAGTGTCGGATGACCGCTCGTACCACCGGCATTGACGCCGGTGTTCTTGATCGGAACTCCCCCGAACGAGACGAGGAGATCGGAATGCTTCGCGATGACGTCCCACGACGTGGAGCGCGCGAACAACTTCCAGTGTGTTCCCACCACTCGCGGCATGATGACGCCGGTGGCTCCGAGCGAGTAACTGTGGACCGATTTGGTGTATCCACCCAGCTGATTGAGAAATCGGTGAACCTGGCTCTGCGCGTGATGGAATCGACCGGCGCTGGCCCAGCCGTACGAGCCGCCGAAGATCGCGTTGTTTCCATGCGTGTCGACCACGCGACGCAATTCACGCGCGAGCAGTTCTGTCAGCTCGTCCCAGGTGACCGAGACGAATTCGTCGGCTCCACGCCGGTCGCTGGGACCCGGCCCGTTCTCGAGCCAACCCCGACGCACCGCCGGACCCGTGACGCGTGACCGGCTGCGCACCGAACCGGCGAGGTTGCCGAGCATCGGCGAAGGATTCGAATCACCCTCGTACGGATGCACGGCGGTCACCTCGCCGGCGACCGATTCGGCGCTGAACATTCCCCAATGGGACATGTGTTGACGACGCCGGTTCGGTGCAGTTGTCACAGAAACTACTTTCGAGGTAGATCAGGGAAGGGAAAGAACCAACTTCTCGATGTCCACGCGCGGACCGGTGAAGAACGGCACCTCTTCGCGAACGTGCAAGCGCGCTTCGGTGGCACGCAGGTCGCGCATCAAATCGACGATACGGATGAGCTCAGGTGCTTCGAACGCGAGAATCCACTCGTAGTCCCCCAGAGCGAAGGCCGGGACCGTGTTGGCGCGAACGTCCTTGTACGAACGAGCAGCCATACCGTGATCGGCGAGCATCTTGCGACGCTCCTCGTCGGGGAGCAGGTACCACTCGTACGAGCGGACGAACGGGTAGACGCAGATGTAGTCGCCCGGATCCTCACCCGCGATGAAAGAGGGCACGTGGCTCTTGTTGAACTCCGCGGGGCGGTGCACCGCCGAGTTGCTCCAGATGGGAGCACTCGCCTGACCGAGGACCGTGGTGCGACGGAAATCCGCGTACGCGGCCTGCAGTTCCTCGATGCTGGCCGCGTGGGTCCAGATCATGAAGTCCGCGTCGGCGCGCAAGCCGGCGACGTCGTAGATGCCGCGAACCACGACGCCCTTGTCTTCGAGACCCTCGAAGAACAAGCGGGCGTCCTTGACCGCAGCTTCCCGATCATCGCCCAGCACACCGGGTTCCACCTGGAACACGGAGAACATGAGGTAACGGATTTCAGAGTTCAGTTTGTCGAAATCAAGGCGTGCCATGGGTCTATCGTGCCACTCGCTCGAATATCCGTGTAGCCGCCGTCGTGCCGACTGCGACACACGCCGGAACCCCGACGCCGTGCAGCCACGACCCGGCCACTTCGAGGCCGTCGAACTGCGCCATCCCGGACTCGATTTCGGCCACGATTTCCGTGTGACCTGGGGCGTACTGGGGAAGACCTCCGTGCCACCGCTGCACGAAGCTCGCTGTTGGCACCTCGGTGATTCCGGTCACGGTCTCGAGATCGGCGCGCGCGAGTTCGATGAGTTCCCCATCCGGCCGATCGACGATCTCCGATGCACCGAATCGACCGAACGAGACCCGAACGAGATGCTCGCCGCGATCAGCGAGGTGCGTCCACTTTCGACTCGACAGCGTGAACGCCTTGGCGGTCAGGTCGGCGTCGGTGGCAACCAGGATCCCCGAATTCTGCGGAAGTTCGACCTGCCCGGACAAGCGGAGCGCGACCACCACGGACGACGCCAGTTCGATCCGCGCCGCGATACTCGCGATCCCCGGATCGACTCCGGCCAACAACGTCGCTGCCCGCGGAGCCGGGACAGCCAGAATCACCGCGTCGACGCTTCCGAGCGGATCGACGTTCCACCCCGTCCCGTCTCTGCGTAACCCCGAGGCCTCTCCTCGGACGAACCTCGCGTCGGCGGCCTCCCGCAGCGCATCGAGCAGGATGCCGTAACCGTCCCTGAGCGCTCCGAATACCGGTCCGGGTGCAGGCGTCGGCAATGCCGCCGTGACTGCAGCCGTGAGGCTACGAGCCCCCGCATCGAGCGCCGCAGCGAGCGTCGGTAATGCTGCTCGCACGCCGATGGTGTCCGCCAGCCCCGAATACACCCCGCCCAGCAGTGGATCCACCGATCGGCTGACCACCTGATCGCCGAATCGCCCTGAAACCAGTTCGGCAACACTGCAATCGGAACCCCGGGTCCACTCGAACGGGACGCCTGCCTCGGCGGCTATGCGCGCCAAGGTCTGCCCGTCGACAAGATCTCTCACCGACTCGGCCGACGCAGGGATTCCCATCAGGGTTCCGGCCGGCAACCGGTTCAGTGAGCCCTGAGACCAGATCAACGGGCTCAGCCCAGCAGGATGAACGATCTGATCGGTCAGTCCCAGCTCGGCGAGAAGCGCAGGCACCTCCGGCCGCCGGGCGATGAACGCCTCGGCACCGATGTCGACCGGGCCGCCGCCCAGATCTATCGTCCGCAGCTTCCCGCCCAGTCGCGGCGAGTCGTCGACAACCGTGATGTCGGCGTCGGAGCCCAGACTGCGCCGAAGCCGGTACGCGGCAACCAGACCGGAGATTCCGCCTCCGATCACCGCGACCGACGGCCGAGTGGTCGTCACAGCGAGTGCACCAGCTCCACCGCCGACGTGATCGCCGACGGATCGGTGTCGGGCAGAACGCCGTGGCCGAGATTGAAGATGTGGCCGATCGCGCCGGCTTCGATCGCGCGGTCACCTTCGGCGGCGATCCGACGCACCTCGCGATCGATCACCTCGGGGCCGGCGAACAGGACGGCGGGGTCGAGATTGCCTTGCAGAGCCTTGCCGGGGCCGACACGACCGGCGGCGACGTCGAGCGGAATCCGCCAGTCGACACCCACGACGTCGGCGCCCGCCTCCCCCATCGCCCCGAGGAGTTCACCGGTACCGACACCGAAATGGATACGCGGAACGCCGGCAGCGGCAACCTCGGCGAACACTCGCTCGGAATGCGGAAGTACGAATTCCCGGTAATCCGCGAGCGAGAGGGCGCCCGCCCACGAGTCGAACAGCTGAACCGCGTCGACACCAGCCTCGAGCTGCGCCTGCAGGAAGCAGATCGTGGTGTCGGCCAGGCTTCCGAGCAGCGCGTGCCAGGTCTTCGGATCGGAGTGCATGAGCGCCTTGGTCTTCTCGTGGTTCCGGCTCGGACCACCCTCGACCAGATACGACGCCAAGGTGAACGGTGCTCCGGCAAAGCCGATCAGCGGCGTGGAGCCCAACTCGGTGGTGAGAAGTCGAACGGCCTGCGCGATCGCCCCGACCTCTTCGGGGACCAGTCGCGGGAGCGCTGCGACGTCGGCGATCGAACGGATCGGATTGGCAACCACGGGTCCGACACCGGCAACGATGTCGAGATCAATTCCCGCGGCCTTGAGCGGAACAACGATGTCCGAGAACAGAATTGCCGCATCCACGTCGTGACGACGCACCGGCTGCATCGTGATCTCGCAGACCAGCGCCGGATCGAAGCACGATTCCAACATGCCGATCCCTGCGCGGATCTCGCGGTACTCGGGCAACGAACGCCCGGCCTGACGCATGAACCACACCGGCCGCCGACTCGGAGTGCGTCCGGTCGCCGCGGCAAGCAACGGTGCGTCGGGCAAGACTCGCCGAGCGCTGTATTCCGCCGACCCGGTGGTGCCTGAATTCATGTTGTCCAACCCGCTCATCAGTCCTCGCGCTCTCCGCCAACGTGTGTCTTCGATCGACTCAATGCTGCCATGCCCGACACTCCGGATCGGACACCCGAGCGGTTCGTGAGCGGCCACACACCCGGGCCACTCTCGGTCGGCGCGCCTCCACCTCCCCGCCCACATCCCCGACTAACGTCCTGACCTGTGACGACATCCGGATCGACAGCCGACCCGGCCGAGTTCCGTGCCGCCGTGGAGGCGATGACCGCTGCGCGGGTTCGGCCCGAGATAGAGGTCGGTCCCATCCGTCCGCCGCAGCGTCTCGCTCCGTACAGTCACGCCGTGGGAGCCGAGGTTCTGCACCCGGACTCCGACGTCGTGGCAGAGCAGTCCGAAGGTGACGCCTTCGGCCGCCTGATCCTGTTGTTCGATCCGGACGGCGACGAGGCGTGGAACGGGACCATGCGATTGGTGGCCTACATCCAAGCCGATCTCGACGAAGCCGTCGCAGCGGATCCGCTGCTTCCCGAAGTAGCCTGGAGTTGGCTGGTGGATGCACTCGAGGCCGGCCCGGAACCTTTTGTCGCCCTGGGCGGTACGGTCACGGCCACCACGTCGGTGCGGTACGGCGACATCGCCGGGCCGCCCCGGGCCCATCAGCTCGAGCTGCGAGCGTCCTGGACTGCAACTTCTTCCGAACTGTCTCACCACGTGGAGGCCTTCTGCGAAGTCCTGGCATACGCGGCAGGGCTTCCGCCCGCCGGGATAACCACGCTGTCGCGGCAGAGCGACTGACTCCGCTACTCGTTTACGCATTTCCCCGGAAAATTACTAGAACCTGTTCTAGAATGAGTCATGCAACGTCTCAGCGGACTCGACGCGACCTTCCTCTACTTGGAAACACCGACCCAGCTATTGCACGTTTGTGGACTTGTCCTGCTCGACCCGACAACCATTCCGGGCGGCTACGACTACCGGAAGCTCCTCCGCGAGTTGGACTCGCGGATGGCCACCATGCCGACCTTCCGGCGCAAACTCAAAGATTCTCGCCTCAATCTCGACTACCCGGTCTGGGTCGACGACCACGATTTCGACATCGAGCGGCATTGCCATCGGACCGCGGTACCCGCGCCGGGAACGCACGCGGAACTGGCGGAACTTGCCGGACACATCGCCAGCCAGCCGCTGGATCGGTCCCGTCCGCTGTGGGAGATGTGGGTCATCGAGGGCCTCGCCGACGGGCAGATCGCCGTCATGTCGAAAATCCACCACAGCGCCGCCGACGGTGTCACCGGCGCAAACATCCTGGCTCAGCTGTGCAGCCTCGAACCGGATTCGCCGGCTCTCGTGGATCCCGATGCCCAGGGCGCGGGCGACGCCGGAACTCTCGACATCGCGATCGGCGGACTCATGGCTGTCATCGCACGGCCCGCACGAATTGCCCGTCTGGTCCCCGGCGGAATCGCCATGCTCCCCAAGTGGGTGACGCGTGCACGCAAGGGTGAAGCCATGCCTGCGCCGTTCACCGCGCCGCGAACCTCGTTCAACGGCGCTATCACCGGCCACCGCAACGTCGCGTTCAGCCAACTCGATCTCGCGAAGGTGAAAGCCGTGAAAGACCGCCACGGCGTGAAGGTCAACGACGTGGTCCTGGCGCTCTGCGCCGGAGCTCTGCGTAAGTATCTGGAGGACCGGGACGAACTACCGGAGGACTCCCTCGTCGCCATGGTTCCCGTCTCGGTTCACGGCAAGTCCGACCGGCCGGGCACGAACCAGATCTCGGGCATGTTCACGCAACTGGGCACCCAGATCGCCGATCCCGTCGAACGCCTGCACGCGATCAGCGATTACAACGCCACCTCGAAGGACCACAACGAAGCCCTGGGCGCGAACATGCTCCAGGACTGGTCACAGTTCGCATCACCGGCGGTATTCGGCGCCGCCATGCGCGTGTACTCGTCACTCAAGCTCGCCGAGCGTCATCCGGTCGTGTCCAACCTGGTGGTCTCCAACGTGCCCGGGCCGCCGGTCCCGCTCTACTTCCTCGGTGCACAGATCAAAGGAATGTTCCCGCTCGGCCCGATCTTCCACGGGGCGGGCCTGAACGTCACGGTGATGTCGCTCGACGGAAAACTCGACGTCGGCATCGTCAGTTGCTCCGATCTGGCACCCGAATTGGACCAGCTCGCGCAAGGTTTCGGGGCAGCTCTCGACGAACTGTTCGACGCTGAGGTGACAACCACTGTCCCCACTGCGACGTAGAGTCAATGACCATGTCCGAAGTCACCGATGATGCGACCGAGCCCACCTCCGACGTAGTTCCGCTGCTCGTACCGCGTGACGGAGTTCCGGAAGTCATCACCACTGCCGCCGGCGTCTCCGGTGCCGCGGCCGCGCTGGCTTCCGGTCACGGCCCGCTCGCGGTGGACGCCGAGCGGGCATCCGGATTCCGCTATTCGGCACGGGCGTACCTGATCCAGCTCCGACGCGAAGGAGCAGGATCGTTCCTGCTCGACCCGATTCCGACAGCGCAAGACCTGCGGCCCTTGGCCGAGGTGATCAACCCGTTGCAATGGGTGCTGCACTCCGCCGATCAGGATCTCCCCGGCCTCGCCGAACTGGGCCTGACACCGGCCGAGCTGTTCGACACCGAACTTGCCGGACGACTGGCCGGATTCGAGCGAGTTGGACTCGCCGCGATTGTGGAACGAACTCTGCGAGTGGAACTTCGCAAGGGTCACGGGGCTGCGGACTGGTCGACACGTCCACTGCCGGACGCCTGGTTGAACTACGCCGCCCTCGACGTCGAAGTGCTTCTCGAATTGCGCGACGCAATGGAAGCCGAACTCGAATCCCAAGGCAAGCTCGAATGGGCGAAGGAAGAGTTCGAGTACATCCGTCTGGCCGGACCACCCAAGCCCAAACCGGACCGCTGGCGTCGTACATCGCACATCACCTCGCTCAAGACCACGCGCCAGTTGGCGGCGGTGCGGGCGTTGTGGCAAGCCCGTGAGGATCTCGCACGCAAGCGTGACGTGTCGCCGAGCCGAGTTCTTCCCGACTCCGCGATCATCGATGCCGCCCTCAAAGATCCCCAGTCGTTGGACGCGCTCCGCTCGCTTCCCGTCTTCGGCGGACCACGTCAACGCCGGTATTCACGTGTCTGGATGGACGCATTGGAAGCTGCGCGCAGGCTCCCCGACAGCGAGCTTCCGCCGAAGACCCCGCCCATCGTCGGACCTCCGGCCGCCGGTCGCTGGGCCCGCCAGGATCCGGCGGCAGCGGACCGCTTGACGGCGGCCAGAGCCGCACTGTCGGACCTGAGCAAAGAGGTGTCGGTACCGGTGGAGAATCTGCTCCAACCCGACCTGGTCAGGCGCCTGTGCTGGGACTGGAAATTGGAACCCGACTCGGACATCGCCGAAGTCGAGAGTGCGATCGAGACCAAGCTCACTTCGGGAGGCGCACGTGGCTGGCAACGCACTTTGACGGTTCCTGTCCTCGCCGAGGCACTGAACTCCGTGGTCCCGGCCGAACCCGAGGCCGAAGCGCCTGAATCCTGACCTGACCCCGGTGTGAAGTTGGAGCAATTCGGCACGTTAAGTTACCGGTCAGTAATGGGCAGTAGTACGCTCGATACGAGGCCGGACGCCTGGCCGTGATCGCCGAACCAACGTCTCACCGCCCTTCGGTGCGGTGGGCAGCTCCATCAGGAGGAATTCGCGTGGCTCCATCCACAAACAACCAACGCAACGTCGTCTTCGTCGACGGCATTCGCACCCCGTTCGGCAAGGCCGGCCCGAAAGGCATGTACGCCGACACACGCGCAGACGATCTCGTCGTCAAGGCGATTCGTGAGCTGCTTCGTCGTAACCCGCAGCTCGATCCCGCGCGGATCGACGAAGTGGCCGTCGCAGCCACCACGCAGACCGGTGATCAGGGCCTGACCATCGGCCGCACGGCCGCGATCCTCGCCGGTCTCCCCGAAACCGTTCCCGGCTTCGCCATCGACCGCATGTGTGCCGGCGCGATGACCGCTGTCACCACCACCGCGTCGGGCATCGGCTTCGGCCAGTACGACGTCGTGATCGCCGGTGGCGTCGAGCACATGGGTCACCACCCGATGGGTGAGGGCGCAGACCCCAACCCGCGTTTCCTCGCCGATCGCCTGGTCGATCCGAGTGCCCTCGTGATGGGTAACACCGCCGAGAACCTGCACGACCGGTTCCCGACCATCACCAAGGAACGCACGGACGCCTACGCCGTGAACAGCCAGAACAAGTACGACGCTGCCAAGAAGGCCGGCTTCATCGCCGACACCCTGGTCCCCGTCGCCACCCGCAGTTCTGCAGGCTGGGGCCTGGCCACCGAGGACGAGCCGCCGCGCCCCGGAACCACCGTCGAAGATCTCGCGAAGCTCAAGACGCCGTTCCGCCCGGCCGGACGCATCACCGCCGGTAACGCCGCCGGACTCAACGACGGCGCCACCGCCGCCCTGCTCGCCGGTGAGGACACCGCAGCCGAGCTCGGACTGCCGGTCGGCATGCGCATGGTGGGCTTCGCCTACCAGGGCGTCGACCCCGCCGTCATGGGAATCGGCCCGGTTCCCGCCACCGAGAAGCTGCTGGCACGCACCGGCCTGAAGATCGAGGACATCGGACTCTTCGAGATCAACGAGGCGTTCGCCGTTCAGGTCCTCGCATTCCTCGAGCACTACGGCATCGCCGACGACGACCCGCGCGTCAACCAGTGGGGCGGCGCCATCGCGTGTGGCCACCCCCTCGCTTCCTCGGGCGTTCGCCTGATGACGCAGCTCTCCCGCCAGTTCGCGACGCGTCCCGACGTGCGCTACGGCTTGACCACCATGTGCATCGGCCTCGGCATGGGCGGAACCGTCATCTGGGAGAACCCGAACCACGCTGACTACCAGGCAGGAGTTAACTAAATGTCTGATATTGCAACAGCATTCGCCGACGAGGTCGTGACGAACGCCTACACGAAGATCATCTCGGTCCCCGGCATCGAGGGCCCGTTTGCACTGATAACCCTCGACAACGGCTTCGACCACACCAAGCCGTCGTCCTTCGGTCCCGGCGGACTCGCAGCATTCGACGCTGCCCTCGACGAAGCCTTTGCAGCCAACCCCGTTGCCGTCGCCGTCACCGGCAAGCCCTTCATCTTCGCCGCCGGCGCGGACCTCAAGGGCGTTCCCGCGATCACCTCACGTGAGCAGGGACTCGAACTGGGTCGCTTGGGCCACAAGGTGTTCCGACGCCTACGTGAGTCCTCGGTTCCCACGTTCGCCTTCATCAACGGCGTCGCCTTGGGCGGCGGACTCGAAGTAGGCCTGCACAGCCACTACCGCACGGTTGCCGCCAACGCGGGCGCGCTCGGTCTCCCGGAAGCGTTCCTCGGTCTGGTCCCAGGTTGGGGCGGAACGCAATTGCTCCCCAACCTGATCGGCCCGTCCAACGCCGTCACCGTGGTGATCGAAAACGCACTGAACCAGAACAAGGTGCTCTCCCCCAAGAAGGCACTCGAACTCGGCGTGGTCGACGTCGTTCTCGACTCCGCCGACTTCATCGAGCAGTCTCTCGCCTGGGCGTCGCAGGTCCTCGCCGGCACAGTGACCCCCGCTCGCCCCGAGATCGATCGTGGCCAGGGCTGGGACGACGCGATCGCTCGTGCGAAGGCAATCGTCGACGGCAAGACCAAGGGCAACGCTCCCGGCGCGGTCAAGGCTGTCGAGCTGCTCGAATTGGCTCGCAGCACCGACATCACCGATGCCGCTTCGCTCGACAAGGGCTTCGCGGCCGAGGACGAGGCTCTCGCCGATCTCCTCTTGACGGACGAGCTTCGTGCGGGTCTGTACGCATTCGATCTGGTGAACAAGCGCGCCAAGCGTCCCGCGGGAGCACCCGACCGCTCACTCGCTCGTAAGGTCAGCGGCGTCGGCATCGTCGGTGCCGGCCTCATGGCCAGCCAGCTCGCGCTGCTCTTCGTCCGCCAGCTCAAGGTGCCGGTCATCCTGACCGACATCGACCAGGAGCGCATCGACAAGGGTGTCGGCTACGTCCACACCGAGATCGAGAAGCTCCAGGGCAAGGGGCGTCTGTCCCCCGACGCCGCGAACCGCCTCAAGGCACTCGTTTCCGGTTCCCTCGACAAGGCCGCGTTCGCCAAGACCGACTTCGTCATCGAAGCCGTCTTCGAGAACATGGACGTCAAGAAGAAGGTCTTCGCGGAACTCGAGCAGTTCATCGCTCCCGAAACCATCCTCGCGACCAACACCTCCTCGCTCTCCATCACGGAGATGGCGTCCGGGCTCGAGCATCCCGAGCGCGTGGTCGGCTTCCACTTCTTCAACCCGGTGGCCGTTCTTCCCCTCCTCGAGATCATCAAGGGCAGCAAGACCGACGATGCCACTCTCGCAACGGCTTTCGCTACCGCGAAGTCGCTGAAGAAGTCCGCCGTCCTCTGCGGCGACAAGGCCGGCTTCGTCTTCAACCGCCTCGTCACCCGCACCTTGGGTGAGGTCATGTCCGCCGTCGACGAAGGCACACCCTTCGACGTCGCGGACAATGCCATCGCCGAACTCGGCATGCCCATGTCGCCGTTCACGCTGCTGGCCCTCGTCGGACCCGCAGTGGCTCTGCACACCGGTGAGACCCTGCAGGAGTCGTACCCTGACCGGTTCAAGAGCTCACCGGGACTCGAAGCACTCGTCGAGGCTCGCAAGCCCGGCGTGTGGACCTGGGGCGAGAACGGTCAGGCCGTCGATCCCGAGGTCGCCGCGCTGTGGCCGCAGGGTGACAAGGTGTCCACCTCGGAAGAGGTCCTCGAGCGCACACGTCGTGCATTCGCCGAGGAAATTCAGATCATGCTCGACGAGGGCGTCGTAGCGGCAGCCGAGGACATCGACCTCTGCCTGCTGCTCGGCGGCGGATTCGGATTCTGGAACGGCGGCATCACGCCGTACCTGGACCGGACCGGCACCTCCGAAGCCGTCAACGGCAAGCGCTTCCTCGCGCCTGGCGTTGCCAGCGTCTGAGAAAGTCGATCGAACCGTCACGGACGGCGTGCCTTCGGGTACGCCGTCCGTGGCGTTTGTGCAGACTCAGAAGAGGATTCCCACATCGTCTTTCACGATGTTCTCGAGCGCACGCTCCGCGACGGCGGCAATGGTCATCGACGGATTGCACGCGGCGGAGTTGCCCGGCAGCAGAGCACCGTCGAGCACGTACAACCCACGCTGACCGAGAACCCTGCCATCGAGGTCGCACACCGAGTTCATGCAGGCGCCGCCGAGAGGATGCCAGGTGGACGGCAGTATCGCGTTCGTGTCGGTCAGGAGACCTCCGGCCGCGATCCGATGGGCCGCCGGCCCGATGTGGCGTTGCTGGATCGCCGAATCCCCGTCCTTCGGCCAATGGAGCACCGCCTCACCCCGCACCGAGTCGTACACGAACCGACCTCGGTCGGTACTGACACCGAATCCGACCATTACCGTGCTGTGAGCGTCGAACGCCACCGGCGGGAACGACGCCTGAATGACGGTGAACGCGTTGTGCGGGTCCTCCCAATTCCGACTGCCGTAGACGACCGGTCCACCCTGGGTCGCACCGAAATTCTCGGCGAGATCCGACCAGATGTAGATCCGATCGGCATTGGTCCCCCATCCTGCGCCGAGTTCGTCGGGCAGATCCGTGATCCGCCCCGTTTTCGCTGCGCGGACCAGGAGTTTGGTGGTGTTCATGCTGCCCGCAGCCATGACGAGCGCTTCCGTCGTCAAAATCTTGTTCTCGAGAACTTTGCCCGAAATATCGGTCCGGTCCACATATACACGCCACCGCCCGTCGGTTGCCCGCTCGACGTCGGTGACCTGGTGCAGAGTCTCCACTTCGACCAATCCGGTCGCTTCCGCAGCCGCAATGTAGGTGACGTCCACCGAATGCTTGCCGCCGTTGTTGACCCCGAGTGCGCCGTCACCGTTGGTGTACGACGGCTTCATCTCACCCCGCAGTTCGGCCAGCGCGTAGTTCCAGTCGATGGGCATCGGAATCTTCGACACGGGTAGACCGGAACGCGTTGCGTTACGCGCGAATACGCGTGCCGCCTCGTAGTTGGGGCTGGAAATCAGTTCGTCGGGTGCAGTTTCCACCCGCAGCATCCGCGCCACCCGCGGGTAATGGACGCGGTCCATTCGTGCGTAGTCGAGTTCCTCCGGAAAGTGTGCGTTGAAGACCGTTTCTTCCGGTTGCAGTGTCATCCCTTGGTACACAAGCGATCCGCCGCCCACACCGGCTGCGCAGATCGCTGTCATGTTCTCGCCCGTCACCGTCTCCAGCAAGCCTGCATAGGGCTCGAAGATCGCCGGCCTACCGAACAGAGTCGGGTTGGACTGATGCCAGAGGATGCGCTTGTCCGGGCTGACGGGATGCGGAAAAGTTTCGGCATTCGGTCCGGTCTGCCACCGAATCCCTCTCTCCAGCAGGGTGACCGGAACCCCTGCCTCGGCCAAGCGAAGAGCCGTGACCCCGCCGCCGAATCCCGATCCCACGACGACGACACGGTGTTCCTCACGGGTCAGCGGAATCCCTGTTGCAGCCTTGGCAGTGCGTGGCGCCGTCATCGCGACTCCCACGGCAGCCGTACCGGCCAAAAATGACCTACGTTTCACTCCGGACATGACTGGTGCTCCCTCGAAGAATGTCGCCAGAGAATTCCGGGCACGCCAAAACTAGACACTCTGACGATCTAGTGTCAAGGTTTTGACGAAGTAGGCGAGGAACTACGAGGTCGACCGAATTGCGGGCCCGAGCCACCGCGCGAGAAAGGCGCGCAGGGAGTCGTCGGAATGGACGAGCTCACTGTCGAAGGCGACAACCGAAAGTCCGAGACGCACGGCAATTTCCACTATCTCGTCGAGTTCCACGTCCGTGGCGAGACCACGTTCGACCATCGGAGTGAGCATCTGAGTAGCGAAAGGTATTGCTCGACTCATCATTTCGACGTCGAAGACGGGGTTTCCCCGTTCTGCGAGAAGCAGTGTCGCCAGAACCGGGTGAGCACGCACGGCAGTTCGCGCGGCAACGATGAATTCGACGACATAGTCACACGCCGTGTCGACCGACTCCACCTGTGCCGTGATCTCCCCGAGCACCTCGATGGCAAGACCGCCCATCGCCTGGGAGACGACCTCTTCTCGCGTTCCGAAAATCGAGTACACCGTCTGACGCGAGACACCGGCCGCAGTGGCAACCGCGGCAATGTTCACAGCCTCGAATCCGCCGCCTTCGATCAGTCCGAGAACGGCGGCGAGAATCTTTTGCTGTGATCGCACCGGGACAGTATCGCCCACCGAAACGGGGGCCCGTGAAACCCGGCCCACATCTCACCCCCACCTGCATAAACAGCGCACTCGGTTTCGTTTGGCTGCCGAAAATCAGTAGGTTAGGCTGCCCTTCATGAAAACTTCTGTTCGAGGCTTTGCCGCCCTCGGTGCCGCTGCAATTGCAGTCACCGCCCTTGTCTCGTGCTCCTCGGATACGGACACCTCGACGACCGCACAAGGTACGGACGGATTCCCCGTCAGTATCGAGAACACCTTCGGCACCACGACCATCGAATCGAAGCCCGAGCGCCTCGTCACTCTCGGATGGAACGCGCAGGACATCCTGTACGCACTCGATCTGACTCCGGTCGGACAGCCCAAGTACACCTACGGTGCGGACGACAACGGCGTGATGCCCTGGGCGCAGGACTACTTCGACGCGGACAAGACCACGCTCTTCGACATGCCGGCCAGCGGAGAACCGCCGATCGAGTCCATCGCGTCGTTGACACCCGACGTCATCCTCGCGCCGTACGAGGGCTTCGAGGAATCCGTCTACAACCAACTGAGCAAGATCGCACCGACGGCCGCCTACCCCGGCGCTGCCTGGCAGACGTCCTGGCAGGACCAGACCCGCATCGTCGGCGAGGCAGTCGGCAAGAGCGAAGAGGCCGACAAGCTCGTCGACGGCCTCGACGCTACTCTCGCCGATACCGCCGCAGCCCACCCGGAGTTCGCGGGGAAGACGTTGGCAGTGGTCAACTTCGACACCGACTCGAGCAACATCAACGTCTACCTGCCCACCGATCCGCGCGTCCAGGTGCTGACCGAACTCGGGTTCGTCAACGCACCAGGCGTCGAGAAGCTCGCCGCGGACAACGCAGGCGGATCGTTCTTCAAGACGATCTCCTACGAGAACATCGCCGACATCGACGCCGATGTGATCGTCGGCTTCACCGACGGTTCCGGTGATCCGTCCGGCATACCCGCAGTCGGTGGACTCGACGCGGTCAAGCGCGGATCCACCGCATTCCTCAGCGACACCCGCGTCATCGGCGGACTGAGCAACGTCAACGTCCTGAGCACGCCGTGGGTCCTCGGCCAGATCACACCGACCTTGAGCGAAGCCGCGAAGCGCGCAACCACCTAGAAAAGACGCAGTGTCGGTCACGGTCTTTATGCTCACCCGCATGGCTGAACTTTCGATCTCCGTAACCAGGCACGTCAAAGCACCGGCAGAGACCGTGTGGCAGGTCCTCACGGACCTCGACAATGCTGCCGAGACCCTCTCCGGCGTGATCCGTATCGAACGGCTCGCCGGAGAGGGCTACGCCGTCGGTACCAAGTGGCGTGAGACTCGGAAGATGATGGGCAAGGAAGCAACCGAGGACATGTGGGTGACCGAAGTCGACGCTCCTACCCGCACGGTCGTCAAAGCCAACTCCCACGGCATGAACTACACGAGTGGGTTCACTCTGAAGCCTGACGCCGCAGGCACGATCCTCGAGATGCACTTCTCCGGTGAATCCGAATCCACGTCACGTATCTCGAAGATCTTCACAGCAGTATTCGGCCGATTGGGCGCGCGGGTGACCCGGAAATTCATGGCAAAGGATCTCGAGGACATCGCGGCCAGAGCCGAGCGTCTCGCGGGCGAATAAACCCATCTCACCTGCGCCTGCCTGATTGTCTGCATAGTCACTGCAATCAATACCTCATCTCTGAGTCGGCCTGATTCGACGCGAGAATGGACTCAGCTGGATAACGGCGCGTGAGTCCCCGCCAAATCTCCTCCGGTGGGCGTAGCGTGCAGAGTGCTCGCGGATGGATCGGCGCATCGGGGTGTCGACCGTAGGGCCTTTGAGGGGGCAGGAATGGCATTCAGCGGAACCGCCTCCGGCGGTGGATCCGGCGCTACTCGCGCCGACGTCGGACACGCAGTGCTCTTCGCCGGCGCCGCCGCGCTCGGCGGTTTTCTGTTCGGATACGACACCGCCGTCATCAACGGGGCAGTCGGTGCGATCCGAGACAAGTACGACATCGGCGCCTCGGGCACCGGGCTCACGGTTTCACTGACTCTGCTCGGCGCAGCACTCGGCGCCTGGATCGCAGGCACACTCGCAGACCGACTCGGCCGCATCCGCGTCATGCAGATAGCCGCGGTGCTGTTCATCATCGGCGCCGTCGGTTCCGCAATTCCGTTCAGCGTCTACGACCTCACGTTCTGGCGCGTGGTCGGCGGCCTGGCCGTAGGTTTCGCATCAGTTATCGCCCCGGCATACATCGCGGAGATCTCCCCCGCCGCGATTCGCGGACGCCTCGGCTCGATGTACCAGTTGGCGATCGTCCTCGGAATCGCCGTGTCGCAGTTGGTCAACTATGCCCTCCAAGCTGCGGCCGGCGGTGATCGCAATCAGATCGCGGGCCTCGAAGCCTGGCAGTGGATGCTGATGCTCGAGGCTGTTCCCGCAGTCCTGTACCTGATCATGACGACCACGATTCCGGAGTCTCCGCGATTCCTCGTGGCGCAGGGCAAGGACGATCGAGCTCGCAAGATCATCTCCGACCTCGAAGGCGGAGATCACGACGCCGTCACCGAACGGATGAACGAGATTCGTGAATCACTGACGGAGAAGCAGGCCAAGACCACAGTCCGCCAACTCTTCTCGAAGCGGCTCGGCGTCTCGCATCTGGTGTGGGTCGGCATCGCGTTGGCTGCACTGCAGCAGTTGGTCGGCATCAACGTGATCTTCTACTACTCGAGCACGCTCTGGCAGGCAGTCGGATTCGGGGCCGATCGCTCGCTGCTCATCAGTGTCGTGAGCGCTCTGGTCAACATCGTCGGCACGTTCGTGGCCATCGCCGTCATCGACAGGGTCGGGCGAAAGCCGCTGTTGCTGGTCGGTTCTGCCGGTATGGCCATCTCACTGGGTACCGCAGCCTTCTGTTTCCATTCGGCAACAGTGACGAAGAACGAGATCGGCGAATCCGTGGCCACGCTGACCGGGGCCAACGCCACGATCGCACTCATCGGAGCCAACGCATTCGTCTTCTTCTTCGCTCTGTCCTGGGGCCCGGTGGTCTGGGTGTTGATCTCCGAAATGTTCCCCAACCGCGTGCGTGCTGCAGCGGTGGGAATTGCGACCGCCACCAACTGGGTCGCGAACTTCCTGGTGTCCTGGACATTCCCGGCCCTGGCCGATTGGAATCTGTCCTACACCTACGCCGGATACGCCGTCATGGCGCTACTGTCGCTGTTCGTCGTCCTGAGGTTCGTGAAGGAAACGCGAGGCAGCACGCTCGAATCCGTCCAGTAGCGAGATCTCACGGTTTCACACCGAAAAGCGGTGGCCCTCGGATTGGTCCGAGGGCCACCGCTTTTCGAGATTATTGCGAGACGAGCTGTCAGCCTTGCGCGACTTCACCCTGAGCCGACGCCGAGGACGCGTCTTCCTGGACGTGGACGCCGACGCTGCCCATCCCCGCCACCCAGCCGGTGATCTTGCGCGAGAGATCCTGAGCCGTGAGTCCGAGTTCCTTGTGGATGGCTTCGCGGCTGGCGTGATCGAGGAATTGCTGGGGAACGCCCATGTCACGGCAGGACGTGTGCACGCCGGCGGCACGCATCGCAGCCGAGACCGTCGAACCGATGCCGCCGTGCAGACCGCCGTCTTCGATGGTGACCACGAGCGCGTACTTGTCCGCCATCTTCACCAGCGAATCCGCGACCGGCAGAACCCACCGCGGATCGACGACGGCAACCGAGATGCCCTGCTTGTCGAGGCGCTCGGCAATCTCGAGCGCCAAGGATGCAAACGGGCCCACCGCGACGAGGAGCACGTCGCCGCGCTCACCCTCGCTGGCCTTGAGAACGTCGACCATTCCGTCGAGTCGCTTCACTGCCGGAATAGCTTCGGGTACAGCACCCTTCGGGAACCGTACGACCGTCGGGCCGTCGTCGACGAGAAGCGCCTCGTCCAGTTCTTCGCGCAGCGTGTCTGCGTCACGCGGTGCCGCGACGCGGATCCCGGGAATGATTCCGAGGAGCGAAAGATCCCAGACGCCGTTGTGGCTGGCGCCGTCGACTCCGGTGACCCCGGCGCGGTCGAGCACGACCGTCACCGGTTGTTTGAGCAGAGCGACGTCCATCAACAACTGATCGAAAGCTCGATTGAGGAACGTCGAGTAGATAGCGACGACGGGGTGAAGTCCGCCCAACGCCAGGCCGGCGGCCGAGGTCATCGCATGCTGCTCGGCGATCCCGACGTCGAACATCCGATCGGGGAACTTCTCACCGAAGGCCGCGAGTCCGGTGGGCCCGGCCATGGCCGCGGTGATGGCGACGATGTCCTCACGACGCGAAGCCTGCTCGATCAATGCGGCCGAGAAGACCGACGTCCAGTCCGGCGCCGACGACTTGGTGCCGCGACCGGTGACGGGATCGATGACGCCGGTGGCATGCATCTGATCGGCCACGTCGTTCTCGGCGTGTGCATAACCGTTGCCCTTGCGCGTGACGGCGTGAACGATGACCGGCCCGCCGTAAGCCTTCGCCCGGCGCAACGCCGATTCCATGGCGGCTTCGTCGTGTCCGTCCACCGGTCCGAGGTACTTGATACCCAGATCGGTGAACATGACCTGAGGGCTGACCGCGTCCTTGAGACCGGCCTTCATTCCGTGCAGGACGGAGTACGCGGTGCGCCCGACCCAGGGCAGTCTCTTGACCAGGCGTCGGCCGCTGTCGAGCGCGCGCTCGTAACTCGGTGCGGTCCGCAGTGCCGAGAGATGGTCGGCGAGCCCGCCGATGGTCGGCGCGTACGAGCGACCGTTGTCGTTGACGACGATCACCACCGAACGGTCCTTGCCCGCCGCAATGTTGTTGAGGGCTTCCCAACACATTCCGCCGGTCAGCGCGCCGTCACCGACGACGGCGACAACGTGGCGATTCTGACCCGTCAACGCGAAGGCCTTGGCGAGTCCGTCGGCATAGGACAGAGCGGCGGAAGCGTGAGAGGACTCGACCCAGTCGTGTTCGCTCTCGGCGCGGCACGGATATCCGGACAGTCCGCCCTGCTTACGCAAGGTGTCGAACTGATCCTGACGGCCGGTGAGGATCTTGTGCACGTAGGCCTGATGGCCCGTGTCGAAGATGATCGCGTCCTGCGGCGAGTCGAAAATTCGGTGCAGTGCGAGGGTCAACTCCACGACGCCCAAGTTGGGCCCGAGGTGACCACCGGTCGCAGCGACCTTCAGCACGAGGAACTCACGAATCTCGTCGGCCAACTCCGTCATCTCGGCGTGGCTCAACTGACGTAGATCGTCAGGACCCTGAATGCGGGCAAGAACACCCAACGAGATCGCTCCCTCCGTGCTTCACAGCTGCACCGGTGCGCGCCGCGGCTGTCTTCGCGACAGTGCTGCCAGTCTACGGAGCGTTCCGGCGAACCGACACGCGGACTCGGCCCGATTCCGGTGTGACTTCGCGTAACAGCGAAATCCCACGGATCGCTCGTGATCGCAATCACAGACAAATGGGATCCGTCGCAATCGACTCGACAACTCTTGTTCCACAAAACGACCGCCATGTCAGCTTAAGGTCGACGTATGGGAACTGTGGTCGACGACCTGATAACGCGAGTGTTCGACGAAGTCCGATCACTCGACGAGGGCGAGTTGGCCGACTACATCCCCGAACTCGCGGCGGTCGCCCCCGATTCGTTCGGAATCTGCATCGCCACCGTCGACGGTTACGTCTACGAGATCGGTGACTCGCGAATCCCGTTCACCATTCAGTCGATCTCGAAACCCTTCACCTACGCCTTGGCTCTCGCCGATCGGGGAAGCGAGGCGGTTGCCGCGAAAATCGACGTCGAGCCATCCGGCGAGCCGTTCAACGAAATCAGCCTCGACCCGCTCACCGAACGGCCACGAAACCCCATGATCAATGCGGGGGCGATCACCGCTGCATCACTGGTTGCCGGCCCGAATCCCGAGGCCCGCTTCGAGCGCATCCGCTCGGCGTACTCGAGGTACGCGGGCCGTGAACTGGCATTCAACGAGTCGGTCTACACCTCCGAGGCGCGCACCGGTCACCGCAACCGCGCGATCGGACACATGCTGCGATCCTTCGACGTCATCACCGGCAATCCAGACGAGGCCGTCGACCTGTACTTCCGTCAATGCTCGATCGACGTGACCTGCCGCGATCTGAGTCTGATGGCTGCGACGATGGCGAACAACGGTGTCAATCCGCTCACCCACGAGCGTGCGCTGGCTCCCGCGGGCGTCGAACAGGTCCTCAGTGTCATGGCAACCTGCGGAATGTACGACGGCGCCGGAAAGTGGCTGGTAGAGGTCGGATTACCGGCCAAGAGCGGCGTCGGCGGCGGAGTCCTGGCCGTTCTGCCGGGCCAGATCGGCATCGCGGTGTACTCCCCCCGGCTCGACGTTCACGGAAACAGCGTTCGCGGAGTTGCTTCCGCCCGGGCACTGTCGAAGGAACTCGAACTGCACTTCCTCCACGTGACGCGGGCGTCACGCTCCTCGATCCGAGCCAGATACAGCGTCATCGAAGCGCCGTCGCGAGTACGACGCACCCCGACCGAACAGGCTGTGCTCGACGACGTCGGCAAGCGCAGCCGAGTCTACGAGCTGCACGGCGACCTCCTCTTCACCGGTGCCGAATCGGCGGTCCGCGAAATCGGCTCGGTGGACGAAGGTCTCGAAGTTGTCGTCATCGACGTCCGCCGCGTCGACGACGCGAGCGACGTCGCGGTGCGGATGATCACTGCGCTGCAGGTTCAGCTGGCCGAACAAGCCTGCGCAGTGGCGGTCGTCGATCCGCAAGGACTACTGGGACAACGGAGTTCGAGCATCGACCCCGATAGAAGAAGTGGTCGGGTTTTTGCGGACCTCGATTCCGCCATGCAGTGGTGCGAAGACACGTTGCTTGCGGTGCATTGTGAAGCCGATCGTCAGGCGTCGACGATCTCGATCGAGGACCACCCTGTTCTCGATGCTCTGTCCGCGGCACAGATCGAGGGATTCTCGGCCGAATTGGAGACGCGAACCTATGCCCGCGGTGAGAAGATCGCCCGCCGAGGTGAATCGGCCTCGGGGTTCTACCTGATTCTCAGTGGCCAGGTCAGCACCATGTTCACGGACGCACACGGGGTCGAGCACCGGATCACGACGCTCTCCGCCGGAATGACGTTCGGCGAGATGACGATGTTCCTCGACACCCCCTTCCTCAACGACATTCGCGCCGATTCCACGGTCACCGTGGCCGTCCTGACACCGGAGCGATACGCAGAACTGACCGCGCAGGCACCCGAGTTGAAACTTGCACTGCTCGAACGACTTGCGGCAGGAGCCTACGAGCAACTGGACCTGATGTTGCGGAGTGTCATATCCGCCGGACGAATCGGATAGGAAGTACACATGCCGACCACCGCCCTCACCTCGGAGCCGTCCACTGTCACGGTCACCGGAACCGCCACTGCTACAGCTGTTCCCGACATCGTGCGGCTGACGATCGGAGTATCGGTGACACAGACAGCCGTTTCCGACGCATTCGACGCCGTCGCGCGGCTGTCCAGCGCTCTGACCGAGACCCTGCACTCGCGCGGCGTACGCGGAGCGGACCTCACCACCGCCGGACTGAGCGTCCATCCGCAAACTCATTGGAGTGACGGAGGCCGCCAGGAGACAACGGGATTCACGGCCTCGACAACTTTTCGAGTCGTCCTGCGAGAACTGGAGCCGGCAGCGGCGAACTCCCCTGCAGCCGTCATCGCAGCATGTGTATCGGTGGGCGGCGATGCGATCCGGCTGGACGGACTGGAGTTCGATCTCGACGATCGCAGCGATCTGGCGACAAGAGCACGCGAGTTGGCGTGGACGGCAGCCGAATCGAAGGCCAGGCAGTTCGCAGACCTCGCAGACAAAGATCTGGTCGAAGTCCTCGAGGTGCTCGAGGACTTCGACCAGATCGCGCCGATGCGCGGGCGTGTCGCGGCGATGAAAGCGGATTCCGCCCCGCTAGCCGTCGAACGCGGCGAGATCGAAGAATCGATCTCGGTCCGCGTTCGATGGGCTATGGCGTGACAGAAGTAATTCAGAAGACGCGGCCGGCAGTAGACCAGCCGGGCATGCGGATCAGCGAGTGAGGTTCTTCTCTTCGCGCTCTTCCTCGAACTTCTGCTCTGCGTCGGGGGTTGCCAGATCGATCGTGGTGCGCAGCGGACGGTTCGGGATGAAGATGACCGACACGAGCGTTACCACCGCGACTACGGCTGCGACCAGGAAGATCCGACCTGTTGCGTCGCCGTAAGCGAACCGGACGATCTGCGAGACGAAGTCAGGCATGTTGCTCAGATCCAGGCCGTCCTGCAGGCTCTTTCCGGCTACCGCCTGCTGCTCGGGCGGCAAGGTGGACACCGAATCGACTGTCAGTGTCTTGACGCGGGTCGCAAGGATGGACCCGAGCACCGAAACACCGATCGCGCCGCCGAAGGTGCGGAAGAACGCCACGATACTGCTGGCCGCTCCGATGTTCTCGACGCTGACCGTGTTCTGCACCGCGAGCACGATGTTCTGCATCAACATGCCGGTACCAAGACCGACGATGGCGATGAAGATTCCGATGGTCCAGAGGCTGGTGGCGTGGTCGATCGTCGACAGCAGTCCGAAACCGACAAGCAGCAGGACTGCGCCGGCGACGATGAAGGGCTTCCACTGGCCGAACTTGGTGATCAACTGTCCCGAGCCGACGGAAGCGACGAGCATACCGGCGACCATCGGGATGGTGAGCAATCCGGCTTCGGTGGGATCGAATCCGCGTGCGGTCTGGAAGTACTGCGTCAGGAAGGTCGTCGCGCCGAAGAGGCCGACACCGACGGCGATCGAGGCGATGATGGCGAGAGCCGTGGTGCGCTCGGTGATGATCTTGATCGGCAGGATCGGATCCTTGACCTTGGATTCGACGAACATCGTCAGGCCGAGCAGGGCCAGACCACCGATGACGAAGAAGGCAGATTCCTTCGAGAACCAGGCGTAGTAGTCGTCCTGGCCGGCAAACGACACCCAGATCAGCAGGACGCTGACACCGGCGGTGAGCAGGGTGGCGCCCATCCAGTCGATGGAGACGTTGTCCTTCTTCACTGTCTCGACGTGCAGTGTGCGCTGAAGCAGGAACAGTGCGATGACTGCCAACGGGACACACACGTAGAAGCACCAGCGCCAGCCGGCAGTGTCCACGAGTACGCCGCCGAGGATCGGTCCGCCGGACATCGAGACGGCCATGGCCGCACCCATGTATCCGGAATAGCGACCGCGATCTCGCGGTGGGATGATCGTGCCGATGATGGCGACGACGAGTGCGGTCAGGCCACCCATACCGATGCCCTGGATGACACGTGCACCGAGCAGCAACGGAACGTTGTGTGCCGCGCCGGCGATGACCGAACCGATCACGAAGATGACGATCGCGGTCTGGACCAGGACCTTCTTGTTGTACAGGTCGGCCAGCTTGCCCCAGATCGGCGTCGATGCCGCGGTGGCGAGCAGTGCCGTGGTGATGATCCAGGCGTACTGAGTCTGCGTTCCGTGCAATTCGCCGATGATCGTGGGAAGCGCGGTCGAAACGATGGTGCTGCTGAGCAGCGCGGTGAACAGCGCTGCGATGAGGCCGGTGAGTGCCTCGAGGATTTCGCGGTGAGTCATCGCGGCCGCTTCGCGGGGCGATCCGTCACCTCCGGTACTTGCCCGGGTTTCTCCAACTGTTGCTGCCATGTGCCTTATCTCCCAATACTTTCTACGCCCGTGTGCGGAACTGCCGGTGAGGCCTGCCGATTCGATGCGCCGAACGTCTCGTTGAGACGTTGCAGCGATGTCACTGCGGCCATGGCCTCTTCCTGGCTCCAGTCTTCGAGCATGTTGCGCAAACGCGCCGCACGCCGCTGCGTGGTTTTCCTTAAAACGTCGTGTCCCTCTTCCGATACTCGGATGCGGAACGCCCGTTTGTCAGCCGGATCGGGATTTCTCTCGACATACCCCGCGTCGACCAGATCCGACATTTGTCGGCTGAGCGACGACTGACTGACACACAGATCGACGGCCAATTCGTTCTGTCGGCACTCCCCCCGCGCTGCCAGCATGAACAACACGCTGACCAGTGCAGGCGGCAGCAGGCTGTCTGCACCGGTGGTGACCGCGGTTCGCAGCGATCTGCCGAACATGAAGATCGTGTCGACGAGCGCCTGGGCCGTCTCCGGCTGTACCGACATTGCCTACCCCTGAATTCGAGTGGCCCGAACGAGCCGTGACTTGAAAACGGAAAACTACTTGCAGAACGAAACTATACGATTAGTTGCGTAATGCAAGCAACTGTTGTGAACGCGAGAAGCGTCACACCCGTTCGGGGAAAGAATTCGGCACGCGTCAGCGTTCGAGGAGCGCGATGCATTCCATGTGGTGAGTCTGCGGGAAGGCGTCGAACGCCCGGAGGCCGCCGATTCCGAAGCCCTGCTCCAGGTAGAGACCGATATCGCGACCGAACGACGCGGGGTCGCAGCCGATGTGCACTATCCGCTCGGCGCCAGTTGCGGCGAGCGCTTCGACGACCGGACGACCCGCCCCTGTTCGTGGCGGATCGAGCACGATGACGGCAGGCGATCGCTCCAGATCCGGGAGAACGTTCTCGACTCGGGCACTGTGGAAGCGCACCTGACCGAGATCCGAGAGCGCTTCCCGTCCGTCGGAGACTGCTCGCGCCGAGGATTCGACGGACTCCACGACCCCGGACGGCCCGACAAGGTCGGCGAGCACAGCTGCGAAAACCCCGACTCCGCCGTAGAGATCCCAGGCCGTGCCGTCGGTAGCGGCTCCGGCCCAATCTCCGACCACCTGTGAGTACGCGTTCGCAGCACTGCGATGGGCCTGCCAGAAACCCGTGGCGGACAACGCCCATTCTCGATTGCCGACGCGCTCGATCACTGTGTCCGATCCGATGGCCACGCGGGTCTTTCGCGGACCGCCGCTTGCCGCTCGGCGTGCCATGGCGCCGCGACGCCCCGGAGTCCGTCGTCCCGTCTTGGACACAGCGGGCGCGGCGATTTCCACGACGTGCCGCTCGCCGGTGGCGTCGAGAACGACCTGCAGCTCACTGCCCGGCGTCCATTGCTGGCCGCCGAGACCGTCGTAGGCGCTCTGATCGATCTGAGTGCACCGCAAGTCGGTGACGATCCGGCTGCTGCGGTACGCGTGGTATCCGGCGACGCCGTGCCCGTCCACCGCCAACCGGACTCGCGTGCGCCAACCCGTTCCGTCTCCGGTTCCGGGCAGTTCCTCCACCTCGACGTCCGATTCGACGCGAGCGAGTCGCAGAAGCTGCTCCCGCACGACCGAAGTCTTCATCTCACGTTGGACGCTCAGATCCGCGTGCGAGTAGTCGCAGCAGCCTGCCCCGCCCGGGCCGGAGATCGGGCAGGTCGGATCGATGCGATGCGGAGATGCGTCGAGAACGGCGATAGCGTCGGCGCGGCAGAACGATCCGCCCTTGTCCTCGGTCACCCGGACCAGCGCCCGCTCCCCCGGCAAACCGTGACGGACGAACACGACCCGCCCCTCGTGCCGGGCGACGACGAACCCGCCGTGACCGGGGTTGCCCAGATCGACCTCGAAGGTCTGCCCGGTCCAATTCTCACTCAACGAACTACGCCTGCCATTTCGATGTTGCCGATCATTTCTCGCGGGTGATCATTTCTCGCCGGTGATCATTTCTCGCCGGTGATCATTTCTCGCCGGTGTCGTAACCGCGACGCGTGGCGCCGGCGGTCTTCTCGATGTCGAGCGGCTTCGCCTTGGCCGACGAACTCAGCTGCCACGGAACGCTCGTCACCATCACGCCGGGCTGGAAGAGCAGGCGGCTCTTGAGGCGGAGCGCACTCTGGTTGTGCAGGATCTGCTCCCACCAGTGTCCGACAACGTACTCGGGGATGAACACGGTGACGACGTCACGCGGGGCATCGCGTCGTACACGCTTGACGTAGTCGAGAACCGGCTTGGTGATTTCGCGGTACGGCGATTCGATCACCTTGAGCGGAACCGTCACGTCGCTCTTCTCCCACTCACGCACAAGTGCACGGGTGTCTGGCTCGTCGACGTTGACCGTGATGGCTTCGAGGGTGTCCGGTCGCGTGGCTCGCGCGTAGGCGAGAGCTCGCATGGTCGGCATGTGCAGCTTCGAGACGAGCACGATCGAGTGCGTGCGGCTGGGCAGCACACCGTCCCACTCCTGCTCCTCGAGCTCGGCCGCGACGCTGTCGTAGTGCTTGCGGATCATCTTCATCACGATGAAGATCGCGACCATCGCGACGATGGCGATCCACGCGCCGGCCGCGAACTTGGTGATCAGAACGATGATCAAGACTGTGGCGGTCATTGCCAGACCGATCGAATTGATCACTCGCGAACGCTGCATGCGGGCGCGCTGAGACTTGTCGGTCTCGGACTTCAGATGCCGAGTCCAGTGCTTGATCATGCCGGTCTGGCTGAGCACGAACGAGACGAAGACGCCGACGATGTACAGCTGGATGAGCTTGGTGACTTCGGCGCCGAACACCACGACGAATGCGATAGCGGCACCGGAGAGGAAGAGAATTCCGTTGCTGAACGCCAACCGGTCGCCGCGGGTGTGCAGCTGACGCGGTAGGTACCGATCCTGCGCCAGGATCGATCCGAGTACCGGGAATCCGTTGAACGCGGTGTTCGCGGCCAGAACCAAGATCAGTGCCGTGACGATTGCCATGAAGAAGAATCCGATCGGGAAACCACTGAACACGGCTTCGGCGATCTGCGCGATCAAGGTCTTCTGGTGGTAGCCCTCCGGGGCTCCGACCAGCTGTTCCTGCGGATTGTGGGCGTAGACGATGCCGATCTTCTGAGCCAGGATGATGATGCCCATCAGCAGGACGATGGCAATCGACCCGAGCAGCAGCAAGGTCGTGGCGGCGTTGCGCGACTTCGGCTTCTGGAACGCCGGTACGCCGTTGCTGATGGCCTCGACGCCGGTCAGGGCGGCGCAGCCCGAGGAAAATGCGCGAGCTATCAGGAACGCGAAGGCAATTCCGTACAGATGCGAGTCTTCGGCGTTCAGCGTGAACGACGACGATTCCGCGTGCACGTCCTCACCCAGGACGTAGATCCGGAAGAATCCCCACCCGAGCATCAGGAACATACCGACGATGAACGCGTACGTCGGAATCGCGAACGCCGTGCCGGATTCACGGATACCGCGAAGGTTGACCGCGGTCAACAACACGATCGCGGCGACCGCGAACAGCACCTTGTGCTGCGCGACGAACGGTAGAGCCGAACCGATGTTCGACGCCGCCGACGATATCGACACCGCGACCGTCAGCACGTAGTCGACCATCAGCGCACTACCGACGGTCAGACCGGCGGTCGGGCCCAGGTTGACCGTTGCGACCTCGTAGTCGCCGCCACCGGACGGGTAGGCGTGGACGTTCTGGCGGTAACTCGCCACCACCACAGCCATGACGATGGCTACGGACAATCCGATCCAGGGCGTGTACGCGTACGCGGAAATACCCGCGACGGAGAGAACCAGGAAGATTTCTTCGGGGGCGTACGCGACGGATGACATCGCGTCGGACGCGAAGACCGGTAGTGCAATTCGCTTGGGTAGCAGCGTGTGCCCGAGTTTGTCGCTTCGGAACGGCCGACCGAGCAGGAGCCGCTTGGTAGCGGTCGAGAGCTTAGACACGTGCAAAGCGTAAGCCGTCTCGCCCGATTCGGAGTCATCAGCGCCCCAACTTCACCTTTTGTCGTGACAACCGGCACGCAGGCGACCGTTGTACTTGCTCTTCCCGTGAGGGGCTGTACCGTTCGATTCGGCGTGCAATCGCGCCACGAGGGTCCATGAACGGAGTAGGGCGTGTATGTCGTCATCATGGGGTGCGGTCGGGTGGGTTCGTCCCTCGCCGCATCTCTGACCAGGATCGGACACGAGGTCGCCGTCATCGACCGCGATCAGAGTGCGTTTCTGCGTCTCGATCTCGACTTCCCGGGAACCAAGGTTCTGGGAATGGGGTTCGACCGTGACGTGCTGGTCCGGGCAGGCATCGAGCGCGCGGACGCCTTTGCCGCGGTGTCCTCGGGAGACAATTCCAACATCATCGCAGCACGCGTCGCGCGCGAGACGTTCGGCGTCGAGCGCGTCGTCGCACGTATCTACGACGCCAAGCGTGCCGCCGTCTACGAACGGCTCGGCATTCCCACGGTCGCCACCGTGCCGTGGTCGACGGATCGTTTCCTGCACACACTGACCAAGGAAAGTCAGACGGCGAAGTGGCGCGATCCTTCGGGCACCGTTGCCATCACCGAACTTGCCCTGCACGAGGATTGGGCCGGAAAGCCGATCTCCCTCCTCGAGAGCGCGACCAGTTCGCGAGTCGCCTTCGTCATCCGCTTCGGGACCGGCGTTCTCCCCGATCGCAAGACCGTCATCCAAGCCGACGACCAGGTCTACATCGCGGCCGTATCGGGAACCGTCGCCGAGGCTGTCGCGCTGGCCGGCAACCCACCGCCGAGCGACGACTGAGGGAGGCCGCAGATGACTGAACCGCACGCCGCCCCTCACAACAAATCTGCGACTGTGTTGCACTACAACGTGATTGGAAGTTCTCGATGAAGGTCGCCATCGCCGGAGCCGGCGCCGTAGGCCGCTCCATTGCGCGTGAGCTGATTCGAAGCTCACACGACGTCATGCTGATCGAACGCAAGCTCGATCACATCGAACCGGAGTCGGTGCCCGAGGCGAAGTGGGTACATGCGGACGCCTGCGAACTCAGCCGACTCGAGGACGCGTCGATGGAGTCGTACGAGGTCGTGATCGCCGCGACCGGAGACGACAAGGCCAACCTGGTTCTCAGTCTGCTCGCGAAGACCGAGTTCGGTGTTCGCCGAGTTGTCGCCCGCGTCAACGATCCCCGCAACGAATGGCTCTTCGACGAGTCGTGGGGCGTCGACGTCGCCGTCTCGACACCACGGATGCTCGCTTCGCTCGTCGAAGAAGCCGTCTCCGTCGGTGACCTGGTCAAACTGATGACGCTGCGGCAGGGACAGGCCAACCTCGTCGAGATCACGTTGCCCGACAACACACCGCTCGCGGGCAAGGCCGTCAAGAAACTCGAACTGCCGCGAGATTGCGCACTGGTCACCATTCTGCGTGGCGGACGCGTGATCGTCCCGCAGATGGACGATCCCATCGAAGGCGGGGACGAACTGCTCTTCGTTGCGGCCGTCGACGCCGAGGATCAGTTGCGCGTAGCACTCCGTCTCGAAAACTGACACGAGCACACCGACACGAAAGGGAAACTCATGGCACAGGCACCCGAAAACACCGTAGTCACCGACAATCCAAGCCAGAGCCGGTACGAGATCCATGCTGACGGCGACCTCGCCGGCATCGAGGACTACACCTCGTCCGGTGACGTCGTCTCGTTCAACCACACCGAGATCTACCCGGCCTTCGAAGGTTTCGGATTGGCCGGGGTTCTCGTCCGCCAAGCCTTGGACGACCTACGCGCGCGCGGCCTCAAGGTTCACCCGGTCTGCCCGTACGTCGTGAAGTTTCTCGACAAGCACCCCGAGTACCAGGACCTGATCAGCTGAGATCGCGGTCTTCGCGCGGCTTCGTCGGATTCACCGAGCCCACCTCTTCGGACCCTTCGTCCGTTGCGGTGGGCTCGCTGCCTTCGGGCCCCACAACAGGTTCCGGCTCGACGATGCGATCGGCCTTACGCACCGCCCAGACCGTCACGAGCAGCACCAAACCGGTCAGTGGCCACCCCATGCCGATGCGGGCGACTGCGAGCCATCCGGTGTGGTCGGTGTCGTAGAGCTGTGACTGAACGAGATACCGCGCGCCGAAGACCAGCGCCCACGCCGCCGTCGCGATGTCGTAGAGCCGGACGGCGGAGCTGTGCTTACGCCAGAGATTGCCGTGCCCGTTGAGATAGCCCCAGATGATTCCGACGAGTGGCCAGCGCACGAGGATGGAAATCAGGAAGACCGCACCGTAGGCGAGGCTCGTGTAGATACCGAAGAGGAAATATCCTTTGGCATCGCCGGTGCGATAGGCGATGAACGCGGAAACTCCGACTCCGAGAAACCCGGAAATAGCGGGTTGGAGGGAATCCTTGCGAAAGAGGCGCCAGGCCGCGATAGCGACAGCGACGCCCAATGCGGCCCAGATCGCCGCAGTGAGGTTCCAGATGCTGTTGACCGGGACAAAAATCAGAATCGGCAAAGACGAATAGATCAGACCACTCAGCCCGCCGAGTTGGTCTATTACCGATCGCTGTTGTGTTTCAGTCACCTGTCGAGGGTGCCACAGTCACCGAGTTGCACGGTAAATGCGGGAAACGCGCCTATTCGCCGCGCAGTTCGTAGTAAGGGTTGAAGATCGCCTTGCGACCGTCACGCTCGCCCACACGACCGCGGATCAGCAGGGTCTTACCGGTCTCGATACCCGGGATCCGGCGACGCCCGATCCAGACGAGATTGATCACCTCGGTGCCGTCGAAGAACTCGGCCTCGATACTGGCGTTTCCCGACTTGGGACACGCGTCGACGCTGCGGAGTCGGCCCACCATCGTGACTTCTTCACCGCGACGACAATCGCACGCCTTCTGACCTCCGGAAGCCTTGTTGGACTCGGCCATTTCCTGGGCGTCCAACTGGTCGACGTCCTCGGTCAGACGCTGGGTCAGTCGACGAAAATATCCTGCGGCGGCGGGTGCCATTGCGCGCTCCTGCGAACATGTGTGACGCAAGGGTTTCGCGTCACGTGAAGGGCTGTGTGATCGCCACTGTAGACCCATTACGAGCGTGTAACCACACCGGTCAGTCCGCGTCTCGGGGGCACCGGGCAAGATCAAAAGATGCAGAACTCAGAATCGGCGACCGTTGCCGTCGTTCTCCCAGGTACAGGCTCTGACGCCCACTTCGCGGACCGCGCATTCCGGGCGCCGCTGGCGGCTCTGGGTGTGCGCATCGTCGCAATTGAACCGGACCCTCGGCGTGTCGTGGACGGCTACCTGGACGCGATGAACAGCGCCGCGGACACGTACGGCCGAATCATCGTCGGAGGGGTCTCGATCGGGGCGGCCGTTGCGCTCCAGTGGGCCGCCGCGAACCCCGATCGAACCGCGAGCGTGTTGGCAGCGCTTCCGGCCTGGATCGGGTCGGCGGACGACGCACCCGCTGCGGCGAGCGCGAAGTTCACCGCAGGGCAACTGCGCTCCGAAGGTTTGGAGGCGGTGATCGCGGCAATGCTCGCGTCGAGTCCGGCATGGCTCGGAGTCGAACTCGAGCGCTCCTGGCGCTCGCAGTGGCCCGATCTCCCGGCAGCACTCGACGAGGCTGCGTCGTACCACTCGCTCGGCGAGAGCGAGCTACGGGCGGTGGGCGTTCCGGTCGGCATTGCGTCGGCGGTGGACGATCCGGTTCATCCCGCGGCGGTAGCGCAAAGCTGGGCGGCGGCACTGCCCCGCGGCGCAGTGGCCACGACGACGCTCGACATGATCGGGCGCGATCCCGCTGTTCTGGGGGCCACCTGCATCAAAGCGCTCGCGGCGATCGAATCCGATACCACCGCGAGCGCCTGAAGAAAACTCTGTTACTGACCCAATTGCTGCATGGCAGAACCGGATTCGCCGCTACGAGGCGGCGGGGTCGGTCGCGCCGGGGGTGCCGGCGGAGCGGGTGGAGCTGCCTGCTGTTGCTGCTGGGCGGCGACCTGCTGCTGCTGAGCTGCCGCCAGCTGCTGCTCGTGTGCGGCGGCCAACTGCTCGGCGAGTACCTGCGGGAGCACGACGGGCAGCGGTGTCCGCACCGGATGCGGCTCCGATCCTCGGTTGACGACGGTGTCGCGCAGGATGTCGCGTGCGATTGCGACCAGCGGGGCGTTCGCGGCTGTGGATCCGCTCGGACCCGCGACGACGCAGCGCACCATCCATCGCGGACCGTCGACGCCGATGAACCGCAGGTCCATGTTGGCCGTCACAGCAGCCAGTTCCCGGCCCCACGGGCCGTTCTCGACGCTCACCGCGGAATTGTCGTCGCGAAGCGACTGCGCGAGCTCAGCCACGACCTCTCGCCACTGACCGGGTGATTTCGGGGCGGCGTAAGCGGCTACGGTGACGCGACCGTGCTCGGTGACCAGGTGCACGGCCTGCGGCGAACCGTTGGGCGCCATCTCGACCTGCAACTGTCCGCCGGTCGGCATCGGCACCAGAACGGATCCGAGATCCAGGCGCTGACCGTCACGGCCTGCCGTCGGATCGTCGGAATCGATCTCCGAGATGTCGTAGGGGCCTTCCGATTCGTCACCGAACTCGTCGCCGGCGGCATCGAGATCGTCGTCGACCTCGTCGACCTCCACCGACTCGTCGTTCTCGTCACCGAAGAAGCTGGTGGGTTCCTCGTCGACGTCTGTCTTCTTCTTGCGTCCGAACATGATTCAGACTCCCTCTCCGACTACCGCGCCAGGCGCATCGGTATCGAGTATCGCGTGACCGCCGCTGGAACCGTAGCCTCCGGTTCCTCTGGTCGTGCCGTCCAGCGACTCGACTTCCTCGAAAACAGGGAGTTCGACTCGTTGAACCACGAGCTGAGCGATTCGGTCACCGCGGCGGATGTCGATGGCTGTGGCCGGATCGAGATTGATCAAGCAGACCTTGAGTTCGCCCCGGTATCCCGCGTCCACGGTTCCGGGTGCATTCACGATCGACAGTCCCGATTTGGCGGCGAGTCCGGAACGCGGATGGATCAACCCGACGGTGCCCATCGGCAACGCGATCGCGATCCCCGTTCCGACCAGTGTTCTATGGCCGGGTTCGATGGTGACGTCGCTGGTGGAGCACAGATCCACACCCGCATCTCCGGGATGCGCACGCTGTGGAACGGGCAGGTCTGGATCCAGTCGCTTCAAGGCGATGGAGAGATGGTCGCTCACGTGGGCCAAGACTACTCGTAGCGACGGACTATCCTTGACAGGTGCCCGAAACATCTCGACCTGACGTCGCCACCACAACGCCCCCGTCCACGACGCTGTACTCCGAGCGCCTGTGGGTGCCGATCTGGTGGTGGATCGCCGGGCTGGCCGTAGCCGGACTCCTCGCGGCCGAGGTCCACATGGGCCGCCCGGGACTCCTCTCGTACCTGGCCTACGTCGTGCTGCTCCCCATCCCGATCTGGGCGGCATTCTGGCTCAGCCGGATGCGCGTCGAGGTGGTCGAGACAGCAGGGGTGAAAGAACTGCACGTGGGTAGAGCCCACCTGCCGGTCGAACTGATTTCGCGGGCGGCAGCAGTGCCGGCATCCGCGAAGAGTGCGGCGATGGGGCGCCAACTCGATCCGTCGGCGTTCGTCCAACATCGCCCCTGGGTCAAGACAATGGTGTTGATCGTGCTCGACGACCCGGAGGATCCCACGCCGTACTGGTTGGTGAGCACACGTCGTCCCGCTGATCTGCTGGCTGCGCTGGATCGCTGACCAGCGCGGTCACAGCAAAGCAGCACTGCCCGACCCTTGGTCGACCCTCGAGCTGACGGGTCGACCACCGGGAAGGGAGATCAGGCAGCGCAGTCCATGCACACGAGCTGTCCGTTGGCATCACTGGCCAGGCGGCTGCGGTGATGAACCAGGAAGCAGCTCGAACATGTGAACTCGTCTGCCTGCTTCGGAACCACTCGAACCGAGAGTTCCTCGCCGGAAAGGTCGGCACCCGGCAGCTCGAAGGACTCCGCGGTGTCCGTCTCGTCGATGTCGACGACGGCTGACTGCGCTTCGTTGCGTCGCGCCTTCAGCTCCTCGAGCGAGTCCTCCGAAACCTCGTCGGACTCTGTACGCCTCGGTGCGTCGTAGTCAGTTGCCATCTCGTCTACCCCATCCTCTTCGTGTATCCCGGTCCCGTGTGCGCCGAGAATCCGGTAGATCCTTGATGCGCATGGAAACCGCCGTGGCATCCAGATCATTCCCTGTCGCTGCATAACGCTGCAGGACTGGAATTAGTGCCCGGAAGTTCCTTCCGAGAACGTGATCTGCGCCTCATTTGGTTGTCATTTCGGCGTCCTGCCGATGCCCAGTTGAACGACCTGGGCCGCCAGACAGTAGCCGACGTGAGCACGAAAGTAGTAACCGAATCGGAAATTTCCGAAAAATGACTGCGAATTGTCACCAAGGCAAGAGCAAGCTGTGACCTTTCGGCGATGTTTTCGGGCCGAATCCGGGTAGAAACAGGCCGGTAATCGGCCAACTGGCGGTGGGCGATCGACAGCAGTTCGACGCGTCGAGCCTCGCTTCGGCTGTGTCGTCACACATGCCCTCTAAGGTAGGCACCGAACGTCATGCCGGCACCGCTCGGCCCGATGGCGAAGTAGAAGTTTCGTCAAGAAAGTCGAGGGATACCGTGGTTTCTCTGATCACCGAAGGCAGCTCTACCGATGACCAGGGACGTCCGTTCCGCCGTCGGCGTGCGTGGCCGGTGATCGCCGTGTTCGCGGTACTCGCATTGATCGGCAGTGTGTTGTGGGTTCGCATCCTGAGCGCCGAGGCCGAAGTCAGTGACACCGTGGCCTGCAACCTCCCGCAGCCTTCCTCCGATCCGTCGGCAGCGGCGCCACTGCCGTTGGGAACCGTCGTCGACCGGTCGAAGCTGCTCGACGTCGACCCCGCTCCCCTGGCGGCCACCAAGGTTCGCGTGTTCAACGCCAACGGTGAACACGGTCAGGCGGCCCAGGTGGCGGCGCAACTGAGCGAATTCGGCTTCTCCAGCGCGCCGGACGTTCAGGTCGGAAACGACCCCGTCTACGTCGACCAGAACATGGAGTGCCAGGGTCAGATCCGTTTCGGAGCGAACGGCCTCGCCGCCGCCAGTTCCGTCTGGCTGGTCGCCCCCTGTGCCGAACTGGTCCAGGACGGTCGCGGCGACGACACAGTCGACCTGGCTCTCGGCACCTACAACAAGGGCGCCCTCACCCCCAACACCGACGCCACCGCCATCCTGCATGCCCTGGCCGAGCAGCCCGCGAACGCCGAGGTCGCCCCGATGGACATCGCGCTGCTCAAAGCGGCCCGCACCGCACGCTGCTGACGAGCCCTCAGCTCGGAATCGGCTGATCCGCACCGATCGAACTGAGCATGCCGGCGAACTGCTCGGCAATTGCCGGAGCCACCGCGTAGACGACATCGCCGTCTGCGGAAGTGGAATCCGCCGCCGGGACGTTGATGACAGCTCCCGCTTCGGAAGCGATCAGCGAGCCCGCTGCCCAGTCCCACGGACTCAGTCCGTGCTCGAAGTGGGCGTCGACCCGGCCGGTGGCCACCATGCACAGATCCAAAGCAGCCGAACCGATGCGTCGGATGTCGCGAACCTGCGGCAGGATCTGCCCGATCAACGCGCCCTGTACCTTCCGGCGATCCGCTCCGTAACCGAAACCGGTGGCCAACAGCGCCATTGACAGTTCGGTCACCTCATTGGCTCGTAGGTCGCTGGCGACGCCGTCGGCCGTTGTCATGGTTGCACCGCCGCCCCGATGCGCGGAATACGTTGTTTCCATCGACACGTCGACCACAGCGCCGGCCACCGAGATTCCGTCGATCTGCACGGCCACCGAAATGGCGAACGCGGGGATTCCGTAGAGAAAATTCACCGTGCCGTCGATGGGATCGACGACCCATCGAACTCCCGCGGAATCGTCGGTGTCTCCGCCACCTTCCTCACCCAAGATCGAATCTGCAGGCCGCAATTGCGCCAGAAGATCGCGAATCACCTGCTCGGTTTCGGTGTCGACCACCGTGACGGGATCGGTGGGGGTGCTCTTCGCAGCAACCGAACCACCCTCGGCGGCACCGGAACCCACCAGGCCGAATACCTCGGGCCGACGCGAGCGGACGTGTTCGGCTGCGCGTTCGGCGACGGCTACGGCAACTGCCCGCAAGTGTGCGGGATTCAGAGAATCGGAGGAAAAGTCGGGCAACGTTCTTTCTGAAGGGCGCACCGGACCATCGCAACACATCTCTACCGAGGGGCACCACTCGAACGCCTCGAGTCGCACGCGCCCGGGTCCTTGTTCGGGTTAGTGTTTGCAACGGTAGATCGTGACCTCGAATTCGACACTCAGGAGCGCAGGACGATGACAACCACAGGTTTCGGGATCGATGTCGGCGGCAGCGGCGTCAAGGGCGGCACGATCGACCTGAGCACCGGAGAAATGATCGGTGACCGCATCAAGATCCTGACCCCGCAGCCGTCCACTCCCGATGCGATCGCGGGCACTGTGGCCGAGATCGTCGCGCAGGCCGAGTGGACCGGTCCGGTCGGCATCACCTTGCCCGCTGTCGTGACCGGCGGCGTCGCGCGCAGCGCTGCGAACATCGACAAGTCCTGGATCGACACCGACGCGGCCGCGCTCTTCAGCAAAGCCCTGGGCGGCCGCGAGGTCACCGTCCTCAACGACGCCGACGCTGCCGGAATCGCCGAGGACTCCTTCGGGGCGGGCAAGGACACCTCCGGCGTCGTGATCCTCTTGACCTTCGGCACCGGAATCGGATCTGCCGTGTTGCACAACGGAGTTCTGTTGCCCAACACCGAGTTCGGTCACCTCGAGGTCGACGGCAAGGAAGCCGAGCATCGAGCGGCCTCGTCGGTGAAGGAAAAGAAGGACTGGAGCTACAAGGAGTGGGCGGTCGAGGTCTCACGAGTTCTGACCACCTTCGAGAACCTGCTCTGGCCCGACCTCTTCATCGCCGGCGGCGGCATCAGCCGCAAACACGAGAAGTGGATTCCGCATCTGACCAACCGCACGAAGGTCGTCCCCGCCACCCTTCTGAACACTGCGGGAATTGCCGGAGCTGCACTCGCGTCGGTCGGATTGACCAGGCCGGCTCCCGTCGCCGGATGAGAAAACCCGCACGTGAAAAGCGGAAAATCTACCTGTTACGGCCCGCCGTGACGTAAGAGTTTCCTGAGAGTCGTTACAATGGTGAAGTCCGGCTGCGCGCCGGCCAACAACCATTGACCTCTCCGCCGGATCACCACTCTGGCGTGACGCCGCACGACACCGTCACGAAAGGGCGTACGTGGCAGCCACCGATACACGTCAGACTGCTGATTCTCCATCAGAGTCAGAGCCACAATCTCCAGCCGTGGAGGCGGCCACCGTCACCGCTCCGGCAGCCAAGAAGGCTCCGGCGAAAAAGGCCCCCGCCAAGAAGGCAGCAGCAAAGAAGGCTCCGGCCAAGAAAGCTCCGGCCAAGAAGGCAGCAGCTAAGAAGGCCAGCCCCAAGAAGGCCGGCGATCCTGACGCCGAAGACGGCGATGTCGAGTTGGAAGACATCGACATCACGGACGGCGACCTTGCCGAGGTCGAGTCCGATGTCGTCGAGGTCGTAGCAGTCGGCGAAGACGAGGAGACCGCTGCAGAGCCGTCCGAGAAGGACAAGGCTTCCGGCGACTTCGTCTGGGACGAGGAAGAGTCCGAAGCTCTCCGTCAGGCACGCAAGGATGCCGAACTGACGGCGTCCGCCGACTCGGTTCGCGCTTACCTCAAGCAGATCGGCAAGGTCGCACTCCTCAACGCCGAAGAGGAAGTCGAACTGGCCAAGCGCATCGAAGCAGGCCTCTACGCTGTGCAGATCATGCAGGACCTCGCCGACAAGGGCGAGAAGTTGCCTGCGGCTCAGCGACGCGACATGAGCTGGATCTGCCGCGACGGCAACCGTGCCAAGAACCACCTCCTCGAGGCCAACCTTCGCCTGGTCGTCTCGCTGGCCAAGCGCTACACGGGCCGTGGCATGGCGTTCCTGGACCTCATCCAGGAAGGCAACCTCGGTCTGATCCGTGCAGTCGAGAAGTTCGACTACACCAAGGGTTACAAGTTCTCGACCTACGCCACGTGGTGGATCCGTCAGGCCATCACCCGCGCAATGGCCGACCAGGCTCGCACCATCCGCATCCCGGTGCACATGGTCGAGGTCATCAACAAGCTCGGCCGTATCCAGCGTGAGCTTCTCCAGGACCTGGGCCGTGAGCCCACGCCGGAAGAGCTCGCCAAGGAAATGGACATCACGCCGGAAAAGGTGCTGGAAATCCAGCAGTACGCGCGTGAGCCGATCTCTCTCGACCAGACCATCGGCGACGAGGGCGACAGCCAGCTCGGTGACTTCATCGAGGACTCCGAAGCTGTAGTCGCAGTCGACGCCGTCTCGTTCACCTTGCTGCAGGATCAGCTGCAGTCGGTACTCGAGACGCTGTCCGAGCGCGAAGCCGGCGTGGTTCGCCTCCGCTTCGGTCTCACCGACGGTCAGCCGAGGACTTTAGACGAAATCGGACAGGTCTACGGCGTCACGCGTGAGCGTATCCGCCAGATCGAATCGAAGACGATGTCGAAGCTGCGCCACCCGTCGCGTTCGCAGGTTCTGCGCGACTACCTCGACTAGTCACACCAGTTACGCGCAGAAGAGCCGCTCTCCGGATTTCCGGAGAGCGGCTCTTCTGCGTTTGCCGCCTCAGACCAAGAGTGTGTCCCGGAGTTGTGCGATATCGTCCTCGCTCAACTGCAGACCGTCCCGGACGTAGTTGTCGAAGTTGCCGTACACCCGATCCACCGTGGCGAAAGACGTGTCCAGCCAGGACTGTTCGACGCCGTCGATGAACGCGCTCCCCGTGCGAGGTCCGGTGAGGTACTGATTGCTGAGCATGTAATCGGAATTCACATCCGAGCGGCTCACGCCTAGGACGGTCAGGAGAACTGCAGTCATCCAGCCGGTACGGTCCTTGCCCGCCGAGCAGTGGTAGAGGACTGCACCGTCAGTGTCCGCGACGTTCACCAGTGCGTCGTGGAATGCGCGGCTCGCCCCCGGATCGGTCACCATCAACGCGTACATCGTCGGCATGTCCACCAGCGCCGGGAGGTTGGCGGGGTTGGTTCCGACGACGTCGAACCAGTTGCTTCGCGCTCCGCTCGGAATACGGCCCTGCGAGAGCGTCCGTTCGACGACTGTGCGGAAGTCGTCGACCGATTCCACTCCGCGTTCGCTCAACGACGCGAGATCCGACGGTGTCAGCTTGTCTAGGGCATTCGAGCGAAACACCTTCCCCCACCGAACGGTCTGCCCGTCCTCGGTGACGTAGCCGCCGATGTCACGCGCGTTCGACGCACCCTCGAGGTGCAGCGATCGATCCGCGGCAACCTGCGCAGCTGAGGGTCCGGCTTGTTCGAGCGTGGGAATTCCACCGGCAAGCGCCGGTACCGGAGCGCACGAGAGGATCACCGCGCACAGGACTGTCGCGGCGGGACGGGCGATTCTGTTCGACATCCGGACAGAATAGGGCCGCATTCAGGACTTCGTACGAACCTTGATGTACAACGAGGCAACGGGTTCGATAACTCTTGCCGCCACCGGACCGATCACGGCCATCAAGAGCACGTAAGCCGTTGCCAATGCGGCAAGTTCGGCGTCGACGGCACCCGCGGACACCGCCAGCCCGGCGATGATGATGGAGAACTCACCGCGGGCGATCAGGGCAGCACCGGCACGCGCCTGACCCATTCGCGCGACACCCTGACGTCTGGCCGCCCAGGCTCCGGTGATCAGCTTCGTGATCGCGGTGACGACGGCCAGAATCGCCGCCCACCCGAGGACGGGCGGAATGGAACTGGGATCGGTGTTGAGACCGAAGACCACGAAGAACATCGCGGCGAACAGATCTCGTAGGGGCTCGAGCACGCGACTGGCGTTGTGCGCCGTCGATCCCGAGATCGCGATTCCGAGGAGGAACGCACCCACCGCCGCCGACACCTGCATCGCAGAGCTGATACCGGCAACCAACAGTGCGGCACCGAGCAGCTTGAGCAGCAGCGTCTCGCTGTCGGGGCTGTCGAGGAGCGCGGAGACGTACCGTCCGTATCGCAGAGCCACAACGAGAACCACGGTGATGACCAGCAACGAGATTCCGACCGCTTCGAGCCCGCCCATGAAGCTGACGCCCGCCAGCATTGCGGTCAGAATCGGCAGGTACAGCGCCATCGCCAGGTCTTCGAACACCAGAATCGACAGCACGACCGGTGTTTCGCGGTTGCCGAGGCGCCCCAGGTCGCTGAGCACCTTGGCGATGATTCCCGAAGACGAGATGTAGGTGACGCCGGCCATGACCGTCGCCCCCACGACGCCCCAGCCGAGAATCAAGCCGACCACCGCGCCGGGAGTCGCATTGAGGACGATGTCGACGATGCCCGCTACCCGTGAGCGTTTGAGACCGGTGACGAGCTCGGCCGCCGTGTATTCGAGCCCCAACAGCAGCAAGAGCAGGACGATCCCGATCTCACTTGCCAGATGGGAGAACTCGCCGATGTCGCCGAGCTGGATGAAACCGCCCTGTCCGAAGCACAGGCCGCCGATCAGATAAAACGGGATCGGCGACATGCCGACGCGAGCAGCGAGCCGTCCGAGCAGTCCGAGCGCGAAGAAGACCGCGCCGAGTTCGATCAGTGCGAGGGTGGTTGTGTCCACGCGCCAGTCAGCCGTTGGCCAAGATTTTTGCCGCTGCGGCCAAACCGTCCGGCGTTCCGACTGCGACGAGGAGGTCTCCCCCGGTGAAGGTGAAGTCGGGGTTCGGCGACGGGCTCACCTGTCCCGCGCGCATGACGGCGACGATGGAGACCCCGGTACGGGTGCGCATGCCGGTGTCCCCGAGTGTCTGCCCGTCGTAGCGCGACCCGTCCTTTATGTAGAGCTGTTTGGTTCGAATTCCCGGAAGGTCACGGTGCTCTTCTTCGAGCTGTGCAACCAGCTGTGGGGCACCCAGGAGATTGCTGAGCGCTGCCGCTTCCTCGGTGGTCAGAGGCAGTGAGGCAGCACACGCGTCAGGGTCGTCTGCCTTGGACACGATGAGATCGGTATGACCGTCCCGATGGGTGACGACACCCACGCGACGACCGGAAGACAGAACAAAATCCTTGCGCGTCCCGATCCCCGGTAGTGGGGTGACTTCTACGTTCATATACCAACGGTAGCGCCGATCGGCGACCCGCATCGCGTGAGGGCCGTAATCCGCCGAACGCAGTCCACGGCGGGCGAATCGGCGAACTACCGAACCGACGCAAACACGCCGTTCGCGTCCGGAAGATACTCGACGACAGCGGTGACGGCTGCGGCCGGAATCGGGGCGTACAAATGCGGGAATCGCATCGATTCCGGGTCCGAGGGAACACCTGGTTCGTACTTCACCTCACCGCCGAGCAAGGCCGGATCGATGGCGAGAAGCACGATGTCGTCCCGGCCGGCGAAGATCCGATTCGCCGGGAGATGAACTTGCGCCGGAGTCGACATGTGAACAAAGCCCTCGGCCTCGAATCCGTCGGGGATGCGTTCACCGATCTGTTGTGCCCGCGCCCATTCCTCGCGCGTGCACATGTGGAGCAACTCGACGCTCGCGTCGACAAGTGGTTCGCGTCCCGGGTTCATCAGCCCAGAATATCGGGCTGAGGTCGGCGATCCGAATCAGCTGTCAGCGAACAATCTTCACCGGAGAATGCCTGCCCAGCGCATTTCCAGTGAGACACAACACTAAGAAACGCCTTCGGGAACAACCCGTAAACCCCAAACGTCTGTAAGAGTGGATCTACCGCGCCATTCCGACGCGGCGGACCAGGCCCCAGGCACGCGGCCCGAATGCCGCAAAGCCAGTACGGAGGAGTCATGCCCGGAACACTGACCAGCCCACAGTTGACCGCTGCCGACCGGTGCGACCGGTGCGGTGCCGGAGCACGCGTACGCGCTGTGCTTCCCACCGGCGGCGAGCTTCTCTTCTGTGGACACCACGCAACCGAACACGCGGATCGACTTCGCGAGATGAATGCCGTCGTCTCCGAAAGCGAACCCGCAATCTGACCTGTCAGCCGGGGGTGGCCTCTTCACGAGGCGCGCCATGAACGCCAGAACGGGCGATCACATTCACTGTGATCGCCCGTTCTGCCGTCCAGGGGTCTTCTGTCGTTCGTGGGCCCTGGAGGAGCGTTATCGGCTACTACCAGCTGCGGAGAATCGCGATGCGTTCGGTCAGCTGATCGACAGTCGCGATGGCCGTCGGCGGGCCGCCGCACACTCGGCGCAGTTCCGCGTGAATGATGCCGTGCGGCTTACCGGTGCGGTGAACGTTCATCGCCACCAACCCGTTGAGCTCCTTGCGGAGCGCACCGAGCTGATCTGCCGTGGCCGCTCGATCGGATACCACTGCCGCCGTCGGTTGCGGGGCGGCAGCCTTGGCAGAGTTGGCCTCGACCTGCGTCTGCTGACGTTGACGCAGCAACGCCCGCATCTGATCGGCGTCGAGTAGGCCGGGGAGTCCGAGGTAGTCTGCTTCCTCGTCACTTCCGGCGAATGTCGCGGTACCGAAGGACGATCCGTCGTAGATCACCTGGTCGAGTTCGGCGTCGGCGCCCAGGGATGTGAACGCCTTCTCCTCCTCGCCCAGCTCGTCCTTCTGCTTGTTCGCATCGGCGAGCAGGTCGTCTTCGAGGCCGTCCTTCTCACGATGCGGCTTCCCGAGTACGTGGTCACGCTGGGCCTCGAGCTGCGCGGCAAGGTCGAGAAGCACCGGCACCGACGGCAGGAAGACGCTGGCGGTTTCGCCCTTACGCCGTGAACGCACGAAGCGCCCGATCGCCTGAGCAAAGTACAGCGGGGTGGACGCGCTGGTTGCATACACACCGACCGCCAGGCGAGGAACGTCGACGCCCTCGGACACCATGCGGACCGCGACCATCCATTTCTGGTCGCTCGCACCGAATTCGGCGATTCGCTTGGACGCGGTGGGGTCGTCGGACAGCACGACGGCCGGTTGTTCGCCGGTGATCGCGGTGAGCGCCTTCGCATACTCACGGGCGACAGTCTGGTCGGTTGCGATGACAAGTCCGCCGGCATCGGGCATACCGGTACTGCGCAGCTGCGCCAAACGGGTGTCTGCTGCTTGCAGCACGGCAGGAATCCAGTCCCCGGCAGGGTCCAAGGCCGTACGCCAGGCGCGAGTCGTCTGCTCGGCGCTCAGCGGCTCGCCGAGGCGAGCCGTGAATTCCTCGCCCGCGTTGTTTCGCCACCGCGCTTCGCCCGAATAGGCGAGAAACACGACGGGTCGAACCACGCCGTCCTTGAGTGCATCCGAATATCCGTAGGAGTGATCGGCTTTCGAGCGGAGCAGGCCTTCCTTGTCGGGCTCGTACTCGACGAAAGGAATAGCGCTGTCGTCACTGCGGAACGGGGTTCCGGTCAGTGCGAGACGCCTGGTCGCGTCGCCGAACGCCTCACGAATGGCGTCGCCCCAACTCTTGGCGTCGCCGCCGTGATGGATCTCGTCGAGGATGACCAGCGTCTTGCGGCCCTCGGTGCGCACGCGATGCTTCGACGGGTGCGAGGCAACCTGAGCGTAGGTCAGCACTACGCCGTGATAGTCACTCGAGGTCTGGCCGGTCGAGTTGGAGAACCGCGAGTCCAATGCCAGTCCGGAGCGCTGAGCGGACTCCGCCCACTGATGCTTGAGGTGCTCGGTCGGCGCCACGACGGTTATCTGGTCGACCGTCCGGTCGCGGAGCAATTCCGAAGCTACCCGCAGAGCGAAGGTGGTCTTACCTGCTCCCGGAGTTGCGACTGCCAGAAAGTCACGGGGACTGCTGGAAAGGTATTTGGTCAGTGCACGGCGCTGCCATGCACGAAGGGAACCGGTAGGGGCGCCAGGTTGGGTTCCCGCGGATTGAGCTCCGGCGGGTTCGGGCGAATTGCCGAACTCGGCTGCCACGGTCTCAGACGTCATAGGCCGCGCCTCCACTGGAATCGCACTGTTGTCTCGCGCTCCTCGAATTTTCATCAATGTCCGGCGACGAGCCTAGCCGTCGCCACCGACGAAAGCCGCACTCGAAGCGCGTACTCATGGCCGTTCTCACTCCGGCCGGCGAGGTTTCGCTGCTCTCGCATCCTGCCGACCTGCACGCGAATTGTCTCAGAAATGTGCGACACGTCGGCACCATGGTTGGGCAACCGGGTGTGTCGTCAGGGATGCTGGAGACATCATGAGTGAAGCGCGAGGCGAGAAGTCGAGCGGAAGTGATCTGCACCACCGCAGATGGCATCCGCTACGCCGCACCGGGCAGTTGATCGGTCGCACCCTGAGCAAGGCCTGGGACGATTCCATCTTCGGAAAGGCGGCTACGGCCGCGTTCTGGCAAACGCTGTCACTGGCTCCTCTGCTGCTCGGTCTTCTCGGAATGATCGGCTATATCGGTGGGTGGTTCGGACCCAACACCGTCGAGATCATCGAATCCAAGATCGTCACGTTCAGCGGGACGATCTTCAGCGAAAGCGTCGTCGACCAGATCATCCGTCCGACAGTGACGGACGTGCTCCAGCGCGGACGACCGGAGATCATCTCGGTCGGCTTCCTGCTCTCACTGTGGGCGGGGTCGTCGGCGATCAGTACGTTCGTCGACTCGATCGTGGAGGCACACGGTCAGCAGGATGCCCGCAATCCCATCTGGCAGCGCATCTTCGCCCTGCTGCTCTACGTGATGTTCCTGGTGATGGCGGTGTTCATCCTCCCGCTGGTAGCTCTCGGCCCGACGCTCGTCGGGCGCGCACTACCCGCATCCTGGTATGTGGTCGGATCGAATCTGGTCGACACGTTCTACTACCCCGCAGTCGGCCTGCTGGTGATCATCGGCCTCACGACGCTCTACAAGGTCGCTCTGCCGAAGTCGCTGCCGTGGCATCGGCTCCTCGCCGGCGCTCTGGTCGCCGGTGTGTTCTTCATGGCTGCGAGCACCGGATTGCGCTGGTACCTGGGATTCGTCACCAGCACCGGCTACACGTACGGAGCGTTGGCAACGCCGATCGCCTTTCTGCTCTTCACGTTCTTCCTCGGTTTCGCCGTCGTGCTCGGCGCCGAGTTCAACGCGACCGTGCAGGAGTTCTGGCCGGCTCGAGCCACCCGGATGGAGCAGATGCGAGAGTGGCTCGCGGCTCAGAAGACCGATGACGAATCCGGCCCGGTCACCAACCTGACCTGGCACCTGGCCACCAGCCCGATCCGCATCTCGGGCGACAAAGCGGATCCGGCCACTGTCCCCTCGTACGGGCGGCCGCGCAGCAGACAAACGGAGTCGCGACAGAACTCCTGCGTCGACCAGGATCACTGCGACAACCCGCAGGCAGACGCGAAAAGCCCGGCGGCCGACTGCGTCGAGGCTGTCGATCCGCCGAGCTCTGGAAGTACTGCCGCTCGCGTGACCCGAGGTCAGTCGCCCTTACGGAGTCCTTCGTAAATCTTCTTGCAGTCCGGGCACACCGGTGATCCCGGCTTGGCGGACTTCGTCACGGGAAACACCTCACCGCACAGCGCGACGACATGGGTTCCCATGACGGCGCTCTCGGCGATCTTGTTCTTCTTCACGTAGTGGAAGAACTTCGGGGTGTCGTCGTCGGTCGTTTCGTCGGTGGAGACGTCGGGACGTTCCTTGGTTTGAGTGCTCACCCCTCCAATAATGCCGTCTCCGTCACAGCGGTGCGACCCACGGGTCGTGTGCAATTGTCGGCCGAGAGTGGAACAGTGGAGTCATGGCACGAAATGGCGCGTTCGGCAGGTCCGACGAGGCCGGGACTCCCGACAATCCCGTACTGATCACCGAAGCGCAGCAGTCCGTCGAAGAACAGCACAAAGCCCGAGTGCGCAAGTACATGATCATCATGTCCTTCCGGTTCCCGGCGTTGATCCTCGCGGCGATCGCGTACGGCATCTGGGCCAACGCCTGGATCTCGATGCTCATCATCGGTGCATCCATTCCGCTTCCCTGGATCGCCGTCCTGATCGCCAACGACCGACCACCGCGCACCAAGGACGAACCGAGTCGATACGACGGGCGAAAGAAGACCGCAGGCGAGATCGAATCCGCGACGCACCACACCATCGAAGGCTGACAAGTTCCGCCTGCGAGAATGACGGGGTGAGAAGCGAAACGCTCCTGTCCATCACCCCTGCGCTGCGTGAGGCTCTGCTTCGCAATCGATTCGACACGGGAACCATGCTCGAGGCATTGGGTCCCGAAGTTCACGCCGCTCTCGGCCGAAGTGAGCCGGTACCCGTGCGCCGCGCCACCCGGGAACTCGGGGATCTGGGCGTTCTCGTCAGACTGTTCCTTCTCGCCGATGACTGCCCCGCGGGCGACGTCGCCGCGGCGCTGGCTCCACTGACGATTGCGCAGTGTGTCGACGCCGGTCTGCTCGAAGGTGAGAACTTCGACAGTGAGAATCCGCTCGTGCGGGCCGCGGTCGATCTTCGTCCCATCGATGTCGGCGACGGCGATCGTTGGGTGATCTCGGATCTCGACGGCGGAATCCGTCCCAAGAAGGCCACGGCCGATCACGTGCTGGGAGTCGGGCACGCGTCACTGTCCTTGCTACAGGCCACGCCCACCGCGAAGGTCGGCAGCGTGCTCGACCTCGGTACCGGATGCGGCATCCAAGCCCTGCACGCGAACACGTACGCCGATTCGGTCACCGCAACCGACATCAATCAACGCGCCGTCGACCTCACGGCAGCAACCATGGCCCTCAACGGACTGGACGTCGAACTGCTTCAAGGGTCCTGGTTCGAACCTGTCGAGGGTCGAACTTTCGACCAGGTGGTCGCCAATCCCCCGTTTGTCGTCGGCGAGGCACGCGTGCATCACACGTACCGCGATTCCGGCCTCGATCTCGACGGTGCGAGCGAATTGATGGTCTCGCGCTCGATCGACTACCTGAACCCCGGCGGCACGGCAGCACTGTTGGCATCGTGGGTGCACATCGAAGGACAGGACTGGCGTTCGCGGATCGCGTCGTGGCTGCCGTCGCACGGCGTCGACGCCTGGGTGGTGCAGCGCGACGTGGCGGATCCAGCTCTGTACGTCGGTACGTGGCTCAAGGACGGCGGGCAGGATCCGCGAGATCCGGAAACGGCATCGAGAGCAAACGCCTGGCTGGATCACCTCGAAGAAGCCGATGTGGAGGGCGTCGGCTTCGGTTTCGTGTTCCTTCGCCGCACCGACTCCCCCACCGACCTGATGGCCGAGGACCTCATGCACGGCTTCTCGGACCCGCTCGGGGCCGAGGCGCTCGCATACTTCGACCGTCTTGCCTGGTTGCGTGAACACGACGTCCTCGAGGAACGATTCGTTCTCGATTCGGACACCGCGCTCGAACGCGTCTATCTCCCCGGCGACGAGGGATGGCGGCCGGTCGTCACCCGCGTGCACCGCGGAAACGGACCGCATTGGCAACACGAGATCGACGAACTGGGCGCTGCGCTGCTGGCCGGCCTTCGAGCGGATGGACTGGTGGTCGACGAGCTGGTCGAACTTCTCGCCGCGGCGAACGACGAAGACCCAGACCAACTACGTGAGGCCGTCGTCACATTGCTGGTCTCGCTCGTCCGGCACGGGTTGGTGCTTCCCGTCACGAACTGAGTTCCCGTTGAGTTGCAGATTTTTGTGTTCTCAGCAACTTCTCAGGACGACTGGGAAATAACTGCAGGTCACGGCGATTTAGCGGAAATCGGCACGGGAACTTTCCCGGAACTCTCACACGTTGAACTGTGTGAGAGACCGCCGATAGGGAGGCAAGTCATGACAAGCCCCAGCACCACTACTCGCATTCGTCCGAGCGCCGCAGATCTGGACGCCCAGAGCCCGGCCGCAGACCTGGTCCGCGTCTACCTGAACGGGATCGGTCGTACTGCACTGCTGACAGCAGCAGACGAGGTCGAACTGGCGAAGCGAATCGAAGCGGGGCTGTACGCCAGCCACGTTCTTGCCACGGGAAAGCGCCTGACAGTCGCCAAGAAGAGGGATCTCGCAACAATCGTTCGCGAGGGACAGTCGGCGCGTAGCCACCTCCTGGAAGCGAACCTGCGACTCGTCGTGTCGCTGGCCAAGCGCTACACCGGCCGCGGCATGCCGCTCCTCGATCTCATTCAAGAAGGCAACCTCGGACTCATCCGTGCCATGGAGAAGTTCGACTACGCCAAGGGCTTCAAGTTCTCGACGTACGCCACCTGGTGGATCCGTCAGGCGATCACCCGCGGAATGGCTGATCAGAGCCGCACCATCCGGCTCCCAGTCCACCTCGTGGAGCAGGTGAACAAGCTCGCACGCATCAAGCGCGAACTGCACCAGCAGCTCGGACGCGAAGCGACCGACGACGAGTTGGCCGAAGAGTCGGGCATCCCGGCCCACAAGATCGCGGACCTGCTCGATCACAGCCGTGACCCGGTAAGCCTCGACATGCCGGTCGGTAACGACGAAGAAGCGCCGTTGGGCGACTTCATCGAAGATTCCGAGGCGACTTCGGCGGAGAACGCCGTCATCGCCGGTCTGCTGCACAGCGATGTGCGCAGCGTGCTCGGGACGCTCGACGAGCGAGAGCAGCAGGTCATCCGACTTCGCTACGGTCTCGACGACGGCCAGCCTCGCACCCTCGATCAGATCGGCAAGCTCTTCGGCCTCTCCCGTGAGCGGGTTCGTCAGATCGAGCGCGAGGTCATGGGCAAGCTCCGCGTCGGTGACCGCGCCGAGAAACTGCGGTCCTACGCAAGCTGATCAAACAACACAGCACGTGCGTCAGCGCGCCACACCACTCGCGCTGACGCACCGCACAAAGCACCGGCCACCGCTACTTCCCTCCCCCTCGGGAATGTGCGGTGGCCGGTGTTGTTCGCTGTGTCCATCTCGAACGCTGTGACTACCGCAACCGTCTGGGCCCCAGGTCGATTGCGCTCGGCTCGGGCCCTATGCGTACTCGCGAATCGGTGATCTCCGCGCCGGTAGCCGAAGCGAGTACCGGCTCACAGGCCAGTTCGCGGACTTCCGGAATGTCGTCGGCCAGCGCCGAGATGCGCTGGACCAGATCAACCAAGGCACCCTTGTTGACCGGAACGGCGTTTCGATATCCGGAGAGCAGCGGCGCAGCCTTGGGTGCGTCGATCAACTCCGTAGCAGCGTCTTCGGTGAGTGGCAGTACGCGATAGGCACGGTCCCCGAGGAGGTCGGAGATCACACCGGCGAGGCCGAACGAGATCAGCGAACCGAACGACGGGTCGTCTTGGACACCGACCACACACCCGATGCCCTTGGTTGCCATTTTCTGCACGTGCAGCAGCGGTTCACCCGACGCGGCCGCAAGATCTCGGTAAGCGAGGCGTACCGATTCCGGTCCACTCAGATCCAGCCTGACGCCGCCCAGATCCGGTCGGTGGCGCCACATTTCGCCGGTTGCCTTGACCGCGACCGGATAGCCGACAGCATTCGCTGCCTCGACAGCTTCGTCTTCGCTCAGGACCGAACGGAATTCGACGACCGCGACCCCGTAGCACTCGAGAAGAGCGGCTGCTTCCACGTCCGACAGCCAACGGCCAGAAGAGTTCTCGAGCCAGTCGGCCACCATCTTCTGGGCTCGCTCGGAGTCGATCCCTGCCGGGCGAACAACCTTCGACGCCGGCTTGCTGCGCCACTCCGCGTAACGCCAAGCCCTCGCCAACGCCAGTGCGGCGCGCTCCGGCCCCGGGTAGGACGGCACCGAACCGCGGGTCGGGTTACCGACTTCGTCGCGGACCGCAAGGACGTCCGGCACACCCTCGGCTGCGAGGAAGGTCGTGAGAATCGGCTTGTCCGAGCCCGCGACGGCGTCTTTGAGTGCTTTCGCGAACGGCTCGACCGGAATGGCAACCGGAGGAACGAAGACGGCGATGACGGCGTCGACGTCGAACGACGCCAACGCGTCACGCACGGCGGTAGCGAACAGCTCCGGACTGGCCTGTGCGCCAAGGTCGACCGGGTCGCTGACCTGCAATCCTTCACTGCGGGCAGCGTCCGCGGCAAGGACACCGAGCGCGGTGGAGTTGCCGATGACTGCAAGCCGTGGACCGGCCGGCAACGGCTGGTAGCCGAAGAGCAGTGCGCAGTCGAACAACTGAGAGATGGATCCGACTTGGATGACGCCGGCCTGTTCGAAGAGGGCCCGGACGATGGAATCGTCGATCTCGACTCCCGTGGCGGCGAGCACCGGCGGAACCGCGTGCCGACCGCTCTTGACCGCGACGATCGGCTTCTTGCGCGCAACTCGACGCGCGATGCGGGAGAACTTTCGTGGGTTGCCGAAGCTCTCCAGATAGAGAAGAACCACTTCGGTGGACTGGTCGGAATCCCAGTACTGCAGAAGGTCGTTGCCCGAGACGTCCGCACGGTTACCCGCAGAAACGAAGGCGGACAACCCGATTCGACTACGCGCGGCCTCGTCGAGAATGGCGATACCGAGTGCGCCGGACTGACAGAAGAAGCCGACGTTGCCTGCCACCGGCAAAACCGGCGCCAACGTCGCATTCAACGAAATCGCCGGGTCGTTGTTCGCGACACCCAGCGCGTTCGGACCGATGAGGCGCATTCCGTGAGCGCGGGCCGCGTGGACCAGTTTGCGTTCGGACGACCGTCCGTCCGGACCACTCTCACTGAAGCCTGACGAGACCACCACCAGCGCTTTGACGCCCTTGTCGAGGCAGTCGTCGAGAACCGAATTGATCGATTCCGCAGGTACAGCCACGACGGCCAGATCGACGTCGTCGGGGATGTCACGAACCGTCGGATATGCCCGAACACCGTGCACAGAACGATGCTCCGCGTTGACGGGATAGACCGGGCCGGTGAATCCGCCGCGCAGCAGGTTGGTCAACACCGCGTTACCCACCTTGGCCGGGTCCGCCGATGCGCCGATCACTGCCACCGATCGTGGACTCAGCACGTTTCCCATGCTGCGGGCCTCAGCTGCCCGCTCCCGCGAATTACGTACCGAAACAAGCGCTTCCGTCGGGTCGATCGCGAATTCGAGTCGCAGCACGCCACCGTCGAACGAGCGGCTCACCTGATAACCCGCCTCACGGAACACCGTCACCATGTTGCGGTTCTCGGAGAGGACCTCGGCGACGAACATCGTCAGACCGTTCTCGGCCGCTGCTGCTGCCAGGTATTCGAGCAGGATCGGGCCGAGGCCGCGCCCCTGGTGTGCGTCGGCGACGACGAAGGCGACCTCGGCAGACTTCCCGTCACCGACGTCGAGGAGGCGCTCGTATCGACCCACCGCGATGATCTCGTCGCCGAGCATCATCACGAACGCGACGCGGTTGTGGTGGTCGACCGTCGTGAAGTTCTTGACGTCGCGCGCCGACATCGTGGGGTACGGGCCGAAGTAGCGCAGGTAACGGGTGCGCTCGGAGAGCTTGCCGTGGAATTCGACGAGTTTGTCCGCGTCCTCGGGAACGATGGGTCGCAGCGCCACCGCGCCGCCGTCGGAGGCGAGAACATCGACTACCCACGAATGGGGATAGGTGTGAGCGGGGTCGGTCTTCGGCGCCTGCTCGCTCGCGCCGCCGGCATCGGTATCGGACTGTTCAGTCACGGGGATCCTCCGGGTCGAGTCCGAGTAGCGGGAACGAAGCGCGGCGTGTGGCGATGATCGCCGAGTCGATTCGGGTGAGTGCACGGTCCACCGACGCGACGCCTGTCTCCGGTGTACCACCCGGGCCGTCCCACGGTGTGTAGGCGACATCGCCGCCGTCACCCATGGTCGGCGGGAGGTCGACGCTCGGTGCCCGCAGTTTCGTCGATTCCTTCCAGTCCTCGGGGACAGCGGTGTCGACGTCGATCTCACGATCGAGTGCGGCCGCGATCAGGTGAGTCCATGCCCTGGGCACGACGCGAACCAGTCCGTATCCCCCACCGCCGACCGCCAGCCACCGTCCTTCGGAGTAGCGGTCGGCGAGATCGCGCATTGCCAGGAACGCCGCACGCTGACCGTCGACGGTGAGGGCGAGGTCCGCGAGCGGGTCCTCGCGGTGCGAGTCCACACCGCACTGACTGATGATGATCTGCGGGCGGAAGGCTGCAATGGCTCCCGGAACGACGGCGTGAAAAGCACGCAGCCACAACGCGTCGACGGTTCCGGGAAGCACCGGGATGTTCACCGCTGTACCTTCGGCCGCGCCGTCACCGACCTCGCTCGACCATCCGGTGTTGGGCCACAACGTCGCCGGATGCTGATGCAGCGAGACGGTGAGCACTCGAGGGTCCCCGAGGAACGCATGTTGCACACCGTCGCCGTGGTGAGCGTCGACGTCGATGTAGGCGATGCGGTCGTAGCCGTTGTCGAGCAGCCACGAAATCGCAACAGCCGCATCGTTGTAGACGCAGAATCCCGAAGCCCAATCCGCCATCGCATGGTGCATGCCACCGCCGATGCTGACCGCACGCCTGGTACGCCCCGAAGCGATTTCCTGCGCTGCCGCCAGCGAGCCGCCGGCGAGGATGGCACTTGCCTCGTGCATGTGCGGGAAGACCGGGTTGTCCTCGGTACCGAGCCCGTGGGGAACATCCTGGCCGCTCACACCGTTGTTCGCAGAGTTACCCGCGTCTTTGACCGCTGCAAGATATGCCGGTGTGTGGATTCTGAGGAGGTCGGCATCGGACGCGGCACTCGGTTCGAGAAACTCGATTCCCTCGAGAAGTCCGAGGCTTCGCGAGAGTGCCATCGTGAGATCGAGGCGAGTGGGATTCATCGGGTGATCGGCGCTCCACCGATAGCTCAGGTACTCCGGACTCCACACCACGACTCGATTCGCTCGAGACGCCGCGGGGTCCCCGTCAGATCTGATCGACGCGGTCATGGGATCACGCTACTTCCTTCTCGTTTCGTGCTGCACACCACACTCGTGGCCCGCTACGGAGACCGAGATCGAGTGACACGAATCCAATTCGGACACGCGCTGGACTCGCCGCAGTGGAGGCGGCACCGGAACCACGAACTGAACGGTAGAATGATCAACTGACGAAGGGGTTGAGTGTGAAGGATCTAGTCGACACCACGGAGATGTATCTCCGGACGATCTACGACTTGGAAGAAGAGGGCGTAGTCCCACTCCGGGCGCGGATCGCCGAACGGCTCGAACAGAGCGGACCCACCGTCAGCCAGACAGTTGCGCGTATGGAGCGCGACGGCTTGCTGATGGTCGCCGGCGATCGACATCTGGAACTCACCGACAAGGGTCGCGATCTCGCGATCTCTGTCATGCGTAAGCACCGGCTGGCAGAGCGCCTGCTGGTGGACGTCATCGGTCTCAAATGGGAAGACGTACATGCCGAGGCATGCCGTTGGGAGCACGTGATGAGCGAGGAGGTCGAGCGTCGGCTCGTCGTCGTTCTGAACAACCCCACGACGTCGCCCTACGGCAACCCGATTCCGGGCTTGGACCAGTTGGGACTCGACGGCCCGGTTGCCACCACCGAAACGTTGGTGCGTCTGACCGATATTCCGCACGGCGCACAGACTGCGGTGGTCGTTCGGCGACTGGCCGAGCACGTGCAGTCCGATCCCGAGGTGATCGCGCAGCTGCGTGACGCCGGCGTCGTTCCCGACGCCAGGGTGACGGTCGAAACCCGTCCGGGCTCGGTGACCATCATCGTGCCGGGTCACAGCGGGTTCGACCTGTCCGAGGAAATGGCTCACGCCGTTCAGGTCAAGCAGGTCTGAGGAAGTAGTAGATGAAACTCCTGGTCACCGGCGGCGCCGGTTACGTCGGCAGTGTGTGCAGCACTGTGTTGCTCGAGCGTGGACACGAGGTTGTCGTCATCGACGACCTCTCCACGGGAAATGCCGACGCGGTGCCCGCCGGTGCCGAGTTCATCGAAGGGGACGTCGGGGCGCTGGCCGCCGAGGTCCTCGGTAGTGCGGGTTCACCCGTTTTCGACGGCGTACTGCATTTCGCAGCGCAGTCGTTGGTCGGCGAATCGGTGCTGCACCCCGAAAAGTACTGGCGCGGAAACGTCGTCACGACCATCGAGTTGCTCGAGGCGATCCGCCTCTCCGGCACTCCCCGGCTCGTGTTCTCTTCCACCGCCGCAACGTACGGCGAGCCGGAGCAGTCCCCCATCGTGGAAACGGCTCCGACCCGCCCTACCAATCCCTACGGCGCGACCAAGCTCGCGATCGATCATGCGATCACCTCGTACTCGATCGCCCACGGCCTGGGCGCGACCAGCTTGCGCTACTTCAACGTCGCGGGTGCGTACAAGTCCGCCGGCGAGAACCGGGTGATCGAAACCCACCTGATTCCACTCGTGCTGCAGGTCGCACTCGAGCAGCGAGACAAGATCTCGGTTTTCGGAACCGACTGGCCCACGCCGGACGGCACCGCAGTACGCGACTACATCCACGTGCTCGACCTCGCCGAAGCGCATCTACTGGCGCTCGAATCCTCGGTTCCCGGCGAGCACCGCATCTACAACCTGGGAAGTGGTGCCGGCTTCAGCGTGCGTGAGGTGATCGCTGCCTGTGCACGGGTCACCGGCCTGCCGATCAACGTCGAAGACGCGTCGCGACGCCTGGGCGATCCCGCGGTCCTCATCGCATCGAGCGACAAGGCGATTGCCGAGTTGGGTTGGACGCCCACGCGTACCGATCTCGACGTCATCGTCGCCGATGCGTGGCAGTTCCTCCAGGATCTGGGCGATCGCTCACACGCTGCTCGCTAGCTTCCGCTCGGCAGTGCCGGCGGCAAGCCGGCGATTCCGAGTGATTCCCCGATGGACAATCCGACGGCCGCAAGGTCACGGATCCCGTCGGGGTGCACGCCGGATTGAAGGGACAAGTCCAGCAATCCGGCCAAGGTGTGTTCCGAATCGGCCGACAGTGCGACCGACAGCGCCACACCGGCCAGAGGGCCGTCACCGCGAACGTATGCAAAGAAACCGAGAAGTGTTGCCGGCCAAGCGCGTTCGGGACAAGGCACTTCATGGGTGAGCGCAAGCCACAATTGCTCGGCGGCCGCCGCAACTGACGTGATCGCCAGACCCAGCACCACGTCGCGCACGTGAACGTCCATCAACGCGACCACAAGATCGGCGCATTCCTGCGGGTCAGGGTGATCTCCTCCCTCCACACGACGAATATGTTTCAGCACCAGATCGACCCGGTCCTGGACCGGGTCATCGCCGTCGACTCCCCCTCCGTACGCACCCGATTCCCTTCCGCTCGCGATCAGTTCCGCAATCACCTCGTGATTGCGAGCGGCACCGTGCACCCACCGGACCAGTTCCTCACGCGAACGGCGAATGACCCTCCCGCCCAACACCTGTGCCGCCGCAACCGACGAAGATGCCGGGTCGGGCAGAGTACCCCGGTGAATCGAACGCGTGACGCTCGTCCACGGCTGGCCAGATTCTATTGCGGCCGTGCACAATACGTCAGCCAGCTCGACGCAGGTTCCGCCGAGCATGTCTTCGAATACCTCGGCCAGCTCGATGGTTTCATCGATCAGAGTTTCAGCTGCCGAGTAATCGGTGATCACCACGAGAACGACCGCACGCGCTCCTTCCCTGTCACACACTGAGGCGAACTGGCGCAGCGCTGCACTCATCTGCCTCGCGGGCTTTCCCCTGACACTGGGAAAGTAGTCGTGTCGCATCACCGGGCCGAGTGTCGAGGCGGAGATCCCCATCAGAGACAGCGCAACGACGGAGTTGGACGGATGAAATCCCAGGAGGGCGGGTATTGCCGTAATCAATTCGCCTGGATCGGAAACACGTTCGACGCATCCGAAAAGGGTGAGGTCGTCGTCGGAGAATTCGAATTCTCCCGGAAGAGGTGATGTGGTCATGCACAGACCCTGGCTGATCACCCCGACGCCGCCATCCACTCGACCAGGGGAAACACCCACGTCGAAGTCGTCTGTGGATTACCGCGATTGTTGTGGACGAAGCGCCCCGACACAACGGGGCGATCCGATCCTTGTCGGACCCGTATGCTGCGGAATCACTTACCCGCTTTGACCTTCTGGACAGCGGCGGTGAATGCCTGATCCAGAGGTGCTGTCGACGGCGTCGCCGAACCGAACGTCATCAGTGTCGTCGCTACCCGCACGTCGCCCACCTGTGCGATCAACGTCAGCATCGTCTGATCGCCGGCTGCAGCTTTGGGGGAAACGACAGTGCGGCGCAGCGACATCGTCTTGTCGGCATCGATCGGCGAGGGCGGAAGAATTTCCGTCGTCACTGTTGTCGTGACGCCGTTCGCAGTGACGGTCATGGACGGGCACTGCCGAGTTTGCGCTTCCAACTCGTCCAGGGGTGCGTCGACCTTCGTGAGTTCGACCGAAATCGTTGCCCTCGTCGCATTGTCGGTCCCGACCGCCATCACGGTCCCGTTCGGACCGTAATCCTGTTCCGGTGGCTCACATTCGGATGGATCGACGGTGGCACCGCGTGGGACGCCGACCAGATCCGGCGCCGCCATCGGAACAGCCTGCGGGGGCAGGACAACAGCGCCGAAGGGCTCGGGAAATTCCTCGGGAGTCAGCAGAAGTTCGGACAACGGTGCCGCCGATTTCGGAGAGGTAGATTTCGGCGACGAGGATTTGGGGGCAGCCGTCGTACTCGGCGCCGCTGAGCCGCTGTCGGTCACACCGGCAGTCGCCGGCGCGGAGTCCGGAACGGGTGCTCCTTGGACCGACCCGGAGCAGCCCGCGAGTAGTGCAACGGCGGCCACTGCTGCAAGGGAGCTTGCGGCCACTCGCCTGGACGATCGTGGACACACCCGCATGTAAGCCTCCGCACTCGACCGATCCCGACAATCGACCAATCCATTTCGGACAAATTAGTCGTGCCGACCTTGTGTTCCACTCTGCCATGTCCGAAGCCGCGCACCCGACATCTACCGAACGCCCAGGACAAGTGTCGAAAGATACCGCTCGGCTTCGCTCTCGGCGAACGCCCGTCTCGTCGGATCGGGAATGATCGGTCACCGACTCGGTGTTCTTACCGATGAACGTCTGATCCAGTGCTGTCGGGCACCCGACTCCGATGCTGTCGAGCGTGCGCCGATAGTGGACACTTGAGATCAAGACCGAAGAGCGAAGGGGACTGCGATGGACGAACAGTCGAGGATGTACGAGCTGGAATTTCCGGCGCCCCAATTGGCGGCTGCCGACGGCCAGGGACCGATCCTGATTCACGGACTCGAGGGTTACTCCGACGCCGGTCACGCCGTGAAATTGGCGACGACGCATCTGCGGGAAAGCCTGGAAACCGAGCTTGTCGCCTCGTTTGCTGTCGACGAGCTGATCGACTACCGCTCGCGCCGACCGACGATGACGTTCAAGGCCGATCATTTTTCCGACTACGACGCTCCGGCACTCAATCTGTACGCGCTGCGCGATACGGCCGGCACGCCCTTCCTGCTGCTTGCCGGGATGGAACCCGACCTCAAGTGGGAGCGGTTCACCACAGCCGTTCGTCTGTTGTCCGAACAGCTCGGTGTGCGTCGAACCATCGGGCTCAACGCCATTCCGATGGCAATCCCGCACACCCGACCGCTGGGCGTGACAGCACATTCGACCAACAAGGACCTGATCCAGGACCATCAGCGCTGGTCAGGTGAACTGCAGGTTCCGGGCAGCGCATCGTCATTGCTCGAGCTTCGTATGTCTCAGCACGGGCACGAGGCGATGGGCTTCTCGGTTCACGTTCCCCACTACCTCGCGCAAACCGATTACCCCGGCGCCGCCGAGACTTTGCTCGAAAACGTGTCCGAGGTTTCGGATCTGGAACTTCCGCTGGCGGCACTGGGTGAGGCCGCGGCACGCGTTCGAGAACAGGTTAACGAGCACATAGCCGGAAACGAAGAAGTTCAGACTGTAGTCCACGCTTTGGAGCGGCAATACGACACTTTCGTGGCCGCCCAGGAACAGCAGTCGTCACTTCTAGCTGGAGAAGCCGACCTCCCCAGCGGCGACGAGATCGGCGCGGAGTTCGAAAAATTCCTGGCCGAACAGGCTGGGAACGACGACTTCGGCTCAGCTGGAGACGCCGGTCGAGGCGACATCTGACCAAAATGTGACGGGCGGGGCGCATAATTCGACATTGTGCGCATTCCGCAACCCCTCCGTTACCTGGGCTGTTGTTCAGGACACATCCGTCGGATAGCCTCGAACTCTGTGAGATTTTCGTTGACGGCTCAACAACTGGAGCAGACAGTCAACGTGGTCTCACGCTGAGCCAGGAGGCGACATGAGCAGACCACGGAACCGTCAGCTCCGACCGGTCCCCGACGAGGAACCTCGGATGATGTTCCGGACCATTCACGGCTACCGACGCGCATTTCGGATAGCCGGAGAGGGCCCGGCAGTACTGCTCCTGCACGGAATCGGCGACAACTCGTCGACGTGGACCGAGATCATTCCCCACCTCGCCAAGAAGTACACCGTCATCGCACCTGACCTGTTGGGTCACGGCCGCTCCGACAAGCCGCGCGCCGACTATTCGGTAGCCGCGTACGCCAACGGCATGCGTGATCTCCTGTCGACGCTCGGCATCGAGCACGTCACTGTCATCGGGCATTCACTCGGTGGCGGCGTCGCGATGCAATTCTCCTACCAATTCCCACACATGGTGGATCGCCTCGTGCTGGTCTCGGCCGGTGGCGTCACCAAGGACGTCCACCCGTTGCTGCGCCTCATGTCCGTTCCGGTGGTCAACGAGGTCGTCAAACTGCTCCGGATACCTGGAGCGATGCCGCTCGTCCGAATGGCCGGAAACCTTGCCGGCGTCGTGCACGGTTCAAATCTGCGTCCCGGCACCATGCTGCACGACACTCCCGACCTGATTCGTGTGCTCGCCGATCTCCCCGACCCCACGGCCTACGAGGCCTACCTTCGTACCCTGCGGGCGGTGGTGGACTGGCGCGGGCAGGTCGTCACGATGCTCGACCGCTGTTATCTGACCGAGAATCTGCCCGTTCAACTGATCTGGGGCGACGACGACTCCGTCATTCCGGTCTCCCATGCGCACCTCGCGCATGCGGCCATGCCCAACTCCCGACTCGAAGTCTTCCGCGGCTCGGGCCACTTCCCGTTCCGCGACGATCCGATGCGTTTCCTGCAGATCGTCGAAGATTTTCTTTCCAGCACCGCACCACTCGTCTTCGACGAGGCCCGCTGGCGTCACATGCTGATCTCCGGGGTCGGCGAGAACACCATCACCGGAACGTCGTCCACCCGCATGGCGGTGCTCGACGCCATGGGCTCGGACGAGCGAAGCGCAACCTGATCCGCGGTTGCGGCTAGCCTGTACGAGTGCTGCTGACGGAACTTCTCCCCGACAACGCGGATCCTGATTCCGTTTTCGACGCCTTCTCCTCGTGGACCCTCGAACGAGGGTTGACGCTCTATCCGGCCCAGGAAGAGGCCGTCATGGAGTTGGTCTCGGGTGCAAACGTGATCCTTGCGACGCCGACCGGGTCCGGCAAATCGATGGTGGCGATCGGCGCGCATTTCTACGCGATGTCGCTCGGCAAGCGTACGTATTACACCGCGCCGATCAAGGCGCTGGTGAGCGAGAAGTTCTTTGCGCTCTGTGAGGTCTTCGGTGCCGAGAACGTCGGCATGATGACCGGTGATGCCGCCGTGAACTCGTCGGCGCCGATCATTTGTGCGACGGCGGAGATCGTCGCGAATCTCGCACTGCGAGAGGGCCCGAACTCCGATATCGGCCAGGTCGTGATGGACGAGTTCCACTTCTACTCCGAACCAGATCGAGGTTGGGCGTGGCAGGTTCCGCTCATCGAGTTGCCGCACGCCCAGTTCCTCTTGATGTCGGCAACACTCGGTGAGGTCGATTTCTTCTCCGAAGATCTGACGCGTCGTACGGGCAAGCCCACCACCGTCGTCTCCGGCACGGAACGCCCCGTGCCCCTGATGTTCTCGTACGCGACCACGCCGGTCGGCGAAACCATCGAAGATCTGGTGACCACCAACCAGTCCCCCGTGTACATCGTGCATTTCACGCAGGCCGCCGCTCTCGAACGCGCCCAGGCACTGACGAGCGTCAACTTCTGTTCCAAGGAAGAGAAGGAAGCGATCGCCGAAGCATTGGGTGGTTTCCGCTTCACCACCGGGTTCGGAAAGACACTCTCTCGCCTGGTCCGGCACGGCATCGGCGTTCACCATGCTGGCATGCTGCCCAAGTACCGACGGCTCATCGAAGTTCTCGCGCAGGACGGCCTTCTCAAGGTCATCTGCGGTACAGACACTCTGGGCGTCGGCATCAACGTCCCGATCCGCACGGTACTGCTCACCGGTCTCGCCAAGTACGACGGCGTCCGCACACGGCATCTGAAAGCCCGCGAGTTCCATCAGATCGCCGGCCGCGCGGGTCGTGCGGGCTACGACACGATGGGCACCGTTGTCGTCCAGGCACCGGAACACGAGGTCGAGAATCTGCGGGCCGTCGCCAAGGCGGGCGACGATCCGAAGAAGATCAAGAAGATTCAACGCAAGAAGGCTCCCGAGGGGTTTGTGTCCTGGAGCGAAGCGACGTTCGACCGCTTGGTCGCGGCATCACCCGAACCGTTGGTGTCACGATTCTCGGTCAGCAACTCGATGCTGCTCAATGTCATTGCCCGACCGGGCAATTGCTTCGACGCGATGCGGCACCTGTTGGAAGACAACCACGAATCGCGGCCGGCGCAGCGTAAGCACATCCTCAAAGCGATCTCGCTGTATCGCGGATTGCTCAGCGCCGGCATCGTGGAGCGCCTCGACGAACCTGACGAGTACGGCCGGATGGCTCGGTTGACGATGGACCTGCAACGCGACTTCGCGCTCAACCAGCCGCTGTCGCCGTTCGCCTTGGCAGCATTCGAACTCCTCGACGTCGAATCCGACAGTTACGCACTCGATGTCGTCTCGATCATCGAGTCGACGCTCGACGATCCGCGTCAGGTGCTCATGGCGCAGCAGCACTTCGCTCGCGGCGAAGCGGTGGCACAGATGAAGGCCGACGGCATCGAGTACGAGGAGCGCATGGAGCTTCTCGAAGAGGTCACCTGGCCGAAACCGTTGTCGGACTTGCTGTTCCCGGCTTTCGAAATGTATCGCGGCGGCCACCCGTGGATCACGGAGTTCGCCCTCTCCCCCAAGTCCGTGGTGCGCGACATGATCGAACGCGCCATGACGTTTGCCGAATTGATCAGCCACTACGGACTCACCCGATCTGAGGGCCTCGTCCTGCGCTACCTCGCCGACGCCTACCGCGCCCTGCGGCAAACCGTCCCGACGGAGGCACGCACCGAGGAACTCGAAGACATCATCGAGTGGTTGGGCGAGCTGATCCGTCAGGTCGACTCGAGCCTTCTCGACGAGTGGGAGTCACTTACCGATCCCGGAGCCGAAGCAGACACCGAAGAGGTGGCGTTCGGCGCCGACATTCCCCGGCCCATCTCGGCGAACCCGCGCGCATTCCGCGTCATGGTGCGCAATGCGATGTTCCGACGCATCGATCTCGCATCGCGTCGGCAGTGGAACGAGCTGGAAAACCTCGAGGACGGTATCGACGCCGCTGAGTGGGAAGAGCAACTACTCCCGTACTTCGAGGAGTACGCAACCATCGGAACCGGACCGTCGGCGCGCGGGCCGGCGCTCTTCCAAGTCACCGAAGAGGGTGAGTTCTGGCGGGTGCGGCAGGTGCTCGAGGACCCGGAGGGCGATCACGGATGGGCACTGCTTGCCGTCGTCGACATCCCGGAATCGGATGCCGCGGGTGAAATCGTATTCGACGAGCTGAGCGTCGTAGAAGGCTAGCGCCTGTGCGCCTTTCTGATAGTGGTCGCTACCAGTGAGGCGCACAGGGGGCTTTCAGCCCCTTCGAGCCTTCCGCGGCTGATTACGACGAGCAGCGCGCTTTTCCTTGATGCGAACGTTCTCGGCCCGCACGTCGGCCTGAACAGCGCGTTCCTTCTCGAGCCAGTCGGGCTTCTCTTCGAGGAGTGCGGCGATCTGATCCGTGGTGAGTGCCTCTTCGACGCCGCCGCGAGCGAGACCGGCGATCGAGATGCCCAACTTGGCAGCGATGACCGGGCGAGGGTGCGGTCCGGTGCGTCGCAGCTCCAGCAGCCACTCCGGCGGATCGGTCTGCAGCGCGGTCAGTTCGTCACGAGTCACGTCGCCTTCCTGGAACTGCGCAGGTGTTGCTTCCAGGTACACACCCAGCTTCTTGGCAGCCGTCGTCGGCTTCATCGTCTGGGGAGTTTTGTTCGACGTCATGCAACAAGAGTAACCAGCCGATACGGGTGCTTTTACCAAGGCGGTAGCCTTGCCTGGTGACAGACGCGGATAGTCAGGCAATTTTTCGACTCGCGTACGCCCCGGGGGTGACGCCCACCAAGTGGGTCCGGGTGTGGCACGAGCGGCTTCCCGAGGTGCGTCTGGAACTTGTTCAGTTCCCGGTTCTCGAACTCGAAGCTGCACTTCGCGCAGGTGAAGCAGATGCAGGTTTGGTTCGCCTGCCGATCGACCGGACCGGCATCAGCGCCATCTCGCTGTATGCGGAAACCCCGGTGGTGGTGGTGCCGAAAGATCACGTGTTCACTACTGTCGATCAGATTTCCGTCGGCGATCTGGCCGACGAGATAGTGCTCGATCCGCTCGACGACAGACTCGACTGGCCGACCCGTCCCGGAAAGACCGCCGCCGAGCGACCCGCGACCATCGCCGACGCCATCGAGTTGGTGGCCGCCGGCGTCGGCGTTGTCGTGGTTCCCCATTCGCTGGCGCGGTTCCACCATCGCAAGGATCTGACCTTCCGTCCGGTGGACGGTGCGCCCGAGGCTCCCGTGGCTTTGGCATGGATGGAGTCCAAGACCACAGATCTGGTCGAGGAACTGATCGGCATCGTGCGGGGCCGAACGGCGCAGAGTTCCCGCGGCCGAAACGGTGAGCCGGCCGAGAAGATCAAGGGTTCCGTGAAAGCCAAGATCGCGGCCCGTGAACGTCGTGCAGAAGCTGCCAAGAACGGGCAGAAAGCGAAGGGCGCCGGAACCGCAAAGAACATTTCCGGACGCAACGCAGGTTCCGGTAAGGCCAAGGCGGGCGGAAAATCGGGTAGCGGGAAGTCCGGTGGGACCAAGAGTTCGGGTGGCCGGTTCTCCGGAAAGCAGAAGGGCCGCTAGGGATTCAGCAGTTCCCTTACGTAAACCAATATGACGGCCAATCTCTACGTTCCGACCAGTCGGAAACTGTACATTCTCTGCATATGACTATTCGATCAGCCCTCGTAGGTATCTGCATCGCACTCGCAGCAGTGACTGCATGCTCGACCTCCAGTGATCCGCAGCCGGCACCTCCGGTGTCATCGACAACCACACCGCTGCCCACGACGTCTCCTACAACGACCACCGAAACAACAACGCCCCTTGCAGTACCTACCGCAGAATCGCCGATAACGACGGTGCTGGAACCCACACCGGCGCGTTACATCGTTTCGTGCCAAACGGGCCTCGGCCCGGTAGAGACATATTGGTCGGACGGCACCGTCACCGGATACTCGGACTACTGCCAAGCCCAGCACGACCAAGTCCTACGCTCAGAGGCAGAGGCGAATACGCCAATCTGCGACGGCGCCATCTGCCGCTATCCGTCGGGCGCTACTCGCCCCGACACCAGTGCGACTACGAGCGTCCGAATCCCATCCCCTTGGGTGCAAGGTCAGATCGATTGGACCAACTGCATCGAGGCCGGCAACTCGGAAGACTACTGCCGGACAACGCTGAACTGATCAGGCGCGACAGAGTCGGGCTGTGGTCTCGCGAATTGGCGCATCGTCGAACTCCGTCGAGCATGATGAGAGTATGACTCCCGCGAGTTCTTCAGCCCTCGACGAATTGGTAGCGGCACTCCCCGAGGGAGCCGTCCTGCTGGATCCTGACCTGACCGCGGGCTACCGCCAGGACTGGGCTGCCGATCCGACCGCCGGCCACCCCGCTGCCGTGGTTCGCGCAACGTGCACGGAAGACATCCAAGCAGTCATGCGATGGGCAACCGCCAACCGCGTACCGGTGGTTCCCAGAGGTGCCGGCTCGGGCCTTTCCGGTGGATCCAGCGCCGTCGACGGTTGCATCGTGGTCAGCACCGAGCGAATGCGACAGATCACGATCGACCCGGTTGCCCGTGTGGCCGTTACTCAGCCCGGCTTGATGAATGCGGAGGTCAAGAAAGCAGCCGCAGAGCACGGACTCTGGTACCCGCCGGACCCCTCGTCCTTCGAGATCTGTTCCATCGGCGGCAATGCAGCCACCAACGCCGGCGGACTCTGCTGCGTCAAGTACGGAGTAACCACCGACTACGTTCTCGGACTTCGGGTCGTGCTGGCAGACGGGACAGCGGTCAGCCTAGGTGGCCCCCTTCTCAAGGACGTCGCCGGACTCTCACTCACGAAACTGTTCGTGGGTAGTGAGGGAACTCTCGGCATCATCACGGAAATCACCCTGCGTTTGATTCCCGCGCAGCCGCCCGCATCAACCGTCGTCGCGTCGTTCGACTCGGTACAAGAGGCTGCCGACGCGGTCTTGGCGATCACCGGCAACATGCGTCCGGCGATGCTCGAGTTCATGGATCATGCCAGCATCAATGCCGTCGAGGATTCGGTACGCATGGGTCTGAACCGCAAGGCTCACGCACTGCTGCTCGCGCAGTCCGACGCACCCGGCGCGGCAGGCGTGCTGGAAATCGAGACGATTGTTCAGGCGTGCGAAAACAACGGAGCCACCGAGGTATTCGCCACCGACGATCAGGCCGAGGGTGACGCTTTCGCGGCAGCACGGCGGGCAGTGTTCCCGGCAGTGCTCGCGATGGGAAGTCTGCTTCTCGAAGACGTGGGCGTTCCCATGCGCGCACTCCCCCAGCTCGTGACCGGGGTCGAAGCCATCGCCGACGACCTCGATGTCCTGATCTGCACGGTGGCGCATGCCGGAGACGGAAATACACACCCGCTCATCGTTTTCGACCCCGCAGATCCGGACATGACCGAACGCGCACAGATCGCATTCGGACGGGTGATGGATCTCGCCATCGCGCTCGGCGGCACGATCACCGGCGAACACGGGGTCGGTCGACTCAAGCGCGACTGGCTGCCGTCACAGTTGGGTGAAGACGTCATGGCCCTCAATCGCAAGGTCAAGGATGCGCTCGACCCGCTGGGAATTCTCAATCCCGGAGCCGTCATTGCCGTGAAAGAAGGCTCATCCGACTAGCTTTCACGTCGACGTCGAACGAGTTACGTCATCGAGAAACTGTCGGGCTGACCGAACGGACCAACTCGGCCAGCTGACGGAATCCTTCTGCTCGGCCACTCGAAGAGCGGAACACGACGCCGATCGTGCGACCTGGAGCCGGCGATGCGAAGCGCGCCGTCGACAAATCTCCGCGTCGAACCTCTACGGCAACAGCAGATTCCGGGACCAAAGTCACCCCGAGTCCCCCGGCCACACACTGCACGACCGTCGCGAGCGACGTCGCCCGCGTGTCGCCGGCAAGCGGATGAGCGTCTACGGAACGGCACAGATCCAACGTCTGGTCGCGCAGGCAGTGGCCGTCGTCGAGCAAGAGCAACGGCAGCGCGTCGAGCACGTCCACCGTGAGATCGACACGTCCGGCCAAGGAGTGATCGTCCGGCACGACCATCACAAAATCCTCTTCGTACACAGGAACTTCCACCAGGCCGGGCGTTCCGGCAGGAAGCGCCAACACAGCTACGTCGAGCGCTCCCGATCGCAGTGCATCGAGTAGGCGCGCCGTCTGATCCTCGACGATCTGCGGCGCCAACGACGGCAGCTTGTCGCGCAGCTCCGGCAACAACCCCGGAAGAATGTAGGGCGCAACGGTCGGGATCAACCCGATGCGGAGCGGTCCGGTCAGAGAGTCGCCGGAGCCGGCGGCACTCGCGACGAAACCGTCGGCAGCCTCGAGAATCTGCTTGGCCTGACCGAGCAAGCGCTGCCCGTCCGCAGTCACGAGCACGCGCCGCGTACTCCGTTCGATCAGCTTGACCCCCAGGCCCGCCTCGAGCGCCGCCAGCGCCTGGGACAGTGTGGGTTGGCTCACACCGGAACGTGCTGCGGCAGTACCGAAGTGCCGATACTCGGCCACCGACACGAAGGCACGCAGCTGTGACAAGGAAGGTTGATAAGTCTGATCAGACATGCCTATCAGTGTAGTGCCACCCATCACCTTTACCTTTTGAACGGTTTGATGCAGAATGGACTCATACCAAAAAGCGCCGGTCACAACCTCGACACTCCAGTCGAAACCGTCCGACCCGCTGACGGTGACAAACCCTCTCGATCCAGCACGTTCGGCCGTCACAATCCGAACAGCCGGATCGTGTGCGCAAGAAATTCCTGTTCACGAGACACGTAGGAGAATGAGACACATGGCTCTGCTCACAATCGGCGACCAGTTCCCCGCTTACAACCTCACGGCTGTCATCGGCGGCGACCTGTCCAAGGTCGATGCCCAGCAGCCCGATGACTACTTCACCACCGTCACCAGCGACGACTACGCAGGCAAGTGGCGCATCGTCTTCTTCTGGCCCAAGGACTTCACCTTCGTGTGCCCCACCGAGATTGCTGCATTCGGCAAGCTCAACGACGAGTTCGCAGACCGTGACGCTCAGGTTCTCGGTGCTTCCGTCGACAACGAGTTCGTGCACTTCCAGTGGCGTGCACAGCACGAAGAGCTCAAGACCCTCCCCTTCCCGATGCTCTCGGACCTCAAGCGCGAGCTTGCCGAGGCCACCGGCGTCCTCAACGCCGACGGCGTTGCAGACCGCGCGACGTTCATCGTCGACCCCAACAACGAGATCCAGTTCGTCTCCGTCACAGCCGGTTCCGTCGGCCGTAACGTCGACGAGGTTCTCCGCGTCCTCGACGCTCTCCAGAGCGACGAGCTGTGCGCATGCAACTGGAAGAAGGGCGACCCGACCATCAACGCCGGCGAACTCCTGACTGCGAGCGTCTGAGTATGAGCGTCGAGAACCTCAAGAACTCGCTTCCCGAGTACGCGAAGGACCTCAAGCTCAACCTGAGTTCCATTGCGCGCACGACGGTCCTGAACGAGCAGCAGTTGTGGGGAACGCTCCTCGCAACGGCCGCAGCCACCAAGTCTGCGTCCACGCTCAAGGAGATTGCATCCGAGGCTGCCGACAACCTGTCGGCAGAGGCGTACAACGCCGCTCTCGGCGCAGCGTCGATCATGGGCATGAACAACGTCTTCTACCGCACCAAGGGCTACCTCGACGGTAAGTACGACGACCTTCGTGCCGGCCTGCGGATGAACATCATCGGCAACCCGGGCGTCGACAAGGCCGACTTCGAATTGTGGTCGCTTGCAGTGTCCGCGATCAACGGCTGCAACCACTGCCTCGAAGCTCACGAGAACACCCTCCGCCAGGAAGGTGTCGACCGCGAGGTCATCTTCGAAGCGATCCGCGCCGGTTCCATCGTCGCGGGCGTCGCACAGGCTGTCGAAGCCAACGAGATCCTCTCTGCCGCACAGGTCTGATCACTCGGACCCGACTGCAGTTCGACGAGCCCTCCCCACCGTGAAGGTGGGGAGGGCTTTTCGCGCGCTAGGGTGGACCGATGGGTATCGAGGTGAGTGTGGTCCGGGTCTTCACGGACGAGAACGGCAAGCACGGCAATCCGCTGGGAATCGTCGACGCATCCACGGTTGCAGAATCGGATCGACAAGCCGTCGCGAAGGAACTCGACTACAGCGAGACCATCTTCATCGACGTACCGGATGACGGCGCCTCGCGTGCCCGGGCTCAGATCTTCACTCCGGCAGCAGAACTCCCCTTCGCCGGGCACCCGACCGTCGGTGCCACGTGGTGGCTGGGCGAGCAGGGCCGCCGCGTGACCGCCCTCGACGTTCCCGCCGGCAGTGTCGACGTCCGCCAATCCGGCGCTCTCACATGGGTACGCGCGCGTGCCGAGTGGGCACCGGAATTCGCGATCTATCCGATGGACACGGTCGACGACGTCATCGACGCCGATCCGTCCGACTACGAGGCGGATCATTCGTATCTGTGGGCATGGCAGGACAAACTCGAAGCTGCCATCCGCGCACGCATGTTCGCACCGGTGATGGGAATCGCCGAGGACGAGGCCACCGGATCGGCAGCGCTACGCATCACGGACCGGTTGAGGAAATCACTGCTCATCACCCAGGGACGCGGATCGGTGCTTCACACCACCTTCTCCCCCGAAGGGTGGCTCGAAGTCGGCGGCCGCGTCGTCGCCGAGCCGTCACGAACCTTGTGAGTACTCGGCGGGATTGCGTCCGGCCTCGAGGTCACTTGCGCTGAGAGTCACCGAGATCTCGTCACCGAGCGCAACTCCCGGTGCGAGGGGCAACTGATCTCCACTCCAGAATTTGCCCGGGTCGAACCAGTTGATCCGACGATTACCGACAAGCAGACCCATCGCTTCATACGTCTTGGCAACCACTTCGGCGCAGTAGGCGCTCTCGGCGGCTACTGCCGATACGTCGGACTTCTTGCGCAGCTTCGGGATTCGGCCCCCGAACCAGCGTGAGGCGAGCTTGGCCGTCGACGGGAACGGTGTGCCGTCCAGTCGCGCGATCGTCTTGAGCAGAGCGTCTTCCTGCTCACGGGTGATCTCGTGGTCGAGTTGGCGCAACCATCCGCGCTGCCCATACTTGGCGCCCCACACCTGAACCGCCGACCTCAGATCGTGCAGTTGGACACCACGCTGAAAGCGTCCGGTCCACATGTCCTGCAGCGAGTGACCGAGTTCCGCATGCCACATCAGCGGCGGAAGGTCGTCGATCACCACCGACATTCCCACGTGATTGACCGGACTGTTGGTCAGCGTCTGGATGGCCCGGTCGGCCGTCGACTCTCCGCGGAAGATCCAGATGTCGCCCGTGCGGGTCGCCGCGGCGGCCTCGTCGAGACTCACCTGCGAAAGCAATCGTCGGTCCATGCCTCTAGCGTAGAGGGATGAAACTCCCTACTCCTCTGCGCGCCTCGCACGTTTGGAAACTGGTCGGCCTCGCTGGTGCCATGGGCATTGCCGCCACCGGGGTCCTCGTTGCGCGCGGCGAACGCCAGCGTCGGGCCTACTCTCCGGACGAGATTCGCTCGGTACTGCACGAGCGGTACACCCAGGCCTACGCCAAGCAGTCGGAGCAAGAAGTTCTGGAACTCGAACCTGCACCCAACGCAGTGCGGCGCCGAATCGAGAAGCTCTTCCGGCGCCGCAACTGAACTCATCCGAGGGCTGCGAGGATCCCTGCTGCCATCTCCGCGACCTGATCATCGGTCATCACGAACGTCGGCGAAATCTGCATCGCACCCTGACCCGCAGCACGCCCCGAAATACCGTGCTCACGCAACGTCTTCACGAACGGCAAAGCCTCCGCCGGATCAGCCAACTGCACCGCAGCGACCGCACCGAGCCCACTACGAACCTCCGCCACCCGCGGATGCTCCGCCAACGGCTGCAGATGCGTATGCAACGACGCCTCCAAACGCTTCGACTCCCCGAGCAAATTCTCACGCTCGACAATGTCGAGGTTCGCCATCGCCGCCGCCGCAGCACCAGCATGCCCGCCGTACGTGTAACCATGACGCCACCACGAACCCGCATAGAACGGCTCCGCCACCCGCGGCGCGATGAACACCGCCCCCATCGGAACATAACCCGACGTCAAACCCTTTGCCGTGGTCATCATGTCAGGCTGCAAATCGAAACGAGTAGACGCGAACCACTCGCCGCCGATACGACCGAAACCGGTCACCACCTCGTCGACGACAAACAGAATGTCGTGCTCGCGGCAGATGTCGCGCACCTCCGCCAGATACCCCTCCGGCGGAAGATACACCCCACCCGCACCGATGATCGGCTCCGCGAAGAACGCGGCGATCTTGTTCGCACCGACCCGCTCGATCAACTCGAGCAGACTCTTCGCATCGTCCCAACCGACCGTGGCCGCATCCGCCATCAGCTCGCCGTAACCCTCACGGTTCACCGGAATACCCGCCAGAGCCGTTCCCGCAACATGCATTCCGTGGTACGCCTTCTGACGACCGACGATGATCGCCTTCTCCGGCTGCCCCACCTCGTGCCAGTACCGGCGAGCGAGCTTCGCCGCAGTGTCCACCGAATCCGAACCACCCGAGGTGAAGAAGATCTTGCTCCCGGCAACCGGCGCGATCTTCGCCAACCGCTCCGCCAACACCTGCGTGGTCTCGGGAACAAAATCACCGAAGTTGGAGAAATGCGCGATCTTCGACAACTGAGCCGCCACCGCGTCCGCGATCTCCGTGCGCCCGTGCCCGACATTGGTGAACCACAAGCCCGCCGTCGCATCCAGATACCGAGTGCCCTCGCGGTCCCAGATGTACGCCCCCTCACCGCGAGAGACGACAAAAGCGCCGTTCTTCTCCACAGCGCCCATGTCCGCGAACCCGTGCCACAATGCCGAAGCCATCATTGTCCCCTTCGAATACAAACGATGCTGGTGTGCAAACGATGTGCTGCGACTATATCGACATCGGGAATCGGCGCACGACGGCGCTCGCCCGGCACCGGTATCCCGGCGCACACGTAATCTGTCGACCATGACTTTTGCCGACAATCTCGCCGCACTGCCCACCGTCGACCATCTGGCCGCCATCGAAGTACTCGACGCCGACGGAAACGTCATCGACACCGTCGAGAACAAGCCCGGAAAGTCTGGCTCGGTCAAGGTGTACAACCATCTTGCCGAGGTCTACGGCGCCCTGACACCCGAAGCCGCGACAGCAGGACTGACGATCTTCGCCGAGCACACCGAGGACGCGCGAGCGAACCGCGGCAAGCACCCGAACATCGACCGACTCGATCAGGTGATCGCCACCGGAAGCGGGCTAGGACTGCGGGGCGTTCCGGCCGCGTAGCCCGGCGCCCAACCGTCCGACGGCATTGACCGCCAACGCCATCAGGGCCATCGCGATGCCCAGCACGACAAATCCAATGAACAGAGCCAGGTAGCCCTGATGGCGCGGATCCATGAACGGATACGGATACCAGTCGACGATCGGACCTCGAATCAACGTGTACACCGCGTAGATCACCGGAAACAGCAGCCACTGCAGCGAGCGAATTTCGGAGATCCTGTGCCGCGAAGCGAAGAACACCCAGTCGAGGAGCATCACCAGCGGAAGAATGCGGTGCAGCGCCGAGTTGATCCACGCGTCGTTCAAATTGACGTCGATGTTCGCGAGTAGGACGGCGTAGATGATTCCGGTGATGACCATGTACAGAGTCACCGCGCCACGAATCGACTGCCATGTCCGCGATTGCGGATCACGAAATGCGCCCACCAGCAACACGAACACCGCGAGGATATTGCTCTCGATGGTGAAGTAGCTCAGATAGTTCGACAACGAGAATCCGTCGGCGTTGCGAATCGGGATCCACAACAACGCAGTGAGTCCGTAGAGCGCGAACAACAATCGAAGTACTCGCACGGCAACAGGTGTCGACGCGACAGGCACCGATGACTCATTTGCGGTATTTGTCGTCACTCGACGATATTTGCACATCACTACGATCTGCGAGCGGTAGTTGTGAATGCGTTCGATAGGCTGTCATCAGCATGTCTACAACACCACCGGCCCCGCTCTCCCCCAAGCGGAGTGACCTGAAGAGCGCGCTGGCACAGGTCTCACTCCGCGACGAGAGTCGACTCCGTCGCAAACTCGACCGCGCCCGCACACCAGACGCTCTGGTGGCGCTGGCCGAAGAAATCGAGAAGGCACGCACTCGCTTGGCTGCCCGCGCAGTCAGTGTTCCTGCGGTCTCGTACCCCGAAGCCCTGCCCGTCAGTCAGCGCAAGGACGACATCGCGACCGCGATCTCGGAGAATCAGGTTGTCATTGTTGCCGGCGAGACCGGCTCGGGTAAGACAACCCAGATCCCGAAGATCTGTCTCGAACTCGGACGTGGCGTCCGCGGACTGATCGGACATACACAGCCGCGCCGGTTGGCAGCCCGCACCGTTGCCGAACGTATCGCCGAAGAACTCGACACCGAACTCGGCGACGCCGTCGGATACACCGTGCGGTTCACCGACCAGGTCTCGGATCGCACCTACGTCAAGCTCATGACCGACGGCATTCTCCTCGCCGAAATTCAGCGCGACCGTATGCTCCGACGCTACGACACGCTGATCATCGACGAAGCGCACGAACGCAGCCTCAACATCGACTTCATCCTCGGTTACCTGGCTCAGCTGCTCCCCCGCCGACCCGATCTCAAGGTCATCATCACGTCGGCGACCATCGATCCCGAACGCTTCGCCGAGCACTTCGCTGTCGACGGTAAGCCCGCGCCGATCGTCGAGGTATCCGGGCGAACGTTCCCCGTCGAAATGCGTTACCGCCCACTGACCGTCGAATCCGGCGACATCACCTTCGACCGTGATCCCGTCGACGCGGTCTGCGAGGCTGTCGACGAGCTGAGCGCGGAGGGCGAAGGCGACATCTTGGTCTTCCTCTCCGGCGAACGCGAAATTCGCGACACCGCAGACGCTTTACGCGATCGGCGTCTTCGCAACACCGAAATCGTCCCGCTGTACGCGCGGCTGTCGGCCGCCGAACAACACAAGGTGTTCTCGCCGCACACCGGCCGACGCGTCGTCCTCGCAACCAACGTGGCGGAGACCTCGCTGACCGTTCCCGGCATTCGGTACGTCGTCGATCCAGGAACGGCGCGCATTTCGCGGTACTCGGTACGCACCAAAGTGCAGCGGTTGCCGATCGAACCGATTTCCCAAGCGTCGGCGCGTCAGCGCTCCGGGCGTTGCGGCCGCGTCGCCGAAGGAATCTGCATCCGCCTGTACTCCGAGGAGGACTTCGAGTCACGGCCGGCATTCACCGAACCGGAGATCCTGCGAACCAACCTCGCATCCGTGATCTTGCAGATGACGGCTCTCGGCCTGGGCGACATCGCGGCCTTCCCCTTCGTCGAACCGCCGGACCAGCGCGCGGTGAAGGACGGAATCGGACTCCTCGAAGAACTCGGCGCCATCGCGCGAGGTTCCGAGGCCAGCCACCCCGAACTGACGCCCGTCGGCCGCGAGCTGGCCCAGATTCCGGTGGATCCGCGGATGGCACGAATGCTGGTGGAAGCCAAGAACAACGGTTGCCTTCACGAAACCCTTGTCATCGTCGCGGCACTGTCCATTCAGGACGTTCGCGAACGGCCCGCCGAGTTCCAGCAGGCAGCCGACGAAAAGCATGCCAGGTTCAATGTCGAGAACTCCGACTTCCTGGCCTACCTGAAGCTGTGGGACTACTTACGCGAACAACGTAACGATCTGTCCTCCAACCAGTTCCGCAAGATGTGCCGGAACGAGTTCCTGCACTGGCTCCGGATCCGCGAATGGCAGGATCTGCACGGGCAACTCCGGCAGATCACCCGCGGTCTCGGCTGGACAGTGGGAGAGACACGGGCAAGCGAGAACGCGATCCATCAGTCGCTCCTCGCCGGATTGCTCTCGCATATCGGGCTACGCGAGGGCGAGAAGCGGGACTACCTCGGCGCCAGGGGCAGCCACTTCGCGATCTTCCCCGGATCGGGACTGTTCAAGAAGCCACCACGCTGGGTCATGGCCGCCGAACTCGTGGAAACGTCGAGGCTGTGGGCGCGCATGTCCGCGCGTATCGAACCCGAGTGGGCCGAAAAGCTCGCCCCGCACCTGGTGAAACGGACCTATTCCGAACCGCACTGGTCCTCCAAGCGAGGCTCGGCGATGGCATACGAGCGGGTCACTCTCTACGGAGTTCCCCTCGTGACCGGCCGCGCAGTGACGTACTCGCGAATCGATCCCGAGGCCTCCCGCGATCTCTTCATCCGCCATGCGCTGGTGCAGGGGGAATGGCAGACGAACCACAAGTTCTTCCACGAGAACCGCGCACTGCTCGACAACGTCGAGGAACTCGAGAACCGTGCGCGCCGCCGCGACATCCTCGTAGACGACGAGACTCTCTACGAGTTCTACGACGAACGTATCGGCCAGGAAGCCGTGTCCGCCAAGCATTTCGACCAGTGGTGGAAGACTGAGCGGCGCAAGAATCCGAGTCTGCTGACGTTCACGCCGGAAACCGTGGTCAACTCCGACGCCGCTGCAGTCCTCGGTGGCGAGTACCCGGACGCGTGGCGCCAGGGCGACATGCAGTTTCCGCTCACTTACCAATTCGAGCCCGGAAAGGATGACGACGGCGTCAGCGCGCACATCCCGGTCGGCCTGCTCGCGCAACTTCAGCCGGTCGGCTTCGACTGGTTGGTCCCGGGTATGCGCGTCGACCTGGTTACCGCTCTGATCAAGACGTTGCCCAAGAACATTCGACGCGCTGTCGTGCCGGCACCCGACTACGCCGCCGCAGCGTTGGCAGCAGTCAAACCTCGATCCGAGCCGTTGATGACCGCAATGGCCCGTGAACTCTCGCACTTGGGCGGGATCCAGATCGACGCCAAGGACTTTGATCCCGCCGCGCTACCCGACCATCTTCGGATGACGTTTGTCGTCGAGGACGAATCGGGCAAGGTTCTCGCGAAGGGTAAGGATCTGGCGCAGCTGCGACGCGCGCTCGCCCCGCGCGTGCAGAAAGAAGTAGCCAAGGCGGCAACCGGTACCGAACGGGCAGCGGCAACCGTCTGGACATCCGAGACACTCGGCGCGTTGGAACCGACCATCACTCGCTCCATCGGCGGGCAGCAGGTAACCGGATACCCGGCACTGGTGCCGGAAAACGGCGGAGTTGCCGTTCGTGTCCTGAGTACACCGGCTGCGCAGGCGCAGGCGATGCGGGAAGGCACTCGGGCGCTTCTCCTGGCGGCCGTTCCCACCCAACTCAAGGCAGTGACCGCCGGCTTGTCGAACGCGCAGCGTCTGGCGCTCGGCCAGAATCCGGACGGCGGCTTGGAGGCCCTCGTCGAGGATTGCCGAGTGGCAGCTGCCAACGAAGTGATTGCGGCCCACGGTGGACCGGTGCGCACGCCTGAGGCCTTCGACGCCCTGGTGAAGATCGCACGCTCCGAACTGGCCGGGCGCGTTTCCGCGATCCTGCGCATGATTGTTCCGATCCTCGAACACGCCCACCAACTGAGCGTCGTCCTCGAACGCTCACGCGGGGAGGCAGCCGACGACGTCCGAGAGCAGTTGACCTCACTGCTTTTTCCGGGTTTCGTCGCCGAATTGGGCTCAGCGCGCCTACGCGATTTGCCGCGGTATCTTGCCGCAGCAAAATTCCGTCTCGAAGCTCTGCCTGCAAGCGCACAACGAGATCAGCAGGCGATGGATGTCCTCGACCGGGTGTACGCAGCGTACGACCGGTTGTTGAGTTCACTTCCCGAAGAGCGACGCACGGCCAGGGACGTCGACGCGATCAGCTGGATGATCGAAGAACTGCGCGTGAGTCTGTTTGCGCAGTCCCTCGGTACACCCACACCGATATCCGAAAAGCGAGTCCTGAAAGCTATCGAAGCGATCAAGCGTTGATGTTCGACGAGGATTGCGCGATCAGTAGATTGTCTGAATGTTGACGTTGGTGAGGAAACCGCCAAAGGTGGCAACAGTGTTGGCGAACCCGAGGGTTACCAGGCTGTTCACGACTCCGAGAACTGCAACTAAGTTCATAACGCCTCCGTGAAGATCCGAGATGCGGACGAACGTACCTGGTAGACACTAAGCGAATAACTTGCCCGATTTGTTCGATTGTTCGCTTTGTGTTCTCAGCGTTACCTAGTGCCCGCTCCGTGCTCTGAGCGTTACCTGAGTCGAAGGCCTCAGTCGACGGAAACGGGCTCGGCGCCGGGAGCCTTGTCGGCGTCACGGGTCTCGGCATGTTCGCGCATGTCGGTGATCTCACGTTCGAAATCCGCGGCGGAACTGAAGGACTTGTACACCGAAGCGAATCGCAGATACGCAACCTCGTCGAGATTTCGAAGCGGATCGAGAATCGCGAGCCCTACCTCGTTGCTGGGAATCTCGGCAGAACCCGATGCACGTACGGCATCTTCGACCTGCTGGGCCAGCAAATTCAGCGAGTCGTTGTCCACTTGGCGGCCCTGGCATGCGCGACGCACACCTTTGACAACCTTTTCCCGGCTGAACGGCTCCGTCACGCCGCTGCGCTTCACGACCGAGAGAACTGCCGTCTCGACCGTGGTGAATCGACGTCCACACTCGGGGCACGAACGGCGCCGCCTGATCGCCTGGCCCTCGTCGGCCTCGCGTGAATCGACCACTCGGGAATCAGGGTGCCGGCAGAACGGGCAATGCATCGGGGTTCCTTCGTTGTCGCCGAAATGGCCGCAACTCAGATTCGCTACCGACTGCAAATCCTCCGACGATTTACAGAGCAGATCCACGTACTCAACGCGACCACCCGAGGTGGTGGGACTGTCAAGTGGACAGCTTACTCGCTGTGAACCGACTGCTCTCACGCTCGGTACGCCCCCGCCTGGGAGGGGGTACGGTCAGCGGCCCGAGACCGGCACGATCAGAGTTTGCCCAACGGACAGTCCGGAACTCGACATCGCATTGAGATCCATGATCTGCTCGATCACCGAACCGACAGCCTGGCCAGGCGCAACCTTGGCGGCAATATCACTGAGGGATTCACCCGCGGCAACGCGAACCACTTCGGTCGCGCCGTGTGTCCCAGCTACATCACCACTCGACAAAGCGCCGATCCCCACCAACGCCAACACTGCCAGTGCAGTGAATACGGCGCCCAGGAACACTGTCTTCCAACTGACGTCCTCGGCAGCCACTTCATGTTCGACCCGTGAGACACCGACTCGGTTTCGGTGCGCAAAACTTCCTCCGTACGGGCGCGACGAATCGTGCTCGCTGTCCCACCGGCGAGGAGACTCACGCAATGACCGCGAACCTGAAACCGCGCCCACCGGAACACGGCGAACGACGGCCGCCTGCGGTTCGTTGTCGACATACCTGGCCACACCCCGCATTTCGGCCGTACCGCGCCGTTCGAATGACACAACGTCAGCATCGGACCCACCATCAGGCCCATAGAACGAGGGGTGGTACTTCAGTGCCGACGTGCCGTCGAAACCAATCGCATCGACACCAAACGCGTCGACACCAATCGCGTCGTCGAAAATCCTGTTGCTTTGCAGTGCTGCGTTACCCATCGTGACCTCCGCTGGTCGACACCGATCGATGTGTTCGATCATGCGTTCGATGGAACGCATGTTCGAATTTCTACCACGCCTGGCCGACAATGTCTCTACTTCGAGCGACACGAATCGAACAGATGTTTGAAACCGCGAGCAAATCCGGCTAGATTCGTGTCAGACCACACAGCGGGAATTTGCGAAAGCCTCCGTGTTTGTCGACAGCTCGAATGTTGGCAGGAGGCACCGACAGGTTTCTGCGTGATGTGCACCAGGCACTTTTTCAGGCACGACTTCTTCAGACACGGAGGCAACAGGCCATGAAGGACGATCGCTCCAGCACAGCCGCGGAGGCAGGAGCTTCTGCAGTTCCGTCTCCGTCGAGCGAGACGCTCACCGAGCGTCAGCGGCGCGTTCTCGAAGTGATCCGCGATTCGGTGACGGAGCGCGGGTATCCGCCCAGCATTCGCGAGATCGGGGATGCGGTGGGGCTCACTTCCACCTCGTCCGTCGCACATCAACTGCGAACGTTGGAGCGAAAGGGCTTCCTTCGCCGCGATCCCAATCGCCCTCGCGCGGTCGATGTTCGAGGCCTCGACGAAGTTGCAGCCGATACCGCCATCGCATCCGTGTCGAAGCATTCGGGCGAGTACAACAGCGCCGACCCGCTACCGGAGCCGGCGTTCGTCCCCATCCTGGGCCGCATCGCTGCCGGCGGACCGATCCTCGCCGAGGAAGCGGTGGAGGATGTGTTCCCTCTCCCCCGCGAACTCGTCGGCCAGGGTTCGCTCTTCATGCTCAAGGTCGTCGGCGAGTCGATGATCGATGCAGCGATCTGCGATGGCGACTGGGTTGTCGTCCGTCAGCAGAACGTCGCGGAGAACGGTGACATCGTGGCCGCAATGATCGACGGCGAAGCCACTGTGAAGACGTTCAAGCGCACGAAGAAGGAGGTGTGGCTGATGCCGCACAACGACCTCTTCGAGCCGATTCCCGGCAACAACGCTGTCATCCTGGGCAAGGTTGTCACCGTCATGCGGAAGATCTGAGCTCGCTCGCACCCTACGACCACAAGACTCTGGGCCCCGGCATCAGCCGGGGCCCAGAGTCTTTACGTGACGATCAGCGGTGCATCACCCGAATCAGAGATTCAGCGAACGTCCGATGATCTCCTTCATGATCTCGGTTGTGCCACCGTAGATGGTCTGCACACGAGAGTCCATGTACGCCTTGGCAACCGGGTATTCCTTCATGTAGCCGTAGCCTCCGTGCAGCTGGAGGCAGCGGTCGATGAGCTTGACCTGAGCTTCGGTGGTCCACCACTTCGCCATCGCAGCTTCCTGCACGGTCAGCTTCTCGGCATTGAGCTGTTCGATGAACTTGTCCACCAGGATCCGCACTGCGGTGGTCTCCGTAGCCAACTCGGCGAGGACGAATCGGGTGTTCTGGAAGCTACCGATCGACTTACCGAATGCCTTGCGGTCACGGCAGTACTGGATCGTGCTCTCGAGAACCGATTCCATTGCGGCAGCTGCAACAACGGCGATCGAGAGTCGTTCCTGAGGAAGGTTCTTCATCAAGTAGAAGAAGCCCATTCCCTCTTCGCCCAGCAGGTTGGCGGCGGGAACGCGGACGTCGGTGAAGCTGAGTTCGGCGGTGTCCTGAGCCTTCATGCCGATCTTGTCGAGGTTGCGTCCACGCTCGAAGCCCGGCATGTCCCGCTCGACGACGAGGAGGCTGAAGCCCTGCGCTCCCTTGTCCGGGTCGGTACACGCGACAACGATGATGATGTCGGCGTTGATTCCGTTGGTGATGAAGGTCTTCGAGCCGTTGAGGACCCAGTGATCCCCGTCGCGAACTGCTTTGGTCTTGATGCCCTGCAGGTCGCTACCGGTACCCGGTTCGGTCATCGCGATTGCCGAAATCAGCTCTCCCGAAGCGAATCCGGGCAACCAACGCTGCTTCTGCTCTTCATTGGTCAGCTCCAGCAGGTACGGCGCCACGACGTCGTTGTGCAACGTGAAGCCGATACCGCTGAACCCGCCCTTGGTGGTTTCCTCGGTGATGATCGCGTTGTAGCGGAAATCCTTCACACCGCCGCCGCCGAACTCCTCGGGCACCGCGGTTCCCAGGAAGCCCTGCTTTCCGGCCTCGACCCAGACGTCACGATCGACGATGTTCTGCTCTTCCCACTTCTCGTGGTTCGGAGCCACGTGCTGTGCCAAGAACTTCTGGTACGACTCCCGGAAGAGTTCATGTTCCGGTTCGAACAGGGTGCGCTCCACGCCGACTCCTTGCAATTCGATATACGGCACTTCAGTGATGTACCCGCTGGGGACGTACCCACTGGGGTGTATTCGCTGAGACTGGGCACGCCGAAGTGCGCGGGCCCACGTCACTGTCTCCGACGGTAGAACCTGTTGCGATACCCGTCGATGACCCGAACGATCACGATTCGTGACTGTAGCGGTTATCTGTTACTCGAAGTACGGAATTTAGCGAGATATCGCATGATCGGGTAGGCGACAAGGATGCCGATGGAGCCCCAGGCGATTCCGCCCAACTCGACCGAACCGATGGTCAACGTCAAGTTTCCGATGCCGGCGACCAGCGCAGCCGCGGCGACCGTCAGGTTGACCGGATCGGTGAAGTCGACCTTCGCCTCCATCCAGATACGGACACCGAGAATGCCGATGAGTCCGTAGAGAACCATCGTCGCGCCGCCGATGACGCCGTTCGGAACCGTGAACACCAGCGCACCGAACTTGGGCGAGAACGCGAGGATCACCGCCGTGGCGGCGGCGACCCAGTACGCGGCGGTCGAGTACACGCGCGTCGCTGCCATGACGCCGATGTTCTCGGCGTACGTAGTGGTTCCGGATCCGCCACCGGCACCCGCCAAGGTAGTGGCGAGGCCGTCTGCAAACAGTGCGTTGCCGGCCAGATCGTCGAGCGACTTCCCCGTCATGGCGGAGACCGCCTTGACGTGCCCGACGTTTTCGGCGACCAGAACGATCACCACGGGCAGGGCGAGCACGATCACCGACCAGTCGAAGGACGGACCGTGCAGACTCGGCAACCCGAACCAGTCTGCCTCACGCAGGGCCGACACCCGTTCACTGTCGAGACCACCGATGACAGCGGCGAAGACCCAGCCGATCACCACTCCGACCAGAATGCCCAAACGGCCCAGCAGGCCGGGCCCCACGACGGTGACGAGCAGGATCGCGACGAGCGTCACCGTGGCGATCAGCGGCTGTGATTCGAAGGAGCCGGCCGCAGTCGGAGCGAGATTGAGGCCGATCAGCGCCACGACGGCGCCCGTCACCACCGGCGGCATCACGGCGTCGATGACCCGTCCGCCGATCAGACGTACGGCGACGCCGATCAGCATCAACACGATGCCGACGGCCATGACGGCACCGAGCTGAGCCGCCGGGCCCGATCCTGCCGACGCTGTCAGCGGGGCGATGAACGCGAAGGACGACCCGAGGTAGCTGGGGATCCGGCCGCGGGTGATGAGCAGGAACAGCGCGGTGCCGATACCCGAGAACAACAGCGTCGTCGTGACGGGGAAGCCGGTGATGGTCGGTACGAGCAGTGTCGCTCCGAACATCGCGATGACGTGTTGCATCCCGATCCCGATGGTGCGCGGCCAACTCAGTCGTTCGTCCGGCGCCACGACCGCGCCGTCGGCGATCCGCTTGCCGTCTCCGTGGACAGTCCAGCCGATTCCGCCGGCCCCGGTCATAGTTTCTCGTTCGATCACAGGTCGAAATACTAGAGGTCAGGCGCTCGGTCGCCGACCTAGACCGACGAAACCACGTCAGCTGAGTGCGTCAGCCGCCGCTTTACGCGCTGCCACCGGATCACCGGTTGCCAGTACCGCCGCCGCAGCCGCCTCACATTGCGCCATGGTGACGGACCCGACCTTCGCTCCCACGCCGGCAACCGACGCCGCAGCGCACGACAGCGAGGAAACGCCGAGACCGGCAAGTACGCAGGCCAACAGCGGATCGGCGGCCGCCTCACCGCAGACCCCGACGCGCTTGCCTGCCGCCTGACCGGCCTGGGCCGTACCTGCGACAAGGGCGAGCACCGCGGGCTGCCACGGATCGGTCAGGTCGGCGAGTTCGGAGGACATCCGATCAGCGGCCATCGTGTACTGAGCAAGGTCGTTGGTACCGATCGAGAGGAATTCGACGTGTTCGAGAATCTGGTCGGCCAACAGCGCCGCCGCCGGGATCTCCACCATCACACCGGGAACGAGATCGCGTGCCCGCACGGCATCGGCAAAGCGTTTCGCCTCGGCCGGAGTAGCGATCATCGGTGCCATGACCCACGGCGACGAGTTGGTCGACGCCGCCGCTGCGGCGATCGCGTCGAGCTGGCGGTCGAGAATCCCCATGTCCTGCCAGGCGATTCGAACGCCACGAACGCCCAGTGCCGGATTCGCTTCCTCTTGATGGTTGGCGAATTTGAGCGGCTTGTCCGAACCCGCGTCCAACGTGCGAACAATGACCTTCTTTCCCGCGAAGGCCTCGAGAACCTCGGCGTAGATCGCCGCCTGCTCGTCCACGGTCGGTTCGGTCTCACGCCCGAGGAAGCAGAGCTCGGTCCGGAAGAGCCCGATGCCCCCCGCAGCAGTCGACGCCGCGGCGCGAGCGCCCGCGCCGTCTTGAACATTGGCGAGAACGTCGACCGGCCGTCCGTCCGCCGTCTGGCCCGGTCCGGTCCATGTGCTGACGCGTTCGCGATCGATCCGAGATTGTTCGACCAGTTCGCGCGCCTGCTCGGGATCCGGCTCCGCGATCACGTCGCCGGTGGTTCCGTCGATCAGAATCGGCGTTCCTGCCGAAATGGACTCCAATTCCTTCGCGGCAACGATGCACGGGATGCCCAACTGCCGCGCGATGATTGCCGTGTGGCTGGTCGGGCCGCCGTAGATGGTCACGAGCCCGATGATCTTGGTTGCATCGAGGCCCGCGGTGTCTGCAGGAGCAAGATCGTCCGCGCACAGCACCGATGGTGTCTCGGGCATCGGAACTCCTGGTTCGGGTAATCCGGAGAGTTCGGCGATCACGCGGTCGCGGATGTCCTCGAGGTCCGTGACGCGCTCGGCCATCACACCGCCGACTTTGGTGAACAGCACCACGAACTGCTCCGTCGCCGCGATCGCAGCCTGCACCGGGGGTACTCCGCCGGCGATCGATTTCTTGGCCGCCCCGATCCAGCCACGATCGGCTGCCATCGCCGCGTTGGCCTGCAAGACCTCGGCAGCCGCGCCTGTAGCGTCGGCCGCCCGTCCGAGGAGGCGGTTCTCGACAACCTTCGCCGCTGCGACGAAGGTGTCGGCGGCGGCCTCTCGATCGGCCTCGTCGAGGGCCGGCGCATCGGTGACGAGTTCTGGTCGGCTGGACGGCCAGATAGCCGGGCCGTAGGCAATTCCGGGCACGACGGGAGTGCCGTGCACGGTGATGCGATTGAGCTGTTCGGTCATCTGTCCTCCTTGAGCGATGGGCCCGGTGTCACACCGGAGCACCTCGAGCGCGTTGAGCCCACACCTTCGTTGTGACGAAGATTACTCCCAAGTCTTGACATGTCAACACACTCGGGCGTAAAACAACATAAAGCAACATTCACTGTGACCCACAACGCACCGTCGGATCACATTTCGGAATCGGAGAGCACGTGTACGCGGAAGAACGCCAACAAGCGATCGGCACCATGGTGTCGCAGCGCGGACGCATGTCCGTGGCGGCTCTGTCGGAGACCTTCGGTGTGACCACCGAGACCGTGCGTCGCGATCTGGCATTCCTCGAGCGGATCGGACAGATCAGGCGTGTACACGGCGGCGCCGTTCCGACCGGATCCCTCCACGTGACCGAACCGGGCATGGCGGAACGCGATCAGACCCGGGCGCAACAGAAGGACCGGATTGCCCGCTGCGCGGTCACCTATCTCCCTCCTACCGGCGGCAGCGTGATCTTCGACGCGGGCACCACCACAGGCCGCATGATCCCCGAACTACCGACCGAGAACGACTTCACAGCAGTCACCAATTCCGTCCCGATCGGCGCACGACTGGCATCGATGAACTCGATTTCCCTGATCCTGCTCGGAGGACGAGTACGCGGGGTGACGCAAGCCGCGGTCGGCGAGGACGCCCTACGCCTGCTGAGCACGTTGCGGGTCGACGTCGCTTTCGTCGGAACCAACGCGATCAGCGTCGGGCACGGACTCTCCACACCGGACAGCGAGGAGGCCGCAGTCAAACGAGCGATGGTCAAAGCTGCCAATCACGTTGTCGTGGTGGCGGATTCCACGAAAGTCGGCCGCGAGCACTTGATCAGCTTCGCCCCCCTCGACAGCATCGACGTCCTCATCACCGACGAAGAGATCAGTCCCACAGACACATCCGAGTTCCACGACCACGGAATCGAGGTGGTGATCGCATGATCGTCACACTGACAGCCAACCCGAGTATCGATCGGACCGTGCAGCTCGCGCAACGGCTCGAACGAGGCTCCGTGCTACGCGCCCACTCCACTCGCAGCGACCCCGGCGGCAAGGGGGTCAACGTCGCGCGTGTTCTCGCCGCAGCCGACCTCGACGTCCTCGCGGTCCTACCGGGGAACGGCGGCGACCCCCTACTCTCGGCGCTCGCCGCCGGTGGAATTCCCCACATCGGCGTCGCCACGACGGGTCTGGCTCGCACCAACATCACCATCGCGGAACCGGACGGGACCACGACGAAGATCAACGAGCCCGGCGCGACACTGTCGGGTTCGACGCTCGACGCCTTGGCGCAGGAACTGATCGCCCGCGCCGATACCGCCCTGTGGTTCGCGCTGTCCGGCTCACTGCCCCCCGGCGTTCCTCTCGGGTGGTACGGCGAACTTGTCGCGGCGCTGCGCGATCACCCGTGCAAGGTAGCGGTCGACACCTCGGACGCCCCGCTGACGGCACTCGCCGAAGGCTTCCCCGACTCGGCACCTGACCTGCTCAAACCCAACGGCGAGGAACTCGCGCAACTGACCGGCGTCGACGGCCACGTCCTCGAACGTGCCGCCGAGAACGGTGATCGCGGGCCTGCAATCACGGCGGCACAGCGATTGGTCGATCGCGGCGTCGGCAGTGTGCTCGCCACGCTCGGCGCAGCAGGTGCTGTCCTCGTCACGGCCGACGGCGCGTGGATCGCCACCGCTCCCCCGATTGTCGCAGTCAGTACCGTCGGCGCAGGCGATTCGTCGCTGGCCGGCTACATCCTCGCCGAAGCGGGAGGCGGCTCGGAATCCGAGCGGCTACGTCACGCGGTCGCCTACGGAAGCGCCGCTGCCTCCCTTCCCGGCACAACCCTTCCCACGCCCGAACAGATCGATCTGGCAGCGGTTTCGGTATCTGCAGCAGATGCCGCCTCTCCCATCCCCGTCCCCACCGAACTCGCCTGACGCCCTAAGGAACCTGACATGTCCGATACCACCGCAGCCGGCAGTTCCGGCCCGGAGATCATCAGTCCCGAACTGATCTCACTCGACACCGACCTGGGTACGACCAAGGAAGATGTCATTCGTTCTCTCGCAGCGCGATTGACTGCTGCGGGTCGGGCAAGCGACGCCGCGGGACTGGTCGATGCAGCACTCGCTCGCGAAGCGCAGTCCGCGACCGGGTTGCCCGGCGGAATCGCAATTCCCCACTGCCGCGCCGAGGCCGTCTCGTCCGCGTCCCTGGGGTTTGCTCGACTCGATCCGAAGGTCGACTTCGGTGCACCCGACGGCCCCGCCGATCTCGTGTTCCTGATCGCGGCACCCGAAGGCGCCGGAGCCGAGCACATGAAGCTGCTCTCCTCCTTGGCCCGAGCACTCGTCAGGCCCGCGTTTGTCACGTCACTTCGTGAAGCGTCGACGCCGGACGAGATCGTGCGCTTGGTCGACGAGGTCCTCAATCCCGCGCCGAAGGATGCTCCAGCAAAGGCTGCGGCAGCCACACCCACTCCTCCTGTTTCCACTGGGAAACACTCCACCGAGGAGGCCCCGGCTCCAACGCCCGCGGAGCGTCACATCGTCGCGGTCACCGCGTGCCCGACCGGAATCGCTCATACCTACATGGCTGCGGACTCACTCGTCGCCGCGGGTGAACGCGCCGGGGTCAAGGTTCACGTCGAAACGCAGGGCTCGAGCGGAAGCACCCCCCTTGACCCTTCGGTCATCGCCGGAGCCGCCGCGGTTATCTTCGCCACCGACGTCGGAGTGAAGGGCCGCGACCGGTTCGCCGGCAAACCCGTTGTCGCTTCCGGTGTGAAGCGGGCGATCAACGAGCCGGACAAGATGCTTGCAGAAGCGTTGCGCGCCTCCGAGAATCCCGCTGCCGCCACCGTGGACGGCACCGCCGCCGCGGCTGCGGATTCCGATGCCGGTTCCGTAGGGTTCGGCACCCACCTCCGTCAGGTCCTCCTGACCGGTGTCAGCTACATGATCCCCTTCGTCGCGGCCGGCGGTCTGCTGATCGCACTCGGCTTCCTGCTCGGCGGATACGAGATCTCCGGTCCTGCCAAGGACATCGTTCTCGACAACTCGATCACCAACCTTCCCGACGGTGGTCTGGCCACCTATCTCGGCGCAGTGCTGTTCCAGATCGGTTCGTTGGCATTCAGCTTCCTGGTGCCCGCGTTGGCCGGCTACATCGCCTTCGCCATCGCCGACCGGCCTGGCATCGCTCCCGGCTTCACAGCCGGCGCGGTCGCCGTGTTTGTCGGTGCCGGATTCATCGGCGGCCTGGTCGGTGGTCTCATCGCCGGTGTCGTCGCGCTCTACATCGGCCGGATCGCCGTCCCGCAGTGGCTGCGAGGTCTGATGCCGGTGGTGATCATCCCGCTGTTCGCGACGCTGGTCGTCGGAGCACTGATGTTCATCGTCCTCGGTCGTCCGCTCGCCGCGATCACCTCCGGTCTAACCGACTGGCTCAACGGATTGTCCGGCAGCTCGGCCATCTTCCTCGGCATCATTCTCGGCCTCATGATGTGCTTCGACCTCGGCGGGCCCGTCAACAAGGCGGCTTACGCCTTTGCTGTAGCCGGACTCAACGTCAACGACCCGGCCACCTTGCGCATCATGGCGGCAGTCATGGCCGCGGGTATGGTTCCGCCGCTTGCCATGGCACTTGCCTCGACGGTGTTGCGTCCCAAGCTCTTCAGCGAAGCCGAACGGGAGAACGGTAAAGCTGCCTGGTTGCTGGGTTCGGCATTCATCTCCGAGGGTGCAATTCCGTTCGCCGCTGCCGACCCGCTTCGAGTCATCCCCTCGATGATGGCGGGCGGCGCGGTCACCGGCGCACTGATCATGGCTTTCGACGTCACGCTCAGCGCCCCACACGGCGGGATCTTCGTCTTCTTCGCAGTCGGCGGCATCGGCTGGTTCCTCGTCTCACTGGCGGCGGGAACCGTGGTAGCTGCGCTCGCCGTCGTCGGAGCCAAGGAGTTCTTCCGCAAGGGTCCCTCCGATGCCGAACTCGACCCCGAAATCGTGCCCGCTGCGGCATGATCGACAGCAGGCAACACTGCAGTCACCAACGAAGTCACCAGATCTGCCCGAACACCCCACAACGTCCGCAACGACAGTTCTACAACGAGGAGATCCCATGCCCAGCAAGACAGTTGCCGTCGGTTCCGCAGTCGGCCTTCACGCCCGTCCCGCCGCCCTCATCGCCGAAGCAGTCGGAGCCTCCGGCGCCACGGTCACCCTCGCAGTCGCCGACGGCGAACCGGTGGATGCCGGCTCGGCACTGATGATCATGACGCTCGGCGCCGCCAAGGACACCGAAGTCACCATCGAATCCGACGACGCCGACGCACTCGCCAAGGTCGCCGAACTGGTGGCCGCTGATCTCGACGCTTGATCCGATTTCGGCCGGTGCTGTGTAGTGGGCCGGACACTTTCACGGAGTGAGTGCGAGTGTCCGGCCCAGCCAGTCCATTTCGAGTTCCAGAGCAGTGCCCCACACATCACCCGAGTGCCCGCCGGGAAGGGTGTAGTAGTCCACGTTCATGTCGGCGGCGCGCGCAGCCTCGAACATGATCTCCTGCTGAGGGCGGTAGATGTCGTCGTCTTCACCCGCGACAAATACACCAGACAACTGCGGATACCGATTCTGCGCCATCAGGTCTCGGGCGTTGACCGCGTCGAACGCGCTTTCGTCACCGTCGAACATGGCCGCCACGGTGTCCTCGTGATCACCGGTCGACGGTTCGTCCTGCCCGGAGAAGTCCAGGAACGACGGGTATCGGTCCGGGAAGTTCACGGCCATCTCGATCGCGCACGTCCCGCCGTAGGAGAACCCACCGATAGCCCATTGCGCAGCGTCCGGATTCACTTGAAGGTTCGATTCGATCCAGTTCGGGACGTCCTGGTCCAGATACGTCGCGACGTTGCCGAGAGCAGAATCCATGCAGCCGGGGTTGGCGTCGTAGTCCCCCAACGCGTCGGGTACTACCACTACGGGAGCAAGCCCGGAATGCCTCGACGCGTAGGCGTCGACGGTGGTCGCGAGCCGGCCGCTGTCCAGCCAGTCGCCGGGGCTGCCGGGCTCACCCGCCACCAGCACCAGGACGGGCAACTCCGCACGCGGATCGGCAAGGTAGGCGGGCGGGAGGTACAACGTCGCAGGCCTCGCGTCGAATCCCGAGATGTTGCCGGGAATCGCCGCTTCCGTGACGACGCCGTTGCTCGGCATCCGCACCGGTACCTGCCAATGGGTTTCCGTGGGAAGTCCCCGCTGTAACCCCGGTTCGGCTCCGGGGAGCGAATCGAAGGCGACGTGCTCGACCGCGCGGACCGGCCAGTGCCCGACCAGTGAACCGAGTGTGGGATAGGTGCCGGTCTGGGCATTGACCTGACCTACCGCGACGATCGTGGCCAGCGCGGCGAATGCCGTCACCGAAAGGCCGCGGGCAAGTCCTGGGCGCCGAAGGAGAACAAGCGCCGCGCCGACGACTCCGAACATCGCCAGCGCTATCCAGACGAAACTCGACACGGGTAGCTGAGCGGGCAACGGTCGATAACTGAGCCACACGAACATCGCGCCGCTGCCGGACCCGACCACTGACAGGCCCAGCGCGACAAGCACGGCCCGACGCGGCAACCACCGAAGCAAAAGCAGCGTGCCGACACCGACGAGGACGGAACCCACGAGCAGCGCTGCGATGATGTGTCCGTGCTCGAGTGACATACGCGAGAGCCGCGTCAGGAGTTGATGCCCGTGCATTCGTTCCAGTATCCACATCTACCGGCAGTCTGCGAATTCGCGGAGTTGAGGGGAATCAGCGGCGTCGTCGAGATCTCACGAGCGCCACACCGCCTATCGCGCATCCTGCCGCAGCCAATCCGGCCCACGCGAATGTCCACGGATCGACGCCGACGCCGACCGAATCGCCTGACGAGTCAGCCGTCGATTCGGTCGCTTCCACGAGCGCGCGCATCACGTAAACCGGCGGCAAAGCTCCACCCGCAGATTCCGATCCGATCAGAACATCGCCCGCGTCGTTGAACGCCACGGCCTCGCCCTGCGGCTCCGTCGGGAGGGGGATCCGCACCGGTTCGGTATCGGTGAGCGTCGCGCCGATTCCGCCGTCCACGACTTCGTACAGGTACAGATCGGAGTAGCTCCGGAGCGCGATCGCCGAACCGTCCGACGACACCGCTCCCCCGGTGAACATCACCGACACTGGCTTCTCCGGTCCGACAGACACGGCTCCGACGCGCTCGAGCGGCGTCGGGCCTGGCTGTGCCAAGTCACTCAGCTTCTGACCCCCGACCGGTGTATAGAGACTGCTGGCGCCGAACAATTCCTTGGTCACGACAAAGACGTGGCCATCGGGGTCGAGGAGAATCGATTCGGTGTCGTGCGCTCCGTCCGGGTATGTGAGGCGGTGCAACGTACCGTCACCGGAATCGAGGTCCATCGTGATGAACGCCACCGTTTCGCGGGTTCGGAGGTTGTCACCGGTGTCCGACAGAACGAGCGTTCGACCACTCACCGCAAGATCTTCGACGTCGTAGGGATCAATCGGGACCGGAATCTGTTTCTGGACAACACAGTTCAGGTCCATTTCGAATACGAAGTCGTCACTGCCGCCGTCGCCCATCGCGTAGATCCGATCGTCGACGACGACCATCCCCGACAACTCCTGGAGCGCAGGATCCGTAGGTGTGCACAGTGGGGCGAACTCGCTCGGTTCGAACGACGATGCCTGTGCGGGTGCTCCGGGAAGCAATACGGTTGCCGTAGTCGCCGCAATCACCGCGACCACGGCCCCGAAATTACGCACTAGGTGCGTACTCGACCAATGCCGAGGCCAACATCTGTGGCACACGTGCGTGCACCCGCGTTCCGGCCTCTTCGTGAGTCGATTCCAGAATCGTTCCGTCCGAGTGGATTCGAGCCATCAAGTCACCCCGCGTGTACGGCACCAGTACGTCGACCTCGACCTCCGGTCGAACCAGCACCTCACTGAGATGTGCTCGCAGTTCAGCGATTCCCTCGCCTGTCCGCGCCGAGACGAACACGGCGCCAGGCAACAGACCACGTAGTTGCGTCAAGGTAACCGGATCTGCCGCGTCGATCTTGTTGACCACGATCAACTCCGGCGGAGCCTTCGAATCCGTCTCGCGCAGAACATCGGTGACGACTTCCCGCACAGCCTTGATCTGTTCTGTCGGCAACGGATCCGAACCGTCGACGACGTGCAGAAGCAGATCCGCGTCGGTTACTTCCTCGAGAGTCGAGCGGAATGCCTCGACCAACTGAGTCGGCAGGTGTCGCACGAAGCCGACCGTATCGGTGAGTACGTACTCGCGGCCGTCGTCGAGTGCTGCGCGGCGCGTCGTCGGGTCCAAGGTGGCGAACAACGCGTTCTCCACGAGCACACCGGATCCGGTGAGCGAATTGAGCAGACTCGATTTGCCCGCGTTGGTATATCCGACGATGGCGATCGACGGAATGTCGCTCTGCAATCGACGTGTGCGCTTGGTGTCGCGAGCGGCCTTCATGCCCTTGATCTCGCGGCGTAGTTTTGCCATGCGCTCACGAATACGGCGACGGTCCGTCTCGATCTTCGTTTCACCGGGACCACGCAGACCCACACCGCCGTTGCTACCGGCACGGCCACCGGCCTGGCGCGACATCGACTCGCCCCAACCACGCAGACGCGGGAGCATGTACTCCATCTGAGCAAAAGCCACCTGGGCTTTACCCTCACGGGAAGTCGCGTGCTGAGCAAAGATGTCGAGAATCAGAGCCGTCCGGTCGATGACCTTGACCTTGACGATCTTCTCCAGCGCCGTGAGCTGCGCCGGCGTCAGCTCGCCGTCGCAGACGACGGTGTCGGCACCGGTCGCCAGGACAACTTCGCGCAGTTCCTGCGCCTTGCCGGAACCGATGTAGGTGGCAGCGTCAGGTTTGTCGCGGCGCTGAACCAGTCCTTCGAGAACCTCCGAGCCGGCCGTCTCGGCAAGTGCGGCCAGCTCGGTCATGCTCGCCTCGGCCTGCTCGGCGGTTCCCTGCGTCCAGACGCCGACCAGGACAACTCTTTCGAGTCGAAGCTGGCGGTACTCGACTTCGGTGACGTCCTCGAGCTCGGTCGACAGACCGGCCACGCGGCGCAGGGCGCCGCGATCTGCGAGTTGCATCTCACCGGTCGACGGGTTGCCCGATGCAGAATCTGCCGTGTATTCGGCTTGCGCGTACTCGGACTGCTCGTGAGCGGTGGACTCTTCGTTTTCATGTGTGTTCGTCATACAAGATCCATGGTCCCACGAAACCTGGGCACGGTGCATCCGTATTTCCTGCAGGCGTATTTCCCGCGGGCGATATCACACGAGCGATTGCCACCAGGCGTCGCTGATCGTCCCGGTCGCCACCAGAACCGAGGGCCCCCGCAAAGACCCTTCACCGCCTTCGACGGTGACCTGCACTTCGCCGCCGAGCACGCGCACCAGCACCGAACCTTCGTCGCTGCCGTCGTACTTCAGCGCCGCGGCCGCAGCTGCGACCGTTCCGGTTCCGCAGGAACGAGTCTCGCCCACACCACGCTCGTGTACGCGCATGTGGACCCCGCCGTCGTGGATCGGCGTCACGATCTCGATATTGACCCCGTGCGGGAAGAACCCGGGATCGAAGCCCGGAGAAACACTCAGATCGAGCGCACTCAACACTTCTGCCGTCACGTGCTCGTCGACGCATGCCAAATGCGGATTACCGACGTCGATGCCGACACCGGCGAAGACGCGGCCGTCGATTGTTGCCGAACTGGTGCCGAGTTCTTTGATCCGGCCCATCGCCACGGTCACGTCACCGTGCGTGGCGTCGTAGCCGTGCACCACGACCGGACGCGCTCCGGCGCGGCTGCCGACCACGAACTCGTCCTTGCTCTCCAAGCCCGACGCCTTGAGGTAATGGGCAAATACCCGAACGCCGTTTCCGCACATCTCCGCGATGGAGCCGTCGCTGTTGCGGTAGTCCATGAACCAGTCTTCTGCAGCGACGCCGTCGGGAAGTGCGGTGAGCACGCCGGCGTCCGCAAGTGCGCCCGCGCGAGCGACACGAAGGATGCCGTCGGCGCCGAGACCACGCTGGCGATCACACAACGCTGACACTCGTGCCGGCTCGAGATCGATCCGTACGTCGAGGTCAGGGAGAACAACGAAGTCGTTCTGCGTTCCGTGGCCCTTACTGAAATCCATGGTCGCCATCCTATCCGGACCTACCGACCGACTTACGCAGGTGACGCGGAGACCACCACGTTCTGTTCGTACGTGAATCCGGACGGTAACGAGGGGTCGGGGACGGTTGCGCCCCCGCAGGTCACGAGAACCAGCCTGGGCACACCGGATTCGGAGAAGAACTCCGCAGGCAAAGCCACCTTTTCGTACAGCTTCAGGCTCGCTGCGTGATAGGTGAACATCGTTCCGGCATCGTCGCTCACGTAGATCGGTGTTCCGGGCTTCATCTGGTGCAGCGCCCACAAGGCGCCGTGAGTGCGATCACCGTCGTCGACGTGGCCGGCAACAAGATTGGTGCCCTCCGAAGATCCGAACTGCACACCGTTGGTGAAATGCGAAACCTTGTCAGGATGCGGAAGGATCATTCCGCGGTTGGCGCCGAACCCACTGGTCACGATGTCGGCTTGCACATCCAGATCGGGAATCGCGAGCGTGTTCGGCGGCAGGTCCGTCGGCGCGGGCGCCCACGTCGCCTCTGGATCGGTTGGGGCTCCCACGTCGAATGGCGCTTCGGGAACGGGTGCGCTGACGGGCTTCCCGGCGGCACTCACCGCAAAATAGATCAGCACGCCGCCTACCGCGAGAAATGTGACGAGCAGCAGGAGTAGCGGCAGCCGACTCGCGCGTCGGCCTTTCGGTCGCGCGTGTGTCCCGCTCTGCGCCATGTTCGATGTCCTCCAGTCCGTCGATCGCGAAACGGATGGATCGCGAAAGAGCTAACTGTAAGATAGCTGATCGGCTCGATCGTGTTACAGACCGCGATCTGCAAGTGCAGAGAAGGCCGAGCGAGCCAGCTCCGGATCGGCACCGTCGAGCCAGTGCACGCGTGCGTCGCGACGGAACCATGAGCGTTGGCGTCGAACGTAGCGCCGTGTCCCGATGAACGTCCGTTCGAGTGCTTCGGCCAGATCGTATTCACCGTCGAAATGTGCGAGCACCTGTGCGTAGCCGATGGCTCGCGGCGCTGTGACGCCCTCACGCAATCCTTGCTCGACCAGCACGGCAACTTCGTCGACAAGCCCGCCCGAAAACATCAGCTCGGTTCGCAACCGAATCCGTCTGTCGAGTTCTTCCGTATCCCGATCCACGCCGATGATGCGGGTTCCCCAACGAGGGTCACCGATCTGCGGCGCCGAGGCCGCGAACGGCAGACCTGTCAGCTCGACGACCTCGAGCGCCCGAACCATCCGCCGGCCGTCCGTAGGCAGTATCGACGCCGCCGCTACCGGATCAGCAGCAACAAGCGCCGTATGCACCGCACCGACCCCACCGTCGGCCAGCACTGCTTCCCACTTCGCGCGAACTTCGGGATCCGTTGCCGGAAAAGACCATTCGTCGAGCAACGACTGGACGTACATCATGGATCCGCCGACGATCACCGGAACCTTGCCCGCCGCGATCAGATCCTCGGCGATCGCGATCGCGTCGGTTTGATAACGCGCGACGGTGGCCGTCTCCGTCACGTCGAGAACGTCGAGCAGGTGATGCGGAATCCCACGGCGCTCGGCAGGCGTCAGTTTGGCGGTCCCGATATCCATGCCGCGATAGAGCTGCATCGCGTCGATGTTGATGATCTCTCCGCCGAATTCCTCGGCCAGTGCCAACGCGAGATCGGACTTTCCCGACGCCGTCGGACCGACAACTGCGATCGGGCGAAGTTCTTCAGGGACGTTCACGGCCGCCACGTCCCGACGTGGTAGCCGATGCCGAACGGTGCATCGCTGTAGTCGACCGTCGAGCGAGGATGGTCTGACGGAGACGAGCTCGTAAAGACACCGGCGAGGACCTGCCACGCCGCGCGCCCCTGGGCTCCGACACTCCGGCAGAGCTGCGGATCGAGAGCAAGAAGCGCCTCCGGGTCACCGGTGGTCAGGGCATCGTCGATGGCCGATTGCACGCCCGCGGCGCGCTCGTCGAAGCTTCCGGGCGCCTTTGCCGTCAGCGTGGACGCACCGTCAGCCACGATCAGAAGCCCTTGCGGTCGGTTGTCGCTGTCGAGCTGCTTGCGCAGGTGCTTCCCGAATTCACGACATTCATTCGCCGACGCCTCTGCACTGACGGCGTGCATGTCGACGGTGATCTCCTCGTCTGCTCGGGCACGCAGCCAGCCGGCGACAAGGGCGCACAGTTCGAGTGATGGCACCGGTTCGCCGGTCGCATCCGCGTCCAGGGACGTCCGGACATCGGCGCCGAATCCCGCAAATGTTCCGATCTGCGCATGTCCGACGCCCGATCGCCAGAGTTCGCCCGCTGCCTTCTCGGAGTCGACACCGACGCCCACCCAGTGAACCGCCTCGTGAGAGAGCCGCCGCACGGCGGCTGTCGCTGCAGCACGCACCTGAGCGGACTCGGCCGAATCACCGGACAATTCCGGCACGAGCAACGGCGCCGAGGGGACGAGAACAGCGGAAGTCAACACAGCTGCCACGCTAGTCGACCCCGAGGTGGCGACCTCACACCCTCTTACCTGATTCAATAGTCGGAGAACGTGAGTACCGGGTTCAATGGAACCAGGAATGCGATCAGGCAGCCGTGACGCGCGGCAGAGACGAGGACCGATGACCGAGAACAGTGAACCCACCACCGGCGCCGACAGCAGTTCGGCCAGCCCGAGCCCGGCAGCACCCAAACCCGGCGCGCCCAAACCTGGTGGACCACGCCCCGGTGCACCCCGCCCCGGAGCACCTCGCCCCGGCCCAGCAGCCTCGCATGCCGTCACCGCCGCACCGGCCAGCGACCCGAGCAAGTTCGGACGCGTCGAGGAAGACGGGACCGCCTGGGTGAAGACCGCTGACGGTGAACGTCAGATCGGATCGTGGCAGGCCGGGGATGCCGCCGAGGGTCTCGCCCATTTCGGTCGTCGCTACGACGACCTCGCGACCGAGGTCTCGCTACTCGAGGCGCGACTGACGTCGGGCGCCGGAGACGCCAAGAAGACCAAGGCTGCCGCCATCGCTCTGTCCGAATCCCTCTCCACCGCTGCCGTGATCGGTGACCTCGACGCTTTGGCCCGACGACTCGACGTGATCGTCGCCGGGTCCGACGAGGCCGCAGCGCACGCGAAGGAAGAGAAGGAACAGTCTCGCGCGGCCAGCACCGCCCGCAAGGAGGCCCTCGCTGTCGAGGCCGAACAGATCGGCTCGGAGTCGACCCAGTGGAAGACCGCGGGTGATCGACTGCGCGAGATTCTCGACGAGTGGAAGACGATTCGCGGAATCGACCGCAAGGTCGACGACGCACTCTGGAAGCGGTACTCCAAGGCTCGCGAGTCCTTCAACCGACGACGTGGAGCCCACTTCGCCGAACTCGACCGAGATCGTGCGAGCGCCCGTTCGACGAAGGAAGAACTGGTCGAGCGCGCCGAGAAGCTGTCGACCTCCACTGAATGGGGGCAGACCGCTGGAGAATTCCGCGATCTGCTCAGCGAGTGGAAGGCTGCCGGCCGCGCACCGCGCGAGGCCGACGACAACCTGTGGAAGCGCTTCAAGGGCGCGCAGGATGTGTTCTTCGCCGCGCGCAACGCTGCTGCATCCGAGCGCGATGCCGAATTCGAGCAGAACGCGGTTGCAAAGGAAGAGCTGCTCGCTGCCAACGCGAACATCGATCCGGCGCACGGACTCGAGAATGCTCGTGCAGCGCTGCGCGACCTGCAGGAGAAGTGGGACGCGATCGGCAAGGTGCCGCGCGACCGAATGCAGGAACTCGAAGCGAAGCTCCGGGCCATCGAAACCAAGGTGCGCGATGCTGTCGACGCCGAGTGGCGTCGTACCGATCCGGAAGCACTTGCCCGAGTCGCGCAGTTCAAGGAGCGGGTGAGCCAGTTCGAGGAGCAGGCCGCCAAGGCTCAGGCTGCCGGCAAGACGAAGGACGCCGAGAAGGCTCTCGCTCAGGCAAAGCAGTGGCGTGAGTGGGCCGACGCTGCCGAAAGCGCCGTCAACGAGTAATCGACGACGAGCTGCCAAGACAACAAAACGCCGGCTGACTCCGAAAGGAGTCAGCCGGCGTTGTCTTGCGCTTTGTACAGACGGCCTGCTGTGTCAGCCGACGTTCCATTCCTGATGCTTTTCGGCTTCAGCCGCAGCGATCCGGCGTTGTTCCTCCGCAGCGAGCTGAATGTTGGTTCGTGTCCAGACCACCTTGAGCCAATGGAACGTCAAGAACACGACGGCGAACCATCCGATGATCAGCCCGATCGACGGTCCGGCCACGTTGAAACCGGCGGGAATGGTCTGACGTGACCAGACGGCCATCATTCCCAGAGCACTCGCCACGGCGCTGCCGGCCAGCGCAACCCACGCCAGACTCCAGCGACGCGTCACGAGTGCGAGCATCGAGAATCCGATGCCGAAGACGACGACGAACCACACGAACAAGCGTGAGAACAGTGCAATCCGTTCGCTTTCCGCATCCTGGTTGTACGCGAGCACATCCCAGCCGTTCGCAACTCCCGCATGGGGCAGCGCAAGCGTGCCGACCAGCACGAGCACCGCAACTGCGACGACCATGGCGCGCGCACCTGGATCGATTTCTCCCGCGACCTTGCGTTCCGCGTCGTCGAGATCCTTGCGGTAGCCCTCGAAAGCGTCGTCGCCGGGCTGTGGTGTCGTGTTCTCGTGTTGCGAGGTCATGCGTTGCATCCCATCTGGACGGGTTGTGGGGCCGGGGCACCGATCTTCGGTAGCCCGAGACCTACGCCGATGGGCGGGGTCTTGGGTGTGATGCCCTTGTCGAACGAGTCACCGGCGCGGGTCCGACGGTGCGTGAGCACTCCGTCATCTGCCACGAGGTGATGAGGGGCTCCGTGGGTGACGACGACCGTCACCACGTCACCGGGTCGGATTGTGCCGTCGAGGTTTCCCTCGGGGCGGAAATGCACCAGGCGGCCGTCTCGCGCGCGACCACTGAGACGGTGAGTCGCTGCGTTCTTCCGACCCTCCCCCGCTGCCACCAGGAGTTCGACCTCGGTGCCGACGAGTTTGCGATTTTCCTCGATGTTCACTTCTTCCTGAACCGCGAGCAATCGCATGTAGCGTTCCTGGACAACCTCTTTGGGAAGCTGATCGGCCATCTCCGCCGCCGGCGTGCCCGGGCGCTTGGAGTACTGGAAGGTGTAGGCGTTGGAGAATCGCGCCTTACGCACGACGTCCAGCGTCTCCTCGAAATCCTCTTCCGTCTCCCCCGGGAACCCGACGATGATGTCCGTGGTGATGGCGGCGTGCGGCATTGCGGCGCGCACCTTCTCGATGATCCCGAGGTACTTCGACTTGCGGTACGAGCGCTTCATCGCTTTCAGAACCTTGTCCGAACCGGACTGCAACGGCATGTGCAGCTGCGGGCAGACGTTGGCAGTGGTTGCCATCGCTTCGATGACGTCGTCGGTGAACTCTGCCGGGTGCGGCGATGTGAACCTCACCCGTTCGAGGCCGTCGATGTGTCCACATGCCTTCAAGAGCGAGGCGAAGGCTCCGCGATCGCGCGGTTGTTCCGGATCGGCGAACGACACGCCGTAGGCGTTGACGTTCTGCCCGAGCAGGGTCACTTCCGAGACACCCTCGTCGACGAGTGCCTGCACCTCGGCCAGAATGTCGCCGGGACGTCGATCCACTTCCTTGCCACGCAGGGCCGGAACGATGCAGAACGTGCACGTGTTGTTGCAACCGACCGAGATGGAAACCCAACCCGCGTAAGCAGATTCGCGCTTGGCCGGCAGCGTCGACGGAAAGGCCTCCAGCGCGTCGAGGATTTCGACTTCGGCGCGTTGGTTGTGGCGCGCGCGGTCGAGCAGCGCGGGAAGCGAGCCGATGTTGTGGGTGCCGAAGACGACGTCGACGAACGGCGCCTTCTTGACTACGGTGTCACGATCCTTCTGCGCCAAGCACCCACCGACCGCGATCTGCATGTCGGGGTTCGCCTCCTTGTTCGGGGCGAGCTGGCTGAGGTTGCCGTACAACTTGTTGTCCGCGTTCTCGCGGACCGCACACGTGTTGAAGACGACAAGATCGGGATCGCTTCCGGTCTCCGCCTTCGAATACCCGGCATCCTCGAGCAGACCGGACAGTCGCTCGGAATCGTGGACGTTCATCTGACAGCCGTACGTCCGCACCTCGTAGGTGCGAACAGGCGTCGCCGTCGGCTCGGAATCTGCCGTCGGTTCCGGAACTGCAGTCGGCTGTGGAAGTGCAGGGGACATTTCGTCGATCAGTGACACGCTTCAGCCTAGCTCACGTCCACTACGACGTGTAATAACGCCCTGATAAACAGCCGAAACGCGACATAAACGTCGTCACAGTAAAATTTCCATTACATATGGCAAGAACCATGGCGAAATCACGGGCGTCGACGCAAACTACGCCTAAGGTTCTCGTTTATGACCCAAGCCGACGATGCGACGACGCCGACCACCTCCGGCGATTCCACATCCATGATTTCGATGACCTCGGTGAACAAACACTTCGGGGAACTTCACGTCCTGCAAGAGGTCAATCTCGAGGTACCCAAGGGCCAAGTGGTGATCGTCCTTGGTCCGTCGGGCTCCGGTAAGTCGACTCTGTGCCGCACCATCAATCGCCTCGAACCCATCGACTCGGGCACGATCGCCGTCGACGGCAAGACGCTCCCCGAAGAGGGCAAAGCACTTGCTGCACTTCGCGCCGACGTCGGGATGGTCTTTCAGTCGTTCAACCTGTTCGCGCACAAGACGATCCTCGAGAACGTCATGCTCGCACCGATGAAGGTCCGCAAGGCCAAGAAGGAAGACGCCAAGAAGACCGCGCAGGCATTGCTCGAACGCGTCGGTATCGCCAATCAGGCCGACAAGTACCCGGCGCAGCTTTCGGGCGGTCAGCAACAGCGTGTCGCGATCGCTCGCGCCCTTGCGATGCAGCCGAAGGTGATGCTGTTCGACGAGCCCACCTCCGCACTCGACCCCGAGATGGTCAACGAGGTCCTCGACGTCATGACCTCCCTCGCGAAGGAAGGCATGACCATGCTCGTGGTCACGCACGAGATGGGCTTCGCGCGCAAGGCCGGCGACCGCGTGCTGTTCATGGCTGACGGCCAGGTTGTCGAAGACACCACGCCCGAAGAGTTCTTCACCCATCCCAAGTCGGATCGGGCCAAGGACTTCCTCGGCAAGATCCTCACGCACTGATTACAGTCTCCCCTCCGACAGTTCTGTCCTCGTCCACAAGACAACTTGCTCGACTGCACCGTTCACCTCGGCTGCACCGTTCATCTCGACTGCACTGTTCGTGTGTCGACAACTGAGAGGATCTTCATGAAGATCAATCGTTCCGTCCGTTTCGGAATCGGAATCATGGCCATCGCGTTCGCTGCCACGGCCTGTGGCGGCGGCGAGGAGAACAAGTCGATCACCGAGAGCGCTTCCGACGGCACTCTCACCGTCGGCATCAAGTTCGATCAGCCCGGCCTCGGTCAGCGCAACCCAGACGGCACCTTCTCCGGCTTCGACGTCGAGGTAGCCCGTTACATCGCAAACGAACTCGGCGTGAAGCCCGAAGGCATCACCTTCAAGGAATCGCCGTCAGCCCAGCGCGAGACCCTGATCCAGAACGGCGAGGTCGACTACATCGTCGCGACCTACTCGATCACCGACACGCGCAAGGAGAAGGTCAGCTTCGGCGGCCCGTACTTCATCGCGGGCCAGTCGCTGCTCGTTCGCTCCGACAACACCGACATCACCGGCCCCGATTCGCTCACCGGCGGCAAGAAGCTCTGCTCGGTGTCGGGTTCGACTCCGGCGCAGAACATCCAGGACAACTACGCCAAGGACGTCCAGCTCCAGCCGCTCGACACCTATTCCGCTTGTGTCGAAGCTCTGCGTAACGGCGCTGTCGACGCTGTCACCACCGACGACATCATCCTGGCCGGCTACGCTGCCCAGTACCCGGGAGAGCTGAAGGTCGTCGGCGAACCGTTCACGACCGAAAAGTACGGCGTCGGCCTGGCCAAGGACGATTCCGAGGGTCGCGGCAAGATCAACGATGCCATCGAGAAGATGATCTCCACCGGCGCGTGGGAGGAAGCCTTCAACAACACCGTTGGTGCGTCGGGCTACCCCATCCCGGCCCCGCCCACCGTTGATCGTTACTGACCTGCTTTTTTCACCGTCAATCTCGCTGCGGCTCCCCACTTCGGGAGCCGCAGCGCGTGACGCCACCAACGGAGATCCCGTGATCTGGGGAGACGGCAAGTGAACCTTCTGAGCAAGTACGGCGACCAGATTCTGGAAGCCTTCTGGACCACGATCCAGCTGACGTTCTTCTCCGCGATCGGCGCCGTCATCATCGGTGTCCTGATCGCGGCCATGCGCGTGTCACCGGTTCCGGTCGCCCGATTCCTGGGTACCGCGTACGTGACCGTGTTCCGCAACACCCCCCTGACACTGATTCTGCTGTTCTGTCTGTTCGGTCTGTCGCAGACGCTCGGAGTCAATCTCGCAAAGTCGGACTCACCGACGTTCTTGACAGACAACAACTTCCGACTCGCAGTGCTCGGACTCAGTGTCTACACCGCAGCGTTCGTGTGTGAGTCACTTCGATCGGGAATCAACACCGTTCCGGTCGGCCAGGCCGAAGCGGGCCGATCACTCGGTCTGTCGTTTGCCCAAAATCTTCGGCTGATCGTCCTGCCTCAGGCATTTCGCGCGGTCACAGCGCCGCTGGGTAGCGTGCTGATCGCACTGACCAAGAACTCGACCATCGCCGCGGTGATCGGCGTATCCGAAGCGTCAGCGCTGATGAAGAAGATGATCGAAAACGAAGCGGCGATCTTCGTCGTCGGTGGAATCTTCGCTGTCGGTTTCGTGATCCTGACACTTCCCATGGGCTTGATCTTCGGCAAGCTGAGCAAGCGATTCGAGGTTTCACGATGAGCAACCGCGCAACAGTCCTCTACGACGCGCCGGGCCCCAGAGCGCGAAATCTCTACCGATTCGCGTCCCTTGTCGTCGCTGCACTCATGGTCGCGATCGGGTACGTCATCTACCGCGCACTCGACGAAAAGGGCCAGCTGACAGCAGCGAAGTGGGATCCGTTCCTCGAATCCACCTCGTGGACAACGTATCTGATACCCGGTATCCGCGGGACACTGATCGCGGCTGCGATGTCCATCGTCTTCGCGCTCATCCTCGGTTCTGCCCTGGGTATCGGCCGACTCTCCGAGCACAACATCATCCGGAAAATTTGCGGCGTCATCGTCGAACTGTTCCGAGCAGTACCGGTTCTGATTCTGATGATCTTCTCGTATCAGGTGTTCGCCGAATACGAAGTCTTCAAGTCGAAGTACCTTGCACTGGCGGCAGTCGTCGTGGGTCTGACCCTGTACAACGGGTCAGTGATCGCCGAGATCGTCCGCGCCGGGATCAACTCACTCCCGCGTGGGCAAAGTGAGGCCGCAAAGGCGCTGGGGATGCGCAAGACGCAGATCATGGTGACGATCCTGCTCCCCCAGGCGGTTACCGCCATGCTGCCGGCACTGATTTCACAGATGGTCGTGGCGCTGAAGGACTCCGCCCTCGGTTACCTGATCGGGTATGTCGAGCTGGTACGTCAGGCCCAACAGCTCGGCACTTTCTACGGAAACTTCCTGCCGGCGCTCATCGTGGTTGCCGCAATCATGATCGCTCTCAACTCCGCGCTTACCTTCCTGGCAACCAAGGTGGAGAAGCGCCTGCGTTCCGGCAAGCGAAAGGGCAAGGGCCCCATCGCGGCTCCGTCTGCCGACCCAGCGGTTTCGGTACCGGGTATGGACCTGACCAAGCCGTGAGCTGATCGACCTGCTGTTCCACTGACGCGAGGAGCGGGGTGTGTCACCGAATTCGGTGACACACCCCGCTCCTGGTATTCGATGCCTACGACATGTGTTGCCTACGACTCTGCGGCAGCCATCTCTGCTTTGACCACCTCGTACGACATCCCCGCTGAATATCCTTTGCGCGCGAGCATCGAGACCAGTCGACGCGTGACCTTGTCACGATCGTCGATCGGCTTGTTCTTCAGCTTGCGCCGAACCAACTCTGCTGCGCGCTCGCGCTCGTCTTCGGGATCGATCTGCGACAGCGCTTCGGAAGCGACGTCCTGGTCGATTCCTTTGAGCCGCAACTCGACTGCAAGCGCACGCTTTCCCTTGCCCGAGTACGTGTGCCGCGAATGAACCCATTGGTTTGCGAAGTCTGCGTCGTCGATCAACCCGATTTCTTGGAGTCGATCGAGGACCTTGGTAATGATCTCGGGCTCGAAGCCGCGCCCGCTCAGCTTGGTTTCCAGTTCCGAGCGGCTGCGTGCCCGGTCGGTCAGGAGGCGCAGGCAAGCGTCTTTGGCCTGCGCCTCCGTACCACCTTCCGCACGTTGCGACGGTTTCTCGGAGCGTTGACGGGATCGACGCCGAGGAGCGTCGTACTCTTCACGAGCATTCTCGCCGTGGTCACCGTCGTCGAAGCTCATGACTGAACTCAGAAGTCGGCGGGAGCTTCGTCGGTTGCAGTGACGTCAGCACCGATACCGAGCTTTTCCTTGATCTTCTTCTCGATCTCGTCACGGATATCGGTGTTCTCCAGCAAGAACTTACGAGCATTTTCCTTGCCCTGACCCAACTGGTCACCTTCGTAGGTGTACCAGGAGCCGGACTTGCGGATGAACCCGTGCTCGACACCCATGTCGATGAGCGAGCCTTCCTTACTGATGCCCTGGCCGTAGAGAATATCGAACTCGGCCTGCTTGAACGGCGGAGCGACCTTGTTCTTGACGACCTTGACGCGAGTGCGGTTACCGACTGCGTCGGTACCGTCCTTGAGGGTCTCGATGCGACGGATGTCGAGGCGGACCGAAGCGTAGAACTTCAGTGCCTTACCACCGGTGGTGGTTTCGGGAGAACCGAACATCACGCCGATCTTCTCGCGAAGCTGGTTGATGAAGATGACGGTGGTGCCCGAGTTGTTCATGGCACCGGTGATCTTGCGCAGCGCCTGGCTCATCAGTCGAGCCTGCAGGCCGACGTGGCTGTCACCCATTTCGCCTTCGATCTCGGCGCGAGGAACAAGAGCGGCCACGGAGTCGATCACGACGATGTCGAGGGCGCCCGAACGGATCAGCATGTCGGTGATCTCGAGAGCCTGCTCACCCGTATCGGGCTGCGAGACCAGAAGCGCGTCGGTATCGACACCCAGCTTGGCTGCGTAGTCAGGATCGAGTGCGTGCTCCGCGTCGATGAACGCCGCGATGCCGCCGTTGGCCTGAGCATTGGCAACTGCGTGCAGTGCCACGGTGGTCTTACCCGAGGACTCCGGGCCGTAGATCTCGATGACGCGGCCACGCGGCAGTCCGCCGATACCCAGCGCGACGTCGAGCGCGATGGAACCGGTGGGAATGACGGCGATGGGCTGGCGGACACCCTCACCCAGGCGCATCACCGAACCCTTGCCGAAGTTCTTGTCGATCTGCGCCAACGCGAGGTCGAGTGCCTTGTCCCGATCAGGTGCCTGTGGTGCCATCGTGATCCCCATCCTTGTTTCAGTCTTCAGTGCCTGCCTGAGCAGACTCCGTCTCTTCAGTGCCTGCCTGAGCCGACCCTGTTGGTGTGTTGCGATCAGAGTAGATCCGGCCACCGACAGACTTTTCGATCTTGCTTTCGCGCTTGCCGATCACCGCGTTCGTGAAACACCGCATTTGTAGAACACCGAAAGTTCGCAGTTACGAAAAGAGCGTCACCACCGAACAGGTTCAGCATAGACGAACACGTGTTCGAACAGAAGACGAGAGACGTTCGACACGCCGAAGAATCAGCGGCGGGCGGGGGGTACGTCGAACTCCACGCAGAGCGCGCGCCACACTTCGCGAGGCTCCCAGCCTGCTTCGACAGCCTCCGCGGCAGTCATTCCGTCGAGACTCTGGAGTACATGGTCGATCAACATCGAGTCGCCTCGTACCTGCCCGAACTCTTCGCGCACCATTTCATGAAATTCGGTCAACCGCACAGCCGCCACCGTAGTCCACAGAGCGGTGCACCTGCATTCAGGCGCACCATGCTCACGCCGTCACACCACCGTTGACCACCTGTCGGCACACCGCCACCGGATCGGTGACCTGCGACGCAGTCGCGGCAGCAGACTTCGCAGCGTCCGCGAATCGTCTGTCGGAGAGCACCTGCAGTACGGCATCGCGAATCGACTGGGCATCTGCGGGCCGCACGATCACCGACGTCCCTGCCCGCGCAGCGCGATTGGCCAACTCCCACTGGTCCCCGCCCCCGGGAACGACGACCGTCGGCACGCCGGCCAGCAAGGCCTTCGCCAACATGCCGTGCCCGCCGCCGCACACCAATACCGACGCGTCGCGCAGCATCGCGTCCTGGCGTCCGAGACCTGCACGAACCCAATCGGGATGCTCGCCTTCTGCTCCGTCGAGCATCGACGCGATCAGCCTGACACCGGCGCCGCCGAGTCCCTCGACCGTGCCCTCGAACATTCCCACTGCCCCGGTGTGCGCCGTGGACGGCGCCACCATGACCAGCGGCTCGTCACCTGGCGGTGGATCCAGAATGACCTCGGTCGGCTCCCAGAGAAGCGGGCCGACGACGTGTGCGTGCTCCGGCCAGTCGGGGCGAGGCACTTCCAGCGCCGGAAGTGTTGCGATCAGCCGGGCTTGCGGACCGGGATCGAGAGCGGGCAACCCGACACCGACGCGAGCGTGGGAGCGCTGGGCCAACCCTTGCTTGATCGAACGTCCGGTCGCTGCGCGCATCAGGGTATCGCGGAGTCGACCACGAATTCCGACGCCGGGCGCGAGCCCGCTGCCGATCGGCGGCAGACCGCGCGAGGGTGAGTACAGCGGGTGAGGCGAGAGTTCCACCCAGGGGATGCCGAGTCGTTCGGCGGCCAATCCGCCTCCGGCAGTGAGGATGTCGGAGACGACGAGATCCGGGGAGACGGATTTCAGGTCGGGAAGCAGTTCGGTGGAAATATAGGCGGCGCGCGAATGAATCCGAGCGCCTGCATCAAGATCGTCGTCTCCCGGCCGCGGAGCCAAGCCCTTGAGCGGCTCGGCTTCCACGCCGGCAGCTCGCGCTGCCTCGACCCACCGGGTCCCTGTGTACAGGATCGGTTCGTCGCCGGCCTGGATCAACGCCAGCGACAACGCTATTGCGGGAAAAGCATGACCCGGGTCCGGCCCGGCAACAACGGCTACACGCACCGGATCAGAGTGTCACACCGAGTGAAAGGCCTGTTCCGCCGCACCCAGTGCGCGTTCGCGATCCGAAGCCACCAATCCGATCCTCGTCCTGCGATCAAGGACGTCGTCGACATCGAGGGCGCCTTCATGCGATACCGCGAAATCGAACTCTGCACCGCAGATCTCCAAGTCCGCAACCGGCCGGAGTCGATCGCTGCTCGCCGCGGCCACGACCTCAGCCTCGGTGCCGTATCGCGCCACCAATGACGCGGGCGCCTTGGTCTTTTTCAATTCCGCCGGTGATGCAGCGCCTACCAGCGGCAACGCGCGTGTCCGACACGCTCCGGCGCTCAGCGACCCGACCTCGACCGCGGCGTCGACGGCGTCTTCGGCCATCTTGCGGTACGTCGTGAGTTTTCCGCCCACTACCGTGACCAAGCCCGAGTCCGAACGGACTACAGCGTGATTGCGAGAGAGGTCGGCCGTCGAGCCTTCACCGGTGTCCAACAACGGACGCAGACCCGCAAAGGTCCCCAGGACGTCCTCACGGGTCAGAGGAACTTCCAGCGCCGTGTTCACGGTGTCGAGAAGGAAGTCGATCTCGTCCTCGGACGCCGTCGGCACGTCTGGCACCGGTCCCGGCGCTGCTTCGTCGGTCAACCCGAGGTAGATCCGGCCGAGCTGCGCGGGCAGGGCGAAGACGAAGCGGTTGGTCTCGCCGGGAATCGGCACGGTCAGTGCTGCCGTGGGGTTCCCCAATCGCGCTGCATCGAGCACCAGGTGCGTCCCGCGGCTGGGGCGCAGGGTGATGCTGGAGTCGACCTGATCAGCCCAGACACCGGTCGCATTGACCACGACGCGGGCACGCATCAAGAACTCGGACCCGGTCAATTCGTCGCGCAAGGTGGCCGACGTTCCGGATACGTCGTATGCACCGACGCGGGTCAGGATTCGCGCGCCGTATGACGCTGCGGTTCGGGCGATGCCGACGACGAGGCGGGCGTCGTCGATGAGCTGCCCGTCGAACGCGGTCAAGGCGCCACGTAAGTTCTCCCGCTTGACCGCGGGAGCTAATTCGCGCGCTCGAGCAGCGCTGACCGTCCGTGATCGGGGTAGAACCGACGCTGAGGTTCGCGCCGACATGCGCAGAGCGTCACCGGCCAGGAAACCGGTACGCACCAGGGCCTTCCCGAAAAACGATGTTTCGGGCAACAGCGGTACGAGTTGAGGCATGGCGCGAACGAGATGCGGCGCGGTGCGCGTCATGAGAATGCCGCGCTCGACCGCACTTTCACGCGCTATACCGACATTGCCGGAGGCGAGGTACCGAAGGCCGCCGTGTGCCAGTTTCGAACTCCAGCGGCTGGTGCCGAATGCGAGGTCGTGCTTTTCGACCAGCGCAACACTGAGCCCTCGAGTCACGGCGTCGAGAGCGACACCGACACCGGTGATTCCGCCGCCGATAACCAGGACGTCAACCGAATCGCCGTTCGCGAACTGCTCGAGTTCACGAGTACGCCGCTGTGCGTTGAGAGCTGAATCGCCGCCTGCCGAATCCCGAAGGTCCACAGCTATTCTCCCGAATTCTTTGCAGGTGCCAGATACGCAGCGACCGCATGTCGAAGTTGCTCGACCGACGCGTCGGCCGAAAGTTCCGGCTCGAGAGTCGGTGCGGAGATGACGACGGACTGAGCCATCAGTAGAACCATCGCCGCAATCTCGTTGACGCTTCCCTCGCGAATCGAACCGTCTTGTTGACCGGCAGCCACGACGGAAGTGATCAGTTCGAGAATCGACTTCTGGCTCGCGCCGAGTCGGTCCACGATGTAGGTGGTGAGCAACTCTTGATCGGCGTGGCGAATCTTCACGAAGAGCGGATGATCGCGAATCTGGCCGACGACGTCACCGATAGCTTCCACGAGCAATGTGCCCGCAGACCCGGTGAACGCCACCTCTGGCAGCACTGATCGAATCTCCCGGGTGAGCAGATCCGCGACGACGGCTCGTGTGTCCGGCCATCGCCGGTAGACCGTCGGTCGGCTCACGCCGGCTCGACGGGAGATCTCCGCAAGTGTGGTTCGTTGCATTCCGAAATCGAGGACACACGACCTTGCTGCGTCGAGAATCACGTCGTCGATCTCGCGGCTGGGGATGCGCTGACCATCTGCCTTGCGAGGGGCAAGTGAGTCATCTGCGTTACGGATTACCATCGTATGTAACACAATACCGGACAAGTCACCGGTAATCCCGTCGGGACTTGCGAGTTCTCTCGCTCAGAGATCATCAGAAATAGTACAACTCGAAACCAACTGCGCGCTCGGCGTCGAAACCGGGCTTCGGTCCGCTGACCATGTCGATCTGTGCGCGCGCCTGTTCCCGGATCGGCGTGGAACTCAACGCCGCCAGATATCGCGCATGTTCCGCGAGCGAATCCACGGCGCGATCGACCGTCGACGTCACGTCGACGCAGTGTGTGGGAGTCATCGTGTTGACCGCAACCCACCGCACACCGGACCACGGCGCCAGTCCCTGAGCCGTCAATGACGGAAAGATCCATTCGTTCGCCGCATCAGCGGTCGCGTCCAGGACGCTGATCCCGAGTGCTCGGTGATCCGCGCTGTTGAGGTAGCCAGGTCCCCAGGTGTGGGAGAAGTTCATCGTCACCACCAATTCCGGGCGGTGGCGACGAATTGCCGCGGCGAGAGTCGAGCGCAACTCCAAGCCTTCCACGAGACGACCGTCGGGTAGACCGAGGAACTCCACCTCACTGACACCGACGATCGCGGCCGAGCGACGCTCTTCTTCCTCGCGGACCGGGCCGGACTCCTCGGGCGACAGACCGGCGATTCCGGCCTCACCGCGCGTTGCCAGGACGTATCGCACATCTTTACCGCGATCGGTCCACTGCGCCACTGCTGCGGCTGCGCCGTATTCGATGTCGTCGGGATGCGCCACGATGACAATCGCGCGCTGCCAGTCCTCGGGGAAGTTTTCCATAGGGCAGATCTTGCCCGTCAGAACCGCGAAGCGTGGGAATTGTCGTCACTTCCCGACATCGCCTTCACCAGGAAGTAGATTCCGAAACCGACAGCGCCGACCACCAGGACCCAGAAAAGCCCCTTGATCAGCGCACCGACCACCGCAAGTGCGACCCACACCAGTACGACGGCCAAAACGATCTTCCAAAACATGCTTACCTCCAACGTGCCGTTGAATAATCAGTCGAATCGGACAGGTGCTGCGTCGTCCGTAGAACCAGCCTGACAGGTCTGGCGTGACAAAGCAGCAGCTCAGCGGCAAGTTCAGGTAAAGATCAGGGTTCACCCCGAGACCGGCCCTCACGCAGGTCAGGTGTCCAACCCATCGGAGCTTGCTCCTGGCGTAAACTCGCGAAGTTCCATCCCGTACGCCGAAGGAGCACGTCCGCAGTGTCTACGACCCGTTTCCCCGCTCGCGATCTCGCGCATGTAGCCGTCTTCGCCGCACTCATCATCGCGCTGGGCCTTCCCGGGTCGATCAACATCGGTATCTCCGGTGTACCCATCACGCTTCAGTCCATGGGCGTCATGATGGCCGGCGCTCTGCTCGGACCACGCAAGGGTGTTCTCGCAGTCTTGACGGTCATCGCCCTGGGATTGGTCGGATTGCCCGTCCTTGCCGGCGGTCGCACCGCACTCGTGTCTCTCTCGAGCCCGACGGCCGGATTCCTCATCGGTTGGATCCCGACAGCGTTCGTCATCGGATGGCTGACTGCCAAGATGCTGCCCAAGTACCGGATCATCGCAGGCATCGGCATCAACCTTCTCGGCGGCGTCGTCGTTCTCTACGCGTTCGGCATCGTCGGAATGATGGTCCGCGGACACATGAGCTTCGTCGCCGCCTGGTCTGCCAACGCCGCCTTCATCCCGCTCGACGCCGCCAAAGCGGTCGTCACTGCGTTGGTCGCGTCCCAGGTTCATCGGGCATACCCGGCACTACTGCGCGACTCGGCGATCTCGTCGAACAAGACCGTGGTGGCGAACTAATCTCCGATGAGTGAGATCGTCTTCGAGAACGTCGGACACCGCTTCGGTGAACGAACGGTCCTGCAGCAGATAGATCTGCGTCTGAGCGAGCAGCGAATCGGGATCGTGGGTGCGAACGGAAGCGGCAAGTCGACCCTCGCTCGCATGATCAACGGACTGGTCGTTCCGACGGAAGGACACGTCCACGTCAACGGCTTGGACACGGCGAAGAAGGGCCGCGACGTACGCCGGCAGGTCGGATTCGTCTTCACCGATCCCAACCACCAGATCGTGATGCCGACGGTTGCCGAGGACATCGAATTCTCGCTCCGCCGTAGCGGATCGGGCAAAACCGAGCGCGCCGCAAAGGTGGCCTCGGTGCTCGAACGCTACGGCCTCGCCGGGCACGCCGACCATCCCACCCACCAGCTTTCGGGCGGGCAGAAACAGCTTCTCGCGCTCGCGGCCGTCATGGTGACGGAACCGACGGTACTGGTCGCCGACGAACCCACCACGCTCCTCGACCTTCGCAACTCTCGGCTGATCAGCTCGGTATTCGAGTCTCTCGATCAGCAACTGATCGTCGTGACCCACCAACTCGATCTCCTCGAATCCTTCGAACGGGTGTTGGTTGTCGACCAAGGGCGCGTCGTCGCGGACGGCTCCCCCGCCGACTCCATCGATCACTACCGGTCGTTGGTCTCGTGACCACCCTCGGCGTCTACCGCCCGGGCTGCTCACTGCTGCACCGGATGCCGACGGGGATCAAGCTCGTCGCCTTGATCGCGGCGATCCTCGCAGTCTCGATCTTCGTGCGTGAGCCCTGGCAGCTGGCAGCTCCTGCGATCGTCGTTGTTGCGCTGTACGTGATTGCGCGAATTCCTCCGATGACGGCACTCCGGCAACTGCGTCCGGCACTGTGGATGTTGCTCTTCATCGGGGCATTCCAGCTGGTGGTCGCGGGATGGCAGCGAGCGGCCGTCGTTTGCGGCGTTCTGATCATTTCGATCGCCTTCGCGGCGATCATGGGTCTGACAACACGGATCTCCGAGATGCTCGACGCGATCACCAGATTCCTGACGCCCTTGCGACGCTTCGGCGTCAATCCCGAACGGATCGCCCTGCTCCTTGCAATGACGATCCGGTGCATCCCGCTCATGTTCGAAGTCATCACGCAGGTGTCCGAGGCACGCAAGGCGCGTGGACTCGGCTTCTCGCTACGTTCTTTCGCCGTGCCGGTCATCGTCGGCACGCTGATGACCGCGGATGCGATGGGTGAGGCGTTGGCAGCCCGCGGCGCCGACGACTGAGCGCCGATCAGACCGAGAACTGTCAGTTGTACTTGCGGGTGATGTCGTCCACCTCGCCGATGGCGTCGGCAAGCGCCGAGAGTCGCTCGGCGGCTGCGTGCAACGCCGAGAGTTCTCGATTGAACCCCACCAGTGCCGACGGGCTGTGGGGCGCGGTCAAGGCTGCGGCCGAGGACACCAGATCCTCGTACTGATCCAACCCCGACTGCAATTCACGTACGGCGCTGTCGATTGTGGGATCAAGAGGTTCGGTCACCTTGGGCGTCGCGGCAACCGCGCGTTCCATCGCGACCACGTCCGAGGACACCGCGAACATCGCTCTCAATGCCGAATCAGCGGTGACGGTGATTTCGTCCAACTCGCCGGGGTCGATGGTGTCGGCACGCCTGAGCACACTCAAGATCTCGAACAGCGAAGTCTCGGCGCCGATCAGGCGAGACATCGGGATGAACGCGCGAGACGACGACGGTGGCAACCGCCGGCGAATCGGCGCGGACGGCGGTGGGCCGGAACTCATCGAACGGTAACGGCCGACCGCGATGACGGCGGGAACCGCGAACAGTGCCGCTCCCCCGCCTGCCACGACCACCGACCACTCTGGAGCGGACGCTACTGCGAGGCCGGCAGTGCCGACCACGGATCCGCCGGACATGAAACCCCAACGCTGCGCTCGTCGACGCGCTCGGGCACGCTTGCGCTCGAATTTGGCGCGCGGGTCCTGCCACCGCCGAGCGGCATCCGCCGCAGACAGACCGACCTCGCGCAATGCGTCCGCGGTGCGTCCCAATGCTCCGAAAGCGCCGGATACGGAAACGGGAACGGCCGACCGGGGCTCACGCCCAGATCGACCGTCTCGTGAAGAAAACATCAGAGCATCACTGCCGACATCGAGGATTCGGCTACTGCCCGGTCTGACCGGCAGCCGGGGGCTGCTTCTCGACGGACGGAGTCGCGGGAGTGGCCGCTGCGCCGCCGGACGGAAGTGCCTCGCCCTTCATGGATGCACGAATCTGTTCGAGGCGACTGTGCCCTGCCATCTGGACCGAGGCCTGCTGGACCTCCATCATGCGGCCTTGAACGGAGTTCTGGGCGAGCTCGGCAGAGCCGAGTGCGTCGGCGTAGCGACGTTCGATCTTGTCGCGCACAGCATCGAGGCTGGGTGTGTTTCCCGGAGCCGACAGCGTGCTGTCCATGGAACGAAGCGACTCGCTCACGCGCTCCTGCATCTTGGCCTGCTCGAGCTGGCTGAGCAGCTTGGTGCGCTCGGCAACCTTTGCCTGAAGAGTCATCGCGTTCTGCTCGACGGCCTTCTTGGCCTGAGCGGCCGCCTGCAAGGACTGATCGTGCAGTGCCTTCAGATCCTCGACGCCCTGCTCGGCCGTCACCAACTGAGCCGCGAAAGCCTCAGCGGCGTTGGTGTACTGGATCGCCTTGTCGTTGTCGCCGGCAGCAGCGGCCTGATCGGCGAGGTTGACGGCCTGGCGCGCGTTGGCGTTGAGCTTCTCGACCTCGTCGAGCTGACGGCTGAGCTTCATCTCGAGTTGACGCTGATTACCGATCACCGACGCAGCCTGCTGGGACAACGCCTGATGCTGGCGCTGCGCGTCCTCGATCGCCTGCTGAATCTGAACCTTTGGATCTGCCTTCTCATCGATCTTCGAATTGAAGAGCGCCATCAGGTACTTCCAGCCCTTGACGAAAGGATTAGCCATTGGTTTGATCCTGCCTCCATCTGATGCGCCGCGCCGAACGCGACCCGGAGCGCGACCGTCGCGCACCGAAACAAGGGCTGCGCCCTATCTGCTCTGACCCCACCTGCTGGAAACCGGCGGTTACGTACAAAATCTATCGGTTACGGCCGGTAGTGGCTACGCCGCCGCCAACCTTCGAGCGTTCGGTGCCGGAATCACGACGCGGGTATCGCGTGCGATAGTCGGCGAACCGGAAGCCGAGACAGAGCCGGATGCCGACACGGCAGGTTCGGTGACCTGTCGACTCGCCACCGGAGCGCTCTTCTTCGTGGCCAGGGTCTCGCTCACGTCGACCAGCACGTCGGACAGTGGGACTGCGAGCGCATCACAGATCGCTGCCAACAGTTCGCTCGATGCTTCCTTACGTCCACGTTCCACTTCGGACAGATAGCCCAAGCTCACACGCGCGCTGTTCGACACCTCACGTAGCGTGCGGCTCTGCGAAACGCGCGTACGCCGGAGACTGTCACCGATTGCCTCACGCAATAGCAGCGCCATCTCGCTCCTCCTTCATCCGTGACCTCATCGTGCATGGTCGTACGTCTTCACAATCGTCAACGTCCGAACACATCCGATTGGTTCCCGAGCCTATCGTGCCGAGCGCTCTGCGACACGATCACGTAACCGCGACACGGCAGTCGCGACTGCGGTTGTTCGAATCTCCCACCGTTCGCCGCCGAGCGCGAGCGGTACGCATTCGGTTCCGTCCGGGCCGGCGATACCGAGAAACACCGTTCCGACCGGGTGTCCGTCCTGCTCACTCGGACCGGCGACCCCCGTCAGACCGACACCCCAGTCGGCGCCGCACCTCGAGCGGGCACCGAGTGCCAAAGCCACCGCGGTGCTCTCGGACACGGGGCCGTCTGTTGCCAGGCGATCGGGGTCCACGCCAGCCAGCGTCGCCTTCAGGTCGGTCGCGTACACGACCAGCCCTCCGCGCAGCACAGCACTCGATCCCGGCACCGACGCCACCGCTGCAGTGAACAATCCGGCCGTCAGAGATTCGGCGGCGGCGACAGTCTGCCCCGCGGCGCCGAGGACCTCGACCAGTTCGGCCACTCCGAGTCCGAGCAGCGGATCGGTCATGACTCGACTGCGCGAACTCCGGCGCGAAGCCTGATCGCCTGCACGATGTATTCGATTCCCGTCGCCACCGTCAGCACGACGGCAGCAGCCATCAGCAACCCGCTGACGATGTCCCAACTGCTCGGCAGTGGGCACAGGTAGAAGCCGATCGCGACGGCCTGCACGAGGGTCTTGAGCTTGCCGCCCTTGCCCGCCGGGATGACCGCGTGCCGCAGAACCGCGAACCGCAGCAGCGTGATTCCGAGTTCTCGGGCGATGATCACTCCGGTCACCCACCATGACAAATCACCCAGAACCGAGAGCCCGATGAGCGCGGCTCCGATCAGCGCCTTGTCCGCGATCGGGTCCATGAGTTTCCCGAAATCCGTGACCAGACCGTATTTCCGAGCCAATTGGCCGTCGATCCGATCCGTGATCGCGGCCACGATGAATACGCCCATCGCCCCGAGACGCCACCACGTCGAGTGTCCGCCGTCGACGAAGAGAACAACGAGAAACACGGGAACGAGAACCATTCGAACCATCGTGAGAATGTTCGCGATGTTCAGCAATGGAACCGGGTTGTCCGCGACAGGTGTGCCGTCGGACGGGCCGACGGCAGCGCGATGGGCGTCGGTCTGATCGCGCGGGGTACTCATCGGATCACCGCACGAGCGGTGAGCCGAACCCGGGATACAGCCGAGCGGCGCGGGAATTGCGTGGGGCGGACAGGCACGCGACTTAGAATATCGGTAGGGGCATTGACTAATGTGCACCACATGACTTCGACCGCGCCGACCTATACCGAGAGCCAGTTGATCGTGCGTCGCGCGCGAACGTCGGACATCCCCGAAATCAAGCGCCTCATCGACATCTACGCCGGCAAGATCCTGCTCGAGAAGAACCTCGTGACGCTGTACGAGGCCGTCCAGGAGTTCTGGGTCGCCGAGCGCGGTAATCAGGTAATCGCCTGCGGCGCTTTGCATGTGTTGTGGGCAGACCTGGGTGAGATCCGCACCGTCGCAGTCGATCCGACAGCCAAGGGGCAGGGTGCAGGTTTCCATGTCGTCGACAAACTCATCGAGGTCGCCAAGGAATTGGAGTTGGAACGGTTGTTCGTTCTGACGTTCGAGACCGAGTTCTTCCACCGTCACGGATTCGCGGAGATCGACGGCACTCCCGTCACCGCCGAGGTCTACGCCGAGATGTGTCGTTCGTACGACGCCGGTGTCGCCGAGTTCCTCGACCTGAGCTATGTGAAACCCAACACACTCGGCAACACTCGCATGCTCCTGACTCTCTGAACCGTTCAGACTCTTCTCACACCCTGCTCTTCACACACACCTGTCTCGATCACCAGTCCCCGAAAGCGGTCACGATGTCGTTGTTTCTCGTCGAATACACCTACGCTCCCGAGAAGAACCCTCAGCGCGACGAAGTCCGTGGCGATCACCGCGCGTGGCTCGCGGATCTGGTCTCCCGCTCGATCGTTCTGTCATCCGGCCCGTTTGCAGATGGAAACGGCGCGCTGATCATCGTCGACGCCGCCGACGCCGACACCGTTTCGCTCCTCTTCACCCACGATCCGTTCGCGATCGCCGATTTGATCGAGAACGTCCGCATCACCGAGTGGGTCCCGGTATTGGGTCAGTTCAGCGCCTGAGAGCCTCGGCCCCGGCCTACTCCCCCGCCCGGTCGCGAGTCTTCAACAGGCTCGCGACCGTCGTCACCGCCAGTACTCCGATGATCACTCCGAGTGAGAGTGCCGTGGAGATTTCCGGCACGGAGACGTGTTCACCTCCGTTGACGAACGAGAGAGTGTTCTCGTGCAACGCGTGCAGTACCAACTTCACGCCGATGAACGCCAGGATTATCGAGAGCCCGTACGAGAGATAGACCAGCCGTTCGAGCAATCCGCCGATCAGGAAGTACAGCTGCCGTAGGCCCATCAGCGCGAAGGCGTTGGCGGTGAACACCAGATACGGTTCCTGGGTCAGACCGTAGATCGCCGGAATCGAATCGAGCGCGAAGAGCACGTCGGCAAAACCGATTGCAATGAGCGCCAACAACAACGGCGTCACGACGCGCTTGCCGTCGATCCGGGTGATCAGTTTGTCCCCGTCGTATTCCTCGGTTGTCGGCAGCACCCGTTTCACGAGCGAGATAATGCGACTGTCGCGCTTCTCCTCTGCCTCCTTCTCATGCCCGTGATCGCGGATCAGGGTGTACGCGGTGTAGATCAGGAACGCACCGAAGAGGTAGAACACCCAGCTGTACGCGTTGATGGCGGCGGCACCGACACCGATGAAGATTCCGCGCATCACCAACGCGAGGACGATGCCGATCAGCAGGACTTTCTGCTGAAACTCTCGTGGTACCGCGAAGGTCGACATGATGATCACGAAGACGAACAGATTGTCGACCGAGAGCGCCTTTTCCGTGACGTAGCCGGCGAAGTACTCACCGCCGTAAGTGGTGCCCCAGATCCACATCACGACGAGACCGAACACGACCGCGATCGAGATGTAGACCGTCGACCAGAATGCCGACTCCCGGAACGTCGGCGCGTGCGGAGTGCGGACGTGGGCGAAGAAGTCGAAGACGAACAGACCGAGGATCACCACGATCGTGATTCCCCAAGCCAACGGCGTCACATGCACGGGTTCCTCCGGTCGTCTGTCGACGGCTTGTCCGCCGAGGTGTCCCTACTCGTCTGCGGGTGCCTCGTCCGGGTCGCCGCCGCGAATCGACCACAGCAGACCGTCGAGCTCCTCGGGCTTCATGAGTACCTCGCGAGCCTTCGAGCCCTCGCTGGGTCCGACGACGCCGCGGTTTTCCATGAGGTCCATGAGTCGACCGGCCTTGGCGAACCCGACCCGCAGTTTGCGCTGCAGCATCGACGTCGAGCCGAACTGGCTGGTGATCACCAATTCCACGGCCTGCAGGAGGACGTCCATGTCGTCCCCGATGTCAGGATCGACGTCTTTCTTCTCCCCGGCCTTCTGCGCGGTGACACCTTCGGTGTACTCGGGTTCCGCCTGGTTCTTCGCGAAGTCGACAACCGCCGAGATTTCTTCGTCGGTGATGAACGCGCCCTGCATTCGGGTCGGCTTACCCGCACCCATGGGCAGGAAGAGGCCGTCACCCATACCGATGAGCTTCTCGGCGCCGGGCTGATCGAGGATGACTCGCGAGTCCGTCAGTGAAGACGTCGCGAACGCCAGACGCGAAGGCACGTTGGTCTTGATCAGGCCGGTGACGACGTCGACGGACGGGCGCTGTGTTGCCAGCACCAGGTGGATACCGGCAGCACGGGCTTTCTGGGTGATGCGGACGATTGCTTCTTCGACGTCGCGCGGCGCGGTCATCATGAGGTCTGCAAGCTCGTCCACGATTGCCAGGATGTAGGGGTACGGACGGTAGACGCGCTCGCTGCCCAGCGGGGCGGTGATTTCGCCGGACTTGACCTTGGAGTTGAAGTCGTCGATATGACGCACCCGGTTGGCCTGCATGTCCTGGTAGCGCTGTTCCATCTCCTCTACCAGCCAAGCCAGCGCTGCCGCTGCCTTCTTCGGCTGAGTGATGATCGGCGTGATCAGGTGCGGGATACCTTCGTACGGCGTGAGCTCGACCATTTTCGGGTCGATGAGGATCATCCGTACTTCTTCCGGCGTTGCTCGGGTGAGCAACGAGACGAGCATCGAGTTCACGAAGCTCGACTTACCCGAGCCGGTCGAACCTGCCACCAGAAGGTGGGGCATCTTCGCGAGGTTGGCACTGACGAAGTCGCCTTCGATGTCCTTGCCCAGACCGATCACCAGTGGGTGGTGATCGCGTCGGGTGCTCGGCGCGTTCAGCACGTCGGCGAGGCGAACCATTTCGCGGTCGGAGTTCGGTACCTCGATGCCCACCGCGGACTTACCCGGAATGGGGGCGAGGAGGCGAACGTTGTCGGTTGCCACCGCATAGGCGATGTTGCGAGCGAGCGCGGTGATTTTCTCGACCTTGACGCCCGGGCCGAGTTCGACCTCGTAACGCGTCACTGTCGGGCCGCGGGTGAATCCGGTAACGGCGGCATCGATCTTGAACTGTTCGAGGACCTCGCTGATCGCCTCGATCATCGCGTCGTTCGCAGAACTGCGGAGCTTGGGTGGGTCGCCCTCGATCAGCAACGTCGTCGGTGGGAGGTTGTAGTCGCCGTCGGTGACCCGATCGGTGACGAAGTGTTCCTTCTCCTCCGGCTCGGGTTCGGGTTTCGGCACCGGCTTGGCGATGGGGACCGAACGGGCCGGCACCTTGGGGCGCGGCGCCGGAGTCTCCACGACGGGCGCCGCCGCAGCCACGACGGGCTCGTCGGGTACTGCAGTTTCGTCGGCGTTCCACAGACCGAGTACTTCGGTCTTCTTGTCGCCGGATTCGAACTCGTCCGTCGGGTAGTTGTCGATCGGTGCGCGTCGACTGGTCCGCTTGGCGGGCTTGAGCGGTGGCTCGGCGTAGGTGTCGACCGGGTAGCCGTCGGCATCGAACAGTGAAGGATCGTAAGCAGATTCGCCGTAGTGGTGCTCGCCGTCCTCGTCGAATTCGGATCCGTAGTCGCCGTATTCGTCCGAGCGATACGAGGCACCGAAGAAGGACTGGAACTTGCTCGGCACCTCACGCAGAGTGGTTCCGGTCAGAAGGAGGATTCCGAATCCGGCAGCGATGACCAGCAGCGGCGCGGACAGCCAGACGGTGAGCCCGTTGGTGAGCGGGCCGCCCACGACGTACCCGACGAACCCTGCGCCGTTGGAGCGGCCGGTGGAGTCTGTCGGTGAACCCGAGATGATGTGCCAGAGGCCGAGCGCCGGCAGACCGACCAGCAACGATCCCATGATCAGTCGGGGCCGGATCTCAGGTTTAGGTTCGGTGCGCATCAGCAGGATCGCAAGGCCGACGCCGACGATGGGGAGCACGGCCGAGGCCGCGCCGAAGATCGCGCGCACGAGGGTGTCGATGCCGCCGCCGATCGGACCACCGGCCTTGAACCAGACGCCGCCGGCGATGACGACGCTGAATGCGATCAGGCCGAGCGCTATTCCGTCGCGGCGGTGGCCGGCTTCGATCTCGCCGACCTTACTGACGGTGCGTGTGGTGGCGCCGACGCCGCGGGCAGCCAGGGACCACCCGGCTCCGATTCCCTTCCCGACAGCCGCCAATGGACTGGCCCGCTGAGACGTTTTCGATACCGGGCGGCGCGCGGCCGACGACGTACCGGACGCCTTCTTGGGCGCTGGCTTGGAGCCCTTGCCCGAGGCCGGACGCCCACCAGCCCTGGCCGAAGTCGTGACGTTGCGAGGAGTCGACACGGTCCGTGTGGTGCGCGACGTACGAGGTTTTGCGGTCGCTCGGGCACTCGGAGTAGAGGCTGACGACCTGGTCGATGCCCTGGACGTGGACGTGCTTGTACTGGATCCCCGGGCGCTCGACTTACCTGCCATGGAGTTCAGGCTAGTCTGTGCGACCCCATCTGGACCATCCGCAACACCAGCAACACTGGTCGCGAGTGCGAAACGTGATCTTCACAACCCGTCGGTCGAGCTCCACTCAGGTGGAAAGGGCAATCAGAAACTGCGATCGAGCGCCATCACAGATTGAACGTCGGCCAGTTCACCTTTGGCTTCGATCTGCACTTCGTTGCGACCGAAAGCGTGCAGTAACAACTCGGCGGGTTCACCTTGTAGAACAACACTGCGTGAGCCGGATTTGTGGACGACCGCACTCTCGCCGGAGGGAAGTTCGAAAATTACCTCGACAGCGGCCTTGCGGTAGCCCATCTTGCCGACCTGTCGTGCGTACTTCCACAGCTGAGCCTGCCGACCCTCCGACAACGGACGCGGCGCCCAGTTCAGGTGTGCGCGTCGTACATCTTCGTGGTGGACGAACATCTCCGTGGTGTTCACCTGCGCGTCGAGCCAGTACATCGGCGACCACCGCGGCGGCCCACTCCGAACGTCGTCGAGGATTTCCTCCCACGGACGCGCCGCTGCGGACTTTCGCACGCTCTCGGTGTGTCCGGCAAGAGGGCTCAACATGATTCCGGGAGCGGCGTCGAGACGCCGCTCCCGGACGATCAAGTGTGCTGCCAGGTCGCGATTGGTCCACTCCCCACACAGTGTCGGTGCATCGGGGCCGAATTCGACCATGCTGTCCACCAGGGCGAGTCGTTCGTCATGAGCGAAGGTCACCTTCGCCAAAGTACTCGAACCGGACCGGGTTCGAGCGTAAGCGACCTGCTGTGCCGAATCTACGGAACCGCGATGACCGTCGGGATGATCATCGGACGGCGACGGTACTTGTCCGCGACCCAACGTCCGACGACGCGGCGCACGGACTGAGCGATGCGATGAGCGTCGATGACGCCTTCGCTCGCCAGGCGTGCCAGGTCCGATTCCACGAGATCCGCGGCGTCCTTGAGTGCCGTCGGATCGTCGGAGAACCCGCGACCGGACACCTCGGGAGTACTGACCGCGCGGCCTGTCGACTCGTTGATGACGATGGTGATGGCGATGAAGCCGCCCTCACCGAGCACGAGGCGATCGGACAGCGTCGGCTCACCGACGTCACCGACGGAGAGACCGTCGACGTAGACGTGTCCGACCGGTACGCGTCCGACGATCTCGGCGAGGCCGTCGACCATGTCGACCACCACGCCGTCCTCGGCCAGCACGATGCGCTCTTCCGGAACGCCGGTTGCCTTGGCGAGCGCTGCGTTCGCACGCAGGTGACGCCATTCGCCGTGAACAGGCATGGCGTTGGTGGGCCGAACCGCGTTGTAGAGGTACAGCAACTCACCGGCGGACGCGTGGCCCGAGACGTGAACCTTGGCGCTCTGCTGAGTCACGACGGTGGCACCACGCTTGGCCAAACCGTTGACCACGGCGAAAACGGAGTTCTCGTTGCCCGGGATCAGCGACGACGCGAGAACGACCAGGTCGTTGGCGCGGATGTTGATCTGGCGATGTTCGCCGCGAGCCATCCGCGAGAGCGCAGCCAACGGCTCACCCTGCGAACCCGTGGAGATGAGAACGAGGCGATCGTCGGGAAGGGTGGCGGCGGTGTCGATGTCGACGACCAGGCCGTCGGGCACCGTGAGGTAGCCGAGATCCTGTGCGATCTGCATGTTGCGGACCATCGAGCGGCCGACGAAGACGATGCGGCGGTTGTACCGAGCAGCAACGTCGACGACCTGCTGGATGCGGTGCACGTGGCTGGCGAACGACGCCACGATGACACGCTGCTTCGCCTTGCCGATGACGTTGTCGAGCACTCCCCCGATTTCGCGCTCGGGGGTGACGAATCCCGGAACCTCGGCGTTGGTCGAGTCGACGAGGAACAGGTCGACGCCCTCGTCGCCCAGGCGGGAGAATCCGGCGAGGTCGGTCAGGCGGCCGTCGAGAGGCAGCTGATCGAGCTTGATGTCACCGGTGTGCAGGACAACGCCGGCGTCGGTGCGAATCGCGATCGCGAGAGCGTCGGGAATCGAGTGGTTGACCGCGAAGTACTCGCAGTCGAACGGGCCGTGGGTGGTCGTGTTTCCCTCGACGACCTCGACGAGGTTCGGACGCAGGCGATGCTCGCGGCACTTGGCGGCAACCAGGGCGAGAGTGAACTTCGCGCCGATGACCGGAATGTCCGCACGCAGGCGCAGCAAGAACGGCAGAGCACCGATGTGGTCCTCGTGTCCGTGAGTCAAGATGACGGCTTCGACGTCGTCCATACGGTCTTCGATGTAGCGGAAGTCCGGGAGGATCAGGTCGACGCCGGGCTGCTGGTCCTCGGGGAACAGCACACCGCAGTCGACGATCAGCAGCTTGCCGCGGTGCTCGAACACCGTCATGTTGCGACCGATTTCGCCGATGCCACCCAGAGCGACGATGCGCAGACCCGATGCCGGTGCCTTCGGGGGTGTTCCGAGGCGACCCGTCGGATCGACGGCCGGACGGTTCTCGGGGCGCTTGTTTCCGCGTCCGTTGCCCGTCTTCGACGCTGCCGGACGGTTACCGCCGGAAGATTTGCGGGGCGACCTGTCTTCGGCCGACTTCTTCGGCGCAGCAGATTTGGAGGCTGCGGACTTGGCTGGTGCAGACTTGCTTGCTGCGGCCTTCTTGGGCGGGGCGGCTGCGGCGGGGGCCGCTTCTGCCGCCGGCGCAGCTGGTGCCTCTACCGGCGCGGCCTTCGCGGCCGTTTCGGGAGCCGGAGGCGAAGGCGGACCGGCTTGACGACTGGCACTACGACGTCGGGGGGGACGGGTCATTTACAAAACTCCTGCCGCATGCAGATCGGCGGCAAGACCGTCGATCTGCTCTTTAGTGGGTGCAACCTGCGGAAGGCGTGGTTCTCCGACATCGATTCCGATGAGTCGCAGACCCGCCTTCGAAGCGCTGACACCGCCGAGGCGGGCAACGGAACGAATCACAGGGATCAAACTGAGGTTTATCTCGCGTGCGCGGGCGATGTCGCCGGACACGAACGCGGTGTGAAGGTCACGGAGGCGACCCGGAACAAGGTGGCCGATGACACTGACGAAGCCGGTAGCACCGACAGCGAGCCACGGCAGGTTCAGGGGGTCGTCACCGGAGAAGAACTGAAGCTCGGTGGTGCCGATCAACTCTGCGCCGGCGTTGAGGTCTCCCTTGGCATCCTTGACGGCCTTGATTCGCGGGTGCTCGGCGAGTCGGCGGATCGTCTCGGTCTCGATGGGAACGACGGAGCGGGGCGGAATGTCGTACAACATGACGGGCAGGTCGGTCGCGTTGGCGACGGCAGTGAAGTGCGCAAAGAGTCCGGCTTGGGGCGGACGCGAGTAGTACGGGGTGACGACGAGCAGACCGTGCGCGCCGGCGCGGGCCGCATCACGGGCGAGTTCGACGCTGTGCGCGGTGTCGTTACTGCCGGCGCCTGCGACGATCTTGGCGCGGTTGCCGACGGCGTCGATCACAGCGCGGAGCAGGTCGAGCTTCTCGGACTCGGTGGTGGTGGGAGACTCACCGGTGGTACCGGCAAGAACAAGGCCGTCGCAGCCGTTGTCGACGAGATGGGCTGCGAGGCGCACTCCCGCGTCGACGTCCAACTTCCCGTCGGCAGTGAACGGGGTCACCATCGCAACGGAAATGGTGCCGAACGGACGCTCGACAAGAGAAGCGGAATCACCGTAGGTCATGGTCAGAAGGTTACCCGGTTCAGCTCTTACTTCTGCACACGAGTCACGACTCGGCCGCAAATGCGCTGACGGCGATTTCCGATCCGTCGCTTCCGCGGAGAATCTCGTAGTCCCCGAACACATTTGGCGCGACGTCGCGAAGCTGACGTAGGCACTCGACCGCGACTCGCCGGATCTCGACGTCGGCATGTTCGGTGGCGCGCATCTCGACGAAGTGCCGCCATGCCCGATAGTTCCCCGTCACGACCAAGCGCGTCTCGGTTGCGTTGGGCAGCACCGAGCGCGCGGCTTGCCTGGCTTGCTTCCCCCGCATCGGGGCACCGGGCACTGATTGCAATTTCCCCTCGAGGGCGGTCAGCAGCTCGCCGTACGCTCGACGGCTCTCGTCGGTGGCAGACAGAAACAGTGCTTCGAGCTCGGGATCACCTTCGACGGCGGGAGGCACAACGACGTTCGCATCATTCTCGCGGACGAATCGCTGCGAGAGTTGCGAGTACGAGAAGTGCCGGTGACGAATCAATTCGTGAGTGCACGAGCGCGAGATACCGGTGATGTAGAAGCTCACGGTTGCATGCTCGAGCACCGAGACGTGCCCGACCTCGAGCAGATGCCGTAAGTATCCGGCGTTCGTTGCCGTTCGCGGATTCGGTTTGGACCAACTCTGGTAGCAGGCTCGGCCGGAGAACTCGACGAGTGCTTCGCCGCCATCCGCGTCCGTCTCCCACGGAATGTCCTCGGGCGGGAAGAACTCGGACTTCGCCACCAACTGCACTTTCAGCGACACCGTGTTCGGCACAACCCACTCCTCGCAAGCACAAACCGACAAGCACAAAACCTGGGCGCCGTTCGCCTCAGGTGCTGGGCAACTCTATAGCGGTCGCCCACCCCCGAGATCGCGTGACGTCACCATGTCCTTGACTGACGTCACTTTTGACGTCACTCTGGTGTCATGGACATTTCGGAGTACACCGCAAAGCTGCAGAATGACCTCGTCACCGCAGCCGAACTCGGCGACGATCACACGCGCCGGATTGCGGCGTCGTTGTCCGCCGCCATCGAACCCTCGGTCCGCCTGGTCTTGTTGGCCGCGGCGACGGAGTTGGCCAAGGAGATCGGGACCAAACTCGACGGCCGCGAGGTCAGAGTCAATCTCGACGGCAACGAGATCGTGACCGACGTCGTCCGCCCGACGAATCCGGTCGACGGCGAGGGCACAGACGAGAAAGCAGGCGACGAGAAGAAGGACTCCCCCTACTCGTTCGACGACGTCAGCGGAGATATCAGCCGAGTGACGTTGAGGATGATGGAGCAGATCAAAGCCCGCGCCGAGGAGGCAGCCAATCAGAACGGAGTTTCCCTCAACTCGTGGGTTTCACAAGCCGTTCAGGGCGCGTTGCGGGACCAGATGCGCAAGAACGGCATGGACTAGTTCGACGCCACCCCGATCGCCGAATGATCTAATTGCGCAACTGCAGTAATCACGAACCGTTGCCGCAAGGCGAGAAGGAGCACGTTCATGGCCGTTTCGGGCGTCAAGGAATTCGAGATCAAGGCTGATCCGGCGACGGTGATGCAGGCCGTCGCCGCGGTCGATCGACTGCCGGAGTGGTCGTCTGCGCACAAGAAGATCACCATCGAGAGCACCCACGACGACGGACGCCCGCATCGCGTTCGCATGGCCGTGTCCATTCTCGGAATCAACGACGAGCAGGTAGTCGACTACGCCTTCGAGGGCGACGAGAAGGTGACCTGGACCCTTGTCGAGAGCGGCCAGCAGAACCAGCAGGACGGCTCGTACGTCTTGACGCCCACCGACAGTGGAACCAAGGTCACCTTCGAACTGACCATCGATCCCAAGATTCCGCTGCCCGGTTTCCTGGTGAAGAAGGCGCAGAAGACGGCCCTGGAAACGGCAAGCAAGGGCCTGACGAAGTTCGTCGAAAACTTCTGAGCACACACGCAATTCAGGCGGCCCTTACTTCGGCGTTCATCGCCGGGTAGGGGCCGTTCGCTGTGAAGCCGAGCTGCGATTTCTCGGAAGTTCTTGCCGATGTCGAACATTCGCCGGTAGCCGGTGACCGCCCGGAGTAACGTCGGCCGCGTGTCCGCCGAGACCGCAGAGCCCAACTCCATGGCACCCGTGCGCATCCTCGTCTACAGCGACGACGCACACACGCGCGAGCAAGTTCGGCTCGCTCTCGGAGAGCGCCCACATCCTTCGATGCCCACCATCGACTACGTCGAGGTCGCGACGGCGCCGATCGTCGTCGACAAGCTTGATGCCGGCGGAATCGATCTCGCCATCCTCGACGGTGAGGCGAGTCCGGCGGGCGGCATGGGCGTCGCGAAACAACTCAAGGACGAGATCGTCGACTGTCCACCTGTCCTCGTACTGACCGGTCGACCCGACGACGCGTGGCTGGCGTCGTGGTCCAGAGCGGAAGCCTCAGTGCCGCAGCCGATAGATCCGATTGAACTCTCTTCCGCCGTCATCGCGCTTCTGCGTCGGCAACTGAGCCGGTGAGCACCCGTTGCAGCGGTGATTCGTTGCGGCGCCGACTACTTCGGGCTTTCGCGAGCGAAACTCGGCACCTCGAAAATCAACCCAATGTCGGAGGCCTCCCCTAGTGTGGGTGTCGCAGGTCACATAAGTGGTGAATTGCTGGCAGTATCGAATTCGAACGGCACCTTCGGGTTAACGGCACCTTCGGGTTAACGGCACCTTCGGGCTAGGCGGACATCCGCACAGCGGAGAGGAGTTCGGGTGACATGAACGCTTACATCCCCATTCTCGTTCTCGGGGTCATCGCGATGGCCTTCGCCGTGGTGTCGGTTGTTCTCGCGTCCGTGGTCGGCCCGAAGCGGTACAACAGGGCAAAGCTCGAAGCGTACGAATGCGGAATCGAACCGGCACCCCGCACCGCTGGTGGCGGACGGTTTCCCGTCAAGTTCTATCTGACGGCGATGCTGTTCATCATTTTCGACATCGAGATCGTCTTCCTCTATCCGTGGGCCGTGCATTTCGATTCGCTCGGCTTGTTCGGTCTAGCGGCCATGGGCCTTTTCATAGTCAACGTTTCGGTCGCATACGCATACGAATGGCGACGAGGCGGTCTCGGTTGGGACTAGCTGGACGAGTAGACGATCAACACAAAGAAGTCAGACAAAACCGGTCACACCGAAGCTGTTACGACTGAAAAGAGTCGGATATGGGTCTCGAAGAAAAGCTCCCCAGCGGATTTCTACTGACCACGGTCGAGGGCCTTGCAGGTTATGTCCGCAAAGGTTCACTGTGGCCTGCCACCTTCGGGCTCGCGTGCTGCGCCATCGAGATGATGGCAACCACATCCGGCCGCTTCGACCTGGCGCGGTTCGGCATGGAGGCCTTCCGCGCGTCGCCGCGACAGGCAGATCTTCTGATCGTGGCCGGGCGGGTCAGTCAAAAGATGGGCCCGGTACTTCGTCAGGTCTACGACCAGATGGCCGAGCCGAAATGGGTTCTGGCCATGGGTGTGTGCGCGTCGTCCGGCGGAATGTTCAACAACTATGCAGTGGTTCAGGGCGTCGACCACATCGTGCCGGTCGACATCTACCTGCCCGGCTGTCCGCCGCGGCCGGAGATGCTCCTGAACGCGATCATCGAACTGCACCGAAAGATCCAGGAGATGCCCCTCGGCGTGAACCGGGAAGAGGCACGCGCGGCAGCCGAGCGCGCCGCACTGGCATCCACCCCCACGATCGATATGAAGGGGCTTCTGCGATGACCTCGGGTAACACCGGCGCGAGAGGGATGTTCGGGGTCCGCGGAACTGGCGACACTTCGGGCTACAGCAGGCTCGCCCCTCCGATCTCTCTGGAGGACAAGGCTTCTCGACCTTTCGGCGGATATTTCGATGCAGTCGCGGATTCCTTGGACGCGGCATTGAGCAGCGCGGGTGGCACTTTCACCGATGCAGTCGAGCGAGTAGTGATCTTTCGAGACGAGATGACGCTGCACGTCGAACGCTCCCACCTGCCGCAGGTTGCGCGCAGACTGCGCGACGAACCGGATCTTCGCTTCGAGCTCTGCCTGGGTGTCGACGGAGTGCATTACCCGCAGGACACCGGTCGTGAACTGCACGCCGTGTATCCACTTGCCTCTATCACGCACAACCGCCGAATCAGGCTGGAAGTATCTGTGCCGGATTCCGATCCGCATATTCCGTCGATCGTCGGGATCTACCCGACCAATGACTGGCATGAACGCGAGACGTACGACTTCTTCGGGATCGTCTTCGACGGTCATCCGGCCCTCACCCGCATCGAGATGCCAGACGACTGGAAGGGGCACCCACAGAGGAAGGATTATCCGCTCGGCGGTATCCCGGTCGAGTACAAGGGCGCCCAGACTCCGCCTCCCGACGAGCGTAGGTCGTACAACTGATGAACGAGACGACAGGAACCAACTCCGGTGCCGCGACGGAAACCGTCGTCACAGCATCGGGACAGGACTGGGACGACATAGTCACCGCGGCCGCCCGCCAGCGAACCGGCGAGGCCGAACGGATCGTGGTCAACATGGGTCCGCAGCATCCGTCCACTCACGGGGTCTTGCGCCTCATTCTCGAAATCGAGGGTGAGACGGTCGTGGAAGCTCGATGTGGAATCGGATACCTGCACACCGGAATCGAGAAGAATCTCGAATTCCGGAACTGGACGCAGGGCGTCACTTTCGTTACTCGAATGGACTACCTGTCACCGTTCTTCAACGAAACCGCGTACTGCCTCGGGGTCGAGAAACTTCTCGACATCACCGACGACATTCCCGAGCGAGCCACCGTCATTCGCGTGATGATGATGGAACTCAATCGGATCTCGTCACATCTTGTCGCCCTGGCGACCGGCGGGATGGAACTGGGCGCCGTGACGGCGATGCTGTTCGGATTCCGCGAACGCGAATTGATTCTGGACGTGTTCGAGACGATCACCGGACTGCGGATGAATCACGCCTACATCAGGCCGGGCGGTCTCGCTCAAGATCTACCCGACGGGTCGGTCGCGAAGATTCGACACCTGTTGAAAGTCCTACCGAAGCGGTTGCGTGACGTCGAACTGATGCTCAGCGACAACTCCATCTGGAAGGCCCGCACCCAGGGAATCGGATATCTCGATCTGACCGGCTGTATGGCGCTCGGGGTGACAGGACCGGTCCTTCGCGCCACGGGTCTCCCCCACGATCAGCGTCGAGCGCAGCCCTACTGCGGCTACGAGAACTACGAGTTCGACGTCGTGACGCACGACGGATCGGATTGCTACGGAAGATACGTCATCCGCGTCGAGGAGATGAAGGAGTCCCTCAAGATCGTCGAGCAGTGCCTCGACAAGCTCCAACCCGGGCCGGTCATGGTGGAAGACAGAAAGATCGCCTGGCCTGCCGACCTCGCCGTCGGACCGGATGGCCTCGGCAACTCGCAGAAGCACATCGCCAAGATCATGGAATCCTCCATGGAAGGTCTCATTCACCATTTCAAACTGGTCACCGAGGGTATCCGCGTGCCGCCCGGTCAGGTGTACGTCGCCGTCGAGTCTCCACGTGGAGAGCTGGGGGTGCACATGGTCAGCGACGGGGGAACCCGGCCGTACCGCGTCCATTTCCGGGATCCGTCATTCACCAACCTTCAAGCGGTGGCGGCGATGTGTGAGGGAGGCATGGTGTCCGACGTGATCGCCTCGGTTGCCAGTATCGATCCCGTCATGGGCGGAGTGGACCGATGACCGGCCCGAACGGCTCGTCACGGGTGTTCATCGAACTCGGGCCGCGCCCGGAGGAGCCCACGCAACTGGTACGTCCTGGCGCACGATCGAGCTATCCACCCGACGTCCTCGCCCGACTCGACGCCGACGCCGAAACCCTGGTCGCTCGTTACCGTGAGCCTGACGCCGCCGCGACCACCAGTCGATCCGCCCTCCTGCCACTCCTTCATCTCGTGCAGTCCGAGGACGGTTACATCACCCCGGCCGGGATCGATTTCTGCAGTGCCAAGCTGGGTTTGACGGGCGCCGAGGTCGCCGCCGTTTGCACCTTCTACTCCATGTATCGCCGGGGGCCGACGGGTGAGTATCTGGTCGGAGTCTGCACCAACACGCTGTGCGCGATCATGGGCGGAGACGACATCCTCGCGGCACTCGAAGAGCACCTGGGCTCGACAGGTTCCAGAGACGAAGGCGGACACTCCATCTCGACGTCCGACGGCAAGATCACCCTCGAACACATCGAGTGCAATGCGGCGTGCGACTACGCCCCCGTCGTGATGATCAACTGGGAGTTCTTCGACAACCAGACTCCGGAATCGGCGCGCTCACTTGTCGATGCGCTCCGCGCAGGAGAGCGCGTGACTCCCAGTCGCGGTGCCACACTGTGTTCGTTCCGACAGACCGCGCGCACCTTGGCCGGTTTCCCGGATACGAGAATCGAAGCAGTCGAAGCACAAACCATCGGCGGGGCAACTCTTGCCGGACTACGTATCAGCCGATCTCACGACGACAACCCACCCGGGTCGGCCTCCGCGGCCGACACTCCCGGTGAAGGGAAGTGACATGACACTCGCCCCCGTCCTGAGTCGCTATTGGGATCAACCGAATTCGTGGACCCTCGACAGCTACCTGCGTCACGACGGTTATCAGGCCCTACGCAAAGCGCTCGACGGCTCCCCCGATGCCGTGATCGAGACGGTCAAGGACGCGGGCCTTCGGGGGCGCGGCGGCGCCGGGTTCCCGACAGGCCTCAAGTGGAGCTTCATCCCGCAGACCTCTGCAGACAAGCCCGGAGACGGAAAGCCGCATTACCTCGTCGTCAACGCCGACGAGTCCGAGCCGGGCACATGCAAGGACATGCCCTTGATGATGGCGACTCCCCACACGTTGGTGGAGGGCGTCATCATCGCGGCGTACGCAATTCGAGCAGCGAAGGCGTTCATCTACGTCAGAGGCGAGGTTGTCCCGGTTCTGCGACGCCTGCAGACCGCCGTCGCCGAGGCTTACGCGGCCGGATATCTGGGCCGCAACGTTCTCGGTTCGGGTTTCGATCTGGATCTCGTCGTCCATGCCGGAGCCGGCGCCTATATCTGTGGGGAAGAGACGGCCCTCCTCGATTCGTTGGAGGGACGACGCGGTCAGCCTCGACTGCGGCCGCCGTTCCCCGCTGTCGCCGGTCTCTATGCCTGCCCGACCGTGGTCAACAACGTCGAGTCCATCGCGAGTGTTCCGTCGATCGTCCTGGGCGGCCCGGAGTGGTTCCGGTCGATGGGATCTGAGAAGTCACCGGGATTCACGCTGTATTCGCTCTCGGGCCATGTCACCACGCCCGGCCAGTACGAGGCTGAACTCGGGATCACTCTGCGCGAGCTGCTCGAATACGCAGGCGGGGTTCGCGCTGGACACACACTCAAATTCTGGACTCCCGGCGGATCGTCGACGCCGATCTTCACCGAGGAACATCTCGATGTACCACTCGACTACGAGGGCGTCGGCGCCGCGGGATCGATGCTGGGCACCAAGGCACTGCAGATATTCGACGACACAACCTGCATCGTGCGCGCAGTGTTGCGATGGACCGAGTTCTACGCCCACGAATCCTGCGGCAAGTGCACGCCGTGCCGCGAAGGTACGTACTGGCTGGTGCAGATCCTGCGGCGACTCGAAGGTGGAACAGGAACCGAAGCCGATCTCACCAAACTTCTCGACATCTCCGACACGATCCTCGGAAAGTCCTTCTGTGCGTTGGGTGACGGAGCGACCAGCCCGATCATGTCCTCCCTGAAGTACTTCCGTGAGGAATACGTAGCGCATTTCGACGGCAACGGATGCCCGTTCGATCCTCGCCGGTCCGTACTCGCGACAGGAGCGTTCGTCTCATGACTGCAGCCGACGCCACCACGAATGCCACCACCGGAGCCGATGCGGCACCGCCGACCGATCTCGTCACTCTTACCGTCGACGGCCGCGAACTCCAGGTACCCAAGGGCACGTTGATCATTCGCGCTGCGGAAATGATCGGCACCCAGATTCCGCGGTTCTGCGATCATCCCCTTCTGGATCCGGTCGGTGCTTGCCGTCAGTGCATCGTGGAAGTCGAAGGTCAGCGCAAGCCGGTGGCGTCCTGCACGACACCGGTTGCGGACGGAATGGTGGTCACCACACAGCTCACGTCGCCTGTGGCCGAGAAGGCCCAACGCGGGGTGATGGAACTCCTGCTCATCAACCACCCTCTGGACTGCCCCGTGTGCGACAAGGGCGGCGAGTGTCCGCTCCAGAACCAGGCGATGTCGACCGGTCGCACCGAATCCCGGTTCGGCGAGGAGAAAAGAACCTACCCCAAGCCCATCCCCCTCTCGTCCGAGATCCTCCTCGACCGCGAGCGTTGTGTCCTGTGCGCCAGATGCACGCGATTCTCGAGTCAGATCGCCGGCGACCCGTTCATCGAACTCCTCGAGCGCGGCGCGCTTCAACAGGTCGGGATCTACGCCAACGAGCCCTTCGAGTCCTACTTCTCGGGCAACACCATCCAGGTTTGCCCGGTCGGTGCGCTCACCAGTACGGCATACCGATTCCGGGCGCGACCGTTCGATCTGGTGTCCAGCCCCAGCGTGTGTGAACACTGTGCAGACGGATGTGCCCAGCGCACCGACCACCGTCGCGGCAAGGTTCTTCGTCGACTCGCCGGGGACGACCCCGACGTCAACGAGGAGTGGAACTGCGACAAGGGCCGTTTCGCTTTCACGTACACGACCCAAGGTGACCGGATCACCACTCCCCTCATCCGCAACGCTGACGGCGAATTGATTCCGGCGTCGTGGCCCATGGCACTCGACCTCGTTGCGCGATCCTTCGCGCAGGCCCGCGGTGACGCAGGCGTACTCGTCGGTGGGCGCTCGACCAGGGAGGACGCCTACGCCTACAGCAAGTTCGCGCGAGTTGCTCTCACTACCAACAACATCGACTTCCGAATCCGTGCTCATTCGGCCGAAGAGAGCGGTTTCCTCTCAGCTCACGTCGCGGGCCGCACGCTCGAAGAGTCGGTGACGTACCAGGATCTCGAATCTGCCCCGACTGCATTGCTGGTAGCTCTCGAGCCCGAGGAGGAGTCACCGATCGTCTTTCTGCGGCTACGCAAAGCCGCTCGTTTCGGCAAGACAACCGTGCTCTCCTGCGCGCCATTCGCTACTCGGGGCCTGCAGAAGATGGGCGGCACTTTGCTTCGGACCGTTCCCGGAAGTGAAGCAGCTCTGATGGATTCGTTGGCCCGCCTGGAAAGTGCGGAGGGACAGCTTCTCCGACGGCCCGGTGCGGTGATCCTGTTGGGCGAACGACTCAGTGAGGTGGCGGGCGGCTTCTCGGCCGCGGTCCGTCTCGCCGAAGCGACGGGAGCTTCTCTGGCTTGGGTCCCCCGCCGCGCTGGTGATCGCGGCGCCGTCGAGGCCGGCGCGCTACCGGGACTGCTTCCCGGTGGACGCCTCGTTGCGGACGCGATGGCACGTCGAGAGGTGGAATCGGTGTGGGACGCCCCCATCCCGACGTCCGACGGTCGCGATACCACGAGCCTCCTGGATTCGGGGCAGACGACTGCTGCGCTACTGATCGGCGGCGTCGAGTTGAGTGACCTACCGAACCCGGCGAAGGCACGCGCCGCGATCGAAGCCGCCGGATTCGTGGTGAGCTTGGAAATCCGTCACAGCGAAGTCACCGAACTCGCCGACGTCGTCTTCCCGGTGGCACCGGTCGCCGAGAAGCCCGGAACCTTCCTCGACTGGGAAGGCCGCGAGCGTGTGTTCGACACGGCATTGAGAACAACAGGCGTAATGCCCGATCAGCGCGTTCTCCACGCGATCGCGGCCGAGATGGGTATCGATCTTGGCCTGCCCGACGCAGCTTCTGCGCGCGCGGAGATACACCGCCTCGGAGCATGGTCCGGATCGCGCCCCACCCCACCCCAGGTACCGGCAGCAACCGCGCCGTCGCCGGCGCAAGGCGAAGCGGTGTTGTCGAGTTGGCGGATGTTGCTCGACAATGGTCGTTTGCAGGACGGCGAACCCAACCTGGCCGGTACTGCTCGATCCCCCCTCGTGCGTTTGTCGGCCGAGACCGCCGCCGAGATCGAAGCCGATAACGGTGATCAGGTTGCCGTGTCGACTGAATCCGGCACCGTCACTTTGCCGTTGGAAATCACCGAACTACCACCTCGAACTGTCTGGTTGCCGCTCAATTCACCGGGTAGCACCGTCTACGAAACACTCTGCGCCACCGCGGGATCTGTCGTGAAGATCGCGAAGGCGGGAACGCAATGACCGCCCACGAGTACGAGAGCGTCGCTGCGCCGGTCGACCTGTCGGCGTTCGGGCACGACCCATGGTGGTTGGTGATCGGCAAGGCGCTCGCCATCTTCGTGTTCCTCGTACTCACCCCGCTGGTGGCGATTTACGCGGAACGAAAAGTGATGGCGCGCATGCAGATGCGTGTCGGACCGAACCGCGTCGGCCCCCGCGGAATGCTCCAGAGTCTCGCTGACGGAATCAAGCTCGCCCTCAAGGAAGGCATCACGCCGACCGGCGCCGACAAGCCGATTTATCTGCTCGCGCCCGTGATCGCGGTCGTCCCGGCGTTCATGGCGTTTGCTGTCATTCCGTTCGGTCCGCAGGTGTCGATCTTCGGAACCCGGTCACCTCTGCAACTGACCGATCTGCCGGTCGGCGTTCTCTACATCCTGGCCGTGACCTCGATCGGTGTGTACGGCATCGTGCTTGCCGGCTGGTCTTCGGGATCGACGTATCCACTACTGGGCGCACTTCGATCGACCGCGCAGGTCATCTCCTACGAGGTGGCGATGGGGTTGTCCTTTGCCGCCGTCTTCCTCTACGCCGGAACGATGTCCACGTCCGGCATCGTCAGCGCCCAACAGGGTGCCTGGTACATCTTTCTTCTGCTGCCCTCATTCCTGATCTACGTGACAGCGATGGTCGGCGAAACCAACCGAGCCCCTTTCGACCTTCCCGAGGCCGAAGGTGAGCTGGTTGGCGGGTTCCACACCGAGTACTCCTCACTCAAATTCGCGATGTTCATGCTGGCCGAGTACGTGAACATGGTGACGGTGTCCGCTCTGGCCACGACGCTGTTTCTGGGCGGGTGGCACGCACCGTTCCCGTTCAACCTGTGGGACGGCGCAAATTCCGGTTGGTGGCCCGTGCTGTGGTTCGTCGCCAAAGTGTGGGGCTTCCTCTTCGTCTTCATCTGGTTGCGCAGCACCCTTCCGCGGTTGCGCTACGACCAGTTCATGAATCTCGGCTGGAAGATTCTGATCCCCGCAGCCTTGGTGTGGGTGATGGTGATCGCGACCGTTCGTGCGTTCCGCAACGAGGGCTACAACACGTGGCTCGTACTCCTCTGCGTCGCACTGGTTCTCGGAGCTGGACTTTTGGCGGTGTTGGCCGGGACTTACCGCGGCCGACGCCGAACTGCCTCGTCGGTGCCCGATTCGGAGCTCCTGCCTTTCGATGGTCTGTCGGGTGGCTTCCCGGTTCCACCGCTCCCAGGTCAATCACTGCCGGCCCGAAAACTGCCGGGTCAGAACGTGCCACCGCCGCGGCGCACAGATGTTTCCGACACATCGGAGGACTCCCATGCCTGATTTCCTCGGACCTATCGCGGGTTTCGGAGTGACGCTCTCGACCATGTTCAAGAAACCCGAGACCGAGTTCTATCCGGAGGAGAAGCGCCCCACCGCGCCCGGATACCACGGTCGCCATCAACTCAACCGGTATGCGGACGGACTCGAGAAGTGCATCGGTTGCGAGCTGTGTGCCTGGGCCTGCCCCGCCGATGCGATCTACGTCGAGGGCGCTGACAACACCGAAGAAGAACGGTTCTCCCCCGGTGAGCGCTACGGGCAGGTGTATCAGATCAACTACCTGCGGTGCATCGGCTGCGGCCTCTGCGTCGAGGCCTGCCCCACTCGGGCCCTCACGATGACCAACGAATACGAAATGGCCGACGATAACCGAGCTGGGTTGATCTACGAGAAAGACCAACTGCTCGCGCCCCTGAAACCCGACATGGCAGCGCCACCACACGCGCTGCGTCCCGGCACAACTCAGGACGACTACTACCGCGGCGACATCGCAGCAGCACCCGAACGAGCGGCACCCGAGCAAGAGACGAACCCGGAGACCGAGAAATGATCGGGGCGGTCACGACCACGGTCCTGGCGGAGGGAACGATGACATCGACCTCCACCGGCGAGGCGGTGCAATTCTGGATCCTCGGAACCCTTGCGGTGATCAGCGCTTTGGGTGTCGTCGCCGCTCCCAAGGCCGTCTACTCTGCGCTCTTCCTTGCGATGACGATGATCATCCTGGCCGTGTTCTACATCGTGCAGGGCGCACTGTTCCTGGGTGTCGTCCAGATCGTCGTCTACACCGGCGCGGTGATGATGTTGTTCTTGTTCGTCCTGATGCTCGTGGGCGTCGATTCTTCGGACTCCTTGGTCGAAACACTACGGGGACAACGAGTCAGCGCGATCGTGATCGGCGTCGGCTTCGGGTTGCTGCTCATCGGCGGACTCGGAAATGCGTCGATCTCGGGCTTCACCGGTTTCACCGGACTCGACCAGGGCAAAATCGACGCTCTCGCCGATCTCATCTTCATCCGCTACGTCTGGGCCTTCGAACTGACCGGAGCTCTACTGATCACGGCGACACTGGGCGCCATGATGCTTGCGCACCGGGAGAAGATCGGAGCCACGCTCAGCCAACGCGAACTCTCCCAGCAACGGTTCACGTACCTGGGCAGTGATGAGAGCAATCCCGAAAAGGGCTCCGCCACTCCACTCCCGAGTCCCGGTGTGTACGCACGTCACAACGCGGTGGACATGCCGGCCTTGTTGCCGGACGGATCGTTCTCGACCCTCTCTGTCAGCAGCGCGCTCACTCCGCGATCCCCGGATCCGAGTGCCGGTGAGGAGTCTCAGCGATGAATCCCGAGAACTACCTGTATCTGTCCGTCCTGTTGTTCACCATCGGGGCCGCGGGAGTCCTCTTGCGCCGCAACGCCATCGTGGTGTTCATGTGTATCGAATTGATGCTCAACGCCGCCAACCTGGCGTTCGTGACCTTCGCGCGCATGCACGGCAATCTGGACGGCCAGATCTTCGCCTTCTTCACGATGGTGGTCGCTGCGGCCGAAGTGGTCGTCGGTCTGGCAATCATCATGATCATCTTCCGATCTCGGCGTTCTGTATCCGTCGACGACGCAGACCTGCTGAAGTACTGACATGTCAGGAGGAATCACGTCCGCCATCTGGTTGCTCCCCGCTCTGCCGCTGTGCGGCGCCGCTGTCCTTTTGCTGGCCGGTCGTCGCACGAACGCGTGGGGTCACCTACTCGCCTGCGTCATGGCTCTCGCGTCGTTTGTCGTCGCAGTGGTGTTTTTCATCGCCATGCTCGGCCGCGACACCGCCGACCGCACCGTCACCGAGCACCTGTTCAATTGGGTCCCGGTCGACAGTCTTCAGGTCGAGTTCGGACTGCAGCTGGACCAACTGTCGATGTGTTTCGTTCTGCTCATCACCGGTGTAGGTTCACTGATCCACATCTACTCGGTCGGCTACATGGCGCACGACCCCGAGCGTCGTAAGTTCTTCGCGTACCTCAATCTTTTCCTCGCTGCGATGCTGCTCCTCGTGCTCGCCGACAACTTCCTCGGACTCTACGTCGGCTGGGAAGGCGTCGGTTTGGCGTCATACCTGCTCATCGGATTCTGGCAGCACAAGCCGTCGGCGGCGACGGCGGCCAAAAAGGCTTTTTTCGTCAATCGGGTGGGCGACATCGGATTGATGATCGCAATGATGTTGATGTTCAGCACCTTCGGCTCGCTCGCGTTCAGCAACGTCTTCGCCGACGCGTCCGGCGCAAGCGAAGGTGTCCTGACGGCGATCGGTCTCATGCTCCTCCTCGCTGCGTGCGCGAAGTCCGCCCAGGTGCCGCTGCAGTCGTGGCTCGGCGACGCAATGGAGGGCCCCACCCCCGTATCGGCCCTTATTCATGCTGCCACGATGGTCACTGCCGGTGTGTACCTGATCGTGCGCTCCAATCCGATCTTCGATCTCGCACCCGGCGCTCAGCTCGTGGTTGTCATCGTCGGTGCGGTGACGCTCTTGTTCGGCGCAGTCATCGGCTGCGCGAAGGACGACATCAAGAAGGCCCTCGCGGCGTCGACCATGAGTCAGATCGGTTACATGGTCCTGGCCGCGGGACTCGGACCAGCCGGATACGCCTTCGCAATCCTTCATCTGATCACCCACGGATTCTTCAAGGCAGGCCTGTTCCTCGGCGCAGGCTCCGTGATGCACGCGATGAACGACGAAACCGACATGCGGCGCTACGGCGGACTCCGAGCGTTCATGCCACTGACCTTTGTCACGTTCGGGCTCGGTTACCTTGCCATCATCGGTGTTCCGCCGTTTGCCGGGTTCTTCTCCAAGGACAAGATCATCGAGGTTGCAATCGGCGAGGGCGGTGTCAAGGGTGTGGTGCTGGGCATCGTCACGCTCTTGGGTGCGGCGCTCACTGCCTTCTACATGACCCGCGTGATGCTGATGACCTTCTTCGGGAAGGCCCGCTGGGAGAACCAGAAACCTCACGAATCTCCGGCGGTGATGACGTCACCGATGATCATCTTGGCGGTGGGGTCCGTCGGCGCCGGCCTGCTCCTGACCATCGGGTCCAGCTTGCAGAACTGGCTCGAACCGGTTGTCGGCTCCCATCACGTCGAACCGCCGATACCCGCATGGTCGATCACCGCGCTGGCACTGCTCGCAGTTGCCGCCGGCATCGCGATTGCTTATCGCGAGTACGCCACCCGGGAGATTCCACTGGTGGCACCGACTCCGGTTTCACCGTTGACCGTTGCGGCTCGCCACGATCTGTACGGTGACGCCTTCAACGAGACGGTGTTCATGAAGCCGGGACAACAACTCACCAAGTCGTTGGAAGTGGTCGACACCAAGGGAATCGGCGGCGTCGTAGGCAGCTTTGCGGTGGTCGTCACCGGGTTGTCCGCGCTCACGCGGAGATTGCAGACCGGGTTCGTTCGTTCGTACGCGCTGGTGATGTTTGTCGGAGCAACACTCGTGGTCGCGACAATGATGGCGGTGACACTGTGGTGATCGAAACTGTGGTGATCGAAGCAGCGGTGAGCGACTCTGTGACCAATGCCGGCTTCCCCGCCTTGACGGTGCTCTGGCTGCTTCCGCTCATCGGAGCTGGTGTTGTCCTCGCTCTGCCGGCACGGTCGTACCAATTTGCGAAGTCTCTCGCGTTCTCTGTCTCCGTGGTGGTTCTGGTGGTCGCCGCCGGGCTCGGAGTTGCGTTCGACCGCGGCGGCGAGCAGTTTCAGTTCGTCGAAAGTCACAGCTGGATACCGGCATTCGGTACGACCTACACACTCGGACTCGACGGCATCGCCCTCGTTCTGGTTCTCCTGACCGCCGTGCTGGTCCCACTGCTTCTGATCGCCGGCTGGAACGACGTCCCTGCAGACCCGGCATCACCCAAACGGATGCCGCACACCTATTTCGCTCTGATCCTTGTTGTCGAGTCCATGGTGATGATTTCGTTCAGCGCCTTGGACATTCTCCTGTTCTACATCTTTTTCGAGGCGATGCTGATACCGATGTATTTCCTCATCGGCGGGTTCGGTGGAGTGGGTAGATCTCGCGCTGCGGTGAAGTTTCTGCTCTACAACCTCCTCGGCGGCCTGGTCATGCTCGCTGCGGTCATCGGCCTGTACGTGGTCACCACCCGCGACGAGAGTCCCTTCACCAGCGGCACTTTCGATTTCCGGGCGATCGCCTCAGCGGCAAACAGCGGTGAACTCGGTGTGGGACCCGGGGTGCTCAACGCACTGTTCCTCGGATTCATGTTCGCGTTCGCGGTGAAAGCACCGCTCTGGCCGCTACACAGTTGGTTGCCGGACTCCGCGGTGGAATCGACTCCGTCGACAGCGGTGTTGATGATGGCGGTCGTGGACAAGGTGGGCACGTTCGCGATGATTCGCTACTGCCTGCAACTGTTCCCGGAGTCGTCGTCGACTTTTGCACCGTGGATCATCACGCTAGCTGTGATCGGTATCGTCTACGGCGCGATACTGGCTATCGCGCAGACAGACGTCATGCGCCTGATCGCCTACACGTCGATTTCACACTTCGGCTTCATCATTCTCGGTATCTTCGCGATGACCAGCCAGAGCCAGGCCGGTTCCGCGCTGTACATGGTCAACCACGGTGTCTCGACGGCGGCACTGTTCTTGATCGCGGGATTCCTGGTCTCACAGCGGGGTACGCGATCGATCGCAGCCTACGGCGGCGTTCAGAAAGTCGCACCCGTCCTGGCCGGGACCTTCCTCGTTGCGGGCCTGGCAACGCTGTCGCTGCCGGGTCTGGCTCCGTTCATCAGTGAATTCCTGGTGCTCGTCGGAACGTACTCGCGCTATCACGTCGCTGCCATCGCGGCGACTGCTGCGCTCGTGCTGTCCGCGATCTACATACTCTGGCTCTATCAGCGAATGATGGGCGGACCAGTGAAGGAAGGGCAGGGAACGATCCGCGACCTCGCGCGACGTGAACTCGTGGTGGTCGCCCCTCTGATCGCTCTCCTGCTGCTACTCGGCATCTACCCCAAGCCTGCCTTGGACGTCATCACTCCTGCAGTGAGCCACACGGTCGTCGACGAGGCGCCGACACCGCTTGTCGCCGACCACGAAGGAGGTGCCCACAAATGAGTTCCTTCACCGACGTGACCGTTCTCGGTTCAGCCGGTACGGCGTCACCCAGTATCGAATACAGCCTGCTCTCGCCGATGTTGATCGTGTTCGGCGTGGCGGTGCTCGGGGTACTCATCGAAGCGTTCGCGCCCAGGCGTATTCGATACCCCGTGCAACTCGTCCTCGGTGTCGCAGGTTTGGCGGCCGCATTCGTGGCAGTGCTTCTGCTGGCCGGTACGCGGTCGACGGCGATGATGGGTTCGGTAGCGGTCGACGGTCCGACGCTCTTCCTGCAGGCGACCATCCTTCTCGTGTCGATCCCCGCAGTACTGCTGATCGCCGAACGTGGATCGGGCAACACCGCCGAGGTGATCGCGCAACACGACGCGCTCGGCAGTTTCACTCCTCAAGCGTCGAGCGTCCCGGGAAGCGTTGCGGAACAAGAAGCAGTCAAGGTCGGTATCGCCCAGACCGAAGTCTTTCCGCTCACCCTCTTCGCGGTCGGCGGCATGCTCCTTTTTCCCGCGTCGAACGATCTGCTGACGATGTTCGTTGCGCTCGAGGTGTTCTCACTGCCTCTCTACCTCCTGTGCGGGCTGGCACGTCGACGTCGCCTACTCTCCCAGGAAGCTGCGCTCAAGTACTTTCTGCTCGGGGCATTTTCGTCGGCGTTCTTCGTTTTCGGAATCGCGTTGCTGTACGGCTATGCCGGGACGGTCACTCTCTCCGGTATCGCCGACGCAGCACGCATCGGGTCGGGGACCGATGCCTTCCTGTGGCTCGGGACAGCACTCGTGGCGGTGGGATTGCTGTTCAAAGTCGGTGCAGTGCCATTCCATTCGTGGATTCCCGACGTCTATCAAGGGGCGCCGACGCCGATCACCAGTTTCATGGCGACGGCGACCAAGATCGCCGCATTCGGCGCCATCCTTCGTGTCTTCTACGTAGCCCTGCCCAACGAATACGTGAACTGGCGTCCGCTGATGTGGGCGGTCGCGATTCTCACGATGGTTGTCGGATCGATCGTCGCCGTGACGCAGACCGATATGAAGCGGATGCTGGCGTATTCGGCCATCGCACACACCGGATTCATTCTGACCGCAGTGGTTGCGGATTCGGACGCCGGCCTCGCGTCGGCGATGTTCTATCTTCTGGCTTACGGATTCAGCACAGTGGGCGCGTTCGCCGTCGTGAGTCTGGTTCGGGACGCAGACGGTGAGGTCGCGACGCTGACGCGCTGGGCCGGATTGGGCCGGCGCTCACCACTGGTCGGGGTCGTGTTTGCGCTGTTCCTGTTGGCTTTCGCCGGGATTCCGTTGACCAGTGGGTTCATCGGAAAGTTCGCGGTGTTCAGCGCGGCTGCCGAGGGTGGCGCCGCACCTCTGGTGATCGTCGGCGTCCTGTGCAGCGCAATCGCCGCGTACTTCTACGTGCGAGTGATCGTGTTGATGTTCTTCACCGAATCGGCCGCGGACGCTCCGACCGTCGTGGTGCCGAGTGCGCTGACCAGCAGTGTGATCGGCCTCGGCGCCGGTGTCACGCTCATCCTCGGCATACTCCCCCAGCCGGCGCTCGACCTCGCCGAGCGTGCAGCGGACTTCGTACACTGAGGCGATGCGTGAATCCGATCGTTCTGCCGGACTGACCAGCATCATCCGGTCGCCCTGGTTCGTAGGGTTTTCCGCGGTAGCGATTATTCATCTGATCCTGAATGCCGCTGATGCTGAGCCCTGGGACGGGATCACCAAGGTCATGCTCGCGCCGATTCTGGCTGCCTGGGTTGTCGGTCATCGTGGACCGAGAATTGTTGCTGCTGCCTTGATTGCCTGCGCTTTCGGAGACCTGTTCCTGATCTGGGACTCCACATTCGTCATCGGGATGGCAGCCTTCGCGATCGGTCACCTCTGTTTCATCCGATTCTTTCTCTCGCACGGCGCTTTTCGGGAGATGCGAAGGCGGCCATGGTTTCTGTGCTCCTACACCGTCGCCGGGATCGCTCTTGTGTCGTATGCCTGGACCGGGCTCGAACCGGCACTTCGAATTGCCGTCCCCGTGTACGCCGCAATCCTGGTGGGAACCGCATCTACCGCACTGGCGTACAACACGATCACCGGTATCGGCGGCGCACTGTTCCTCGCCTCTGACGCCCTCATCCTGCTCGGTCAGGCGAACAAATGGCAGCCTGCCGCTGCCGGCATCTGGATCATGACGCTGTACATCCTGGCGTTGTTGCTTCTGACAGTCGGAATCCTCGGACGGAGTAGCACGGCAAACCGTCTACTGACGCCCACGCTGTAAGGATCAGCGACCAGCCGGACATCTCTTCACATGACGCCGAAAACCGAGGACAGGCCGCCACCGAGCGACGAAGAGCGTTTCACCGCCTTGTGGGACGACTACGCCGGTCGGGTGTTCGCGTATACCTGCCGCCACGTCGATCATCACAGCGCACAGGAAGTTGTCTCCGAGACGTTCCTCGTTGCCTGGCGACGCTTGGACGAAGTGCCCGAGCAGGCTCTGCCCTGGCTGTTGGTGGTAGCTCGAAACACCGTGAACAACAGCCGTCGAAGCGTTCGACGCAATGATGCGCTCACCGAGAAGATGCGACGAATCGAGCAGATTGCGGCATCGACGCCGGGCGCCGACGTCACTGTCACCGACCGCACGGAACTTCTCGAAGCACTGGCAACACTCACCGTCATCGAGCGTGAAGCTCTACTCCTGACTGCCTGGGACGGATTGACCGCCGCCGAAGCAGCGCGGGTCGCCGGGTGTTCGGTGCCAGCCATGCACGTTCGTCTCTTTCGCGCTCGGCGTCGATTGAGCAGCGGTTTGACACCAGAATCCGTCACCGCGATCCCGATCGACGTCACTCGACCTTGCGCTGCCGCCGAACACGGGAGTACCCCATGAGCAAAGATCTTCTGACCACGCTCGAGATGCTGCGGCCGACCGATGCGGTTACCACAGAATTCTGGCCCGAGAAGGTCCAGGATGCCGCACGCACCCGAATCATGGCTACCGAAAACAACATTGGAGCAACCAAAACTCCACGCCGCCAAGTCGGTGCCCTCGTTCTCGTCGCGGCGATCTGCGCAGCAGTGGTGGTGGGCTGCGCCGCTGCCACGGCGATGATGCCGAAACCGTTTACCGACATGTACTCCGGTTGGCAGACGATGCCGGGAACCAACGGCGGAATAGATCCGTCCACCGCCGAGCGGGTCGGGTCCATTCCCGGACCTGACGGATCCCTGTTCAGCGTCTTCGTCGCCCACGGCGAGGACGGATGGAGGTGCGTCGCCCCGGTTTTCGAGCCGTCAGCCGACGTCGACAAGATTGGACCGTCGAAATTCACCAGCCTCGGACACGGCTGCAGATCGAACGACGACTTGTACGGCGCAGATTCATTCGGGGGCGGAGCCGGTTACGAAGCTGGCCCGCACGAGGCGACCTACGACGCAGGCGCGGGGGGCGCCGTTCGGGCCGAACTTCACACCGCTGATGGCAATATCTATCCCACAATTCTTGCCGAAGACCGCTTCTACGGGTGGATTCCATTATCGCTCACATTCCCGCGTCCAACCCTCGTCGGATACGCCGCAGACGGGACGGTAGTCGGCACCCGGTGAGCTGTCGGTACCCTCGAAGAATGACTGCACAGGCCCCGAACGAGCGCGTCCCCAGCCAGTGGGAAGAGATCACTGCAGCCGACTCGACGCATTCCACACGGTATGTGGAGCGATTCCGTTCGATGAGAGCGGACGGCAAGGACATTGTCGGGGAAGCACGTTTGATCGACGCGATGCTCGGACGCAGTGGCCGGGTTCTCGATGCCGGGTGCGGGCCGGGCCGACTCGGCGGTTATCTGCACGACGTCGGTCATGTGGTTGTCGGAGTAGACGTCGACCCGGTTCTCATTGCTGCCGCGGAGGAGGACCACCCGGGCCCGACGTGGCTTGTCGGCGACCTCGCCGAGCTCGATCTACCCGCCCGCGGGGTCGAGGCGGATTTCGACGTCATCGTGTCGGCAGGCAATGTGATGGCATTTCTCGCCCCGTCCACCAGGCAGGCAGTGTTGGCAGGATTTGCTCGTCATCTCGCTCCGAGCGGCCGAGTGGTCATCGGATTCGGGGCCGGACGTGGCTACGAGTTCCCCAAGTTTCTCGCCGACGCGACCACGAGTGGTCTCGAGGTTGATCTGCTGCTCTCCACGTGGGATCTTCGCCCGTTCAAGGACAATTCCGAATTCCTGGTCGCGGTGTTCTCGCGCTCCTAGCCCGGCAGTTCACTGCTATACCAAGGGCCTGGCACAGCGATCAACTCACTCTGATCACAATCATGGCGATTGTTGTTCACTACGAACATAATTGGATCAATGCGGGTGTGGCCGAGCGGCAAGGCAGCGGTCTGCAAAACCGTCCACGCAGGTTCGACTCCTGCCATCCGCTCCCCTTGAGCTTTCGCATTTCGTGGCGGAAAACCGCGGTACCGCCGCGAGATAGTTTCCGCTCGAGCCGAACCATTGTCCTCGAAACATCGCACCACCAAGATGTTTGGCATGCCCCCGGAGCACCTCGGTTCCGTACGTGTCGCCGAACGTCCCGGCCGATGCGGGAACTGCACGCACCCCGCCCCTTCGCTGAAGCGAGGCTGGATCGAGCGCTGCCTCAGGTTTGCACCACAGCCCGCTCGCTGCGCAGAAATACTGGTCATGGACCACTACACCGGAGCGATGGAATTCTGCCGGTGCCGACATCCGTTCCACGGGTCCTGATCGCGGACAGATCGCCGAGATCCGCTGCCGAGCCGAGTCCCTCGGCGCCCCGGCTCGACAGCGGAATAACACTTAAATCAGCTCAGCGAGCTCAGCAGCGGCTCGAGAAGCTTGTAGAGCTCGAAGATTCCGATGATCGTTGAAATAGAACCCATGATGATCCTCCGTGATTCGTGAACTTTCCGTGACGTCGCGTCACAGGCAGAAAGCTAACAAACCCGGCATTCAAACGGGGACCTTGAATGTGTCCGGCAGATGAACTCCCTGCTCGCAGAATCCTTTTGGTGATCAGCGTCATGTTCGACGAGAAATAGGCCCAACCGTCACATCACCTGACATTGACCGACGGCTGCAGCGAAAGTCTGCCCGTTGCTGTCTGGCGATACTTGGCACTATTTCCGCCCCTCCAACTCTTGCTTTGTCTGACGAATCCGATTACATTCCTCCACAATAACGGTACGCGTAACGAAATATCAAGACTCGTTACTGCGCCAACCGATATACGCAGTGCCACAACCCTTCCAGACTCCTGGTGGGGTGACGCATCGTCGCGTCGAGAAGCTCCTCACTCCCCGATCGAAAGAGAGCACGATGACCACTGAGAGCATCTCCGGACATCAGCAGCGACCGGTTGCAACAATTGCCAGCCTGACACTTCTGATCGCAGCAGTCGCCGCTCTCGAAAGCATCATCGTCCCCGCACTCCCCCTGATACAGCGAGACTTCGGAGTGACGGCCGACGTCGGAGCGCTCGCCTCCGTCGCTCTGACGTTGAGCACTGTTCTCGTCACGCCGATGGCCGGGCGAATAGCCGACGTGTACGGCGCCCGTCCCACATTGCTCGCGATCACGACCATCGTCGTGCTCGGCGGCAGCGTGTCCGCTCTCGCAACGATCTTCCCGCTGTTCGTCCTCGGTCAGTTTCTCCAGGGATTCGGGCTTGGGTTGTTGCCCGTGAGCTTCGTGGTCCTACGACGCACTTTGTCCTCGGAACAACTGAAGACGGCCACCGGATTGCTCGGTGCCGTCGTCGTGGCGGGCGGCGCTCTGGGAGTCGTGCTGGCCGGGCCCGTCGCCGAAAACGTCTCCCGCACCGCGATGTATGCAGTTCCGACCGCTTTCGTCATACTCGGCGCAATTGCTTTTGCTGTGAGCACACCACGAGATCGCATGTCGAAGGTCGGCGGCCGGCTCGATTGGCCGGGAGCGGGTGGATTGGCCCTGGGATTGTTGACGCTGACCGCGTGGCTTGCGAGCGCGTCGAGCAACGGTTGGGGCGCACCGACGCCGATGCTGCTGGTTCTCGCTGCCGCTACGGTGTTCACGATCTGGGCCAGGTATCAGGGCCGGACCAACGAACCGATGGTGGACCTGACGATGATGCGGCATCGTTCGATGTGGAGCGCAGTGGTCGTCGGCGTGGTTTTCGGGTTCACCTACGGCGCAGTTGTCTATCTACTTCCGCAGCAACTCGCCGCGCCCGAGGAGAGCGGATTCGGCCGCGGTGCATCGACAAGTGCTATCGGAATCCTGCTGTGCATCGGCTACGGCGCAGCGGTGATCGCGTCGGTGATCTCCGGAAAGCTCGCACAACGGGTCGGCACGAAAGCCATTGCGGTAGCGGGAGTTGCCCTCCTCGGCCTGAGCGGCGCCGTCGGAGTCTTTGCAACCACGATGTGGCAGATCGTTGTGGTGCTGATCCTGGCGGGTACCGGCGTTGCGGCCGCGTCGACGGCAGTGTTCGTCATCTCCGCCGACAGCGCACCGGCAGACCGCGTAGGTGTCACGACGGCGATAGTCACCATCGCCAGATCGCTGGGTTCTGCCGTCGGAACCCAAATTGCCGCCGGGATCATCGCGAGCGCGACTTCATCCGGCGGCCTTCCCCGACACTCGGCATTCGCCACGGCCTTCGGGGTAGCGGCAATCGTTGCGATTGTCGGACTCGTTGTCGCGGTGACGATGCCGAGGGCTGGGACTGGGGCAGCCGATGTTCAGTGGTCGTCGTCGTCCTCGTCGAAGTCCGCGACTCCACGCTTCCAATAGCCGGTGATCAGGTGGTCGCCCGAACTCAATCCGAGTTCGTCGCGCACGAATCTGCGAATCGGCTTGAGGCTGGTGGCCTCACCGGAGATCCAGGCGTAGACGCGCTCGCCCTCGGGCACCGTGACCGTTCGGACGGCCTGCTCGAGTAGATCGGAGTGACCGGCCGGCACGTCGCCGCGGTACAGCCATCGCACCTCGACGCCTTCCGGAACGGTGAGTTCGATTTCCTGTGAAGGATCGGTGATCTCGACGAACACCCACCCGGCAGCAGCAGCGGGCATCATCTCGAGCCAACGAGCAATGGCAGGAAGGGCGGTGATGTCACCGGCAAGCAGATAGCGGTCGTACGTCCACGGAACTACGACGCCACCGGGCGGACCAGCCACGTGCACCCGAGTGCCGATGGTGGCCGCCTGAGCCCAATCAGAGGCGTACCCACCGTCGTGGAGTGCGAAGTCGAGGTCCAACTCCCCCGCCTCGGCGTCGTATCGACGGACGGTGTACTCACGCGAAATCGGCAGAGGACGAGGCCACTTCAGGCTGAATCCGTCTCGTTCGGGCAGCCTCAGAGACCCGTCGGCATCCGGGTAGACGAGGCGGACATGCTCGTCGGGAGCGTGCGATTCGAAGCCCGCCAACTCAGGTCCTCCCAAAGTCAGACGCAGCAGTCCGGATCCGACCATTTCGCTGCGAACGACTTCGAGTTCGCGAATGCCGATGGGGTACGGCACTTTTGCGCCGGTGGTTCCCGCCAGAACTTCGGCGATGGTCGCGAGGTGGTCTCCTCGGTTCATGAACTACCTTCCTTTTCCGGCGGAGCATTCCCCACCGGCACGGTGATGTCGGAGTGATCGACTTCGGCTGTCTCCGAAGTTACCCGGCGCACCGAACCCAACGTTGCCAGGAGCACCAGGCCCAATGTCAGACCGGCGAGACCCAAGGCCAGCAGCGCAGCACCAGGCTCGAGCCATTGCCCGAGGAACCCGGCTGCCATCGACCCGATCGCCGTACCCGTGACGGCCTGCACCATCCACAGGCTGGAGACGCGGCCGCGGAGTTCGTCCGGCGTGTTCTGTTGCAGGACGGCAAATCTCAGAATGTCGTTGAGGGCGCGTCCGAGGCCGAATCCGGCGAGACCGAGGAAAGCGACGAGTGCTGCTCCCGACGCACCCAGTACCACCAGGCCGAGAGGCATCAGCGCAACAGAGATCAACATCGCGGCGCCGTTGCGGTGGACTCGTCCTGTCCAACCGCTGGTGAGCGAACCGATCACGGCGCCGACGGCCGGTGCGCCGTAGAGCAGACCGAGCATGGTGGGTCCACCGCCGAGAACCTGGTCGACGAATGCCGGCAGCAACACCATCGGGCCGCTGACGAACATGACCAGCAGTCCGCTGATCAAAATGCCGCGAATGACTGTGTGCGTGCCGGCGAATTTCACGCCGGTCACCAGCGCGCGCATCGGGCTTTCGTGATTCGTTCCCGGTGCAGGCGAAGGTCCGATGGCTTGGAACAACGTGACCGTTGCTGCGGTGGCCACCGCAGCGACAAAGTATGTCGCGGGGATGCCACCGGAGGCGATGATCACGCCGGCGATTGCCGGCGAGATCATCGTCCCGATGTCGGTGGTCAGAGCTACCAATGCGCCGGCCGCTGCCATCTTGTTGCGCGGCAACAGTGTCGGCATCAAAGCCATCAGGGCCGAGCTGCTGACACCGCCGGCCAAGCCGTCGACAGCTGCCGCGACGTAGATGACCCACATCGACGGGTGTGGCAAGAGCGCATTGCAGCCGAGAATGACAAAGCCGAGGCCCGCAGCACTGCGGGCCAACTGGATGGTGCGTCGCCGGTCGTAGCGATCAGCGAGCACGCCGCCGAACAGGCTGCCGAAGAACATGGCGATGGCCATCGCCGTGGACACTCCGGCAACCTGCAAGGTCGACCCGGTGAGCTGGTATGTCTGCGCGGGAACGGCTACGACGAGCAGTCCGATCCCGAGCAGCGAGATCAATCGCGCCGAGAAGGCATACCGGAATGGACGGCTGGTCCGCAGCGGTGAAACATCGATCACCAGCCCACCGAATCGAGTCATGCGAAGGTCTGGCCGATCAGGTCGAGCGTAGCCATTGCGCCGTCGTAGTCAGGACGGTAGCTGCTGGCGGGGAGCTCGAACGTCGTGCCGGCCTTGAACGACGGCAACTGCGAGTAGAGCGGATCGGTGGCAAGCTCGGCCATCGGTCGACCGGACACCGGAAGGACAAAGGCGACAGGCGCATCGGCGACCTGCGAGAGCAGTTCCGGGCTGACCTCGAACGAGTCACCCGAGCCGAAGAGCTGCGGGTTGCCGGCCTTGGCCATGACGTCGTCGGCCTTGAAACCGAGCTCGGCGAGCATTGCGGGGAGCGCTGCCGTCGGCGGCACGAGGTACGGCTTGTTGCTCGAGACCGAGAGGAAGTACACGACGTTGCCCTCGGGAACCTTGATCTTGCCCTTGACCTCTTTGACCTTGTCCTCGTATGCGCTCAACAGTGCCGGAACCTGGTCGGAACGGCCCGCGGCGTCGGCGACGATTTCAAGCTGCTTGTCCCAGTTGGCAACCGTCTTGGGGACCAACACGGTGGGTGCGATAGCGGTCAGCTGGTCGTAGAGTTCCTCGGCCTGAACCGAGGTGATGCCCTGGCCACCGCCGATGATCAGGTCGGGTTCAGCCGCCGCGACGGCTTCGATGTTGAGCTGCTCGCCGGCCGGCAATTCCTTGGTGCCCTGCGCCTTTGCGGCGTCCGACCATGCCGGCGGGAATCCACCGTCGAGGTTCGTGACACCGAGGACGCGGGTATCGGTGGCAACCACCGGTGCGTCCAGGGCGTACAGGTATCCGGCGAGACCGCCACTCAGAACCACGATGCGCTCCGCCGACGCGGGCACGGTGACCGAGCCCTTTTCGGTCTCGATCACGCGCGTCGTGGGCTCTGCAGCCTTGGTCGGTTCGTCGTTCGAATCGCTGCTGCAACCGATCATCGCCACGAGTGCGACGATCAGCAACCCTGCGATGGCGACGAAACGTCGCCAACTCCGTATCGCGAGGGGCGGTGTGGACTTCATCATTGAGCTCCCATTGTGTTTCAACTGTGTGGTTTTCGAACTATGTGGCCGTGCGTTTCGACAGATGGCTGTCGAGCAGCGGGGCAATCGCCGCCCACCCGGCTGGGGTCACCAATCCGGCGTGGTCGTACGGCAGATGGTGTACTGCCATGTCCCGGTCCCCGCGGACTCCGCGCCAGCGATCAGCCAGCAGCTGTCCGGACGCCTCGGCGTCGGCGGTGATCAGAGTAACCGGTCCGTCGTAGGTTGTGTCCGTCGAGCGGGCCACGAGCAAACGAGTGGCATCAAAACCCGCCCGAACAGCCTCGACCAGTCCCGGTGCCTGAGTGAGGATCTCGGGTGGCAGGGCGGCGGCCAGATCTCGGTCGTCTGCATCGTCGCGACCGCGATCGTCACGATCTCCCAGTGGATGAGTATCGATCAGGCCGGCGAACTCCACCGTCTCGCCGATATCGACCAGCTGAGCCGCCATCGCGGCAACGACGTTGTCACCGAACGAGTAGCCGAGCAGGTGGTACGGACCGCTCGGTTGCACGCCGCGAATCGTGTCGACGTACATCGCTGCCAATTGGTCCACGTTCGTCGGTTCGAGTGGTTCCCCGGCAACTGTGGGCAATTGGAGGCCGAACAATGGACGGTCGGCCTCGAGGACGCCGGTCAAAGGTGCGAAGGGCCAAGCGAATCCACCCGCCGGATGCACGCAGAACAGTGGTTCACCGCTGCCTTCGGCTCGAAGGATCAGCAGGTGATCGCGACTCAGATCGATGTCGGATGCCGACTCGTCAAGGTGTGCTGCGAGCTCGGCAACTGTCGGACGGGTCATCAGCGTTCCTACACCGACGCTCACCGACAGGTCGTGCTCCATCTCCCCCACCAGCCGCATTGCTCGAAGCGAGTCGCCGCCGAGATCGAAGAAACTCTCTTCGGGATCCACCGCATCAACGCCGAGTACCCGCGCAAAGACCTGGCACAGGTGCCTTTCCGTCTCGGTTCGCGGTGCTCTGGCCGCCGCTCGGGCAGGGGGCGCCGGCAACGCACCCCGGTCCAGTTTTCCGTTGGGCGTCAGCGGTATGGAATCCACGACGACGATGTCCGACGGAACCAGGTGTGCCGGTACGCGTTCCCGCAACGCAGCTCGCAGATCGACTGCATCAACGCCGGGTTCTTCGATGACGTACCCGACCAGTCGCGGCGGCGCACCGCCTTCGCTACGGACTGACGCTGCCGCTCTCAACACTCCCGGCAGCGACGCCAGCGCGGATTCCACTTCACCCAATTCGATCCGAATGCCTCGGATCTTGACCTGATGGTCCGCGCGGCCCAGGTATTCGAGTTCGCCGTCGCGGCGACGCAGTACGACATCACCCGTGCGGTACATGCGCCTGCCGACGGAGTAGGGGTCTGCAACGAACACAGCAGAGGTCAGGGCGGTCCGGTGGAGGTAACCCATCGCCGTTCCGTCACCGGACATGTACAACTCGCCCGCCGCTCCGATCGGAACCTCCCGCAGCCCCGAATCGAGTACCCGCGCAGACGCGTTCAGAATCGGACGACCCAAGCACGGTGTCTCGCTCCCCTGAACCGGGGATCCCATCGCATTGATCGTGAACTCGGTCGGTCCGTAAAGGTCGTACCCGTCGACACCGTCCTGATCGCGCAGTCGCGACCACAGTTCGGCAGGCACAGCTTCTCCGCCGAGCATCACCAACACAGGCGTCCGCTCACCGTCGAGGAGACCGGCGGCCATCAGTTCCCGTGCATACGAGGGGGTTACGTTCACGACGTCGATCCCGACTTCGCGGTAGTGCTTCACCAGAGACACGGGGTCCAGTCGCGCCTGCTCGTCGATCACGTGAACTTCATGCCCGGCGAGCAACCAGAACAGTTCTTCCCACGACATGTCGAACGAGAACGAGACTGTGTGCGCGATGCGCAAACGTCGACCACCAGCGCTGTTCTCCGTCGGAGTGAAGATCTCGGCCTTGTGATTGTGATACATCGTCGTCAACCCGCGATGACCAACGACGACGCCCTTGGGTTTTCCGGTACTGCCCGAGGTGTAGATGACGTAGGCAGGCTGATCCGGTGAAGTCGGCCCGCATACCGCGGCCTCGTCGACGACTGGTGCCGGAGCCTGCCCGTCGAGTACCCCGGTTACGTCCGGGTCGTCGAGGACCAGACACGCCTGTCCATCGGGAACAACGAGGTCACGCGTCTGAGTCGTGGTGACCACCAGCGCAGCATCGCTGTCGAGGATCAGTTCGCGCAGGCGTGCCGGCGGGTGAGCCAGATCCAAGGGAAGATATGCCGCTCCGGTCCTCATGACGGCGAAGATCGCTACGACGTGATCGGCGGTACGCGGAAGTGCGAGCGCCACAACACGGGTCGGACCCCCGCCTGTCGCCGACTGCCCCAGCACCGAGGCGAGTAGCCGCGCCAGTCTGTCCACCCGAGAGTTCATCTCGGCCGCGCTCAGCGTGACGTCACCGAAGACCAGTGCAGTGTCGTCGGGTGTGGCCACCGCCCTTTCGCGGAGCAAGGCGTCCACGCTGCCGCCCGCCTGGTCCGGCCGCGGCATCACGACGTGCTGTGAAGCGAATTCCGCGGGAGTGCTCGAAAGCGGAATCGTCGTGTCCGCCACCGTAGCCGTGTCGGATGTCGCCATCACTTCGAGAATCGTGATGGTGCGTGACAGGACGTCCTCAGCCACGTCGTGCGGAATCAGGTCGGGGCGGTTTTCGAGTGTGAGCGCCATCGCCGCATCCCCGACACCCGGGTCCACATCGAGCGTGAGCGCATAGTGAGTGCCGTCCACCGCATCGAACCCGACGATTCCGCTGCGCCCGAACGTGTCTCGACGTGCCTGTTCGTCGCGCGGGGTGTTGCGGAAAACGTAGAGCGTGTCGAAGAGCGTGGCGAACCCTGCGCTTCGCTGCACGTCACCGAGCCCCAGAAAGTGATGCTCGAGCAGCGAACCCTGCTCGCGGAACAGGCGACCGAGCAGCGCCGGGATCTCCTCACCTGGCCGTACGCGGACACGCACCGGAATGGTGTTGAGCGCCAGGCCCACCATTCGGTCGGCGCCCTCGACCTCGGGCGAACGTCCCGAGACCGTGGATCCGAAGACGACGTCGTCTCGGCCCGTCACAGCACGCAAGGCCAGGCCCCACGCCGCAGAGACGACGGTGGACAGGGTCACGCCGCTACGTCTGGCCAGCTCGCGAACTGCCTCGGTGACGCTCTGCTCGAGCTGAACGCGGGTGAACACCGGCAACGGAGCCCGCCCACCTGATCCCGTACCACCCACGAGTGTGGGCTGCTCGAGATCCGCGAGGTAGTCCTTCCACGACGAGAGGGCTTCCGTGCGATCCGATTCGGCGATCCATCGCAGGTGATCACGGAAGTCCGCAGGCTTGTCGAGCGCGCCGTCGAGTCCAACCGGGTCCGTGCCGTGAGTGCGAGCAAACTCGTAGAGCGCAAACAACTCCGCGTACATCAAGGTCTGCGACCAACCGTCGGTCAGCAGGTGGTGCTGAGTGAAGACGAGGTGCGCTCCCCCACCTGGCAACCAGACCAACACCATTCGAATGAGTGGCGGCGCACTCAAGTCGAACAGCCTGCCGAATTCGGCCTCGTCGACTGCGCGGACCTCGATATCCAAGTCCTCGGGTGCGACAGCGCTCAGATCGATCTCACGGAAAGGCATTTCGGCTTCCCTGGGCACGAACTGCACCGGAGCATCGAACCCGGCGTGTGTGAATCCGGCCCGCAAGTTCGGATAGCGCCGCAAGAGCGCATCCCCCGCTGCGCGGAGTGAGCGAACGTCGACGGCGGCATCGGCGGAGAACTCGAATCGCGGCTGCATGTGATAAACATCCGTACCGCCGGCACCGTCCAGAACCGACTGGAAGTACATGCCTTCCTGCAAGGGACCGAGCGGTAGCACATCCTGCCAGCCCGGGCTCAGCGACTCGAGCCGTGCCCGTCGATCCGTATCGACGGCTACGAGAGGGCTCGGCACACGATCCGGCGCGGTGTCGGGCAATGCCTTGCGGTCTACCTTCCCGTTGAGGGTGAGCGGTAGTGCCTCGAGAACCGTGATGGTCTGCGGCACCATGTGTTCGGGTAGGAGCCGCGCAATCTCCTTGCGCACCAGTACCGAATCGAGCGCGGTTGCACCTTCGGGAACCACGTATCCGTGCAGACTTCCGGTACCCGCCGCATCTACGCGGACGGTGGCTGCCGCGCGGAACACACCGGCTACCGATCCGAGTGCGCCTTCGACCTCGCCGAGCTCGATGCGGAAACCGCGGACCTTCACCTGATCGTCCGCACGGCGCAGGAAGTGCAAAAACCCTCGCCTGCGTCGGACCAGATCTCCGGTGCGGTAGAGGCGTGCCCCCGGCAGAGAAGGATCGGCGACGAACCGAGCGACGGTCAGATCGGGGCGGTTCAGGTATCCGCGAACCACCTGCGCACCGCCCAGGTACAGCTCGCCCGCAACGCCTTCCGGAACCTCGCGCAGGTCGTCGTCGAGGATTCGTACGTGCACATCGGTCCAGGGTCGACCGATCGTGACTCGGTCACCGGTCGTGATGACCGAAGATGTCGCCCACACCGTGGCCTCGGTGGGTCCGTAGACATTCCGGACCGAAGCAGCGTTGGCCACCAGATCGTCGGCAAGATCCTGTGGGAGTGCTTCCCCTCCCACCAAGGCGCGCACCGCGGCGAGGCGGGGCGCATCCTCATGTTCGGTGACCACTCGCCACAGTGCCGGCGTCGCCTGCATCACTGTCGCATCACTCGCGATGATCAACGCCAACAACGCATCCGGGTCGCGAACCGTCCGGCGGTCCGCGATGACGACCGTGGCGCCCGCTGCGAGCGGGCACAGCAACTCGAGTGCCGCGATGTCGAACGACACCGTTGTCACCGCCACGATGCGATCGCCCGGCCTGATCCAGCGATCCTCGACTACCGTGTCCGCGAAGGCCGCGAGGTTGCCCGTCGAGACCATGACGCCCTTGGGGCGACCCGTCGAACCGGAGGTGTGGATCATGTAGGCGAGGTGATCACCCGCCGCAGGCGCCGGAGGAAGCACGACGCCCGAGTTGGTGAACTCACCGTCCACGAAGACGCTCGTGGCGACCGTCGACGGAAGTTGACCTGCGCTGTCGATACTGGTCAGGACACACACCGGCGACGCGTCCTCGATCATGAACTCGAGCCGCTCAGTCGGGTAGTCGACGTCGAGTGGCAGGTACGCCGCGCCGATGCGCAGTACCGCGAGCAGTCCGGCCACCAGATCCGCATCTCGATCGAGCGCGACGGCGACTACCTTCTCAGGCCCTGCGCCGGCCGCGAGCAGTTCGCGAGCCAACTCGTCGACCCGCGCCGACAGTTCCCCGTAGGTAATTCCGACCTCACCGGAGACTACCGCGACGTCGTCGGGGTGACGGCTGACCTGTCGGGCGAACAACTGCGAAATTCCGGCAGGCGACGTCGCGCGTCGGTCCGGGTCGCGATCCGGCTTGTTTTCCGCCAGTCGCAGATCCGCGACGACAGTGCTGATTTCGTGACCGAGGACCGCGATCACACCGTCGAGCAATGCGTCCGCAGTCGCGGCGTCGAACAGCCCGGCATCAACCGTCAATCGAAGCTCTGTTGCAGTTCGGACGAACTCGAGGTCGACGCTCTTACCGGGCGAGTGACCGACGCGGGCAGCGAAGAGGCTGCTGGTAGGACGTCCGAGTAGATCGGCGATTCGGTCGAGGCTGACATCGGAATGCGCGCGTGCCTCGGACACTGCGTCTTCGACTCGTCGAACTACATCGGCAATGTGCGGCCGGCCGGACAGGTCGATCCTAATCAGGGTGTCCGTCTCGTCCGAGGACAGCCCGACCGCAAGGTCCCGACCACCGCCGAAGCCGTTCAGCGTCGCCGCCACGGCGGCCAACAGCACCGCGTCGAATCTTGATCCGTCACCGAACCGAGCATCGCGTAACTGACGAACGTAGGTGTGCGGGCGGTACTCTTCGCCGCGCGAGCGATCGTAGGGAAGGTCCGTTTCGAGGGGCATGCCCGCAAGCGTGCGAACCCAGTACCGCTCGTGATCAGGATTTCCAGCAGCTGCCGGGGAGCGGAACGTCGCCGCGTTCACTGTAGGTCGATCAACGACAGCGACCGAATCCGGCGAGAACTTCTTCTGATCGACGCGGGCGGCCGCGGCAAGACCGAGGGGGGTCGGGGTGTCGAACACATCCGAGACGACGACGCGGATGCCCAGCTTCCGCAGACTGCCCACCAACCTCATCGCAGTGAGCGAGTGACCACCGAGAGTGAAGAAATTGTCTCCCGGATCGACGTCGGAAAGCTCCAATACCGTTGCAACACAGGCACACACCGCATCGACGACCGCGGGATCGGAGTCGATCGCCTGACGTTGCTCGTCGGCCCTCTTCGTGGCGGCCGTTGCATCGGCAACGCGGCGTGTCTGTCGGACAACCGTCAGCACCGCGGATGCGGGAGCTGCCGGTTCGGTCAACAAACCACGCAGGATCTCGGCGAGCCGAGCGACCATTCGCTGCGCCGTGGCTTCGGAGACAACCGCCGGATCGTGGTACAGGACCAGATCCAGACCGGTGCTCGGCGGTGCCATCAACGTCATCGGATAGTGCGTGACTCCGCGGTTGGTGAATCCCTCGACCCGAAGTGTGTGCGACGCAGGCTGTCCCGCACCGGAGTTCGGGAAGTTCTCGAATACCAGGAGCGTGTCGAACAGTTGACCGATCCCGGCGATGCGTTCGATCTCGGCCAAACTGGTGTGCTCGACGTCCACGATGTCGAATTGCGCGTTCTGCAGCCCCACGAACTGTTCCAGCAAAGGCTCGTTCGCGGCGATGTCGAGGCGGGCCGGAATCGTGTTGCTGAACAACCCGACCATCCCCTCCACTCCGGCGAGTTCGGCAGGTCGACCTGACACGGTGGCCCCGAACACGACGTCCCACTGTCCTGTCGCCTCGGCGAGCGTTGCCGCCCACGCGCCCTGGACCAGCGTGTTGATCGTCAGCGCTCGCGCACGGCCGAGTTCGATCAACGCGTCGGCGTCCGAGGCCGCAAGTGGAACTTCGAGCGCGACGGGCACACTTCGCGGCGCCCCTATGTCGGCAACGAGAGTCGGCGCGGCGAGCCCACGTAAACGCTCGCTCCACACTGCACGGGCAGAGTCCTGATCCCGGCCGGCGATCCACGCCAAGTAGTCGCGATACGGAGTCGGCGACGGGAGGTGCGCATCGCCGTCGTGGTAGACGTTCATCAACTCGCGCAGGACGATCGGCGTCGACCACCCGTCGGTGAGCAGATGATGCGCGTTGAGAACGAGTCTGTGCACCCCACCGGGCAGCCGGATCAGTAGAGCGCGCAGCAGTGGCGGTGAACTGACGTCGAAGACATGCTCGGCGGCCTCGTCCTCGAGCTGATCTGCAGAGCGGAATGCGGTGGCAGCTGGAACGGAGGTCAGGTCGACCGAACGCCACTCGACTCCTGCACCGCGCGGAATGACTTGAACGGGACGTTCGAACTGCTCGTAGTGGAAAGCGGCGCGCAAGTTCGGGTGCCTGTCGATCACCGTCTCGAACGCGTCGGCCAGCTTTCCTTCGTCCAAGGGGCCGGAAAGGTCGAAGCGTGCAGTAAGCGTGTAGACGTCTGCCGCGCCGTCGCGGACCGCGTGGAACAGGAGACCTTCTTGAAGCGGCGACAACGGAAGTACGTCGGCAAGCGGTCCGTGGACGGCTTCGAGTTCGTCGATCCCTGCCTGATCGACCACCGCGCCCTGGCCGAAGATCGTCGCCGAGCAATCGGAAGGCGTCAAACCACCCTCGAAGAGTACGGCATGTGCGGTCAGGGCAGCGAGCGCACGTTCCCAATGCTCTTGCAGCTCGACGATCGTCGCGTCGTCAAGCACTGAACCCGCCGCAGTCCATTCGACTGCCAGCGTCGTCTCGCCATCCTCGCGGACGAATGCGTTGAGCGCCAGCACTTCCGACATAGCCTTGGTCGCCGGTTCGATAACCGCGAATGCATCCTGTTCCGGCAATCGCCATCCGGTTCCGGGCAGGGACGGGAAGCGGCCGAGATAGTTGAGCAGCAGTTCGGGAGTAGCGCACGCGGAAAGATCAGGTGCGGTTTCGGGATCCAGGTGCCGCAGAACTCCGTAGCCGACGCCACCTCCAGGCACGGCGCGTTTTGCCTCCTTCACCGCCCGAAGCAGATGCCCGGCAGCTGCTCCGCCGCCGAGCGCGTCGGAAAGATCGTCGGCGGTCAGCAGTGCTTCGGTGGGAACCCGAACCGGGAATTCGCTGGTGAACCACCCGATGGTTCCGGCGAAGTCGGTGTCGCTGGTGAGCGCGTCGCGGCCGTGGCCTTCGACGGTGACGGTCTGCGCGGGCAACCCGGTCAGGCCGTGACCGTGCTGCCACGAGCGCACTGCAAGCATCAAACCAGCAAGAAGCACTTCGTCGGCCCTGGCTCGATACGCCGCCGGAAGCGTGGTCAACAGCGCGTCGGTGACGGCCGGGGGCGCAACAGTTGTCGTGCGGGAAGCTGTTGCGGTCACGTCGATGTCCGGGTCGAGACGACGGCTGCCGATCGGCTCGTCGTCCGCTTGCACCGATGCGGACTTCCAGTGCTCCAGCTCTGATGCCCTGCTGCCCGAGGTCCCGAATTCTGCGAGCAACCCCGCGTATCGACGCCACGAAGAGCCGCCGGCAGCCAACCGGGCGGACCTGCGCTCGCGTGCAGCATCGGTGGCTTCGTGGAGATCGGGAAGCAGAATTCGCCAGGACACACCGTCGACGATCAAATGGTGAGCCACCACGATCAATTGATCGGGCCGACCGGCCTCAGTCCTCACCAGCACAACGTGCAGGAGTTCACCGGCGCGTGGATCGAGACTCGCTGCCGCCGCCTCTGCAAGCTCTCTGATCCGGAGCGGTTCGGGGCTGTCGGACACCTCGCGAACGAGCCCTTCGCTACGCACCGCGCCCGCGTCGCGGACGATCAATTCAGCAGTGCCGCTGTCGTTGTCACGCCGCAGGAGCAGACGGAGAGCGTCGTGGTGATCGAGGACCGTTTGTACGCCGGACTGCAGGTCATCCAGTGAGAGGTCATCGTCGATGCGCACCGCAGTCCACTGCGCGTAGCCCGCGATTGCCTCGTCTGTCGGATTCTTGTCGATCAGTGCCCGAACGATCGGCGGAGCGATCACCGTGCCGGTCGCCACGTCCGCGACCGTAGCTGCGACGTCGGCGTCATCGGCAATCTTGCGCGCTGCAGCGGCAATTGTTCCCAGATCTCGCTGTGCAAGAAGCTCTTTGGGAGCCACGACCAGCCCGCGCACCCGCAGGCGACTGCTGACGCTGATTGCCGTGATGCTGTCACCACCGAGGCCGAAGAAGTCCTCGTCCACGCCGACGCGTTCGCGGCCGAGCACCTCGGCCACCACGTCACAGAGAATTTCTTCGTGCGGTGTGGACGCAGCGCGACCTTCCGACTCGGTAGCCGGGGCGGGTAGTGCCGCACGATCGAGCTTTCCGTTCACCGTGACGGGTAGTTCGTCGAGAACGACGATTGCGGCCGGAACCAGATGGTCCGGTACACGACCGGCGAGGTCTCGGCGTAGCTCTTCCTGCGGCGGAAGCGTCGCGCCGACAGCGGCGACAACGTAGCCGACCAGGCTGGGCCGTCCTCCGTCCGTACGGATCAGCGCGGCAGCCGCGCCGATTCCGGGCACCGATCCGAGAACAGCTTCGACCTCGCTCAACTCGACACGATGTCCGCGGATCTTCACCTGCTTGTCGCTACGACCGATGAAGTCGTAGCCCCGCCCCGGTACCCAGCGCGCGACGTCCCCAGCGCGGTACATCAGATCTCCCGGAGCACCGAAAGGATCGGCGACGAAACGCTCGGAGGTTGCGGCGGCGCAGCCGAGGTATCCCCTGGCCAATTGCGGTCCGGCCAGATAGAGCTCACCTCGTTCACCGTCGGCGACCGGCTCGAGCGCGCTGTCGAGCAGGTACGCACGGGTACCCGCAAGGGGGTACCCGATACGCGGTCCGGCGCCTTCGACCGTGGTCGCGATCGCATCGACCGTCGTTTCGGTGGGACCGTACAGGTTTCGAGCCGGAACACCGGATTCGATGATCGCGTCCCACAGTGCGGGCGGTGCCGCTTCGCCGCCCACGACAAGCAGTTGCAGCCGCTGCGTGCGCAGCAATCCGTTGTCCACCATCGCTGCCGCCATCGACGGCGTCGTGTCGACCACGTCGACGCGATCTCGCTCGAACGCCGCGACCAGGGCAACAGCGTCCTTCTGGAGTTCTTCGTCGTACACATGAACCCGATGACCACACAGCAGCCACAACAGCTGATCGAGAGACGCGTCGAAGGCGAACGACGCCGTGTGCGCGGTGTGCAGTTGCCGGTTTCCGACTCGCTCGGCAGTTTCCCGGTACATAGTGGCGCGGTGGTGGTGAAGCAGATGCGCCAATCCACCACTTCTGACCAACACACCCTTTGGCTTGCCGGTCGATCCAGAGGTGTAGATGACGTACGCCAGGTGATCACCATGCCGCGGTGTCGCCAGTTCACCGAGTTCGAGTGGAAGCTCGGAATTGGCACGGAGTTCTTCTCGCGCGGCATCGGAATCGAGTGCGAGCGGGACGGGCCGCGAATCTCCGACGAGTTTCCCGGCCAGTGTGGAAGTGGTGAGCACCACCTTCGGTTGCGCGTCGTCGACCAAGTCCCGCAATCGCTCAGCCGGGTGCTGCGGATCCAAGGCCACGTACGCTGCGCCCGCGCTCAATGTCGCGAGCAGCGCGACGACCATCTCGGACGTTCGCGGAAGTGCAAGTCCGACAATGTCGTCCGGGCCGACGTCGCGAGCGCGAAGCAGCCGCGCAAGCCGGTGGACGCGGCCACCGAGTTCTGCGCCTGTCAAACGTTCCTCACCGCACACGAGGACCGTGTCATCCGCATGATCGGCGACGATGCGGTCGAAGACGTCGGGGACGAGCTCGACGGAGCCAGGCACAGGTTCGGTCTCACGGCCGGCAAGGATCCGCGCAGCCTCGGGTGCCGGCATCATCTGCACCTGTCCGACGGCAGGATCTTGCTCCCCCACCATCGCGTTCACGATGCTCACGAAACCGGCGAGGCGTCGCTGAACCGAATCCCGAGTATTGGTACGCGCGTCCACTTCGAATCCGAGTAGGACTTCGCCGTCCGCTATGGGGGTGACCGTCAAACCCAGGTCCTCCGGCGGACCTCCGGCGACGTTACGCAGTACGCCCACAGCGCCGGCGAAGTCGAGGGCGAAGTCGAAAGCCTTGAGATTGATTCCGATCCCGTGAAGGAGTGCGCCGGTGCCCGCGACGCCCAGGTCCCGAGCAAGATTCTCACCGCGGTAGCGCTGGTGCGCGCGCAGGCTTTTCATCGTGGCGGCTACCTGCTTGCTCAGGTCACCGAGACGATCGTGGCTGCGAATCGTCAACCGGAGAGGCAGAACGTTGACTGCCATGGCCGGGGTCTTGAGTGCCGTGCGCCCAACGCGCGCCATGAGTGGCATCGCGATGACAACATCCGTCTCACCCAGCAATCGGTGGAGAAACGCGCCGTAGCAGGCGATCAACGCCTCGGCCCACGTTGTTCCCGTCGCGTCTGCCACCTCTTTGAGGCGGCCGAGGGCGTCGGCACTGATGACCTCACGAACCTGGATCGTTCGTTCCGCCGGACCGGCGACCTGCTGGCCGCGCCCGTCCAACGCGGGCAACGGCGTCAGGACATCACGCCAGTAGTCACGATCTTCCGCGAACTGCTCGCCCGCCCGGTACGCCTCGTCCTCGCTGACCAGATCGGTCATAGAACCGAATCGCGTTGGCGCGACCTCGGTTCCCTTCTTCGCGGCCGTGTAGTGCGCAGCGACACGGCGCGAAATCATGGCTGCGCTGTATCCGTCGACGATCAGGTGGTGATAGAGCTGGATGCACCAGATTTCGCGATCGGAGAGCCTGATCAGCGAGTACGTGTACAGCGGACGCTCCACCATCAAGCGGCAGTACTCGGACGCCCGGCTACGCTCGGCGTCGACCAATGCGTGTGCCACGGCTACGGGATCGCGCTCGTCACGGACATCGGTGACGGGGATGGCGCCCACCGGTTCGCCGGAGATGTACTGACGCGGGCCCTCGACTGTCTCCACCATCCGCAGCCGCATGGTTTCGGCTTCACCGATCGTCGCCGTGATTGCGGCCGTCAGAAGGTCGGTGTCGATCGGTTCGTCGCCCGAGATTTCGAGCACCTCACCGACGAGGTAGCTCCGAGATTCGGGATCAAGCCTCTGCGCGTTCCAAATCCCGAGTTGAGCTCCTGTGAGAGCAAACGTAGCTTCGTTTGCCGCTCCGGAGTTCGAACCTGGAAGAACGCTCACACTGATCCCCTCGCCTGTGGACACACGTCACCCAAGGGTGACCTAACGTCGTTTTGGGTAGCCTAAACTAAATGGCGAGGAATCGGGGAATCCGCCTCGCCGGTGACCCGAATTCCGATGGCTCCCGACGCGTTCACAAGAGAACGCACGCTGCTACAACCGCTTGCAGGACAATCTCTTTCGTGAACTGAAACGAGAAAAGTGAAGGCTAGTCCATCAGCGTTGCTGCTACGGTTCCGCCCAGTTCATAACAACCATCGCGGACGGATTTGTCCACGCTCACAGTCACTTCGAGCGGATCCGCCACCGCGACCAATCCGAGCCCGGTGGCGAGCTTGCGCACCGACGACACGGCACCGGCAGTGTCGTTGTTGCCGTGAACCCACAGGCCGTACGGCCGATCCGACACCGCGCCGAGGCATTGGTAGTACGTGGTGTCGAAGAAGTATTTCAGCGCACCCGACATGTAACCGAAGTTTGCGGTGGTACCGAAAAGATAGCCGTCAGCAGCGAGTACGTCGGGCACCGTCGCCGCCAACGCCGGCACTACCTTCACCTCCACACCCTCGATCTCGGGATCGCGAGCGCCCGCGAGGACTGCATCCAACAATTCGTGGGTTGTCGGCGAGGGCGAGTGGTGAACCACCAACAAAGTCTTCACACACCTGACAATACGGCGACGGGTGGCGCACCCGTCGCCGTTCACTCCTACGCCGAAACCGTTTCCGCGCTCATCGCCTTGACCAGGTCGTCGGTTCGGGTGACCGAGGCGCAGCGCCCGGCCGCGTACTCGAGTGCACCGACATGCTCGTCGAGGGAGAAGTCGGCCACCGCGTCACCCACGAAGAAGATCTGCACGTCTTGCATGAACCCGTCCAAAGCGGTAGTCAGGCAGCCGATGTGGGCATAGATTCCGGTGATGATCAGCTGGTCACGACCACTCTCACGCAGCCGTTCACGCAGGTCCGTCTTGATGAAGGCGCTGTAGCGCCATTTTGTGAGCATCACGTCGTCCGGATGCGGAGCCAACTCGGCGATCACGTCGGTGTGAGCGGGATCTGCCTTCAGTCCCGGTCCCCAGAAATCCGACAGCAACGCGCGCTCCTCGGGATCCTGATCTCCGGGTTGCGCGGTGTAGACGATCGGGATTCCGGCAGCTCGCGCCGACGAGCGAAGGCGATCGATATTCGGAACCACGGTTCGGAGCGGGTCGACGCTTCGGTCGTACGCGTTCACGAAATACTCCTGCATGTCGTGCAGAAGCAATACCGCGCGGGAAGGATCGAGAGTCCAGTCGACCCGATTCTGCGGAAACTCGGTGGGCATCTCGTATCGGACTGCGGTGGGTAGCGCCATGAAGAATCTCCTCCAAGAAGTGGGGTGAGAACCGATCAACTCGACAGCGTCTGTGCCGCAATCGATTCACTGAGAACACGGCGCAGGGCCGCCTTACTGGTCTTTCCGACGCCGGTGACGGGGAACTCGGTCACGAACTCCACTCGATCCGGCACTTTGTATGCCGCAACGCCTCGGCCTCGTATGTATCGCTTGATCTCGCCGACGGTCGGCGCTTCTCCGGCGACCACCAGGACAGCACACGTTCGCTCGCCCAGGTACTCGTCGGGGACGGCGACGACGGCCGCATCGTGGACAGCAGGATGCGAGAGCAGGTGGTTCTCGATCTCCTCTGCGGCCACCTTCTCACCGCCGCGGTTGATCTGGTCCTTTGCGCGACCCTCGACAATCAGGTGTCCCGTATCGGTGACGCTGACCAGATCGCCGGTGCGATAGAACCCTTCGGCGTCGAAGACCTCGGCATTGTGCGCATCTGCCCGGTAATAGCCACGGATCGTGTACGGCCCCCGAGTCAGTAAGTGCCCCGTGGTTCCGGGCTCGACGGGCGCGCCCTCGTCGTCGACCACACGAACCTCGTCGTCGGGCGAAATAGGCCGGCCCTGCGTACTGACGATCAATTCTTGCGTGTCGTCGAGGCGGGTGTAGTTGACCAGCCCTTCGGCCATCCCGAACACCTGCTGGAGGGTGCAGCCCAGCTCCTCGGGTACGCGCGCAGCAGCTTCGGCGCTGAACTTTGCTCCCCCGACGCCGAGAACCCGCAAGCTCGACAGATCGTGATCTGCCTTGCTGGGGGCAGCCATCCAGGCCAACGCGATCGGTGGAACCAAAGAAGCGTGCGTGACTCGCTCTGATTCGATCAGACCGAAAGCTGTGGACGGCATGGTGTCCGGCGCCAGAACCACGGTGCCACCCGCGTGGAAAACACCCAGGATGCCTGGCGAACTCATCGGAAAATTATGCGCTGCAGGAAGAACCACCAACATGCGCGTCGAGTCGTCGACGCCGCAGATCGGGTTCGACGCCCGCACCGAGTAGAGGTAGTCGGCGTGCGTTCGCGGAATCAGCTTCGGAACACCGGTCGTGCCACCGGAAAGCTGAAGAAAGGCGACCGACAACGGATCGACGTCGGCAAGAACGGGAATCTCGTATCCGCGCAGCGAATCGAAACCGACAAACTCTTCGGGGTCACCGGCCACGATCACAACAGGCGGAGTCTCGAGGCCCTCGTTCACCTCACGCGCCAGTGCGCGGTAGTCGAACCCGCCATGACGGTCGGCGACGATATAGGCAGCGACATCAGCGAACTGGCAGAAGTAGCCGATTTCGGTTCGGCGATGCGCCGGCAACCCGAATACCGGCAGGGCGCCGAGCTTCAACACACCGAACAATGCTTCGACGTATTCCACGATGTTCGGTAGCTGCAGAAGCACCCGGTCACCGGGGCGAACACCCAACCCGGACAGGCCTCCGGCCACGGCCGAGCTGCGACGATCGAGCTCGGAATACGTCAGCCGTGTCTGTGTGCCAGCGGCATCGCTGCCGACCACCGCTTCGTTGTCGGGATACCGTGCGGCCGCGGCCGTGACGAATCCGGCCAGCGTCTCGTCAGTCCAATAGCCTCGCTCCCGATAATGCGTCACCAATTCGGGTGGATACTGTGCGACGGGTGCCAAGGGCTCGCGAGCGATCCTCGAGGTCATGCAAGTGACTCCTGTTCGAAAGTACTGTCAGCAACTACGTCTCACGCTTTGAGCGTCGCTCCACCGTCGACGTACAGCGCCTGCATGGTGATGTGGGCCGCCCGGTCGGACAGCAGGAAGTGCACCGAGTCCGCGATATCGTCTGCGGTGGCCAGTTTTCCGAGCGGAATACCCAGGCGATAGCTCGCCAGATTGCCTTCGATGACGGCGTCGGCACCCGAATCGTCGGAAGGGTCCGACCACAATGCCCGCTGCATCGCTGTGTCGGTGGATCCCGGAGCGACCACGTTGACACGAATCCCGTCTGCGGCCAACTCCAGTCCAGCGGTTCGAACCAACATGGTGGCGGCAGCTTTCGACGAACCGTAAGCACCCATCCCCATACGTGGGACACCGGCCGCATTCGACGAGACCACCACGATCGCCCCGGCCCGACGGCGACGCATTTCCCGTCCCACACTTTGCAGCACGTTCAGCAATCCGAAGACGTTGACGCCGAATATCTTCTGCCACTGATCTGGATCGGAGTCCAGCACCGACCCGGTGTCGAGAATTCCGGCGACGTGCGCGAGAGCATCGATCCGACCGAACGTGTCCATCGTGGAGGCCACTGCCGCGTCGACTGCCTGCCGATCGGTCACGTCCACGACGTGACTCGCGACATCGGCGCCGTCGACGATGGTTTCTGCCAATTCCGCAGTTACCCGCTTCAATTCGACGTCGTCACGATCGAGAAGCGCCAGCGAATACCCGTCACGGGCAAGAGTCCGGGCCACTGCGGCGCCGATCCCCGCCCCCGCACCGGTGACCACGGCGATTCTGCGCTCACTCACTGCGGGCACAGGACCTGAACCCAGGCATTGATCGTGGGCTCTTCTGCCAACTCCGCGAAGTCGGCATCCGCGCCCGCCCCCCGCCACCGTTCGACGAGCGTCATCAGGCGAACCGAGTCCAGGCCTTCGTCACCCAGGTCCGCGTCGTCGCCGAGTTGTTCTGCCCTCATCGACAGAACCTCGGCGACGTCGCGCACGATCTGGTCACGGTCCACGGTGTTGCTCATCGGTCTCCTCGGGTAGTGGTCGACGCGCTCAGATCGAGCCAACCCATCTCGTGTCGACCCCGTCCGCACGCCTGACTTTAGGCCAGCCTAACCATAACGGTACGGAAGTACACAACCCGGACGGCCACGGCACAAATTCACCCGAACTAAGGCTAGCCTCAACATAGCAAGTAATCCTGTCGAACTGGAAGGGTGTCCATGTCAGCACTCGCCGAAGTCTCCGAATTCCCGTTGCGCAACAACCGGACTGACGATGAAACGGACTCCGTTTTCCTGCTCTCACGTAGGCAAACGTCGATCCGCACTTCGGGAGTGGTCGAAGAATTCGACTCCGCCTTCGATGCCGCCGAAGCCCTCAAAACCGGGCGGATCGACTCGGTCGTCGGCGCTCTGCCGTTCTCCCCGGAGACGCCGTCCGCCCTCACTGCGCCACTGAGTTTCACTCGGGTCCACGGTGATCTATATCACTCGAACATTCCGACACTCCCCACTTCGCGGGTCGCGGAATTCGAACCGAGCCCGCAGATCCACACCGACAGGGTCCGCGGCGCCGTCACCCGCCTTCGAGCAGGCGAACTCGACAAAGTTGTCCTCGCACGCTCCCTGACCATCGAAGCCGAGTCCGCGATCTCCCCCTCCGCCTTGGCAGAGAAGCTGATCGCACTCGACCACGCGCACAACGGCTTCTGCGTCGACCTGTCCCCTGCCGGAGGGAAATACCGCGGGCGTTCGCTGGTCGGCTCGACGCCCGAGGTTCTGATCGAACGGCGAGGCGACGTCGTCACCTGCCACCCGTTGGCGGGCTCGATTGCACGCCACCCGAATTCGGATCAGGACGAGGCGAATGCCGAGCAACTCCGCGCTTCGACCAAAGATCTCGCCGAACACGCGTTTGTCGTCGACTCCATCAGTGCGATACTCGGACCGCTCTGCACATCGTTCACCGCACCCAGTGCGCCGGAACTACTTCGGACGCCGCAACTGTGGCACCTCGGGACCAAGATCGAAGGTGTTCTGATCGACCCGAGCGTGACCTCGCTCGAACTGGCGATGGCGCTGCATCCGACTCCTGCCGTCTGCGGAACACCGACGGTCGCCGCACGCGAGCACATCACCGCAACCGAAGCCGATCGTGGGTTCTATGCGGGTGCCGTGGGCTGGTGCGACCGGACCGGAGACGGCGAGTGGATGGTCGCTATTCGTTGCGCCGAGATCGCAGCAGACGGCCTCTCGGCGCGGGCCTACGCCGGCGGCGGCATCGTCGCTACTTCCGATCCGGAAATCGAATTGAGAGAGACCAGTACGAAATTCCGCACGCTACTCAGTGCGTTCGACCTCGCTGAACATCAGCTCTGACAGGGCGTCACTTCTTCGAGGTGTTCAGGGCAATCGCGGCGTGAACGAGTGCCTTGAACGCCTTTTCGTCGACGGCTTCACCCTCGTGGAAATCGATCGCCCGCCGCGTATTGCCCTCGAGGCTGGAGTTGAAGAGACCTGAAGCGTCGTCGAGTGATGCGCCTTTGGCAAAAGTCACCTTCACTGCGCTCTTGTAAGTCTCACCGGTACAGATCATTCCGGCGTGGTACCACACCGGAACGCCTCGCCACTTCCATTCCTCCACCACATCCGGATCCACCTCTTTGATCAGAGTTCGTATTCGGGAGAGCATCTCGCCCCGCCAGTCTCCGAGTTCCTCGATTCGCTGGTCGATCAACTGAGACGGGGAATCTGCATCTTGCTTGTCGGACTCACTCTTCGCCATCGCTTCGTCACTTCCTGCTCGTTGTCGCCGATCTCCAGTGAGTCGAGTATCCCCTCCTGCACCTGCATTCACTCGGCGAATCACTGACGCATCACGTCGTCTCGGCATCGGCCGTTTCTTGCAAACTCGGACGAAGTGAGACGGACGTCCAGTATTCTCCGGGTACTAAGTCCCGATTCTTCGGCCCGGAGGTCTGCATCGTGATGTGGAATCGCCCGCTTGCCCATTCAGTCGCTGCGGCTGCCGGCTCGGTTGTTCTCGCCGCCGCGGTCGTGGGCATTCACACTGTTCCAGCGTCGGCGCAACAAACCCCGCGTGTCTTCGACGTACTGTGCACGCCCACTGATGCAGGCCTTTCCGAGCTGTCCGGACTCACGGTCACAACAACCGGGATGTATGCAATCGGCGACAGCGGCTCCGACGACCGGGTCGCCGAACTCGATTCGAACTGCCACGTTCAGCGCTGGATCGACGTGGACACCCCTCGCGTCGACGTCGAGGATCTCTCGTCGACTCCCGACGGCCACCTGTGGCTGGCAGACATCGGCGACAACAACGCGGTACGAACGTCGATCGGGCTGATCGAACTCGATCCGGCTTCGGGTGCCACCACCTCCTACCCCCTGGCTTATCCGGACGGGGCCCATGACGCCGAGGCAGTGCTGATCCAGAGCGACGGGCTTCCCGTGATCGTCACCAAGGACTACCTAGGCGCAAGCGCGGTCTATACAACCGCTGAGCGACAGCACGTTCAGGATCTGAGTACGGCGCCGCCGACCATGTTGGCCAAGGTAGGTCAGCTCAGATTCACTCCCACCCTCACTTCCGGTGGACCGATCCCCCACGCCGGAACCATGGCTGTCACGGGCGGCGCCGTGAGCAAAGACGGCACGGTGGTAGCACTGCGCACGTACACCGACGTCTATCTCTACACAGCCCCCGACGGTGATGTCGTGAAAGCCTTGACCACCAAGCCGATTCGGGTGCCCCTTCCGGACGAGCCACAGGGTGAGGCGATCGCGTTCGACGCGGCCGGTGATCTGATCAGTGGCTCCGAGGCGTACCAAGGGTCGCTGCCTCCGCTCCGAATTCTCCGAAGCGCCAGTGACATCGCGCTCTCGGGCGGGACGACAAGCTCTCTCGGGTCGTAGTCGATTCACGTCCCGGGAAAGCGGACAGGCGCCGCTATCATGGCCGAGTGAACAAACAACTTCGAGCGACAGTGGCGATCTCGGCAGTTCTCGCGCTGGCTTCGTGCGCGAATTCCCTCGAAGGAACACCTCGACCGGATGCGTTTGTTCCGAGCGTCGACAATCCGGATCCGTCCCGAGCCATCGACGGAGTTGTCACGGTCGACTACCCAGCAGCCCAACACGTACGGCCGAACGAACGTGTGGCGTACACACATTCACCGCCCTTCGGCGGTCGCCATGACTCGGTCTGGGCAACTGCACCGGAGTTGTCTATCCGCAAGCCATTCGAACCGAAAATGCGGTCCATTCCCTCGAACACGGGGCCGTGTGGATCACGTACAACCCCGACCTCGTCTCGAGCGAGGATCAGGCTCGCTTGGCGCAGCGAGTCGAAGGTATGAGCTACACGTTGATGTCGCCGTATCCGACCCTGGATTCGCCGATCTCACTGCAGTCTTGGGGCCGTCAACTCAAGCTCGACAACGCCGCGGACGCTCGCATCGACCAATTCGTCTCGGCTTTGCGGGTCAACCCGAACACGTATCCCGAAGTGGGCGCGACGTGTTCGGTGCCGGTGACGAGTTTCGACCCGAACAACCCGCCGCCATTCGACCCCACCGCTCCGGATCCGTCTTCTCCCACAACGGTTCCCGAGCGGTAGCGTCTCAGCGGCCCCCTCGCCGCAGCAGAGATACCTACTTGCCTCGAGAACGGCGTTCCAGTTCCACTGCCCGGCGCATGGTTTCCCGAGCCCGGCTTCGGTCACCGGCGTAGTCGTAGGCGCGAGCGAGTCGGAAGTTCTGCTTCCAGTTGTCCGGGTCCGCTTCCCAGTCGACCTTGATCTGGGCGAACAACTCGTCGGCCGCCGCTCGCTCGATCCGGCCCGAAGGCAGTTTCGGAAGCGCAGACGCGTCGACGGCGAGGCCCTCGTCGTGAATCTGCTGCGCGAGACGCTGGTGCGTGAAGCCGGCACGGAGCGTGGCGATGACGAGCCACAGCCCGAGGAAAGGCAGAATCAGCACTCCGATCCCGAGACCGATTGCGGCGCCACCGCCGTCCTGGATGAGCTGGATTCCGCGCTGACCGAGCAGCACGAAGTACACCGCTAGCGCGATACAGATCGCAACGATCAGCGCGAGAGTGCGGGTGGTCTTGTTCATAGATCGAGGAAGGAATCGATACCGACCGTCAGGCCCGGACGAGAGCCGATCTGGCGGACTCCGAGCAGAACGCCCGGCGCGAACGAATTCCGGTCGATCGAGTCGTGGCGAATGGTGAGCGTCTCGCCCTGCGTTCCGAGAATCACTTCCTGATGCGCAACCAGTCCGGCCATCCGCACAGAGTGAACCCGGACGCCGTCGACGTCAGCTCCACGTGCGCCCTCGAGCTCGGTCGTGGTGGCGTCCGGACTGCGTCCGACGCCCGCTTCGGCGCGAGCCTCGGCGATCATGGCGGCCGTTCGGTACGCGGTACCCGAGGGGGCATCGGCCTTGTTGGGATGGTGGAGTTCGATGACCTCGACAGAATCGAAGAAGCGTGCCGCAGCAGCGGAGAAGCGCATCAACAACACGGCACCGATAGCGAAGTTGGGCGCGATGAGAACACCCGTTGCCGGCTGGGCGTCGAGCCAGGACTGCACCGTCGCAAGCCTGGACTCGTCGAAACCGGTGGTGCCGATCACGGCGTGAATTCCGTTGGCCACGAGGAATTCCAGATTTCCCATGACGACGTCGGGGTGGGTGAAATCGACCACTACCTGAGTGCGGGTGTCGACAAACGTCTCGATGCGATCACCGGTGTCGACCTGAGCGACAAGTTCCAGATCGGGAGCAGCTTCCACTGCCTCGCAGATCGCTCGACCGACCTTGCCCTTGGCTCCCAGAACCCCGACCCTGATGGGTGCTGCACTCACGTCTTCCACGCTCCGTCCGATCCATTGTTTGAGGTGAAGCCTACGCAATCGCGCAGATGCGCTCACCATCAGTCGGGCAGGAGTTATGTCACCACTGGCACACTGGACGTAGTGAGCAACCGTCCGCAAGTCCGCGAAACCGGCAACCTTCGACCACTCGAGTTGGCAACGGGTGCCGTCATGGCCGGATTCACGGTCGCGTTGTCCGTCATTGCCACGGTCATCCCCATGGCCAGCGCCCTCAACCTCGTGGCAGCGGTTCCGATGGGAATTGTCGCCCAGCGCTTCCGAGTCCGCGCCGTGACGACGGCCGGTGTCTCGGCTACTGCGGTCGCCTTCGTCGCGGCGGGTTCAGGATCTGCGGCGGCGGTCGCGCTGAGCGCTCTCCTCGGCGGAATCATCGGTACCGTCAAGCGGCGCGGTCTCGGCTTCGTCTCCGCGTTGCTCTCGTCATGTGTCATCGGGCCCGCGCTGGCGTTGTTCTCCATAGTCCTGTTGCTTGTTCTCGCGCCCCTGCGCACCTTGTTGCTGACCTCGCTCGAGAACACCGCGCTGGGTGTGGCCGCAATCTTGAAGCGCGCCCCCACGCTGGTCGGGGCAGCCGAATGGATCGAGAACAGCATCGGCTCGATCATCGACTACTGGTGGTTGTGGATCGGCGTGTCCATCATCTCCGGAATCGTCCTCAGTACCGTCGTCTCCTATTTCGTCCTCGGTGCCGTCCTCGACCGATTGGCGGCGCTCCCCTCGTCCGATCCACTCGAGACGACACCCGACGACCGTCCGATCGATCCGTTACCGGTCACTTTCGATCACGTGGGCTTCACCTATCCGGGTGCATCGACGCCGGCCCTCGTCGACGTCAACTTCACGGTGCGACGAGGAGAGTTCGTCACCGTCGTCGGCCACAACGGCTCGGGCAAGTCCACACTCACTCGGTTGCTCGCCGGTCGCGCGCCGACTGTCGGGACCCTGACGAGACCCGGTTCCGCCGGTCTGGGCCGACACGGCGGAACCGCCGTTGTCCTCCAACGTCCCGAGAGCCAGATCCTCGGAACCCGGGTCGCCGATGACGTCGTCTGGGGGCTTCCCCCCGAGTCACATCCCGACGTCGATGCGCTGCTGGCCGAAGTGGGACTCGCCGGAATGGGCATGCGCGAGACGTCGGGGCTGTCCGGCGGCGAGATGCAACGCCTGGCGGTTGCCGCGGCTCTGGCCCGGCGCCCCGCGCTGCTGATCGCCGACGAAGCCACCGCGATGGTCGATCAGGCGGGCAGGGAGGAATTGGTCGCGCTCCTCGCCGAACTGTCACGCCGCCATCCCATGGCCGTGGTACTCGTCACCCACCACCACGCCGATACGCGTGCCGCAGATCGGGTGATCCAACTCCAGCGTGGAAGGCAGATCGATCACCAACCCGGCTGGATGACGTCGACGTTCGCGGGTCCTCCATCTGCACCGTGGCCGACCAGCACACGTGCTGTACTCCAACTCACCGATGTCACCCACACGTACAACGACCGGACTCCGTGGTCGCGACGCGCACTGTCGGACGTGAATCTGACCATCGGCGACGGGGAGGGACTCCTGGTCCTGGGCGGCAACGGTTCCGGTAAGTCGACTCTGGCCTGGATCATGGCGGGCTTGATCACGCCGAGCAAGGGAACCGCAGTCTTCGACGGCAAACCCGTCTCACGCCAACTCGGCACCGTCGGCCTCACGTTCCAACATTCGCGGTTGCAGTTGCAGCGTCGAACCGTCGCCGAAGACATCGAGGCAGCCGGCGGTCCGGAGATCGGATCCGTACAAGTCTCGTGGGCACTCGACGCCGTCGGACTCGATCGTCACATCGCAGGTCGGAGCATCGACGAGTTGAGCGGCGGACAGATGCGACGCGTCGTGCTGGCCGGTCTCCTCGTCCGCCAACCCCGCGTACTCATCCTCGACGAACCCCTGGCCGGTCTCGATCCACCCGGCCGACACGAAATCCTGAACGTGCTCAGGTGGATTCGTCGGAACGGAACCGCAGTAGTCGTCATCTCGCATGACGTCGACGGCATGGACGCCGTGTGCAGCAGAACAATTCGACTGTCGCAGGGTCGCATCCTCGACCCTGCCGCCAGCAGCACTTTGGAAGGATCGACGACGTGACAACACTTCTGCGCGAAGTCCCGACTTCATCGCCGATCCACCGATTGTGGGCCGGAACGAAGATCGTTGCGGTGGTTCTCGTCAGCATCGTGGTCGTCGCCGCCCCGTCCTGGCCGGCGATCGGCGTCGTACTCGGATTGTTGTTGCTGACCGCGGTAATCGGACGCATCCCCCCGACTGCAGTTCCTCGACCTCCGTGGTGGTTGTGGGCGCTGATCCTGCTCGGCGCGTTGATCAACCTTCCGATCGGCCTCGACGCAGTGTTCCTCTACCTGCAAGCTGTGACGTTCGGTCTCGTATTGCTCTGCGTCTCACTGATGTTGGCGTGGACGACGTCGATGAGCGATGTGGCCCCCGCCTTGGCGACGCTGGGCCGACCACTTCGTTTCTTCAAGATTCCCGTGGATGAGTGGGCAATCGCGACGGCACTGTGTATTCGTTCGCTTCCGCTGTTGATCGACGAGATGCTCACCCTCGTTGCGGCGCGGCGACTGCGCCCGAAAGCTGTGGTGAACAGCGCGGCCGACAATTCGATAGTCGACCTGATCACCACAACCATGTCGGTGGCAATTCGGCGATCTGCCGAAATGGGCGAAGCAATCTCCGCTCGCGGGGGCACCGGGTTGATCGCGGCATACCCCAAGCGCCCTCAGCTGGCCGACCTGTTCGCCCTGGTCGTCGTCATCGCAGCGTGCGCGAGCGCGGTCGCTTTGACGATAATTCTCCGCTGACCGGGCCACCTGTCACCGAACGGGCTGGGCGATGATCGCCGAACCCATCCAGCGTCGCAGGTATCGCCGCAGTTCCTCGTCGCTCCGCTTCGGGTCGCCGGGCGCGAGGAAAAACGACTGCATCGTCCGCAGGACGTATTCGACCAGTTCCTGAAGTGACGCGTCGTCGTAGCCGTAACGCACCCAGTCCACGTCGAAACGGGTGATCATCGCCATTCCGAAGGCTTGCGCCTCCTGAGAGGTCAGACCTTCCGGGTGCACACTCGAATTCGTGCTTGTGAGCAGAATGCCGAGATGCGGCGTTCGGTGGACCTGGGTCAGTGTGTAGACAACACCCTCGGTCATCGCCTCGACGGGATCTTCGATGCCGCTCACGTGTGTGGCGAGTCGATCGAGGTAGCCGTCGACCGACGCGATCGCAGCTGCCCGCATCAGAGCGTCGGCGCTGGGGAAGTATCGGTACACGGTCTGCCGGATCACGCCCAGTGACTCCGCGACGTCGCCGATACTGATTTCCGAACTCGTTCGTCCGATCAGCTCGACAGCGGCCTCGACAATTCGACGAGACGCATCTTCGTCACTGTCCGGTGGATTGCCGCCCCACCCACGCCTTCGTGCCACTGCCCACTTCCTCGGTCGAACGAGGCTCGAACCATGTCTTTGCGCTCGAAGTCCAAGAGCCACAGGCTAACACAAGCAAGTTTTGCATCTGCGTCCCTCGAATTCACTCTCGTCGTCGAAAGTGAACATACAACTGCACACCAATATGTATGATCACTGCCACACGTGGCTTTCAGTGCCAGAGCGGCCACCTGACCAGCCCCTCCGAAAGACGAGGTTCGACAAGTGACCAACCTTCAGCCCCGAAAGATGGATTTCGGATTCGAGGATCATGACGTTCCCTTCCTGTGGAACCCGGAGAATCCGGCTTGGTCGAGCATGTCCAACGCGGTCTCGTTCCTGGCCATCGGTTTCGAGAAGATGATCGTGAAGATGATCATGCAGACCAAGTCGCGGATCAGCGATCCGGAGGTCGCCGAGGAAGCCGTGGCATTCATGCGTCAAGAAGGCCACCACTCGACCGCCCACCGCCAACATGTGAAGGCGCTGATCAGGCGCTACCCCGGACTGCAGAACACGCTCGACGCCGTGATCGGTGAATTCGATCTGCTGACCGAGGCGACCTCGCTGAACTACCGGCTCGCGTACACCGCTGATCTGGAGGCGACTTTCACACCGGTGTTCAAGCTGATGCTCGACAACGAGGCGACCTTGTTCCGTCCGGGAGACGATCGCGTCGCGTCGCTGTTCATCTGGCACTTCGTCGAGGAGGTCGAGCATCGCAGCTCGGCACTGATCATCTTCAATTCCGTTGTCGGAAGCGAGCTTTACCGAATGCGGATGGCGCCGTCGATCTTCGCGCACGTGATGAAGGTGATTCGCATCGCCTGTGCAGGGTTCAACCAGCACGTTCCGCTCTCCGAACGGCAAGTCGACTCGCTGTCGATGTTCGCCATGCACCGCACCAAGCAGAAGATTCTGACGTCATTTGCGCCCTACCTGACCAAGGGCACCATGCCCCGTGCCTTCGATCACCTGCAACTCGGCGAACAACTCGTCGCACTCGGCGGTGTCTTCCGCAGCCAGATGCCCAATCACAACCCGGACCACGAGAAGCTCCCCGCATTGGCCGACCAGTGGTTCAAGCGTTACGACGACGGCTACGACTGCACACGCTGGTACACCGCCGAATCTCAGGCACAGGCCGAGTCGATCACGTCAGGGGCCAACTGATGGCAGAGCACTGCTCCCCCACATTCGCGCAGCTCGCAACAGAACTCGGTTTCTCCTGCCAGGAAGCAGGTGGACTCGTCGAGTTCCGTAACCCGGCGGCGCTCGAGAACTGGACCCTGCCCGTCCTCGAATGGACGATCATCGTCGGTTCGGTGCTCGCACTGGTGTTGGCGATCGTGCGACTGCGCCGCAACGGTGACCCCACCAACTTGGTTCTCTGGTTCGGCGCCACCGCCTACCTGTTCATCATCGAGCCTCCGCTGTACTTCCCGGCGGCATTCGGCATCGAAGAACAAGTGGACACGATGTTCGCGCACAACGTGTTCACCGTCGACTTCATGTGGGGTCGACTGCCGCTGTACATCATTGCCATCTACCCGCTCATGGCGACACTGGCCTTCGAAATAGTCAGAATGCTCGGCGTTTTCCGCAAGTACGGTCCACTACTGGGCGCAGTCTGCGTCGGCTTCGTCCACCATGCGTTCTACGAAATCTTCGACCATCTGGGACCCCAGTTGCGATGGTGGGAGTGGTCGACGTCGAACCCGATCAACCAACCCATGTTCGACGCGGTTCCACTTCCCAGCGTGGTCGTCTTCGCCGCGCTGTGGCCCATGTCGTTGGCATTCTGCGTCCAGTACTTCGTCGGACGGCACGTTGACGCCGGCAAGCACTTCTCCGGACTTCAGTTGGTGTGGCGCACCATCGTCATCGGCCTTCTGGCCTCGCTGGGCACGTTCATTCTCCCGCTCCCGGCGACGGTCTTCGGGATGGGTAGCGACACCGTTCGTGGGTTCCTCTACGCGGCGGAACTCGCCGTCCTCACAGTGGTCGCGATCGTGGTTCTCGTCCGGCAATGGCGAGACTTGCGCTCGGCTGAATCGAACACTCCCGCACACACCAACAGATTCGTACAGGTCTACAGCGTGGTGTACCTGGTTGTCATGGCCGTACTGTGGGCGAGTGCGCTTCCCGACTTCTTCGACGCGGTCGACGGTTCCACCAGCGCTGGGGATCCCATCGGAAATCTCTGGTACACACTGGCGTGCTTCGTCATCGCAATCCTGTGTGTGAGCGCAACTTTCACAATTCCGAAGAGGAACTCCGTCGTCGACGACGCTGAACTTCTCGGGGCACACTCAACGACCCCGGCTACCTAGGTCGACCGGGACGAGACCCCTCGGGTCTCGTCCCGATTTCCCGATTTCCCAGGGTCACGGGACGCGGTGAGTCCACGCTTCGGTGCTGAACTTCGTGTCCACCAGCTTGCGCGCCTGCTCCAACTCCGAGTCCGTGTAATCGCTGTCACGGGTGTCGTATTGGCCTCGGAAGTGCTGCGCAAACGACTCCAGGATCGCCGCGCGTGTCATTCCGGTCTGCGAACGCAACGGATCGACACGTTTGGCTGCACTCTTGGTTCCCTTGTCCGACATCTTCTCTCGTCCGATTCGCAGCACCTGCGTCATTTTCTCCGCGTCGATGTCGTAGGCCATGGTCACGTGATGGAGCACAGTGCCGGACGCGAATCGCTTCTGAGCAGCGCCGGCGATCTTGCCCTTGTCCGAGGCGATGTCGTTGAGCGGCACGTAACGAGCGTTGATACCGACCTCGGCAAGCGCTCCCATCACCCACTGATCGAGAAATGCGTAGGACTGCTCGAAACTCAAACCTTCGACCAACGACGCCGGTACGGCCAACGAGTACGTGATGCAGTTGCCCGGTTCCATGAACATCGCTCCGCCACCGGAGATTCGGCGCACCACGCCGATGCCGTGCCGCGCTGCCGCCTCGGAGTCGACCTCGTTACGCACCGACTGGAACGATCCGATCACGACCAGGGGCGAGTCCCAGTCCCAGAATCGCAGTGTCGGCGGACGCTCACCCGATGCGACCTCACGCGCGATGACCTCGTCCAGCGCGACGTGCATCGCGGGATCGAGAACCACCGGCGGGATGAGGTCGAACGTGTGATCCGCCCAACTCGTGGCGTGACCGAGTGCGCGCCGGATCGCAATGCCGACCGACTGGGGCGTGAAGCCGATCATCGAGACGGACTCGTCGAGCGCCGCGGAGATGGCTTGCGCCAACTGTTCTGCATCCGAGTCGGCGGGCATTCCGCGCAACGCTGCGTTGATGTCGTCGAGCGCGCTGTCTGGCTCGAGGAAGAAGTCCCCCGAGACTGCGACGTCGGCTAGTCGACCATCCGCCACCTCGACGTCGACCGCGACCAGTTTTCCACCAGGAACCTTGTACTCTCCACGCATTCGTCCAGCCTATCCCTGCGGGATTCTTTGCGGTGAGCGCCGTCGAAGATCACACCGCGTGCGCAGTGCGCATCTCTTCGGCCGGCAAGGTGATCAGGCTCTCACCGCTGTAAGTCACTGTGGGGCTGCACAATCGCGCCTACGGGACTGCACGCGTCAGACCCCGGCCATATGGTCTCGAGCAACGGCCATACTTCTGCCGACAGGCGAGATGATCTCTGGGGTGGGAGGATTGCCGCAACGAGCCAACTCGCTGGCGAGTCACAACGGAGGTAGACATGAAGGTCCCGGCGTTCCACTCGGCGGTTCCTTCGGATCTCGACGTCTATCACGACAACGAAAGCTGTATCTTGGCCGCTCGCATCGCAGTGGCCCATCGAGCCCCCGGGGTCGACGGCCGACCGTGGTGCACTGCCTGCGCATCGTTGGACTGACGAGCGACTTCCAGCTCACTCACACCCACGTCGCCGATTCGGGGACAACTCCATTGGCCAGAGCGTTCGCATCGATGACGGCGTGGATCCACGCAGCCAGACCGGTCTCGACCTGGTCGAAGAACTCGGAGAAGCCCGGATCGGCAACGTACATCCGCCCCAGGCACACGTGCATCGAAAGTGTGCAGTCGAAGTAGACGCCGATAGACGCTCGATGCCGTTCTGCCAGCGAATTCGCCTCGTCGCTTCCCGGTTCGACGCCGGAGCGGCACGCCGACGCCAGATCGTCGTTGAGCGTCTCGACGCCGTCGGCGATCTTCTGCCAATCCTCAGCGGTCCTACCCGCCGACCGTTCCGCGTGCTGCGCCCACTGCGCGCTGTCGCCCCAACGCTCGTGCGCCTCGGTTCCCCATGACGGCTGCCAGTGCCGGCCGAAGATCGAGACCTGTTCGTCTGCCGGCAACAGCACACCCGACTTCCTGGCATCGATGATGCGATCCAAGGACTCGCCCAGTGCCTCCAAGTCGGCGATCCGTTGCCGCAATTCGGCGCGCTGCCCACGCAGCGTCTCGTCCACGTGGAGTGCGGGCGCTTCGAGCAATACCCCGATCTCGTCGAGCGACAAGCCCACGTCACGGTAGACAAGCACCCGGCCGATGCGGCCGAGGTCCGCGTCGGTGTACTGCCGGTAGCCTCCGTCGCTGCGACCGGACGGGCACACCAAACCGATTGCGTCCCAATGATGAAGGGTACGTACGGTTACGCCCAGTCGTGAGGCGGCTGCACCGACAGTCAGAGCACTGTCTGCGTCGTCTCCGAAGAGTTGGTCCGTCACGGCATCCAGTTTGACAGACGCGGTGCGGGAGGCCACGGCGTCAGACCGCCGCTCAGTCGCCTGGTCCGTCAATTCCCATACCTCGCAGATACTCTGCCTCGGCACTGTTCGGGTCGTACGGACGAGCGGCAGTCATGATCACACGTGCATTCTCCGGTGTCACAATTTCCAACTCGAGGGAATTCCACGGCTTCACGTGCGGTCCGCTGGTGCATCCGGCCCGCAATTCCTCGCACGCATTTGCTATCTGGCCGATCTGGCTCAGCACACACGCAAAGCTCACGCTGACGGACGGTGGCGAATCTGCTCGCTCACCGGGTACGAGCAAGACGTCCTGAAATGCCCAGCGTCGCAGGTGCGTCAGTCGATCAGGCACCGAAAAGAGGTCGAAGAAGCCGAGTCCGCGGATCCAGAAGTCGACCGATTCGGCCAGATCCGAAGTAGGAATCGAGACGAACATCGGCATTCCGTAGAGACCTCGGAACTGTTCCGGAGGCGCAGCATCGGTTGTAGGAACAGGGACGGGGCTGATGTCGAATGCTGGGTAGGTGTCGGTCATGAAGTCATCGTGAGCCCTCACGCTACGTCAGGGTCAAATCGTGTGAACTCGGATCGAACCAGATTGCGCGATTACACCTGTCCGGCGAATACACCGCCGTCTGCGAATACACGTTGGGCAAAGCGTTCACCGATGAGACGATGCGTTGCAGCGTCCGGATGGAGCTGATCGGGAAGCGGCAGCTCCGCATTCTCGGCCGCACCGTAGAGATCGCACCCGTCGACGTAATGCAGATTGGGATCATCGACCGATCGCTGGGTTACGATGCGCGCCAACTCTTCCCGAATCGAGCGCAGCGTCAGCTTCCCGGATGCACGCTCGGCGGGATCTCCGGTGGCAACGAACCGCATTTCGCCTCTGGCAAGTGCATCGAAATCGAAAGCACCAGGTCCCGGCGTGTCTTCGTGAATCGGGCAATAGACCGGCGAAACGACCAGCAGCGGAGCCACTGGATGACCGTCGCGAACCGTGTCGAGGAAGCCGTGCATTGCCGATGTGAAGGCCCGCAGACGCATCACGTCGGAGTTGACCAGATTGATACCCATCTTGATGCTGATCAGGTCAGCAGAAGTGTCTCGCATCGCGCGGGCGATGTACTGGTCCAGCAGAGCGCTGCCACTGAACCCGAGGTTGATCAGATCCACTCCACCGACGGAGGCTGCAAGAGCAGGCCAAGTGCCGGAGGGACTTTCAGCGCCGGATCCTTGACTGATCGAGCTTCCGTGATGGAGCCACACGCGGCGCTTCGTGTCGTCCGCGGGTTCGAGTGGGGCGTCGGTTCGAAGTGCGACAAGTTCGGTGGTCTCGTTGTGCGGCAACCAGATCTCGACATCCTTCGATCGCGTGGGCAGGTCCGCGAAACGAATGGTGCTGACGGGCCCGGACTGTTTCTGAGCGGCGCCGGTCGCCATGTCGATCGTCACCGAATTGCCGCCCATGGCGCTTGCTTGCCCGGCCAGTTCGCCGTCGACGAGCAGGTCGTACACCCCTTGTGGTCTCGGCGGGGCGCCGGTGTAGATCATTTTCGTAGGCAGAGTATCGAGTTCGATGCTCGTAGCGCTGGTTCGGAACACAAGCCGCACTCCGGAGGGTTGTGATTGCGCCATGGCCATCTGCCCGTCAGCGAAGAGTGCGCGAGCCCTCGCAGGCAGACGGTGCGTCAGCACACCGCATTCGGTCCGTTCGATTTCGAGGGCTCCGCGCACGATGTCCTCGGAAATTTCGGTAGTGATCCAGCTGCTCTGGCTGTGCATGTCATTCACCTGTAGATAGCTTGCGTATAGTTCAACTACAGCACACAGTAATTTGCCTATACTGTTTAGGCAAATTAGTTTCACTTTTCGACGAACAGGACCAGCGGACATGCCTCGCGCAGGACTCACCCCCGAACGCCTCGCCATGGCGGGTGCCGAATTGGCCGACGAGGTCGGCTTCGAGCAGGTGACCGTATCGGCAGTCGCCAGACAGTTCGACGTCAAGGTCGCGAGCCTGTACTCCCATGTGAAGAGTTCGAACGACCTCAAAACCAGAATCGCATTACTCGCCCTGGAAGAGTTGGCCGACCAGGCTGCCGACGCCGTGGCCGGTCGGTCCGGCCGCGACGCCTTGACCGCCTTCGCGAACGTCTATCGCAACTACGCGAAGGCACACCCCGGCCGGTACGCCGCGTCGCAGATGCGCCTCACCCCGGAGGCCGCAGCAGCGAGCGCTGGCTTCAGACACTCGCAGATGATGCGATCGATTCTGCGCGGGTACAACCTCACGGACCTCGACCAGACTCACGCAGTTCGGTTGCTGGGCAGCGTTTTCCATGGCTACGCCAGCCTCGAGTTGGGTGGATCGTTCAGTCACAGTGCACCTGACAGCGCGGAAAGCTGGTCCAGGATCCTCGAGGCACTCGATTCGATGCTGACCAATTGGCCAGCGTCGAGTCCGTGATCAGACGCGATCTTTCGAGTAAAGTTCTTGCGCCACTTGGCAATCGCATTCGACCGAGAAACACTGGAGGGTGGACGGTTCTCGAACTCTCCGACCCGGGTTTCGCCCGCTTTGGGACAGCAGAGGTACTGAGTGCGCAAGAAGCCGAGGTGTGGGACTGCGCCTAGACGAGAAGCTTGGCGCGCAGAGAGTCGATAGTGCCCTGGTCGACGCCGAGGCCCTCCCGTACGTAGGTGTCCATGCCGCCGTAGAGCCGGTCCACCTGGGCGTACGCCGCATCGAGCCACGACAGGTCCACCGCGTCGTCGCGGCCCAGGTAGGTGTTCGACGCCATGAAATCGGCACTGATGACCTCACGCGGGACACCGAGGATGGTCAGTAGGATCGCGGTGCCCCAACCGGTGCGGTCCTTCCCTGCACTGCAGTGGTAGACGGTTGCGCCGTTGGAGTTGTTCGCGATCGCAGTCAGCAGGTCACGGAAGGCGACATCAGAGCCTCGGTAATTGACCATGAAGGGGTAGCCGATGCTCTGGCCGATGTTCGAGGTTCCGTTGACTGCGCCGTCGATCAACGCGCGACCGAGAGTCAGGGGAACGAATTCGTGGAACGCGATGCCGTGTTCGATACTGACGACGTCGGCGACCTGGTAGGTGACCCCGGCAGGGATCCGATCGGGATCCTCCGCGCGTTCGGAGGTGTTGCGCAGGTCGACGTCGAGGGTCAGGTTCGCGGCGGTGAGTTTGGCCAGATCAGACTCACTGAGCGAGCTGAGCTTGTTGGAACGGAACACCATTCCTGTCCGGACGGTCCTGCCGTCGGTAGTCCGGTAGCCGCCGACGTCGCGGAAGTTCCGCGCCTCGTCGAGCCTGATCGCGGCCGCGGACGGCGGTGGGATCTCTGGCAGCGGCGGGTGCTCGCCGGACGATCCGAACTGGCTCGAACCCGATTGCAGGTCGCTGCTCGAAGCGGAGGCGAATGTGGGACCGGTCAGGGCCGCAACCACGGCAAAGAGCGCAGCGAGGGCGAACCCGAAAGGGCGCGCCCCTCGGCGGCGCGTGTAAGCAGTCGTCATCGTCGTCCTCTCACTCACTGTGCGTGACGACCCCGCGCCCCCGCAAACTCACGTACGAGATTACAAGGGTGACGCGCTCCTCGTCCCGACTTTGCTCCAGAAACCGGACAAGTGTTCAGGTGCCCGGATTGTCGCCGTCGTGCGGGAAGAAACTCGTGCCGGTCACCGCAGCGCCATCGACCACGCCGGACCCGCTCGAACTACAGACCGCGGCCACAGCCGCTCCGACATTCCGGGGCGTCTGTAGCCGAAGGGATGGGATCCGCGAACCCTCGACGGCCTGATGAAATCTGTGGTGAGCCGCGAGTTGTTCCATCGTCAAGCACTCGACCAATATCTGACACCGAACACACGCCGCGTGTCCTCGGCACACTGAACCGCGCCCGCGCTTGTCACGCCGACTCGTCGTCGAGACGGCGCCGAAGCCAGGCACCTATATCGAGCGCAGCGCGGCGGGCAACAGGCGTTGGATGGTTTGTAAATCCGTGCGGGACATCAGGATAGAGGCGCAAGTCGACGTCGTTGCCTGCCGCCGACAGCCGTGCCACCATGGCGAGATTCTCGGCCAGGACCACGTCGTCGGATCCGATGACAACGAGGGTCGGGGGCAGGCTGCTCAGGTCTCCGAAGGTCGGAGAAATATCCGGGACAGTGCGATCACCGACATGGCCGACGTAGGCTTCGATGAAGTATTCGTCGCCGATGGTGCGGCCGGCGGGAGTCTGAGCACTGACGTCGTACGTGCCGGCTTCCAACACGGCACCCGAGAACGACATGGCCAGACCTCGATCACGAAGCCGTAGCAATGTTGTCATCACCAAGGTTGCTCCCGCCGACATGCCACCGACGGCGAGCTTGGTTGTCCCGAACCGTTCGGCCGCGACATCGAGCAGCCACAAAGCGACTGCCTCACAGTCGTCCGGCGCTGCCGGCCAAGGGAACTCCGGCGCAAGCCGGTAATCGACGGTAACCACTGCGACCCCGACCTCGTCGGCAAGTCTCGTACTTCGGGCGTCAGCGCTTGCCGCCGAACTCATGTAGAAGCCACCGCCCGGAAGGTACAGATAGACCCCGTTGACCACGCCATCTTTCGGTGTGACCACACGGACCGATATGGCTCGGCCGTCGACGTCGAGTATGTGCTCGACAGCTCGGGTCGGCGGCGCGGGATCAACCACTCTGGAAGCGCGCACCGCGAGCAGTTCCTGCAGAGAACTCGGACCGGTGCCAGCGGTCCGTGACTCGTAGAACGCACGCGTGATCGCCAACTCGTCGCCGGGTAGTCGTTCGACCAGTTCAGTCAGTGCAAGTTTCACAAATGCTCCCTCGGGTCGCGACGTGTCGACAATTCTCGCACCTCGAGTAGCAGCTTCGAGTCGGCGTGCCCAGCAATGTAGTCGTGACGGGTATGTGCGAATTGCGCCGCAATAAGGACGTTCTCCCGCTAGCCTCAACTCGGAATTGGACGTTTGTCTAGAAAGGTCGACGGATGCGTGCGCTGTTGCTTGCCACCCTTGCAATCCTGGCTGTCCAGCTTGCAGCCCCGGCGGCAAACGCTGCTCCTCCGGAATCGGGCTGGACACTCCCCCGATTGACCGTCGCAGATCGAACGATCAAGGACGTCGACGGACGAACGGTGTTGCTCCGCGGCGTGAACGCCAACGGCCTCAATGACTACGCAACCAACGGCACCGGTCTACCCACAGTCACGCCGCTGGGAAGAGCGGACTTCGCGCAGATGGCCGCGCTGGGCTTCAACGTCGTCCGACTCAACGTCGCGTGGTCCCTCCTCGAACCGACTCGCGGTGCATTCGACACTGCATATGTCGACCGGATTCGAGGCGCAGTCCAGAACGCGAAAGATCACGGCATCTACACCGTTCTCGACATGCATCAGGACGCATGGGGCCCGTATGTCGGCACCCCGAGCGACCTGTCGTGCCCGTCATTCATGCAGCCGGGAGTCGGCTGGGACGGCGCACCCGAATGGGCAACCCTGACCGGCGGATGGACAACCTGCAACATCGGTGGACTCCGGGAGGCTGCACCGGCGATCGGCCACGCCTTCCAGGCGTTCTACGACGACGAGCAAGGAATCCAGAGTCGCCTCGTGGCGACGTGGGCGAGGTTGGCCGCCGAGTTCAAAGGCGAACCAGCGGTAGCCGGATACGACCTGTTGAACGAACCGAATCCCGGCCTGCGCGACCCATTCACGGCAGCTGATCAGATCGGGCAGTTCTACAAGCGAGCCACCGACGCCATCAGACAGGCCGAAGCAGGCGGATTTCCGCACCTCGTGTTCTTCGAGCCCAGTGCGATCTGGTCGGCTTTCGGCTTCGACGCGCTGCCCCCACGCCAGTACCTGACCGATCCTCTGGTGGTCTTCTCGCCCCATCTTTACAGCGAATCGATAACAGTCAGTAGCGAATTCCCCGCAATCGAGGACGGATTCAAGATCGCCGACCGCGCTGCCGCCTGGTACGACGCACCGTTGTGGACGGGCGAATGGGGCTGGTTCGGGGACGCCGACAAGCAGGGGGCAGACGTCGACCGCTTCGTCGACGCCACCGACCAGTACCGGATGGGCGGCGCCTGGTGGTCGTGGACGCAAGCGTGCGGTGACCCCCATCCGGTTCGAGACGGCAATACCCACCAGCCGCAAGGAAATCTGAATCGCATCGACTGCCCGTCCGGCGAATCACTCGGACTTGTAGAGGGATTCGCGGTTCCACTCTCGCGTGCTTATCCGCGAGCAGCGCCCGGCACGCTGACGAAGGTATCGCGTGACGGGTTTGCCGGGAGCGGCACGGGGCGGGTCGAGGCCTGGTACCCGGGCACCGGACGGCCACAACTCGAGACCACGAATCTCACCGACGTCCGCCTGGACCCGATCGAAGGCGGTTGGCAACTGATCGGCCACGCCGACGGCGAATACGCGGTGAAAGCGACCTGATCGGACACTCACCCGGCTGTCCCACGTCCACACCACGTGAAAGCGCGGTGTCAGAAGATTCCGCCGATTCCCTTGCCGATCAGTACAACTCCGACGACCAAGATCAACACGCTCATCACCGTGGTGTTGTTGTCCTGGAGCCAGACCTTGAGCTTGGCCAACGGCTCGCGCAGGCGGTCAGCAGCCACCACGTATCCGACGACAGGTATCGCCACCGTTGAACTGGCGATGATCGTGAAGACGAGGACGGAGGCGATCACTCCACTGGTAGCCAGCGACGCCGAACCGATCGACACTCCTGCCGCGATGCACATCAGCAGGTTCTTCGGGTTGATCGCGGCGAGGGCGAATCCTAGGCCCAACCCCTTGACCGCGGTCATCTCGTCGATGGCGTGCATCCACTTCGGCGTTTCGTGTTCACCGCTGCGCCCTCGCCATTGCTTGACTCCGACCACCAACAGGAGGACGCCCAGCGCCAGTTTGATCCACGAAGCAGTGGTGGACGGTCCATCGTCCGAGGTGCTCAGTGCGCTGGAAAGAAGGACGAAAAGAAATGTGGCAATGAAGATTCCGAGTAGCCAGCCCACCGCGAAACCGATGCTCGTGCTACCGGCGCGCTTGGAGAGCAACATCAAGATCGTCGCGATGACGGCCACCGGGGAGACGGCGACACCGACGGCTATGGGGAGGAGATCTCCGATAACGGATCCCATGTCAACACTCGTTTCTCATCGGGACGCAGTCGATACCGCTGCGCGACAATGCTGACACTGCGAGCGCCTGCGTAATTCATGCCTCGTTCGAAAGGGATGAGTGCCCGGACCGCCGTACCTCTCACTCGCCCCGAGTCAGTTCGTCTGTGCCTGTTGGAACGCAGCGGCAACGCCCCCGACGTCACCCCCGACTTGGAAGACTCCACGAGGCAGATCGGGAAATACTGCATCGCTGACGGCTACGACGAACAGAAGTCGGCGATCATCGGGGGTGATCATGTAACCGGACAGCGCCTGAAGGGTCACTATCAACCGGCCGGTGTCGGGTTCGACGTCGGCAGACGTTCCCGTCTTACCGATGATCTTCCCCTTCGCGGGACTCTCGGTCCCGACGCCGGACAACGAACCGCGCTCACCGAGTACCGGTTGACCGGCCCAGAACGTGTCGGCCCAGGGCTGCTGGTCCACCCAGCCGAGCCAGTCGACGACTGCCGCGGGTGTCGCTTGTGACGGGTCTCCGCCCTGGCCGTCCATGACCACAAGATCAGACGCTGCAATACCTGCCTTCTCGGCGAGTGCCCTGACGGTCGGTAAGCCGTCGCTGCACGACGACGATCCTTCCGCTACCGCCAACAGACACAGGAAGGTGTTCGCGCCGGTGTTGTAGCTGGTCGCGAGGATCATCCCTCCCGACTCCGAAAGTGGTGCCGATCGAAGGCTCGCAACCTGACGACTGCCGGTATATGTCTGATCGGCAGGCAGAGCAGCTGCGTCGTTGGTCCGAGATACCGTTTCAACCTCGATTCCGTTGCGACGCAATGCCTCTACGAACAGCTGCCGGGCCCACGACGGTGCATCGGTGATGCGGTGGACAGTCAGCGACGTCTTTCCAGCCGGTACCGACCCGGTCACGTTGATCTGGGTGGGATCGGTCGGGTCCGCTGCTGCCTTCAGTGTCGAGTCGCTACCTTCTTCACCGGTGATGACCTGCGCATCGACGCGGAACAGGCTGTTCCCGGGAAGCATGTCGATGGTGGCGGGCTCACCTACCGCACCTGGCCGGGCCTGGATATCGACGAGATTGTCGTTGACGAAGATCGACGGAACGAGGCCTTCGACCGTCGCGTAGGTGTCCCACAGACGAGGGTCGACGAGGACGTCGCCTTTGACACGAGTGATGCCGGCGCCGGCTACTTGTCGGGCGAGATCGTTCAGTCCCGCAAGGGGATCGCCGGGCGCGAGAACGGCTCCGGGTAGGGCGTCGGCGTACACGTGGTCGATTCCGTCGGTGGCGAAGTCGAATCGACCCTGCGCCGCATTGCGCCCGCCGAGCGCAAGGTCGCCGGAGCCGACGAGCACGAGATCTCCGGCGAGAGTGCCGTCGACGGGAACGGAGGTGGCATATACGGGGGTCGAGACGGTGTGGTCAACGCCGAGGCTGTCGTAGGTGGTGCCGACGGTGAAATGTTTGGTCTGCGAGGCCAGAAACATCGAGTTGTCCGCGTTGTTGCTGTAGATCACCTCGTCTGTGTCGGGGTCGACCACGAGATACGACCAGTTAGCCATGGAGTAGGGATCGGTGGTCATGATGCGGGTTGCCTCGTCCGGAATCTGGAGCATCGGAGTCGATGTGACACCGGAATTCGACGGCTGCGCCGAACATGCGGTGAGGACTACGCCGACGCTGACCAAAGCAACAACGGCGCGAACTGATGTGGTGGACGACATGGACACTCCTGAGGATTCATGACTGATTTGTCGTAATTTACTGCAAAGTGCAGCATGCAATGTGCAGTATCACTTAAAGTCTTTTCATGAACTCTTACGGGAAGTCGACAGCACGACACGACGCCAAGGTTCGCAAAGTGGCCGTCGCCGGCATCGCCACGGCGTTGTTTCTCTCAGCCTGTTCGTCCGCAACCGATTCCGCGTCCCCCTCCTCGTCTGCGCCGACCTCCGCCGGGTCGACTGGCAGCGCCGTCTTGTCTTTCGACAGCGCTGCAATGGATTCCGTCGTCTCCGAGAAGGCGGAGGGATTCCGCGAGATCGCGATGGTGGTCATGATCACGACACCGACACAGAAGTACGTCAACACATGGGGTTCGGTCCGAGAAGGCGTCAACGAGCCTCCCACTCTGGACACCAAGGTTCGCGTGGGCTCGAACACCAAGACCTGGACCGGCACGGCAATCCTGCAGTTGGTCGACGAGGGCAAGCTGGCGGTAACCGATCCGGTCAGCAAGTTCCGCCCCGATGTCCCCAACGGCGACAACATCACGATCGGCGACCTACTCGACATGCGTAGCGGCCTGTACAACTACACCGAAACCCTCGAACTCAACCAGGCGCTCGACGAGCAACCGGAGCGAGTGTGGACACCCGAGGAGCTGCTGGCGATGGGGCTGAGCCAGCCGCCGTATTTCGCGCCAGACACCGGCTATCACTACTCCAACACCAATACCGTTCTCCTCGGCTTGATCGCCGAGCAGCTGGACGGCAAGCCGATTCAGCAGATCTTCGCGGACCGGTTCTTCGGGCCACTCGCACTCGCCGGGACATCGTTTCCTGCGAACACCGACACCAGCATCCCGACGCCCTATGCAAACGGGTACACCTACAGCGGGAACGTCGAAACGCTCGGCGAAGGCAAACAAGCGCTCCCACAATCTCGCCTCGACGCGATCGCCGCAGGCACCGAAAGGCCGACCGACACCACGACGCACAATCCTTCGTGGACATGGTCCGCAGGTCAGGGAATCTCTACTGCGAACGACATGGCGACATGGGTCAAAGCTCTAGGCACCGGTTCGCTCCTGAGTCCGGCCACCCAGGAATTGCGTGTGAACAGTGTGCAACCCACAGATGGCGAGGGATCTGCGGGATACGGATACGGCATCGCTCAAATGGGTCCGATGTACGGCCATATCGGCGAACTTCCCGGCTACAACTCGTTCATGGGGTACGACCCGGTCAACGATGTGACCATGGTGGTGTGGGGAAATCTGGCACCAACCGCTGACGGTTTCGCACCGGCGTCTGCCGTCGCCGGAGCGCTCGTCCCCTTCATCTACGGCAAACCTGCGCAGGACGCATCCGACGACATCGCCGACACCGAGGATGCGAACGGCGAAGGGAAGTGACACTTGTAGGCTTGGATGCCAACCGCGGAGCGAAGGGAGCCATGTGGCTCAGCGTGATCTCACACCCACCTCGTACATGATCCTGGGACTGCTGACAGCCAAGGACTGGTCCGCATACGAAATCGCCGAGCAGGTCGGACGCGGGGTCGCCGAGTTGTGGCCCAGCGCGGACCGCCAGCGATACAACGCGCCGAAGATATTGCTCGAACGCGGCCTGGTCACGGCGACCACGGTCACCAAAGGCACTCAGCGCTCACGCACTGTCTACTCCATCACCGACGAAGGCCGAACAGCACTGAGCGACTGGCTCGCGACCCAGACCACGCCCCCCGCCTTGCAATTCGAAGGCATGATCCGCGTGATCTTCGCCCACCAAGGCACGATCGACGACCTGCGGTCCACCCTGACTACCACGCGCGAACAAGCTGCTCGATCCCGAAGTCTGTTCGTCTCACACGCACAACGAATTTCGGCCCCCGAAGCCGGCACACTCCCCCAACAAAATCACCTGATGGCACTGGCCAACCGATTCATGATCGGCCACTTCAACCACATCGCAGAATGGGCCGACTGGGCGTTGGAAGAAACTGCCGACTGGCCCGACACGGTGCAACCCGCAACAACCCACCGAGAGCGCACCATGTCCACCCTCGCCCGTGCGATAGACGACGGAAGTAGCTAGCTTCCGCAGCGAAGACCGAAGAGGGCCGGTTCGACGGTATCGAGCTACTTCGCGCAGCCGCTGCCCTCGAACGCAAGCTTGGATGTATATTGACCGTCCGGCAGATACTGTCCCATCACTGCCTTCTCGTCACCGGGCGTCCGAGTATCGTGCGCAGCGTGACCGAAGTCCTTGGCCGGCAGCATGTTCCGCATGATCAGAAGCGAATCGTCGAGATGGCCTGCGCCGTCACCGGCCGGTGAGAGCGACAACCACGACACCCCACATTCCTTCGTAGCGTTTGCAGGTCGGTCTTCAGGCAGCGACGCGACAATCGTGTAGCGCCCCGCTGCATCGGTGGCCACCTGCTCGTCGAAAAGACACGTGGCTACCTTCGTCGTCGCCAGCGATTCATTGCTGCACATCGACCAGAACCGCATGTCGACTGCACTGTCGAGATTTTTTGCGCCGGTTGTCGTCTCAGGAGTCCTCGGCAACTCTCCCCGAAGTACCAGAACTTCGCCGAACCCGCGATTGACTTCGGCCGTGACGTAGCTGTTGTCGATGTTGGAGTACTGCCCGCCAACACGCTGAGGTGTGCCATCGCATTTGCCGAGATAGGTACACCCGAGCGTGAACTCGGCGCTGTAGTAAGCCCGCCAGACAGGCGTCTGCTCGGAAGGGAAGGTCGAAGGCTTGCCTGGTTGGTCACGCAATGCCTTGTACGTGTCCAGCGGCAGCGACGCCGGCTTCAAGATTCCATTGTCCGCACCGACCGCCGAACACAGATCCTCCCCACGCAACACCCGACCATCGGAAAGGCGCAACTCTGGCTCCGGCAGTCCGACTCCACCAGTGAGATCACGCCCATTGTCGGGAAGGTAGATGCGATAAAGCAGGCTTATCCGGTCCTGGCCCGGCACACCGGCATACAAGGTGTTGGGTTTCGGTTCTGCAGGCGACGCCTCGTTGCGGACCGACGCCGTATACGACCTGGCACCGTCATTCGATCGATCGGCACCGGGAAGATAGGTGTTGTGTGAGCCTGCGTCCGGGGCCGTCGAAATATCATTGAGAACGGCGGTGGGCATAGCGGTTGCTGCGTTGTACGAGTTCAAGGACTGATAGCGCGCATGCGCATATTGCCCTCGAACAACCAACTCGGCATCCTCGGGGATTGTGAACTGCGCAGCCCAATAGATGGCCGCGGTGTCGGGAAAGGCGTAGTTGAGTTGCGGGTCCGCGCGCTCGGGATTGATCGGCACCGACCAGAAGCAGGTCGACACCGGATGCTCCACATCAGGACCGCCGGATCCGAAATCGACAGAGCCGAATCCTGATCCGCTCGACGAACCGGTTTCGGACCCGGTCGACGAACCGAAATCGACAGAGCCGATCGCCGGCGCGGCAACCGCGGACCCCGCCCCGGCAAACACAGTGATCGCGCTCAGCGCCACCGCAGCTACGAGTGTTCTTGACGAATGCATAGCGCTCCTTGTGAGATAGCTGAAAAACAGGGATTGAACGATCACGAGCGAGTGCTCCCGCTCGAACGACGAGGGACCGTCACGAGGTCGGCGGTCCGCACTACTACTTGGTGGGTTGGAAGTTGTTCGTCAGAGCGGCGTGAATTGCGTCGGTGTCCGACTGAGACCAGTCCTCGGGGTGCAAAATCTGTGCCCACATGTCCGCTGCCTCGGCACCGTAGTTGTGTCCGTGACCAGGGGGCACGTCAGCCGAGAAGACCATGTCCAGTGTCACCTGCCAGAACGTCACGAACGGAATCCACGTCATTCCCGGATCGACATCCCGGCCCAGAGGTTCAGCAAGCCAGTCCGGTTTGTTCAGGAGTAGGTCGAAAGACCACCAGACAATCGGATCGCTGGCGTGCTGCCAGTACACGACGCGGGAGTCGTTCCACGGCGCATCGAGTTCGAGGTCTTCCGGGTAAGCGGCGAAACGGATCGACTGCCCGTCGTCGATCACCGGCACCGCTTCCCGTGAGCCTGAGTCACGACCGCTGGTGATCTCCTGCCATTGAGCAGTGAAATTCGGGGTTCCCGACCACAGCGCCCCATCGACACGCGTCGCCATGTCCTGCGCTCCCGCGAACGCCGCCTGTCCCCCGTACGATCCCAGGCTCTCGCCGAAAACGACCAGCTTGGGGCGTTTGTCGAGCGGCAGCTCGATCCATTTCGCGTAGACAGAGTTGAACAGCGCCCGGCCGGCGGCCATCGGGGTTTCTCGGTCGGCGATGAATGCCAACGGGCTGGGAAGGAACGAGTACTGCATCGCCGCGATGGCAGTGTCGCCGCCCTGAACGTATTCGAAGGAGGACGCCACGTCGTCGTTGACCCAGCCGCGGCCGGTGGTGGTCACCACTGCCAGGACGGCGCGGTCGAATCCACCGGTGCGCTCGAGTTCAGCGACGACCCGCCCTGCGACGCCGTCGACGGAATCGGACGACTCGCGGCCGGCGTACACGCGGATGGGTTGCTTCGCGTCCCGGCCGGTCAGCGCGGCGATCTGCTCCGCGGACGGCCCGCTACCCATGAAGGTGCGCCCTTCCTTACCCAGCGAATCCCACGCCTCGGCAGACATGGGCGAACCACTGCGTTCGGCGATCAGAGGCTGGTCGATACCATCCGGTGTGTCGTTGTCCGCACCGGAGAAACTCCAGTTCGCAAACGCGATGAGCCCGTTGTAGAGGGCACCGTTGACGACGAAGATCGCCAACGCGAAGACGACGACCAAGCTCGCGACTTTCGCCGCCTCTTTGGGCACAAACCGCAGAGCGACGGCAGCGATGCTTCTGGTGAGATACCGCAAACCGCGACCCGCCTCGAGCAAGATCAACCACACCGCGACCGAAATCAGCAGCACCAGAAGATAGTTCGCCCGGTTGACGCGCGGTGCCTCGACCAGATCACGGACGATCTGCTGCCACCACGAACCCAAGATCAGAAAGAGAGGCACCAATATCACCGCCAGGACAGTGAGTACAGTCCAGCCGAACTTCTTGGTCCGATCCGACCACGTCGGCTCGACTCCGCATTTGCGGATCATCCACGCCACGCTGACACCGATGCCGTACCCCGTGGCGACGGAAATACCGGTCGCCACGCCCTGCAGGTACCACGCCCGCGGCAAGAGGGACGGGCTCATAGAGAGGACGAAAAACACCAAGCCGAACGACAACCCAGCCGAGTGCAGCGTCTTGCCGTAGCGCCGCACACCTTCCCACACACGTTTCATGCCGGAATCGTAAGCGCGGCAGAGAGATGGAATGAGCCTCTCATCCCTTTCGAATGAGGCGCGAACTACGTCGACAAAAAGTGTCCGATGTTCCGGGTCGTACACCAATAAGCCTCGCCCCAAAGGCAACTACGGGCGAACACCGGTGGTGCGATGGCAGATTTCACGCACGCGAATCCGCGTACACTGTGTGGGGTCAATCCACTCAGCACGTACAAATTCGGCGCGATTCTCATGGCGGCAAAACGAGGAAACCTACCGATCGAACTGAGCAGTTTCGTCGGTCGTCGGTCCGAAGCCAAAGAAGTCCGACGCCTGCTGTCGGACTACCGCCTCGTGACCCTTACGGGCCTGGGTGGGGTCGGCAAAACCCGCTTGGCGCTCCGTGCCGCCGATGATTCCTCCCGTGCGTTCCCCGGGGGCGTCTGGTTCGTCGACTTCAGTGAACTGCGGGAGCCGGCACTTCTCGATCAGACGATTCTTGCCGCACTCGGAGTACAAGACCGATCTGCGCGGTCACCGCGATCGGTACTGATCGGCCGTCTCGTCGACGAACGTGTCCTGATTGTTCTGGACAATTGCGAACACCTCATCGGCTGGGTGGCCGACACCGTCGTCGAACTACTCCGGTGCTGTGCCCGATTGGCACTTCTGGCGACCAGCCGAGAACCGCTCGACATTCCCGGCGAGATGGTATTACGGGTGCCGCCAATGCGAATTCCCACCGAGGCGCCGTCGCCAACCGACACCCGTGATGGTGATGCGATGATGCTGTTCGAGCAGCGGGCACGTTCCTCCGTGACGGACTTCCGCATCACCAGCGAGAACAGTGCGGCTGTGGAGAAGATCGTCCGCCGGTTGGAGGGACTACCGCTGCCGATCGAGCTGGCGGCCGCCCGACTGAGGGCGATGTCGGTCGATCAGATCCTGCAAAAACTCGACGACCGCTTCCAACTGCTGACGCGGGGCAGCCGGAACGCTCCAGCGCGTCAACAAACGCTTGCACAGAGTATCGACTGGAGCTTCGATCTGTGTACGCCGCGGGAGAAGTCGTTGTGGGCGAACTCGAGCGTATTTGCGGGTAGCTTCGATCTCGGGTCCGTCGAAGGAATTCTCGCCGACGAAGCACAGAACGACGACTTGGGCGATCTCGTGATGTCCCTTGTCGACAAGTCGATACTCATCCGTGAACAGAACGGCTCGTACGTTCGCTACCGCCTACTCGAGACTCTTCGCGACTACGGGCGCGAACTGGTGTCAGTCGACGAGTGGGCCTCGCTGCAGCGCAGGCACAGTGAGTGGTTCAGGCAACTCGTCTTCCGCGCCGGAGTCGACTGGCCGGGGCCGCACCAAATCGACTGGATGACGCGGATCGACCGCGACCTACCCAACGTGCGCACCGCGTTGGAATTCGGTCTGACCGAACCCGACTCGGTCGAAGCCACATTGCGTACCGCAAGTGCTCTGCATGATTACTGGCTTGCACGTGGTCGATTCAACGAAGGTCGCTACTGGTTGGGTCGCGCCCTGGCCGAGGTGCCCGCACTGACCGAGGGCCCTCTCGGTGACGCGGTAGTCGAGGCCGCCGCGACAGGCGCACTGCTGGCAGCCCTCCAACGAGACATCGCTTCGGCGACAAGCATTGCCGAAGAGGCTCGGCGACAGGCCGAGATACAGCGGAACGACGACGGACACATACTGGCGCGGTACACGCTCGGATTCGTCGCGGTCGCCGACGGCGATCTCGTGCGCGGTGCCGAGTACCTGGAGCAGGCTGTCGCAGCATTCCGGGCAAACGACAACATCGCCCGTCTGGTACCCGCGCTCTACTGGTTCGCCTTCGTCGTCGACGCCCTCGGTGAAGCCGACCGGGCTGCAAGCATTTACGAGGAGGAGTTGGGCCTCACCGAATCGCGCGGCGAAATCTTGTGGCGGTCGATGGCGATGTCGGACTACGGATCCGCCCTGTGGCGTCATGGCAACCACGCTCGCGGCATCGAGCTACTCGAAGATTCTCTCCGATTGCTGCGAGAGCTGGGTAACCAGTTCGGATGTGCATGGTGCCTCGAGGAAATCGCGTGGACGCTTGTCGACCGGGACGCGAAGCTGGCAGCCACACTGATGGGAGCTGCCGACACGCTGTTCACCGCCACGGGCAGCCCGATGGACACCTTCAGGAGCATGGTCCAGTACCACGAAAACAGCGTAACCAAAGCTCGTAACCGGCTCGGAGACCGGGTTTTTCAAACAGCATTCGATCATGGACGAGCTCTGACTCTCGACGACGCAGCGGCCCGCGCGCTGAGAGAGCAACCGCTCAGTGGATCACCGAAATCGGCGGCCGACGAAGTGCTGACTCCGCGGGAGCAGCAGGTGGCCGAACTCGTCGCACAGGGCCTGACCAACCGAGCAATCGCGGACAAGCTGGTCATTTCCCAACGCACTGTCGACGGCCACGTCGATCACATTCTGAACAAACTCGGGTACAGCTCGCGCACCGGGATTGCGGCCTGGGTGCTCCAGCGCACAAACGACCCCGACAACCCTTCGACCTCTTGACGGACGATGTCTTCGATCGCCCGCCGCGCAGTGGATGCTCCCGCCGAGGTTTGTCGAAAGAGGCCGACCGAGGAAAGCTGTTCTCAGCCTTCGCGATCAGTGAGCGTCCAGTGTCCCGCACCGCGCAGTTCGAGTTGTCGATTGTGAAAAACGTCGAGTGTGCTGCGATGGCCGACGCTGACGATGATGCTGTCGGGCAGTTCATGGCGAAGTATGTCGTAGAGCGTGTACTCGAGACCTTCGTCGATTCCGGATGTCGCCTCGTCGAGAAATGCGGTTCGCGGGCGGATCAGGAGGACTCGGGCGAACGCCAGCCGTTGTTGCTCCCCCGGCGACAGAATTCGAGTCCAATCCGCAGCCTCGTCGAGTCGGCCGACCAAATGCGCAAGATGCACGTGGGCCAACGCGTCGCGAAACCTGTCGTCGTCGAAGTTCGCACGCCCTGTGTTCGGCTGCCCCGAGGGCAACTGATCCGGATATGCCAGACCTGCGCGCAGCGAACCCAACGGCAAGTACGGACGTTGCGAGAGAAAGAGCACGGATCCGACAGGAGTGGTCACGGAACCGTCTGTGTACGGCCACAACTGCGCGATGCTTCGGAGCAGCGTGGTTTTGCCGCTACCCGACGGGCCCTTCACCAGCAGAGCATCACCGGGCACCAGTGACATGTCGAGTTCGGAGATCAATGCCTCACCAACAGGCGTGCGCACATCGAGTCCACGAACAATCAAGTGCTTACCCGAGGAAAAAGCGTCGAGCACCGGGAGTGCGCGGGCACGTCGATCCGCATCTGCGAGCCCTGTCAAACGAATCAGTGTGGCCCGGAAACTGGCAAAATCAGCATAGGACTCTCGAAAGAAGGACAGTGAATTGTGCACCTGGCCGAACGCTTGAGCAGTTTGCATCACGTCGCCGAAAGTTATTTGCCCGCTGAATAATCGAGATCCCTGGACGAGGAACGGAAACACCACCGCGGTCTGATTCACTGCCAGATTGAAGCCACTGAACTTGAGCGTCCGGAAAACGATCGCCCACATATTGCGGATCACCGCAGCAAAACGTAGTCCGAGGGTGCGTCGTTCGACGTTCTCTCCGCGATAGAAGGCGATGCTCTCGCCGTACTCCCGCAGTCGAACCAGTGCGTACCGGAAGGTGGCGCCGAGTTTCTCGTTCAAGAAGTTCAGCATGATCAAAGGCCGGCCGATCCAGAAAGCCAGTGCCGTCGTCACCAATACGTAGATGTAGACAAGGAAGATCATCGCTCGCGGAATCTCGGCACCGAAAACAGTCAACGGCCCGGACAGATCCCACAGGATCTTGGTGAAGCTGACGATCGACACCATTGCCGTGACGGCGCCCATGGACAACGTGCGGGACGACGTCACGAATGTGGTGATGTCTGCCTGAATACGTTGGTCCGGATTGTCGACCGGGTTCTCCAGGAAGTTTCCGCGATAGTAGGCGCGGCCGTCGAGCCAATCGTCGGTCAGTGCGTCATTGAGCCAGCTGCGCCAGTTGATATCGAGGGTTTGACCTACCAGGTAGACGACAAGTGAGCTCGCGACGTGGACTGCGGCCAATATCGCGAACACTCGCAGGTAGTGCCAGAAGGCGGTTTCGTCGAGGTTCTGGATAGCGTCGTAGAAATCCTTGTACCAGTACGAGAACAACACAGTCACGCGGACACCGAATATCGTGAGCAGCAACAGTGACGCGAGAATCGACAGTGGAAGGACGGTGCGCCGGGGATCGAAGTAGGGCCAAGCCATTCGCCGAAATTGGTTGCCCCAGCGAGTGTACCGAGCAAGGAGCAGCGCGGTGATCACGAGAACCACTACCGTAATCGCGTATGCCTCTGCCAACCACAGTGCGCTGTCCGGTACCGCGCTACCCCAATTCACCGGAGCCTCCGTCCTGGAGGGGAACTGACGATCACATATCGGTCGACAACATCTGGTTCGCGATCCGCAGTGCGGAGTCCTCCGCGGCATCCAAGGCCAGTGCCTGCTCTGCAGTGATGCTGTCGCACAGCCAATCCCAGTGCATCGTCACCACGGCGCCCGGAACGGGCGGCGGCGCGAGTGAGCGGCCGCCGACGCTCCATCTCACTCGCTGCGACACCGGCGTCCCGCGTGCGAGTTGCTGACCGTCGAACTCGAGCGGGGACGAAACCACCGACGCGTGCTCCTGGCTCACGTCCTCGACCACTCCGCATCTGATCCGACAGTTCTGGAGAACGGACAATGGGACCGCACCGCGCTTGCGAAGAAGCTTGACCCACGGATACACCAGAAAAACGTGGAAACTGTGGTGTGCGAGCGCGCGGTCCCGATCCTCGAGAGCGGTGAGAAACCCGGTGTTCTCGCGTTCACCGAATGCCGTCCTCAAGTGCTGCAACAACGTCGCCGAATCGAGCGAGTCGAGGAGATCACTCCCTACCCAATAGGCTTCGATCACCCGCGGATCGAGAGGATCCTCGATGCCGGCACCTACGGCCAATGCCTCGAGGTACGGCCACGCACCGTCGAATTGACGAGCGCGATCACGGTCGCCGCTGCCCGAGCCACCAAGGGCCTGGCGGAGCAGCGTTGAAGGATCCTCGGGTCCGCAGTAACCCAACTCGTTCGGCGGATATGCGTAACGAGCAAACAACGCCGGCCCGTTGATACCGACGGCAGTCATCAGCAGATCCGCGGAAGTTGTTCACCTGCAGGCAAATCCACTACCCGATTGCCTCCCAATGCCGTGCGCGCCACCACCATTCCGCGATGTTCGGCCACGCACTCCCCGATCACGGCGGCTCCCACACTCAGTGAATTGCCGCGCATCGCTTCCAGAATTCGGTCGGCATCGTCTCGCGGAACGAAGGCGATCAACTTGCCCTCGTTGGCAACGTACAACGGATCCAAACCGAGTAGCCCACAGGCGTCGCGCACGTCAGCGGGAATCGGCAGATCTCGTTCCACCAGTGCAACCCCGATGTTCGACGCCTGAGCGATCTCGTTCAGGGTCGCCGCGACTCCTCCCCGCGTAGGGTCGCGCAGGACGTGGATGTCGACGCCGGTGGCAATCATGTCGGCAACCACGCCGTTCAGGGCCGCACAATCACTGCGCACTTCGGTCCCGAATTCGAGACCTTCGCGACAACTCATCACGGCCACTCCGTGAACGCCGATGTCGCCGCTGACGATCACGACGTCACCCACTTGTGCGCGAGTGGGGTTGATGTTCACCCCATCGGCGACAATCCCGATTCCCGCGGTGTTGATGAAGACTCCGTCGCCGTGACCGGCATCGACGACCTTCGTGTCACCCGTCACCAGCCGAACGCCGGCAACGTGCGCGGCCTCACCGAGCGCTTTCGCGATTCCCGCGATGTCGGTCAGCGCGGTCCCTTCTTCGAGAATGAAGGCTGTCGACATCACCAGAGGTTGTGCTCCCGCCATCGCCAGGTCGTTCACCGTTCCGTTGACAGCAAGATCGCCGATCGTTCCGCCGGGAAACACCATGGGTTTCACGACGTACGAGTCCGTCGAGAAGGCGAGCCGCACCCCGCCGACGTCGAATACGGCCGAGTCGCCGAGTTCTGCATCGGCGGCGCTTCCGAACGAGGGCAGGAACAGATGCTCGATCAGCTCGGCGGACATCGCTCCCCCACCACCGTGCCCCATGACGATGTTCGGCGAATCACGCAGCGGCAGTGGACAGACCCATGCCGACAGGTCCACGACAGCGGTCTCCTCAGCCGGCATGACCCGCCTCCTGAAGTTCCAGGCGCCGGTACAGGTAGTACGCAGCGCACGCCCCCTCGGACGAGACCATCGTGGCACCGAGCGGATTCCGCGGAGTGCATTCCTTCCCGAAGGCGCTGCACTCGTGTGGCTTGATCAAGCCTTGCAACACTTCTCCGGAACGGCACACGCTCGACTCGTCGGTATGGATATCGGTCACCGAAAAGCGCTCTTCGGCATCGAAATACGCATACTTCGGCGCCAGCTGCCAACCGCTGTCCGGAATCGATCCGATGCCGCGCCATGTCCGATCCGACACCGCGAACACGTCCTCGAGCATCGCCTTCGCTGCGGTGTTGCCCTCGGCCGTGACCGCACGGGCGTAGGCATTTTCGACCTCGTATCGACCCGATTCCAATTGCAGCACAGTCTTTCTGATTCCCTCCAGCAAATCCAGCGGCTCGAATCCGGTGACGACGATCGGGACCTTGTACTTCTCGGCGAGCGCCGGGTACTCCGACGTACCCATCACACTGCACACATGCCCGGCCGCCAGAAATGCCTGCACGCGACACTCTGGCGAGTCCATGATCGCGGCCATCGCCGGTGGGACGAGAACGTGCGAGACGAGTAGCGAGAAGTTCTCGATGCCCAGGCGATTGGCCTGATAGACGGTCATGGCGTTGGCCGGCGCGGTGGTCTCGAATCCGATCCCGAAGAACACCACTTGCCGGTCCGGGTTCTCCTTGGCAATGGTCAGCGCATCCAACGGTGAGTACACGACGCGCACGTCGCCGCCGGCACTCTTGATCCGGAACAGATCCGAAGAACTCCCCGGGACTCGCAACATGTCCCCGAAGGAGCAGAAAATGACATCGGGTCTTGCCGCGATTTCGAGAGCTTTGTCGATGATCTCGAGCGGGGTGACACAGACCGGGCATCCTGGTCCGTGAATCATCTCGATCTGTTGCGGAAGTAGTTGATCGATGCCGTGTCTGATGATCGAATGTGTCTGACCACCACACACTTCCATGATCGCCCATCGCCGTGTGGCCAGCGCGCGGATCTGATCCAGCAGTTTGCCGGCCAGTTCCGGATCGGAGAACTCGTCCAGATACTTCATGATTCCGTCTCCTTCGGTTCGATCCCCGCGGCCCGGGCAGCCCTTTCGAACCCGTCACCGAATTCCTCGTCGAGTACGCCGAGGTGCTCGAATTCCGCCAGCGTGCTGCGAGCGGATTCCTCGTCGAGTCGCTGGATGGCGAATCCGACGTGTACCACGACGTACTCGCCGACTCGGGCGCCAGGAATGTACTCGAGGCACACCTCTTTTCGGACGCCACCGAAGTTCACCACCGACATCGTCGTTCCGTCGCGTTCCTCCAAGGACTCGATACGTCCTGGTACGGCTAGGCACATGACACAACTCCTGACCTCATGACGAACTCCCGACCAGCACTTGGCCGTAGGCGAGACCGCCGTCGTTCGGTGGTAATTCCAGTCCTGTCAACGGCGTGAATCCCGCTTCTCCGAGCAGGGCACACACCCGGACGAGCAGGAGAGGGTTCTGGAAGACACCTCCGGTGAGTACTACCTCGTCCACTCCCGCCATTTCCCGACCACGAATTGCCCACTCGAGCACCAGGTGCGCTACTGATTCGTGAAAACGGGCGCCGATCACGTCGGCGGGCACCTTCGCCCGGAGATCGCCGACGACAGCCCGAATGACCGACCGCGGATCGGCTGTCCACGAATCGTCGTCCGACTGCATCCAGTCGAAGGTGTACCGCGAACCGGCGCTGTCGACTCCCCTCGAAATCCCCTCCAGCTCGATTGCGGCCTGCGCTTCGTAGTCGACACACTGTCGAACCCCGGCCAGCGATGAGACTGCGTCGAACAACCGCCCCATGCTGGAGGTGTCCACACACCCGAAACCGGTTTCCAACTGGTGAAGTAGAACCGACCGCTCTCGGGGCGGACAGGCCGCAACCGACGCGAGGTCGACGTCCCAATCCAACCCGGCGTGCCACAGGTGAGCGAGCGCCATTCGGTACGGTCGTTCCACTCCGGCATCACCACCGGGCAGCGGTACGTATTCCAGATGGGCAAGCCTGCGACAGCCCTTGTACGTCGCCAGCAGCATTTCCCCTCCCCACACTGCGCCGTCCGCCCCGTAGCCGGTGCCGTCGAACGCCATTCCGAGTACGGGTTCGCTCCCGTCCCGGCCGTTCTCCCCCATCACGGAAGCCACATGTGCATGGTGATGCCCGACGACGCGCACCGGTCGGTCGCCGCTACGCCTTCGAGCCCACGAGGACGAGCGATACCGCGGATGTTCGTCACAGGCGATCTGCTGAGGCACTACTCCCGTGATCGATTCGAAGTGACGCTCCGAGGCAGCAAAACTGTCGATGACTGCGAGGTCGCCCATGTCTCCGATGTGCTGGCTCGGCCACACACAGGCACCCTCGGCGAGACAGAAGGTGTTCTTCAGGTCGGCCCCGACCGCCAAGGTGGGCGGTAAGTCGAACGGCGCGGCGACGGGCAGCGGTGCGTATCCGCGCGAGCGACGAAGCAACTGCCGTCCACGGTCCACTATTCGCATCACCGAGTCGTCACACGGCATCAAGATCGGACGGTTGTGGGTCAATACCCCGTCGGCCAGACAATCCAGTCGTGCGAGATCGCTGTCGGAGAACAGAATAGGCTCTCCACCGATGTTCGCCGACGTCATCACCAACACCGCCGGGCCTGCAGCGTCCCCAGGCAAGCCGAGAAGAAGATGCTGAATCGGATTGTAGGCCAGCATGATTCCGATGTCCGGGATTCCTGGGGCAACCGAGGGCGAAAGCGCGAATCCAGACGCTTTGGCCACCAGCACTATCGGGCGTTCGCGTGAGGACATGGCACCGGCCTCGGCATCGCAGACAAGACCCTGCGCTCTGGCTTCGCGCATGTCGCGCACCATCACCGCCAACGGCTTGCTTGCTCGACGCTTGCGCTCACGCAACTGGTGAACCGCGTGATCGTCGCGGGCATCACAAGCCAGATGGAATCCACCAATTCCCTTGACAGCAAGAATCTTTCCGTCTCGTAGCAGCGATCGGGCGGCCAGGAGTGCAGCCTCGCCGGTCACCGCAGGCATATCCTCTTTCACGAACGAGAGCGTCGGGCCGCACTCCGGACAGGCAATCGGTTGCGCGTGAAATCGGCGGTCGGAGGGATCCGCGTACTCCACCGCACAGTGTGCGCATAACGGGAATCGCTTCATCGTCGTGGCGGCCCGGTCGTAGGGCAGCGACTCGATGATCGTGAATCGTGGACCACAATTGGTGCAGGTGATGAAGGGATGACGAAATCGCCGATCGCTCGGATCAGTCAGTTCGCGGAGGCAGTCGTCGCAGATTCCGACGTCAGCCGGCGCCAAGGTTCGCCCGACCGACCCCGCATCCGTCTCGATTATGCAGAACCCCTGACGACCTACCGGCGGCAAGTCCTCACGCTCGATCGACTCCACTCGTGCCAGCGGTGGGGGGCTGTGTCGCATTCGAACGACAAATGCATCGATTGCCTCTCCGTCGCCTTCGACCTCGATCACGACACCGAGAGCAGAATTTCCCACCGAACCCGACAGTCCCAGTTCGGTGGCAGTCGCATGAACGAACGGCCGGAATCCCACCCCCTGGACTACGCCACGAACGATGACACGGCAGGCGATCATCATGTCCCGACCTCGCCCGTACGAGTATCGGAGTCGTCGATCTCACTGGCTTGACCTCGGCCCATCAGTTCGAGGCCGGTCCGGGCACGGTGCGCTCCCTGTTCGTAGACCTTTTCCACTGCGAAGCCCATGTGGATCACCACCCAGTCCCCTGCGGTGACGGCGCCTTCGTCGAGCATCCCGATGTTGACTTTGCGCGGAGCACCTTCCACGTCGACGAGGGCGAGTTGACCGCCGTACCCGTCCAGTAGTTCGCGGACTCGTCCCGGGATTCCCAGACACATGACTCACACCTCCGGTCCCAATGTGGTGACATCGCAATCCACGTTGATCGACCTCACGAGTGCCATCACCGCAGATGCGGCTTGCCCGACCGAACCGCTCATCTCCGCACTCAATCCGATCCCGTCACCAATCGATTTCGCGTGCGCCCCCACCACGAACGTCCGCGGAAGTGTTCCGCCGAGGGCCTGCAAGCTGGCGAACACCGAACTCGGATGCATCGAGTGAGCGTCGAAACCACCTTGCGGGCCTTCACTTTCGGGGTCCACCTCGATGATCGAGAGCTTCCCCGGGACCCCGGTGGCCGGTAGGGCGTCGATCAGCACCAGTGCGTCCCACGGCTCCAACAAGTCGTACGCCAGATGCACGCCGCGAATCCCGTAGTCGACCAGACGGGTTTCCGACGGAAGATCCTCGTGCTGCAGCGCCCGAACGACTTCGGGACCGAATCCGTCGTCTTCGAGAAATATGTTTCCGACGCCTGCAATCAGCACGCGCACAGCGCTTTACATCTTTCGCATTCTCAGATACCGCTGGATGTCCGGCATCGACACCACCAGGACGATCGCGGCTGCGATCGCGGTGGCGCCGAGAAGTGCCGTCGACAGCAATCCCATGCTCCTCATGGCGAGTTCTCCTCTCGATAGCTGTGAAGTCCGATAGCTGTGAAGTACGTCAACTCGCGCTGTCTGGCGGCATCGGTTCTATCTCCTCCGGCGCGAAGTACAGATAGCGGCCGTACCAGTTGTGCAGATCGGCGGCCGGATCGTCCAAGAGTGTCACCCCAACATGAATGTCGCCGTCCACGTCTTCATGAATGGTGGCGACGTGGGCGATCCGGCCGTCGAAGAACAGGTCCTGAGCATCAGCGCGACGCGAGGGGTGAAGCCGAACTGTACTTCCACCACAGACGCGGACGCCGTTGATCAAAACTGCGTCGGTGCGCGGTTGAACACTGGTGTCGGCTTCCGGGGTCCACCAGTCCACGCCGTCAGGCACCTCGGGTACGAGATCAGAACCGGCATGCGGATCTCGCAGCACACCGTGCAAGCCGGCCAGATCGTCGTCCGTCAAGCGCTCACACCGGTCGATGATGTCGGCAGCTTTGGAATCGGTAGCCCGCGCCACCGCTTTTTCCTCGTCGGTCATGGCAAGGATTCTCAGCGTGAGTATTTCGTCGATCTCCGTCGAGTCGAACAGAGATCCTTCGCTCTGCGGCGCAATCTCGGGGAAGTCGTACAGGATGATCGGTGACACCAGAACGGTGGCCGAAGTGCCAGGGTGAGTGGAGTCCGCTATACCCGCAAGCACGGGATAACAGCGATTTTGCCGCAGCGGCTCCGAATGATCGGTTTCTTCGAACAACGACAGGAATCTCGAGCCTGTGCAGTTCAGAATGACGTGAGTGCCGAGCATCGACTGCGCCGTGGCGGTGCCCTTGTCCCTCGCGTCGATGCTCGTGGTGTTCATGACCTTCACGGACATCACCGTGCGTCCACCTCCGGGTGAGGCGCTCACTGCCACGCGACCATTCACCGGAAGCCGTGTCCGGACGATCCGCCCGACCACTCTGCCCCGAGAGTCCGAGAGAGTCTCGCCGTCGACAACTCCCGCCGCACAGAAGGTTTCTTCGACGCCGGCTTCGAGTTCGTCCAGACCCCACGGGCCCAATGCCGACTCGGATTCGGTCGCTTCGTCCCACGAGATCGACTCGCACCCGTCGACTACCAACCGATCGACCGGAATCCACGCGCCGCCGGCGCCGAGTCGTTCAACCGTCCGCGACTGGTGGTGCAGAAACCTCACAGTCGCAGTCACTTCGACGCCGCTCCGCTCGAATTCGCCGAGCAGACATTGCGCGGACATCGACGGTTCCTCCCCGACTCCGACCTCGGCGGCGCCGGGCGGTCCGAGAACGCCGAACTGCCAACGGGATTGATTCTTCGCCGAACCGGCCCGGTAAGGATAGAGAAGGTAGCCCTCGTAGAGGACAGCGTCGGCCACGGCCCGAACGTCGTGATCGATCTCCGCTCGAGTCATCGCTGCACCTGGCTCGCCGTCAGCAACTGCCGCACGGCTGAATCGAGGTCCGTGAGGCCGTGGGCAGCCTTGAATCGCACGAGATCGGCAATCGTCTCATGGTCGAGGCGTACCCAGCCGGAGGCCGGATAATGCGTGGCCATCAGCAGTTTCCACACGTCGACCGGCAATTCGTAGGCAGCAGATCTGTCCCACGGGATCTGCTGCACCGAGAAACCACGCGGTCCGTCAGTGAATACCGTGCCGCTCAGCAAAAGCACGATCGGAATGATTCCGTCACGGAGGCCATGCATGTACTTCGACGCCGTCACCGAGAAGTCGTACGTACACGCCATGGGTAAGGCCGCGACCGTTGCTCCCGTGAATCCTTGAACGACCGTGGAACACTCCATCCACAAGAAGGTGCGCAGCGTGCTCGACCAACGCTCCCGCGGACCGAAGAGATCGTGCAGGGCTTCGCCTTCCGCATCGGAGTACGGCCGGCGGTGCGGTTCGATTCGAACTTGTGCGCGCAGGGCCACCGCACGAACGGTCACGCCGGTCGTCTCCGACATCCTCAATCGCACCGTCAGATTCGGCGTGACCGCGTACGGTTCCACCTCCACGTTGTCGACCGAGAAGTCGAGAGAAGTCATGCCGACCTGCTTCGTGCCTCGACGCGAGCAAAGAATTCGTCCACTGCGCGCGCGGCATCCTGGCCACCGTCGAATCCGCGCCACACGGTGCGCAGCCGTCCCACCAGTTCGTAACAGGCGTCGACGGGAACAACGAAACATCGCGGCGATTGTCCTGACGTGGGCACGGAGACGATCAACGCCTCGACGTCGGCCCGCATCTGCGAGAGCCCCGGATTCTCGTCGAGCACTGTCTCGAAGGAGTCGATCGGCAGCTCGGATTCGGTAGCTCCGGCAGGTCCCGGATAGAAGACTATGTACTTGTCGAGAAGCGAGTTTCGAAAGAAGAATGCGAGGCCGACGGGGATTTCCAAAGACTCCCAACGGCCCGGCGCCAGCTCGAAGTCCGGAAACTCGAGATACCGATCGGGAACCGCTTTGTATCGAAGATCCGCGTCGACCGGCGAAAAGAGCAGATAGCAGGGACGGCACACGCACATCAGGCTCCGAACCTGTACGTCCACAACGTGTTGGTGTTCGTCACCTATGCCCGTCGCGCACATCTCACACAGCGGCCCGGTCGGCATGACGCGCGCCGAGGCGATTCGTGTGAGTACTTCTCCCACAGTAGTTTTCATGACAGGGTGACTTTCATGACCGGTCTTCGTTCACGGCTAGGTCACCGGCAACACGGAATCGTCGGCGAGCGCGACCGAGAGAACTCCGTCGCGGATCAACACCGGCAGCGGCGCCAGGTGCTCCGAACCACCACCAACCCTCGCTCCCGCTCCGTACACGCTGAAGTGGGCAGAGCACGTCGGACAGGTAAGAACGGCGGCGTCTCGGGCAGGAACGCCCATCATGCGTTCGAGCACAGACCCCGCCATCGAGTGGTCGCAGACGGGACAACGGTCGCGATACGCGTACAGATCGTCACCGGAGCGGCAGACCAACAGTTCGGTACCCGATACCAGGAAGCCCGCGACCTCACCCGCGTCGACTTCGGCGAATTCGGGGACCTCCACCCAGTGCGCACCTCCCCCGTCGGCGTGTACGTGCGAGAACAGGGACTCGACCGAGATCACACCCGACTTCAGCTCGTGCGGGTCCGGTGTTTCGACGTCGATTCCGGTGGTCTCGGGTGCCGCAGCCTGCACCGCGTCCTGGACCGCGGTTTCGAGAGTCACCGACGACGAAGGACAACTGTTGCAGCTTCCGAGCAGACGTAGCCGCACGACTCCGTTCGCCACCTCGATCAGTTCGACGTCGCCGCCGTGCGAGCCGAGGTACGGACGCACGCTGTCGAGCGCAGCGCGTACGCGGGTCTCGACGTCGTGCGGGTGAAGTCCGTGCACGAGTAGCAGGCTCGACACCAGATCGTCGCGAACCATCGCATCCATCGTGGCCGGATCCGCCAGCGCGACGGTGCGTTCGAGCGCTGCGCCGTACAACTGCACGACCTCACGCACCAGTTGCTCGGCGCGATCGCGAGCCACCGGTCCCGCACCAGCACTGGCCTGCAACAACGTCTCGATGCGCTCACCTGCTCCGCGCCAGTAGTCGGCCGTTTGCTCCATCGATCACTCCCCGGTCACGGACTGCGTCGGCGAGTGCAGCTTCTCCAGGGTCTTGCCCCCGCCGAGATACATGTGAACCCCGCACGGCAGGCAGGGATCGAAACTACGCACCGTCCGCATGATGTCGATGCCCTTGAAGTGGTCTCGATCGTTCTCCTCGAAGATCGGCTGACCCTGCACAGCGTCCTCGTACGGACCGGGAGTTCCGTAACTGTCGCGCGGGCTCGCGTTCCACGGAGTCGGCGGGTACGGGTGATAGTTCGCGATCTTCCCGTCACGTATCACCATGTGATGAGAGAGAACTCCGCGGACGGCTTCGGTGAATCCGCATCCGATGCCCTCGTCCGGGACCTCGAACGACTCCCACGTCTTGGTCCGGCCGGCCCGGATCTCGACAAGCGCCTTCTCGGCGAAATGAAGGGCAGCCGCGGCTGCGTACGCCTGGAAATAGGTTCGCGCACGGTTTCTTTCGAGAGTATTGCTGCCGTGTTCCGGTATCTTCCACTCGAGCGAGACCGGACCTTTCAACGCTGTCTTCGGAAGATTGATCTTCACGCTGTGTCCAGTCGACTCGAGGTACCCGATGTCGACCAGGCCGGCAAGAGCGGTGCTCCACAGACGAGCCAACGCTCCCCCGCCGGTGTCCAGAGCGAGGTTGTCTTTTCCGTCGAACCATCGCGGTGACATCACCCAGCTGTACTTGTCCTCGAGGTTCCGCTTCTGCGGATGTGGGTTGGTGTGTTGATTCCACGGGTGCCGGCGATCGACCGGATTACCCAGCGGATCGGTTTCGACGAACATCTCCTGATCACTCCAGTCCTCGTAATACGAGGAGCCCAGCATGATTCGGATACCGAGATTGATGTCCACCAGGTCTGTGGTGACCAACTTCCCGTCGACCACGACGCCCGGAGTGACGAACATCTTCCGGCCCCAGTCGGTCATGTCCTTGTACGAGAAATTGCAGTATTCGGGGTCTTGGAACGATCCCCAACAACCCAGCAGGGTCCGTCGCAGACCGACCTTTTCGTAACCAGGCAGCGCCTCGTAGAAGAAGTCGAACAGGTCGTCGTGCATCGGCACGACCTTCTTCATGAATTCGACGTACCGCATCAGCCGCGACAGGTAGTCCGTCATCAGTTCGATCGTCGCGACCGTGCCCACGCCACCGGGATAGAGCGTCGACGGGTGGACGTGCCTGCCCTCCATCAGGCAGAACATTTCACGGGTCGAACGCGAGACTTGCAACGCCTCCCGATAGAACTCGCCCGTGAACGGATTGAGAGTCCGCATGATGTCGGCGATCGTGCGATAACCATGCTGGTCCTCGTGCGGACAGCGCGTGTTCTCTGCCTGCGCCAGCACCCCTGGATTCGTCTCGGAGACCATCTTCTCGCAGTAGTCGACCGCGACCAGATTCTCTTGAAAAATGTTGTGGTCGAACATGTACTCGGCCGCCTCGCCGAGATTGACGATCCACTCTCCCAGATGCGGCGGCTTGACACCGTACGCCATGTTCTGTGCGTAGCACGAGCATGTGGCGTGGTTGTCACCGCAGATGCCGCAGATACGACTGGTGATGAAATGCGCGTCGCGCGGGTCCTTCCCCTTCATGAACAGGGAATACCCACGAAAGATCGACGACGTGCTGTGGCACTCCACCACTTCGCGATTGGCGAAGTCGATCTTTGTGTAGATACCCAGACTGCCGACGATTCGGGTGATGGGGTCCCACGCCATCTCGACAAGACCGTCGCGGTCCGCAGTCGAGGTGGGTTCGGGAACGATGGCCGTCATTGCAGTGCCTCCCAGAGACGTTGCTCACGAACTGATTTGAATGTATCCGGTCGGTCACCACGTACGTGTCGCACCGGTGAGCAACTTCGACCCGCGCTCGCGCCAGTGCGGTTCCTTGTCCAACGTGTGACCGGTGATCCGGCGCAGACTGTGGATCACGGACCCGTACATTCCCACCGCATTGGTGGAGAGTTTGCCGCCAGGTGGTTCATCCATGAACGGCATGAATTTGTCCGGGAATCCCGGCATCGTGCAACCGATACAGATCCCGCCGACATTAGGACATCCGCCGACTCCGTTGATCCAACCGCGTTTGGGGACATTGCATTTCACGACCGGTCCCCAACACCCCAGCTTGACGATGCACTTCGGTGACCCGTACTCCGTCGCGAACTCGCCCTGCTCGTAGTACCCGCCACGGTCACAGCCCTCGTGAACGGTGGCACCGAAAAGCCACTGCGGGCGCAGGGATTCGTCCAAGGGAATCATCGGCGCCTGATCAGTGGCCATGTACAGAAGGTAAGTCAGGGTCTCGGAGAGGTTGTCCGGCTGGATGGGACACCCGGGAACGCACACGATCGGGATGCCCGCCTTCGATTTCCAGGTCCACCCGAGATAGTCCGGCACTCCCATAGCACCGGTCGGATTGCCGGCCATCGCATGTATGCCGCCGTAGGTTGCGCACGTGCCGACCGCGACTACCGCAGTGGCTTTCGGTGCCAGCTTGTCGAGCCACTCGCTCGTGGTGACCGGTTGGCCGGTTTCGCGATTGTTCCCGAAGCCACACCAGTACCCTTCGTCGTGGAGTTTCTCGTTCGGTATAGATCCTTCGACGACGAGAACGAAGGGTTCCAATTCTCCCCGGTCAGCTTTCCAGAACCATTCCAGGAAATCGTCGGCTCCACCCTGCGGTCCGCATTCGAAGTCGATGAGCGGCCAATGGACCGCTACCTGAGGCAGGCCAGGCAACGCACCGAGTGCGATCTCCTCGATACTGGGTTGCGTAGCGGCAGTCAGTGCCACCGAATCACCGTCGCAACTGAGACCGGCATTGATCCACAGCACGTGAATCAGCGTTTCTTCCGCTTTGGCTGCTGCGCTTTGGGGGGTTACAGCGGAGGCAGGTTCCGCCGTGGTGCCAGCAGTCGATTTTTGTGTGTCCATGTCAGCCGCTTTCACGGGTGCACTTGCGCCTGATTCTCGGCGCCGCCACCGGCCTGACACGCTGGGGCCTCAAAACTCTGTGGCCTCGCTGTGGTCTCGAAACACCGCGGCACCGAAACGCTGACGCCACCGGAGTCGAACCTCGGCCCACTTGCGTGGCACCCACTCATTTCATTAACTACCCGAGCAGATCAGTTGTCAACGGCCACCGGAGAAATCGCCGAACGACTACCGATCCACTCGTACCACTCGTCCATGCCCTCACCTGTCGTGGCGGACAGAACAACTACGCGCACAGCAGGATTGAGCATTCTTGCTTGCGCGATGCAGGCATCGACGTCGAACTCGACGTACGGGAGCAAGTCGATCTTGTTGATCACCACGAGATCCGCGACGGCAAAGATGTGCGGGTACTTTTTCGGCTTGTCGACCCCCTCCGGCGTCGAAATTAGGACAACCTTGCCTTCCTCGCCCAGGTCGAAGAGCGCGGGGCACACCAGGTTTCCGACGTTTTCGATCAGAAGCAGCGAGCCGTCTGGCGGATCCAAAGCCCGTAGTGCGTGATCGATCATCTCGGCATCGAGATGACATCCGGCCCCGGTGTTCACCTGGACCACCGACGCACCGGTTTCGTGAATCCGCTCGGCGTCGAGCCGGGTTTCCTGGTCACCTTCGATCACTGCGATAGGTCGTTCCCGTGTCAGTTCCCGGATCGTTCGTGCCAGCAACGTCGTCTTACCCGCGCCGGGCGAACTCATGATGTTGAGTGCTGTGATTCCGCGGACCCGCATCCACTCACGATTGTGCAGTGCAATGCCGTCGTTCTTGGCAAGCACCTGCTGCTCGAGAAGCACAGTGTGCTCCGAGTGACCGTGCTGATGGTCATGCCCGTGCCCGTGACCGTGACCGTGTTCCTGCTCGTGACCGTCTTCCTGCTCGTGCTGTCCCTCTTCGACCACCGACACCCGCGGTCCCGCGGTGTCCCCGCACCCACACGTCGCGCACATATCTCAGCTCACTTCCATCGAGAGGATCCGCAGCTCTCGGCCGGCAAGCACCTCGACATCAGCACTGCCGCACCCGCACAACAAGAACATGTCGGGCGGCGAGAACGTCACGCCACAGCTTTTGCATCGCGCGCTGGTTGCAATCTGATCGATGTGCAAGCTGGCACCTTCGGCGTGAGTACCCGCAGTGACGACGTCGAAGCAGAACAACAGAGAGTGTGGAACCACCGCGCAGAGTTGTCCGACTTCCAGCCGCACGCTCGATACTCGTCGCTCGCCGGCACGCTCACACACGGCTTCGACCACACTCTGCGCAATAGACAGCTCGTGCACGGTGAAACCCACGATTCGTGATCCGGAAACCTTCCTTCCACGATAAGCACCACCAGTCGCCGTACGGAACCCGTACACCAAAACAGGCTGCGATCCGCAACTGATTGCGGATCGCAGCCTGTGACAGCGTTATTCGTGTGACGAACGGAAACCTCTCGGCTAGCCGGCTGCAGCTTGTGTCGTCGTTGATGTTGCCGTTGTCGTGGTAGCGGCGGGCGGTGCACTCGACTCGACTGAAGTCGACGGCGTCACGGTTGAAGTCACACTCGGCGTCGCGGCCGGAGCAACGGCTGACGTCGTCGGAGCCGCGGGTGCCGGTGCTGCAGATTCCGACCCTGCGGGTGCGGGTTGCACCGCTGCGACCGTGGTTGTGGTGGGCTTTGCCGAGTCCGTAACCGAAGGCGAAGCAGCCAAGGCATCGATTGCATCCGCCATCTCTTCTGCGGTCGGCTTCGCCGACGAATCGACCGGTTTGCCGTCCTGCGCCTGCTTGGCCAGATAGGTCAGCCACGCCGCTGCGTACTCCGCTGATGTCAGGGGCTTGCCGTTTGCAGCATCCGAATCGCGCCAGTAGTCGAAGTGGTGACCGACATCCGGGCCCAGGGTCAGGCCGTACGGATCGTTCATGACTACGGGGATGGTGTTCTGGTTCGTGGCGATGAGGCCGACGATTTCCTTGAACAGCTTCTGCGGCAGGTACGCCAACGGTGATACTTCTTCAGTGGAAACCGAGTCCTTTGCGACTGGCTCGGTGGTGGGCTCGCTCGGCTTGTATGCCGGGTCGGACACCTTCAGCAAGACATCGAGGAAGGTTTCGTCGCTCTGCATCCAGGCGGGATTGCCCGAGATGTCGTTGAACGCATCGAACATCACACGTCCCATCACGACCGCGATATCCATGCCGGTGGCGGGCGTCAGATTCTGAGCTTGCAACTGGTCGACGTTGAGCTGCCGACCGACGTTTGCCGCCAGGATCAGGAGTGAAATGTTCGCGGGGGCTGCGCAAGTGAGGTCGCCGTCAGAGCAGAACGAGGCAATCTTGCCTTTCAGTGCCCCGAAATCTCCGCTGGTGCCTGGAAGTGCCCCGGATCCGGAAGCGGTGTTCTTTCCGTTCTGATATTTCTCGTTGAAACCATTCGGGTTCGAGTACGGGTTCTCGGCACCGGGGAACGGCCCCTCGCCCGCGAGTCGACCAGCGTCGGCGAAGATGACCACACCGACGACGTTGTCCGGATTGATGCCGGAAGTACTCGCCTCCGAGCCGATGTCCATCGCGACGCGGCGCACGACGTCAGCGCCCTCGCTGTAGCCGACAATCGAGAACTTCGTGTTCGGGCAGGCCGCGCTGATTGCCTTCATCACAGCGCGGGTATTGTCCGCGCCCGTCGTCACGGCCTCTTCGTAACTGTCCATGTTTGCGGGGTACGCGATGTAGACCGAGGCGTACGAGCCGTCCTTGACCGAACCGGCAGGCGCCTTGAGTACCGGGTCCACCCAGTGGCTGCTGTAGTCGTCTGTGAGCGCCGCCGGGAGGAGCGTCTTCCCATCGGCACCAACGAGCATCTTCGTCGTGCCCTCGACCGGAGTGTCACCGCGACCGGCGACACCGATCCCGACCGTGTCGTGACACTCGGTGACAGACGCGGTCAACTCGGTCTCGATCGTCTGTGATTGCGGAGAATCCACAGCGACCGCGACCGCCACCAACGCGGCCACGCCGAGCGCTGCGGGCGCTACAGCACCCGCCAGTATTCGATGTCGCGAAAAGAACCCACGAACCGGCATATCTTCTCCCCAATCAACTTTTGGAAAACGTACGACCGACCCCCGGGGCGTCACGCAACGTCATTCGAGTAGTCGTCCAGTACGAGAGGAGCGTTACAAGGGGTAACGATTTTCCGCGGCGACTCGGGAGGCTATCGGGGACGCAAACCTCTCATTTCCGCTGCATAAAAGCAACGTGCGCCTACTCCGCGTCGAAGATAATGACCTGTCGGATTGCTTTTCCGTCGGCGAGTTCGTCCATGCCGGAATTGATGTCGGCCAGTTCGATTCGCGAGGAGATGAGCTTCTCGACCGGAAGCTTCCCGTCCCGCCACAATTGCGCGTAGATCGGGATGTCGCGGGCCGGGACCGCGGATCCGAGGTAGCTGCCGATGATGGTCCGCGCTTCGGCAACCAACCCGAGAGGCGAGATCGACGAACGCGCATCAGGTGCAGGCAACCCCACTGTGACGGTCGTGCCGCCCGGTGCCGTCGCAGCCACCGCAGTCTCGAAGGCCCGAGCATTTCCGGCGGCCTCGACGACGATGTCCGCACGGACGCCACTCTCGGACAGTCCGGACGGTGTGAAGACCTCGGTCGCGCCCAGTTCCAGGGCCTGGGCCAACTTCGACTCCAGTGCGTCGACGCCGATGACGGTCTCGACCCCGAGTGCGCGCGCCGTCAGGATTGCGGCCATCCCGACTCCGCCCAAGCCGACCACCATCACCGTGTCGGCAGGGCGAGGCTTGGCCGCGTTGAGCAGCGCTCCCCCTCCCGTCAACACCGCGCAACCGAGTACGGCTGCGATCTCGGCCGGGATGTCGTCGTCGACGGCAACAACCGACTTGGCGTTGACCACCGCATGCGTCGCGAAACCTGAAACACCGAGGTGATGTTTGACGTTCTCGCCGGAGCGTCGCAGTCGTTGCGCGCCACCGAGCAAACTGCCCTCGTTGTTGGCGGCACTACCCACCGTGCACGGCATCCGGCCGTCGGCGGCGCATCCCGCGCACTCACCACACCGCGGAAGGAACGTCATCACGACGCGGGTACCGACCGACAGTGAATCGACTCCTTCGCCGAGTTCGAGGATCCGACCAGCTGCCTCGTGCCCCAACAACATCGGTACGGGTCGTACACGATTCCCGTCGACGACGGACAGGTCGGAGTGACAAAGCCCCGCAGCTTCGATCTTGACGAGGATCTCACCCGGACCCGGGGATTCGAGATCGAGTTCCGAAATCGAAATAGGAGTCGACTCCGCAAAGGGACGCTCCCGGCCGATCTCTTCGAGCACTGCACCACGGATCTTCAACTGCACACCCCGATTTCGATTGTTCGAGCTACTTACCCACGATCCCGCGTACCGACGCGGGGAGGTCACGAACACGCTTGTACGGTCCTACGACGGCGGCCGCAAACGGCCTCGTCAAGAGCACCTGCGCCACCTCGAGCACCTCTTCGGAGGTGACTGCGTCGATGGTCGCGAGCGTCTGCGCGACACTGCGATGGTTGCCGTAGTTCAGTTCACTGCGACCGATACGGTTCATACGTGAGCCCGAATCTTCCAGTGCCAGAACCAATCCGCCGCGCAGCGATCCCTTGGCGCGGGCGATCTCGGCATCGGTGATTCCGTCCGTCGCAACGTTTGCGAGTACCTCGCGGATCACTGTGGCAACCTCACCGAGGTTCTCCGGCTGGCAACCGGCGTATACGGAGAACGCTCCGGTGTCCGCGAAGGTGTCGACGCCGGAATAGACGGAGTACGCAAGCCCACGCTTCTCCCGAATCTCTTGGAAGAGACGAGAACTCAGCCCGCCACCCACTGCGGCGTTGAGAACCGACAGCGCCCAGCGATGACCCTCGTGCCGACCGAAGGCGCGTACTCCCAGCGCAAGATGGACCTGCTCGCTGTCGCGGTGGGTCAAGCTCAGTTCAGGCATCGTGCGCAATCGCAAAGTGCCCTCGCGCCGCGGCGCCGGCTTGACTCCACGCTCGAGGTGCCCGGCAAATGCGCGCCGAGCGAGCGTCACAACCTGCTTGTGGTCGACGTTGCCCGCTACGGCCAGCACCATCCGCTGCGGCGTGTAACGCCGAACATGGAAGGAATGCAACTGATTGCGCGACATCGACTCGATCGATTCGACGCTGCCGATGATCGGACGACCGACGGGATGATCACCGAACAACGCGGTCAGAAACGCGTCGCCGAGCAGATCCTCCGGATCGTCGTCGCGCATCGCGATCTCTTCGAGCACTACTTGGCGCTCGACATCGACGTCCGCAGTTCTGCAACGCCCGCGCAGTACGACGTCGGCAACGAGGTCCACCGCCATGGGAAGGTCGTCGTCGATCACGTGCGCGTAGAAACAGGTGTGTTCCTTCGACGTGAATGCATTGAGTTCGCCGCCCACACCATCCATGACCTGCGCGATGTCCAACGCAGTCCGTGACGGCGTCGACTTGAACAGCAGGTGCTCGAGAAAGTGCGCGGCCCCGGCCACACTCGGCTGCTCGTCTCGGGAGCCGACCCCGACCCACACACCGACGGAGGCAGAACGCACACCGGGAATGAACTCGGTGACGACGCGCAGGCCGCCGGGAAGGACCGTGCGCTGCACTCCGGATTCGGGAGTCGCATCGATCGGCGATTTCAGCACAGCGCTGCGGCTGCGCGTGGTGTTGGGAGTGGTCTTTGCCATGAAAAGGTTCAGCAGTCCTCGGTGCAAGTGTTGTAACAGGTACGTACAGGCTCGTGTCTACGTGTCTACAGACAGTACAGATGCGGCCCCGCACGGAAATCCGCGCGGGGCCGCATCAGAGTACGAAGTGAGATCTACTCGGAAGCAGCCTCGTCGGCGACCGGAGCGGCAGCCTCGTCGTTGCCCTCTTCGACCGGGATCAGCGAGATCTTGCCACGTGCATCGATGTCGGCGATCTCGACGCGGATCTTGGATCCGACGTTGACCACGTCTTCGACCTTGGCAATGCGCTTACCGCTGCCCAGCTTCGAGATGTGCACCAGTCCGTCGCGTCCCGGCAGGAGCGAAACGAAGGCACCGAAGGCGGTGGTCTTGACGACCGTGCCCAGGAACCGCTCGCCGACCTTGGGGAGCTGCGGGTTGGCAATGGCGTTGATCATGTCGATCGCGGCCTGTGCAGACGGTCCATCGGTGGCGCCGACGAACACGGTGCCGTCGTCTTCGATGGAGATGTTGGCACCGGTCTGCTCGGTGATGGAGTTGATCATCTTGCCCTTGGGGCCGATGACCTCACCGATCTTGTCGACGGGGACCTTGATGGCCGTCACGCGGGGAGCGAACGGGCTCATCTCGTCCGGGGTGTCGATGGCTTCCGCCATGACCTCGAGGATCGTGGTCCGTGCATCCTTCGCCTGCGAGAGTGCACCGGCGAGAACCTGCGACGGGATGCCGTCGAGCTTCGTGTCCAGCTGCAGGGCCGTGACGAAGTCCTTGGTACCTGCGACCTTGAAGTCCATGTCACCGAAGGCGTCTTCGGCGCCGAGGATGTCGGTCAGAGCGACGTAGCGGGTTTCACCGTCGACCTGGTCGGAGACCAGGCCCATGGCGATACCGGCAACCGGAGCACGCAGCGGCACACCGGCGTTGAGCAGTGCGAGCGTGGAAGCACACACCGAGCCCATCGAGGTGGAACCGTTGGAGCTCAGAGCCTCGGAGACCTGGCGAATCGCGTACGGGAACTCTTCGACGCTGGGCAGAACCGGCATGAGAGCGCGCTCGGCAAGTGCACCGTGACCGATTTCGCGACGCTTCGGCGAACCGACGCGACCCGTCTCACCGGTGGAGTACGGCGGGAAGTTGTAATGATGCATGTAGCGCTTGGTGGTCTCGGGGCCGAGCGAGTCGACCTGCTGAGCCATCTTGACCATGTCGAGAGTGGTGACACCCAGGATCTGGGTCTCGCCGCGCTCGAACAGCGCGGAGCCGTGTGCGCGCGGGATGATCGCGACCTCGGCGGACAGCGAACGGATGTCCGTGACGCCGCGACCGTCGATGCGGAACTGATCGCGCAGGATGCGCTGGCGAACCAGCTTCTTGGTGAGCGAGCGGAACGCAGCTCCCAGTTCCTTCTCGCGGCCCTCGAAGTTCGGTGCAACCTGCTCGAGAACCTCGACCTTGACCTCGTCGGTCTTGTCGTCGCGTTCCTGCTTGCCGGCGATTGTCAGTGCGGCATTGAGCTTTTCGGACGCAGCAGCCTCGACGGCAGCAAATACGTCGTCCTGGTACGCCGGGAAGACCGGGTAGTCACCCGTGGGCTTTGCAGCCTTGGATGCCAGCGCTGCCTGTGCGGCACACAGGCGTGCGATGAACGGCTTGGCGGCCTCGAGGCCCTCGGCGACGATGGCCTCGGTCGGTGCCTGAGCGCCGTCGGCGATCTTCGCGATGACGTTGTCGGTGGCCTCGGCCTCGACCATCATGATCGCGACGTCGGCGTTGTCACCGCTACCGGAGACGACGCGGCCGGCGACGACCATGTCGAAGACGGCGTTCTCGAGCTGATCGACCGTCGGGAATGCAACCCACTGGCCGGCCTTGTTGTCCTCGGAGACGATGAGTGCAACACGCACGCCACCGACGGGTCCGGAGAACGGCAGGCCCGCGATCTGCGTCGACGCGGAAGCGGCGTTGATGGCCACGACGTCGTACAGATCCTGCGGGTTGAGGCTCATGACCGTGACGACGACCTGGATCTCGTTACGGAGACCGTCGACGAACGACGGGCGCAGCGGCCGGTCGATGAGGCGGCAGGTCAGGATCGCGTCGGTGGAGGGGCGTCCCTCACGACGGAAGAACGAGCCGGGGATGCGGCCCGCCGCGTACATACGCTCTTCGACGTCCACCGTCAGGGGGAAGAAGTCGAAGTGCTCCTTGGGGTGCTTGCTGGCGCTCGTGGCGGACAGCAGCATGGTCTCGTCGTCCAGGTAAGCGACGACGGCGCCGGCGGCCTGCTGAGCAAGGCGTCCGGTCTCGAAACGGATGGTGCGGGTACCGAAGGACCCGTTGTCGATCACGGCGGTGGATTCGAACACGCCTTCGTCGACCTCTACTACGGAATTCTCTGTCATTCTTTTCTCTTCACTTCCCTCTCGTCTTCGCCGTACCCGCGCGGGCGTTTCCACCCTCCTGGTGGAAACTGCGCACCGAGGGACGTCCCCCTCTTGAATTGCAGACGCTCCTTGCGATGCGAGCGATTTCTGCTTCGGGACGTCACGACGTTCGGGCGGCCGTCGATCGAAGTCCGCCGGAGCTTTCGGGCACTCGCCCGGTCCGGAGAACCACTACCGACAACCGACACCACGTTCTCTGGTGCATACGGTGTGCTGACTGCGCACTGCACAAAGACAACTGTGCATAGCGCCGACAGCGGAAACTGCCTTGCGGCAGCTAACGCCGAAAGCCAGCGAAGCCCAGTATATGCGTGGCTTCGCCGGCTATCGGAGTGTTCGGCAAACCGAAGCCTGCCGTGTTGCTTTCGATCAGCGTCGTGAGAAAAATCTAGCGACGCAGGCCGAGACGCTCGATGAGCGTGCGGTAGCGAGCGACGTCAGTCTTTGCCACGTACTTCAGCAGACGACGACGACGACCGACCATCAAGAGCAGTCCACGACGTGAGTGGTGGTCATGCTTGTGGGTCTTGAGGTGCTCGGTGAGATCGGTGATGCGCTTGGTGAGCATTGCCACCTGAGCTTCGGGCGATCCCGTGTCGGTCTCGTGCAAGCCGTACTCGCCGAGAACGGCCTTCTTTTCTTCCGTGGTCAATGCCACTTGATTCACTCCTGTGATGACGTTTGCGTGAAAGGAACTAGATCGGGCGCGGCCACCGCAAACCGCAGCACGCACCGAGAGAAGATCCTACCAGCAGCAATGAGGCACTTTCGCCCACCTGCAGCGAATGTGGCCGCCGCCACTAGAGCAGGACGAACTCAGCCAACGCTGCGCTCTGCGCTCAACCAACGCTGGGTTACACGCTCAACCAACGCTGCGCTCTGCGCTCAACCAACGCTGCGCTCTGCATCCTCGCTCAGGATTTCGCGTGCGCGGTCGACATCCCGGTTCATCGCCGCGATGAGCGACTCGATCGAGTCGAACTTTTCCATCCCGCGAATCCTCGAAACCAGGTCTACCGCGACGTGTTGGCCGTACAGGTCGGCTTCGGTGTCGAGAACGTAAGCCTCGACGGTCCGGGTCCGTCCGGAGAAGGTCGGATTGGTACCGACAGACACGGCGGCTTGGTATCGACGTCCGGGAACGACAGTTCCGAGTTCCTCGCCGGCACCGAGCACCGTGAACCACGCCGCGTACACACCGTCCGCCGGAATGGCCGAAAACATCGGCGGCGCAACGTTGGCCGTCGGGAATCCCAACTCACGTCCGCGCTTGTCACCGTGCACGACTACACCTTCGACACGATGCGGACGGCCGAGAGCTTCGGTAGCCGCTTCCATGTCACCTGCGTCGACGCACGAGCGGATGTAGGTCGACGAGAACGTCACCGCATGCTCGGCGAGTAGCTGGACGCCGTCGACGGCAAAGCCGAAGCGAGCGCCCATCTCACGGAGAAGATCGACGTTGCCGAGAGCCTTCTTGCCGAAGGTGAAGTTGTCCCCCACCACCACCTCGGCGACATGCAGACGTTCGACGAGAATTTCGTGGACGTAGCGCTCCGGCGTCAGCTTCATGAAATCAGCGGTGAACGGCATCACGCAGAACACGTCGATGCCCAGATCCTGCGCCAGTTCTGCACGCCGTTGGAGCGTCGTCAACTGGGCCGGATGACTACCCGGCCGCACAACCTCCATGGGATGCGGGTCGAACGTCATCAACACGCTCGGAACACCGCGTATGCGGGCAGCGGTTACCGCTCTCGCTATCAATTGGGCATGCCCACGATGCACACCGTCGAACACACCGATAGTGAGCACACAACGACCCCAATCGGCCGGAACTTCGTCGAGACCACGCCATCTCAGCACGATTGGCAGCCTACGGGTCCACTGGCGGCGGGTCACGTCGGGACCCGCCCATCGAATCACCGCTGTGCTGCCGCTCACGTACGGAAGTTCCGGATTTCGTAGCCTAAGCTAAGCGTTGTGGCAGCTCACAAGACCGGAACCTCGGAAGCATCATCGACGCCGGATGGCGACAGCACTTCGGCGCACGACGCGGCAATCGACACGCTCGCACTCTCGTCGGTGGCTCAGGACTACCTCAAGGTCATCTGGACGATCCAGGAGTGGTCTCACGAGCGTGTATCCACCAAGCTCCTTTCCGAGAAGATGAACGTCTCGGCCTCGACGGTGTCGGAGGCGATCCGCAAACTCTCGGACCAGGGCCTGGTCGATCACGCCCGCTACGGTTCCATCGCGCTGACGGACAGTGGCCGCGCCGCGGCTGTGTCCATGGTCCGGCGCCACCGGTTGATCGAGACCTATCTGGTACAGGAACTCGGGTACGGCTGGGACGAGGTCCACGACGAAGCCGAAGTCCTCGAACATGCCGTTTCGGATTTGATGATCTCCCGGATGGACGCCAAACTCGGCTTCCCCGAACGCGACCCGCACGGGGACCCCATTCCCGCCACGGATGGTTCGGTACCGACTCCCCCGGCCCGCCAGCTCAGCGACTTCGCCAACGGCGAACGGGGTCGCGTTGCCCGGATCTCCGATTCCGATCCCGAAATGCTCCGGTACTTCGATTCCGTCGGCGTCAGTCTCGATGTCGAGATCACTGTCGAGGAGCGCCGCGATTTCGCCGGGACCGTGTCCGTTCGACTCGGCGACAGTCCCAACACCATCGACCTGGGAAGCCCAGTCGCTCAAGCAATTTGGCTCGTGTAGTCACAGTCGTTCAGAGCGGCAGCCGGTACCGTCGTTCCACGGGCCGGACGCCGTCTGCCCGCGTCCAGTCGGCAAGTCTCTCGTCGACGTACACCCAGCCTCGACGCTCGTACAGCGCGATCGCCGGAAGAGCGTCGGCGACGACGTCGAGCACCAGTCCCAACCGACGGTCGACGGCAAAATCCGTCACGGCGTCGAGTAGCGCACCGCTGAGGCCGCTTCCGCGTGAACCGGGATGAACGAACAGTCGCGACACGGCTACCGTGCCCGCAGTCGCGGGCGCACTTCCGAGCGAGCTGTCGAGGGCGACATGGCCGACAACACGGCCGTGACTCTCACCGACCCACGCCTTCACCAGAGTTGGCGAACTGAGCCAACGTCGTGGGATCTGCGGCCATGTGTCCGGATACCCGTCGCGCTCGTGAACCTGCGCCAGCGCATCGACGCAACCGTCGAGGTCGCTTTCGACACGCTCGCGGACGATCATCCGCGTAGCGTCGCCGGCCGCACGACCATCACCGAACTGGCGCGTCGTCCCTTCTCCTGCAAGAGCGCGATCGTGTGACCCGTGGGATCGATGGCCGCACAGATCCCCTTCATCCCGATCGGCTCGAGCCAACGACCCTGACTGATCGCCTCGGCTTCCTCCGCCGTGATCTGTCGATGTGGAAAGGCCGTCTGCGCGGCCTGATCGATGTCGAGGCTCACACCCGGCTGTTCTGCGAGATCTTCGAGCGTGCGCGCGTGTTCGAGAGTGAACGGCCCGACGCGAGTGCGGCGCAATGCCGTCAAATGACCACCGACGCCCAACTCACGACCGAGATCGCGCGCCAGCGAACGGATGTACGTTCCGGACGAGCATTCCACCTCGACATCCAGATCGACGAAGCCTCCCGGGACATCTCGCCGAGCCAGAACGTCGAAAGTCGACACCGTCACCGGGCGCGGCGCCAACTCGACGGTTTCTCCCGCGCGCACCAGAGCATGCGCGCGCTGACCGTCGACCTTGATGGCGCTCACGCTTGCCGGGATCTGCTTGATGTCTCCGGTCAACGTCGCCACGATCGCAGCGATCTCCTCGTCCGTCACCCCCGAGGCATCTGCAGATGTCAGGACCTCGCCCTCGGCGTCGTCCGTATCCGTCGCTGCGCCGAGTCGAATGGTCGCCGAGTACGCCTTGGTGGTCAGTGCCAGGAGACCGAGTAACTTGGTCGCACGCTCGACGCCGAGAACGAGAACACCGGTCGCCATGGGATCGAGCGTTCCGGCGTGTCCCACCTTGCGGGTGTTCAACAACTTGCGGCATCGCGCGACCACGTCGTGGCTGGTGATACCCGCCTCTTTGTCGACGATCAGGATTCCGGCGCCGACAAGACCGGAGGAAGGCTTTTCACGAGCTGACACGTGTGTCGATTCTGCCAGTCGCGCTCACTGCACCGAAATTGCCGTCAGGATGAGCCCGTCCGACACCAACCACCTGCCGTCGAAAGAGGTGAGCGGCGGACCGGACGTCGCCTCACCGGGGACGAGCAGACGCGAAGTGAAGGTCCCGGAAGTTTCCGACTCCGCCTCGAAGGTGATGTGGGCGTCCTCGAACCCCAACCATCGGCCGGTGAGCGGGAACCACGCCTTGTAGGTGGCTTCCTTCGCGCAGAAGAGCACTCGGTCCCAGTGCACCGGACCGCCGGTTGTCTGAGCGCCCAGCCACGTTCGTTCCGCTTCGATGCTGACCGCGGGCAATACCCCGTCCGGCAGTGGACCGTGCGGTTCGGCGTCGATCCCGAGTGAGCGGACCTGCATGGAGTACGCCAGCACAGCGCCGCGGTAGCCGTCGCAATGCGCGAGGCTCCCGACCACTCCCTGCGGCCACAGCGGGGCGCCACGCTCGCCGCGCATGACTGCGGCAGACGGAACACCGAGCTTGCCCATCGCCTGACGCGCGAGATGCCGAGTAGTCACGAATTCGCGACGACGCTTCTCGACGGCACGGCCGATCAACGCCTCCTCGCTGGGGTGCGGAACCAGACCGGGCGGATCGACGAAGGCCTCGGCCGTCGCGACTCCACCGGGGAGAATCTGTTCGATCACGTAGCGATACCTCTCAGCGTCCGGCGCGCATGCGCTCGACTTCGGCTTCCTGCTCCGGCGTGACCTTGAAGTGGCCACCCCACTTGTTGAGCGTTCCCGGCGGGTACTCCGGAACGGGAAGAATCTGACGTAACAGCTTCTCCGGCAGTCCGCGCCGACGCCATTCGCGCGGGTATCCGAGTGAAACTTCCTCGAAGCGGACGCCGTCGTAGTAGGTGGTTCGAGGAATGTGCAGGTGCCCGTACACCGAGCACACCGCGTTGTACTTGACGTGCCAGTCGGCGGTCGCGGTGGTTCCGCACCACAATGCGAACTCCGGATACATGAGCACGTCAGTCGGCTGCCGGACCATCGGGAAATGGTTCACGAGAACGGTTTTCGTGCCTTCGGGAAGTGCGTCCAGCCGTGCCTGGGTGTACTCGATCCTCGCGCGGCACCACGCGTCGCGCGTCGCATACGGCTGAGGTGAAAGTAGGAACTCGTCGGTGGCGACGACGTTCTTGTCCCGCGCGATCTCGAGCCCGTGTTCCTTGTCCCGCGCACCTTCCGGCAGGAAGGAGTAGTCGTAGAGAAGGAACATCGGGACGACCGTGACCGGGCCCTCGTCTCCCTCCCACACCGGGAACGGGTCCTCGGGTGTGATGACGTCGAGTTCGCGGCACATGTTAACCAGGTACTCGTACCGCGGCGCTCCGTGAATCTGAACCGGATCCTTGGCGGTCGTCCACAGTTCATGGTTTCCCGGAATCCAGATGACTTTTGCGAATCTGCTTCGCAGGAGCTTCAAAGCCCACCGGATGTCGTCCGTCTTCTCCGAGACGTCACCGGCGAGGATGAGCCAGTCGTCAGGCGAATCCGGAAACAGCTCTTCCGTCATCGGCTTGTTGCCGTTGTGACCGACGTGAATGTCGCTCACCGCCATCAACTTTGCTGCCACAATCCCTCTGCTTCCTCAGTTGAACTTCCGCGCCTCGCCGTCGCCGGACCTGTCACGGCCCACTTGCCGGAAAACGCTCGCCACGACACCGCGACCATCCGAAGTACTACGAACACGGTAAGCCCTGCCCAAATTCCGGCCAGCCCCCAGTCGTAGGCGAGGGAGAGCCAGATCGCGGGCAGAAACCCGAGAACTGCGCAGAGCATGGTCGCGTTGCGTAGGAACACCACGTCGCCGGCACCGAGCAGAACACCGTCGAGGGCGAACACAATTCCCGCGACCGGCATGATCGCGACGAAGAACCACCACGCGATCGACATTTGACCGAGCACCTCGGCGTCGGACGTGAAGAGACCGGGGATCACGGAGTGGCCGGCAGCGAAGAAGATCGCGAGCACCACGGCGAAAACCGTCGACCACGCGGTGATCCGCCAGGTCATCCTCTTCGCCGCGGCTGCGTACCCACCGCCGAGTGCTGCTCCGATGAGCGTCTGAGCTGCGATCGCCAAGGAATCGAGAAGGAGCGAAACCAGGTTCCACAGTTGGAGGACAACTTGATGTGCACCGACGACAGCTGCACCGAACCTCGACGCCACCGCGGCCGCCGAGACGAAACAAGCTTGGAACGCGAGGCTGCGCAGAATCAGGTCACGGCCCATCAGCATCTGCGCCCGCATGATCGCAAAATGTGGTCGAGCCGAGACCGGTTCACGAAAGAGCGCCCAGGCGAACAGAACACCCGAAACACTCTGGCCCACCAGATTCGCGACAGCCGATCCTTCGAGTTCCATTCGGGGAGCACCGAGCAATCCGTGCACCAGAATCGGGCACAACACCGCAGAAATACCCAGGCCGACAAGGACGAACCGCAGCGGTCGCACCGTGTTCTGAACGCCGCGCATCCAGCCGTTTCCGGCCAGGGCTACCAGGATGAGCGGAACACCCAATACCGCTATCCGAAGCCAACTTTCCGCAGCCGCGGCGATGTCGGGAGTACCGGCCACCGCTGACGTCAACGGGCCCGCGATCACCTGCACGATCACTACCAAGGCCAAGCCGATCGCGGCTGCCAGCCAGGTCGCCTGAACGCCCTCGCCCACCGCGTCGCGCTCGCGGCCCGCTCCGTGCAGCCGCGCGGCGCGCGCCGTCGTGCCGTACGACAAGAAGGTCAGCTGCGTACTCACCAACGACAGGATCAGACCACCGACCGCCAACCCGGCCAGCGGAAGCGCCCCGAGTCGGCCGACGACGGCGATGTCGAACAACAGATAGAGGGGTTCAGCCGCCAGCACCCCGAGTGCCGGAAACGCCAGGGAAAAGATTCGTCGTCCAGTGACGTCGAACTCAGCTGCCGAAGATCTCGCCGAGGTGGCGTCAGATTCGCTCAATGCCGCGGATTCAGCCGAGTGCCGCGACGAGCGCGGCAACAATCTCGTCGCTGGACGTGGTCGACGTGTATCCGGCCGACAGCCGATGCCCGCCGCCACCGAGACTTTCAGCGACCGCCGACACGTCGATCGCCGACTTTGCACGCAACGAGATCGACCAGCTTCCGGAAACCGACTCTTTGAGTACAGCGGCAACTTCGGCTTCCGAAGTGGTTCGCACGATATCGACGACGCTCTCGATCTCCTCGGAGCGAAGATCGCCGATGTCACTGCGTCGAATCACTGCGTACACCAGCCCACGGCCGGCGGCGGCGTCCGGAATCAACACAGCGGACCCGAGTACCGAACCCAGCATCGGCAACCACCCGAACGGATGGGTGTCGAGCAGCTTTCGCGCAATCGCGTCGCCGTCGATGCCCGTCGCCAGCAAACGCGCCGCGAGCACATGTGGAAGCGGACCTCCCCACCGGAAGGAGCCGGTGTCGGTGACCAGTCCGGCATAGAGACAGTGCGCGATATCGCGATCGATCGCGACTCCCCACGCATCGAAGAATCGTGCGATGAGTGCCGTCGTCGAAGCCGCGGTTTCGTCGACCACGTTGATGGTTCCGAACTCCGAATTGGAGCGATGGTGATCGAGAACGATCGTGCGACGTGCGCCGGTGAGTCGACTCGCCAACTCACCGAGCCGCCCCTCGCTCCCGACGTCCACGGTCACCAGCACATCGACGTTTTCCCGAACGTCGATGGGAGCCACGAGCAGGTGCACACCGGGGAAATCACGCATCGACTCGGGCAGCGCCGACGGCCGGCTGAACGCGACCTGAACCGAAACTCCCCGACGCTCGAGGACGAGGCCGAGTGCAAGTCCACTACCGATCGTGTCCGCATCCGGCTGCACGTGGCAGAGAATCGTCACCGAGTGTGCTGCTTCGAGCACCTCGGCCACCTGAGCGAATTTCGCCGCGCAGGGGTCGACGTCCGAAAGTGCGGTGATCGTCATTCTCGGTGCGCGTCAGTCGGCTTCACGAACATCTGGAGACGCCGCGTCTTCGTCCGCAGCCACTCGCGGTTCCTTGTACGGATCTGCATCTCCGGCGGGCTGTGCGTTCTCACGAGCCTTGGCGACCTCGTCGTCGGCGGCCTTGGCCCGGGCCAACAGCTCTTCCATATGACGCGCGGTGTCGGGAACGGTATCGGCGACGAAGGTCAGAGTCGGAGTGAACCGGACTCCGGTTCCGGCGCCGACCTTCGAGCGCAGAACACCCTTGGCCTTCTCCAGACCCGCAGCGGCAGCTTCCACGTCGGGCGCGGAATCGACCTTCTCACCCATAACGGTGTAGTACACCGTCGCGTCGTGCAGATCATTGGTGACCTTGGTGTCCGTGATGGTGACGAATGCGAGCCGCGGATCCTTGATCTCGTGATCGATCGCCGTCGCGACGATGGTTCCGATACGCTTTGCCAGCTTGCGTGCCCGGGCTGGATCTACCATGACTGTCAGTCTCCTCTACCTGGCCACTCGAATCGAGGTGACTCGATCGATCAAAGTTCTGGTTAACAAGAATTATTACCGACAACAGTCTCGTCCATCGGCTACCCGGCAACCAAATCACCATCCACCCGCGCCTGCCGGACCCACAGCACAGACCGATCGGCCTTTTGTTGGTAACGTCCGGTCGATGACGCGATCAAGAATCACCGCATCGATAATTTCCGGAGGACTCGTTGCGACTGCACTACTTTGCTCGCCGGCAATCGCGTCGGCCGACCACAGCGAGTTCACACCGCTTCCATTGACATATTCGTTGGGAAGGAACAACACCCTTCCTTGTAGCGGACAACTCACGGGCTACGTCCAAACCCCGCACGACCGTCCAGGCATTGCAGTCGTTTCAGTCTCCTGGACTTCCTTTTTCGACAGCCCGTGTTCGATCACCGCCTACGTCAACTATTCGAACCGCGACACTCGCACCGGTGGAACCAGAGCAATCGACTTGACGCACATCTCTGACGGATCCGGTTCGCTGCGGGGTGAATCGAGCCGCCAGATATCCATTGAGGTCGGGTCGGGCAACGCGGGCCTCAATCTGACCAGCGAATCGCTCACATCAACCTTGATCGATCCGGGCGCGTCTACCGTGCGCTTCGTAGTGGCATGAAGTAGTGCGCCGCCTACAGGGAGGTCCTCGCCAAGGGCGCCCCGCGAATCACGCGCTTCCGGACCGGATCTGAGTCGGCTCACCCGTCGTCGATCCCTCGGGCAACAACGTCATCTTCATTCAGCGTGACGAACCCGAAGACGTCGAATACGGCGATCGAAGTCGCTGAAAGGGTTGCCGACAACGCACAGATTTCTTCGGGAATTCAGAAGCGACGATCACCCGGCCGCTCGGGTTTTGGACGTTGGCCTACTTCGATTCCCCGACGCAGGCGCGGACCGGGTGAAAGCGCTGACCGCTCCTGTCAAGATCGGCGTTGCACAGAGTGGAACCGAGATTGCGCGGAAAATACGCGACGCGGCCGACACAGTCGCACTTGGTCCCGTAGACGCCTAATCCCTTGCCAACCAACTCGTTTCGGTACGCCGTCTCGAGGAGCGGCTCACCGACACCGACCAGTGACACTCAGTCTTCCGGGCCGAAGATTCGCCTTCGCACAGCCAGCAACTGAATCTCCGGACGCTCGGCCACCGCCCGCTCACAATGATCGAGAACATCGTGCAGGTGATCGACGGACGAACTCACCACACCGACGCCCACGAGCGCTCGACGCAGGCGTCCCTGCTCCCCCGCCTCCGCTGCACTCACACCGAATCGACGAAGTTCCGTCAGGATCGGCGACAACATCGAACGCTTTTCCTTGAGTGAGTGGACATCACCGAAAAGGATGTCGAACTCCAGTGCCCCTACAAACATTTTCCCCCTAGACAGAGCCGAATGGACCCTTCCGGACTTGTATGTTCAAGTCCGGAAGAGTCCATGTCAGCTAGTACTCACGTGCGTCCGCCCCAACGCCCGTGTCGACATAATCAGTCGCGCGGCTTCTCGCGAAGCTCGTAGCACTCGAGAACGTCACCGATCTTGATATCGGAGTAGGTGACGGTCAAACCACATTCGTAGCCCTCGCGAACCTCGGTGGCGTCTTCCTTCTCCCGCTTGAGCGAGGAGATGGTGACCGTCTCGGCGATGACCTTGCTGTCGCGGATGAGACGTGCCTTGGCGTTGCGACGGATGCTGCCCGAGGTGACCAAGCAACCGGCAATGTTGCCGATCTTGGACGAACGGAACATGGCGCGAATCTCTGCCTTGCCCAGCTCGACCTCTTCGTACACCGGCTTGAGCAGGCCCTTGAGTGCCTTCTCGACCTCGTCGATGGCCTGGTAGATCACCGAGTAGTAGCGAATGTCGACGCCCTCGCGGTTCGCCAGCTCCGTTGCCTTGCCTTCGGCGCGGACGTTGAAGCCGATGATGATCGCGTTGGACGCAGCAGCCAGGTTGACGTTGGTTTCCGTGATGCCACCGACACCGCGGTCGATGACGCGCAACTGCACCTCGTCGTCGATCGGAATGCCCAGGAGAGCCTCTTCGAGAGCCTCCACGGTTCCCGAGTTGTCACCCTTGAGAATCAAGTTCAGCTGCGAATGTTCCTTCAGAGCTGCATCGAGATCGTCGAGGCTGATGCGCTTACGACTCTTCGCTGCAAGCGCGTTGCGCTTACGTGCGTTGCGACGGTCCGCGATCTGGCGAGCGATACGGTCCTCGTCGACCACGAGCAGGTTGTCGCCTGCACCGGGGACCGACGTGAAGCCGATGACCTGGACCGGACGTGAAGGCAGTGCCTCGTGGACGTCCTGACCGTGCTCGTCCACCATGCGGCGGACGCGGCCGTAAGCGTCACCGGCAACGATCGAGTCGCCAACCCGCAGCGTTCCGCGCTGAATGAGCACGGTAGCGACGGGGCCGCGGCCACGGTCGAGGTGCGCCTCGATGGCAACACCCTGAGCGTCCATGTCCGGGTTGGCGCGCAGATCCAGGGAAGCATCGGCCGTCAACAGCACTGCTTCGAGCAGTGCGTCGATGTTGAGACCCTGCTTCGCCGAGATGTCGACGAACATGGTGTCTCCGCCGTATTCCTCGGCCACCAGTCCGTACTCGGTGAGCTGCTGCCGGATCTTGTCCGGGTTCGCGCCTTCCTTGTCGATCTTGTTCACCGCGACCACGATCGGCACGTCGGCCGCCTGGGCGTGGTTGATCGCTTCCACCGTCTGCGGCATGACGCCGTCGTCGGCTGCGACGACAAGGATCGCGAGGTCGGTGGCCTTGGCACCACGAGCACGCATGGCCGTGAAGGCCTCGTGACCCGGGGTGTCGATGAACGTCACGAGACGCTCGTTGCCCTCGAGCTCGGTCAGCACCTGGTAGGCACCGATGTGCTGCGTGATGCCGCCGGCTTCGCCCTCACGGACATTCGCCTTACGGATCACGTCGAGCAGACGGGTCTTACCGTGGTCGACGTGGCCCATGACGGTGACCACAGGCGGACGGGACTCGAGGTCCTCTTCTCCGCCGGCGTCCTCGCCGTAGGTGAGGTCGAAGCTGTCGAGCAGCTCGCGATCCTCGTCCTCCGGGCTGACGACCTGCACGACGTAGTTCATTTCGCCGCCGAGCAGCTCCAGCGTCTCGTCGTTGACCGACTGAGTTGCCGTGACCATCTCACCGAGGTTGAACAACGCCTGCACGAGTGCTGCGGGGTTCGCATCGATCTTGTCCGCGAAGTCCGACAGCGATGCGCCGCGAGCGAGACGGATGGTCTCGCCGTTGCCGCGTGGCAGCCTGACGCCGCCGACTGCGGGAGCCTGCATGCTTTCGTACTCGGCGCGCTTCGCCCGCTTCGACTTACGTCCACGGCGAACTGCTCCACCGGGACGACCGAATGCACCTGCCGCTGCGCCGCGCTGACCGGGACGGCCACCGCCGCCGGGACGACCGCGGAATCCACCGGCCGGAGCTGCTCCACCGGGAGCACCTGCACCAGCACCGGCGCCGGGAGCGCCGCCGCCGCGGTATCCACCGCCGCCGCCACCCGGACGACCACCGGGAGCGCCACCGGGACGACCCGGACGTCCGCCGCCACCTGGCGCGGGACGAGCGGAACGAGCAGGCATTGCACCCGGGTTCGGGCGAGGAGGCATGGAGCCGGGGCTCGGGCGAGGTCCGCCCTGACCTGCAGGCGGACGAGGTCCACCCTGGCCGGGAGCCGGACGGGGACCGCCCTGACCCGGAGCCGGACGAGGTCCACCCTGGCCGGGAGCCGGACGGGGACCGCCCTGACCCGGAGCCGGACGAGAACCGCCCTGGCCTGCACCCGGACGCGGTGCACCGGGAGCGGGACGAGGTGCCGGACGCTCGGCGGGAGCCGAGGAGTACGGGTTGTTACCGACGCGAGGTGCCTTCGGTCCCGGACGCGGTCCGCCGGGCTTTGCGCCGGTGGACGGTGCTGCCGGAGCCGCGGGGGCTGCCGGAGCCGACGCTGCGGGCGCAGCCGGAGCCGGACGTGCCGGCTGTGCTGGTTTCGGAGCGTTGAACGTCGGGGTGGGGACCGGCGCCGACGGTGCTGCCGGAGCAGCAGCTGCGGGAGCCGCGGGGGCTGCCGGTGCCGGAGCTGCGGGAGCCGCCGGTGCGGGTGCGGCCGGCTTGGGGCCGGGACGCGGGGCACCGGGCTTTGCGGCTGACGGCGACGGTGCGCCTGGCTTTGCCGCGGGCCGAGCCGCCGGAGCGGCTGCGCCGGTCTCGGACTTGGTTTCTGCTCCGCCTGCCGACGGGAATGACTCCCGCAGACGACGGGCGACGGGCGCCTCCACTGTGGATGACGCAGACTTCACGAACTCGCCTTGCTCCTTGAGCGTTGCGAGTAGTTCCTTGCTGGTGACACCGAGTTCTTTAGCCAACTCGTGCACGCGGGCCTTGCCTGCCACTGCTCTCCTCACTGATGAGGTCGAGCAGGAGGCATCCCACAGATGTGGGTCCCGCACGACCTCGGGTTATCGCCGATGGACGTTCATCGTTGGTGCTTCACGGTGTGCTCATGAGTGCTTGTGCCTGTTCTTCTCGAGAGGTACTGCTTTTGTGTGAACTGCGTCGACCAGCTGGTCGACAGCGGACGTGTCCAGATTTCCGGACACTCGCAGTGCTCTGCTGAATGCTCGGCGCCGCTCTGCCAGGCTCAGACAACTCGGATCCAGGTGCAGCCATGCACCTCGACCGGGGAGTCTTCGCGATACGTCGGGGATCAGCGGGGAACCCTCCGGCCCCTGCTCACCAACCACGACCCTCAACAGATCGACAGCCGACCCTTGTTCCCTGCACCCCACGCACGTTCTGACCGGCGAACCGGGTTTCACGCGCGCAGAATCCGAGGACTCACGTCGAACCATTGTCCACTCTACCGCCGAACCGTCTCGATCACTGCATTCCACCGTTATCCGTTGGACGTGGCGGGCCGGTCGGACGCGTCACCAACGGGTGCGGCGTCGCTACGAATGTCGATACGCCAACCCGTCAACCGCGCAGCCAGACGGGCATTTTGACCCTCTTTTCCGATGGCCAACGAAAGCTGGAAATCGGGCACGATGACACGGGCTGCACGAGCTTCGGGATCGACGACAGTGACGGAGACCACTTTCGACGGGGAAAGTGCGTTGCCCACAAACGTCGCGGGATCTTCGTCGAAGTCGATGATGTCGATCTTCTCCCCCGCGAGTTCACTCATGACGTTGCGGACGCGCTGACCCATCGGGCCGATGCATGCACCCTTTGCGTTGAGCCCCTGCACGCGTGAGGCAACGGCGATCTTGGAACGATGTCCCGCTTCGCGCGCGACGTTGATGATCTCGACACTGCCGTCCGCGATCTCCGGAACCTCGAGTGCGAACAATTTGCGAACCAGGTTCGGGTGAGTCCGCGAGAGGGTGATCTGCGGGCCACGGGCGCCGCGAGCAACTCCGACGACGTAGCACTTGATGCGCTCACCGTGCTCGTAATTCTCGCCGGGAACCTGTTCTGCAGGCGGCAACAATCCTTCTGCGCCATTGGATTCGCTGCCGATGCGCACAACGACCATTCCGCGAGAGTTCGCACGCGTGTCACGCTGAATGACACCGCCGACGATCTCGCCCTCATGGGTGGAGAACTCACCGAAACTGCGCTCGTGCTCGGCGTCTCGCAAACGCTGCAGAATGACCTGGCGTGCGGTGGTAGCCGCAATGCGTCCGAATCCTTCGGGAGTGTCGTCCCACTCCTCACCGATCATGTTGCCGTCGGCATCGGTGTCGTGCGCCATTACTCGCACCGAACCGGTCTTGATGTTGACATCGATCCGAGCGTTCTGCTTGTGCCCCTCGGTGTGGCGGTACGCCGTCAGCAGCGCGGTCTGGATCGTGGCGATCACAGTTTCGATCGAAACGCCCTTTTCGGCTTCGATCGCTCGCAACGCTGCAATGTCGATATTCACTTGTCGAACCCTTCTTCGTTTTCTACGTCTTCTAATTCTGCTTCGTCGTCTTCGACACTGTCCACGCCCGAGTCATCGGTGAGGTCAACCGCATCCGAGGGAACTGCGCGCCCCTCCGGGATGCCGCCCGCGAGTTCCAACTCCGCCTCACTGGGCTTCGAGAACTCCACCTGAACTACGGCCTTCTGAACGTCGTCCAGAGCAATCTCGCGCACGGTCAAGCCGCCGCGGCCCCCGATGACAACCGCCACGGAATCGTCGTTCAACGTTCCGATACGGCCCACCACGGTCTCGCCGGCCAGATCGATACGCGCTTTACGTCCGCGGGCCCGACGCCAGTGACGCTCGAGCGTCAGTGGGCGATCGATTCCCGGAGAGGTCACCTCGAGGGTGTACGGCGTTTCACCGATTTCCTCGAGGCTGTCGAAAAGTTCCGAAACGAGTCTGCTGATCTCTGCGGCGGCATCGAGTTCGATCCCGGCATCGCTGTCGACCATGATGCGCACCGCGCTGTGCTTGCCCGCACTGGTCACGACAACGTCCTCGACGTCGTAACCCTGGGCGTGCACGAGTTCGGAGATCAGCTCGATCACCCTCTCCCTGGATGGCACCGGCATCTCGCGAACTCCTCATTTCAGTTGTCGTCGATTGTCCGACTTGTGTCGACTGTCGACGTGGGCGGCTGCGAGCATGAAAAGACACCAGGTGCCACATGCTGCAAGCATCCAAGAGTACCGCTCATTGCGCGTCTCCGTGACCAGAGTGCCCGACGCACGTCACACTTGAACACGACGCGCGGATTCGAACGATCGGCCGACCACCTGGCACGATGGACTGGTGCTGACGCCCATGACTACTACCTCACTCTCCCGGCGGAGTGCGCTCAAGATGACGGGAACCGCAGCAGCGTTGGGCGCTGCAGCCTTCTCGTTGTCCGCCTGCACCGACGACGGCACAGCGGAGGCGGCTGCAGAAGTCGACCAGCTGACGGCCCAGGCCGAGCGAGCTCGCGCCGACGCTGCCGCCGCAACCGCCGCGATCGCACTCGCACCGGACAAGTCGGCATCACTGACCACGATCAGCGCCGAACGCACAGCGCATGCACTCGAACTCGACGCCGAGATTGCACGAGCAGCGGGCGGCGGCGGCGCTACGACCACAGCACCCCCGTCGACCTCGGTCGCAAACGCTCCTACCGGCGTCGAATCCTTGAGTACCTCGCTGGCTGATTCGGCGCGCAGTGCCGCGGATCTCGCTCGAACTATGTCCGGCTATCGCGCGGGCCTGCTCGGTTCGATCAGCGCGTCGTGCTCGACTCAGGTTGCGGTGTTGCTTCCGTGATCACTTCGCACACCCGTCGATCCGAGAGTTCTGCCTTGCTGACCGCGATCGAATCAGAGAATGCCGCGATCTTCGCTTACGGAGTGGTTGCCGCGTTTTCGAATCCTGCCCGTGTCAACGAAGTTGCCACACATACGGCCGCGCACCGCGCGCGACGTGATGCGCTGGTTGCCCTGTCGACCGACGCGGGCGAGACCCCACCGACAGCCGCGGCAGCCTACGAGATTCCGTTCCCGGTGACGGACGCCGTTACCGCGGCACAACTGGCAGCGCAGATCGAATCCGATACCGCCGTGACCTACCGGGCATTCGTCGAACAGGTCGATACCGACCAACTCCGCACGTTCGGAATCGACGGCCTCACCGATGCGGCAATCCGCGGCGCCGGATGGCGGTCCGCGCTGGGAACGGCTCCGGCCACCTCAGCCTTCCCGGGGGACCCCACTTCATAACTGCTGTGCGCCTTTATTAACCGCCGGGGGTTGATAAAGGCGCACAGCAGTGGCTCAGGCCTTTCGATGCGAGGGCACGAACCACGCCGCGACCACGGCCACCAGCACGAAGCAACCGCCGATGCGCAGCGCGGGTGTCAGGGCGTCGCCGTAGCCAAGCGGGGTGAGCGCGCCACCAGCGGCAAGGAAGACCGCTGTGAGAACCGCGATTCCCAGTGCGACACCGATCTCGCGAAGCGTCGAATTCGTCGAACTGGCTGTTCCGTGATCAGGCTCGTCCATGTCGACGAGTACCGCGGTCGAACTCGGCGCGAAGGTCAAGCCCATGCCGATTCCCGCCATCAGTAGAGCCGGAACCAGCGAACCGTACGTCACGTCGGGACCGATCAACGCGGCCAACCAGAACAGTGCTCCGGCCTGGAGCAGCAGACCGGTCAGCAGAAGTGAACGGAGCCCGACCTTCGGCGCCAGAAAACCGGCGAGAGGCGCGAAGATCATCGGTGCCGCCGTCCACGGAAGCGTCCGCAGGCCTGCTTGGAACGGGCTGTAGCCCATCACGATCTGGAGGTACTGAGACAGCAGGAACACCGCTCCGAAGATTCCGATCGAGAAGGTCAAGCCGATGACGTTCGCCATCGAGAAGCTCCGTGAGCGGAACAGACGTAGGGGCATCACCGGATGTGAGGTCTTCATCTCGCGAAGAACGAACAGCACCAACGCGACTGCGGAACCGACCAACGACGCAACCACTCCGAGCGATCCCCAGCCGTCGTCGTTGCCGTGAACGATTCCCCACACCGCCAGAAACACACCCAGTCCGGCGAGTGCGACGCCGGGAAGGTCGAGAGGTTGTGTGCGACCGGTCGATTCACGCAACGCATACAACGCAAGCGGAACAGCAACGATCGCCACCGGCACGTTGATCCAGAAGATCCCCTGCCACGAGAACCCGTCGACTACCGCTCCACCGACCACGGGACCCATCGCGATTCCCAGGCCGGAGACACCACCCCAGACGCCGATTGCCATGGCGCGCTTGGCTTCCGGTACCGCTGCGACGAGGAGGGTCAGCGAGAGGGGCATGATCGCGGCAGCACCGGCGCCCTGAAAGGCTCGGGCCGCAATCAGCAAGCCTGGGGTTGTGGACAGCGCCGAAGCGATCGATGCCGCCGTGAACAGCCCGATTCCGAACACGAACATACGGCGGCGACCCCACCGATCGCCGAGCGTCGTCGCCGAAAGCATCAGCGTCGCAAAGCAGAGCGTGTACGCATTCATGAACCACTGGAGTTGCCCGACGGACGCGTTCAGTTCCTTCTCGATCACCGGCAGCGCGCTCGTCATCACGAGGTTGTCGAGGGTGGCCATGAACATGGGCAGAGAGGCAGCAACCATCGCGATCGCGATCGGAACCTTACGTCCTCCACTGCTTTCCGACCCGGATGCGGCGTCCGATCCGGACTTCGTCAAAACGGTCATCGCGATTCCTCGAGTGAAGGTGCCTTAAGGCATTGAATGATTACTTAAGTCGAAACTAAGCTATCCGGTGATAACGTGTCAACATGTCGATCGGTGCAGCTGAACCACGTACCCGCAGGATGAGCGCACCGGAACGTCGCGCACTGGTCCTTGCCGCGGCAACGCGAGCGTTCGCAAAGGGCGGATATTCCGGCACCAGCACGGACGCCGTGGCCAAGGAAGCCGGCGTCTCGCAGCCGTACGTCGTGCGCATGTTCGGAACCAAGGCCGATTTGTTCCACGCGGTGTTCACGCGCGCGCTCGACGAAATCGTTCGCACCTTCAACGACAAATTGGACACCGTCACAATCGATCCGAGCAATCCGCAGTTCTGGGCCGAACTCGGATCCGCCTACGGCGAGCTGGTTCTCGACCGGGATCTACTGCTTGTCATGTTGCACGGCTTCGCAACCAGCACCGACGACGTCGCCGCGGTGTCCCGGAACGCCATGTCCGGCATCTACACCTTGCTGCGTGAGCGCACCGGTTGCACGCCCGAGCAAGCGCGCTTGTTCATCGCGAACGGCATGCTGATCAACAATCTGCTCGCGATGATGGCACCCGAACACGCCGAAGAAGATCCGGCCCTCGGCGAACTGTGGGGCAGCGTCTTCAGCGACTCGACTGCAATCACTCTCACCGGCGACGAATCCTCGAGCGAAACCGACACCGTTTCCTGACCGGTCACTGGGAAAAACTACACACATGTGACTGAGGACACCCTACAGTCGATCCGACATGTCTCCGGGAAACCCAGACGAAAAGGACCGACGGTGGATCTCGCACAACGCCTCGACGCGCTCGAACAGATCGAGGAAATCAAGAAGCTCAAACATGGCTACTGGCGAGCCTGTGACGCCAAGGATCCGGTTCGGTTCCGCAGCAGCTTCATCCGTTCAGGAGCATCGATCGACTACGGCCGCCTCGGCGCGTTCGACGACGCCGGGCCGATGGCGGACATCTTCGAGAAGATCGCTCTTCGGAAGATCGACGGCCGGTACGCGGTCCTCGACATGCATCACGGATTGCATCCCGACATCGCACTGACCTCGGAGACGTCGGCGGTGGGGCGATGGACCCTGCAGTTCCGCCAGGTCGACACTGTCGGACGCACCGAGAAGTTGATGACCGGCGAATACGACGACAAATACGTGATCGAGGACGGTGTGTGGAAAATGAGTCAATGCCATTTCACGGAGACGTGGTCGACTACGACCCCCCTGTCCCCGGACGCTGATATCGCCGAGGGTTCGTTGGGTGGGCCGCGATGACGACGAACGGAAAAGTTGCGCTCGTAACCGGAGCCAGCCGGAGCGTCGGCAAGGGCATTGCCCTCGCCCTGGGAAGCGACGGCTGGACGGTGTACGTGACGGCGAGAGGAACCGTCGGCGCCGACGGCCCGCTCGATCGCACCGCAGCGGAGATCACCGAACGCGGTGGTCACGGCATTGCCGTGCAGTGCGATCACGCCGACGATCAACATATCGTCGACCTGTTTGCACGTATCGCCGAGGAACAGTCCGGCCGCCTCGATCTTCTGGTCAACAACGTCTGGGCCAATCCGGCGGGCTATGCAGGCTTCGCCGATCCGTTCTGGAAGAGGCCGATCGACGATTGGGATTCCCTGATCGGGATCGGCCTGCGCGCTCACTACGTTGCTTCGGTGGAAGCGGCGAAGTTGATGGTTCCCCGAGGCAGTGGAGTGATCGGCAACATCTCGTCGTTCGGGACCCGCGGGTACCTGCACTCTGTGCTCTACGGGATGTCGAAGGCAGGTCTGGACAAGATGGCCGCGGACATGGCTGTCGAATTGAAGGGAACCGGCGTCACCGCACTTTCCTTCTGGCTCGGGTTGATCCGCAACGAGCGGATGGAGGCGAGTGGGATCGAGAGCTTCGAAGGCTTCTCACTGGCCGAGGCCGAAACCCCGGAGTTCGTCGGCCAAGTCATCACTGCATTGGCCAACGATCCGGAAGTGAACGCGCGAAGCGGTCACACACTGATCACGGCGGAGACAGCCGTCGAGTACGGAATCACCGACGCCAACGGGAAACAACCTGCGTCACACCGCAGTGCCTTCGGTGGCGGCCCGCTTTTCTGAATCATCGGTGGCAGTAGACGCGTCGCGTGCCGGCACAGCACGCGGCGCTGCCACTCGGGCCTTCAGGGCAAGCCAGGCACACCCGATGACGACGACGCCGCCGGCCACGATCGAGGGGGACAACGCCTCACCGAGTATGAGCGCCGACCAGGCAATGCTGAGCACCGGTTGAACCAACTGTGTTTGACTCACTGTGGAAATGGGGCCGATCGCCAGACCTCGGTACCAGGGAAAGAATCCGAGAAACATACTCACGCATCCCAGGTACGCAAACGAAAGCCACGAGTTGATATCGGCAGAGACCGGAGCCTGTGCCATGGACGCCACCGTCAACGCAATCGTGACCGGCAGTCCGAGAATCAATGCCCAGGCAATCGTCTGCCACGACCCGATCTCGCGGGCCAGCAACGCACCTTCCGAATATGCCAGTGCTGCAAAGACAACCGCGGCGAACAGAAGAAGATCAGCGAGATGGAACGAGCCGAGTCCACCGTTGGCGACGGCCACGAATCCGACGACGGACACCGCACCGGCGGCGCTCGCCCACCAGAATCCCTTACTGGGACGCTCTTTTCCTCGAACGACGGCAAATACCGCAGTCGCCGCGGGAAGCAACCCAATCACGACTGCCGCGTGACTCGCCGGCGAGGTCTGCAATGCAAACGTGGTGAACAGTGAAAACCCCAGTACTGCACCAACGGTCACGAGTGCGATGCGCAACCATTGCCGAAGTGTCGGAAGCGTCGCGCGAGTAACCGACAGCATCACAATCGCAAGGGCTCCGGCGACGACGGCGCGGCCCGCACCGACGAACAGTGGGTCGAGATCCTCGACGGCGACCCGCGTGAGCGGAACGGTGAACGAGAACGCCAGCACTCCGAGCAATCCCCACAACAAACCGGATCGTGACGATGCCACCGGTAGCGGTGCCTGTGACGCGACGATAGCGCTACTCTTCATACTCATGTTCAACGATAGCAGTGGCGCACCAAGCTACGAAACTGACATTTTCAGATGCGCACCCGCGTGCAGGAGATCGACACTGCACCGAGCAGTCCGACGAGCGCGAAAGCGTAGAAGCCCCACGGCACGGCGTACCCCGCACCCAGGAGAACTCCACCCAGAATCGGGCCACAGATGGCACCGACCCGGCCGACGCCTGCCGACCATCCGAGCGCTGTCGCGCGAATCTGAGGTGGATGATTGGCGCTGGTGAAGGCGTAGACCAATACCTGCGCACTGAACACGAAACATCCGGCGAGGAAGACCATCACGTAGATCCCGAACGACACCTTCACGCTCAGTAGCGCCAGGAACAACGCCGCTCCGGCAAACCACACGATGGCTGCGGTACGCGGGCCGATCTTGTTCGCCACACCCCCGGCGATCAACAGTCCGACGACGGCTCCGGCATTGAGGATCAGAAGGAACGTCAACGACGCCCCGAGGTTGTATCCGGCCTCGCGCATGATCGTCGGAAGCCACGTGTTCAATCCATAGACGAGCAGCAAGCCCATGAAACTGGTGATCCAGATGGCGATGCTGTTACGCAGGAACTTCGAAGAGAACAGTGCGCGAACGGGATTGGCAGCTTCGGCGCGCCCAGCTTCGGACGTAGGCGCAGCCTCGAGTTCGACGCCGTAGCGGGCAGCGATTTCCTCGGCCTCGGCACGCTTTCCGTGAGCGAGAAGGTATGACGGGGATTCCGGCAGATACCGCAACATGAGTGGAATGAGGACGACGGCCGGAAGTGCGCCGACAACGAACATCGCTCGCCAACCGAAAGGCTCGATCACGACGAGCGCCAGCGCGGCGGTGGCAACGGCGCCCACGTGATAGCCGGTCATCAGCATGGTCGACGCAGATCCCCCGCCTTGCTTCTTCGAGAATTCGTTGACCAGAGCCAATGCCGTCGGCAGGGCGCCACCCAGACCCACACCGGCGAGGAAGCGCAGCAGACCGAAGATGAACGGATTGGGCGCAAGTGCGCACAACAGAGTCAGAATCGAGAATGCGGCAACGGCGTACAGCAGCGCACGGCGTCGACCGATGACGTCGGTGAGAGTGCCGATGACGAGGGCGCCGATGGTCATGCCGATGAGCCCGAAGGTCGAGATCATCGTGATCGTGCCGGTACTCAATCCCCACGCGTCGTAGTCGAGAAGCGAAGGAATGACCGCGCCGAGTACGACCAGGTCGAATCCGTCCAGAAGCACAGCGATCCAACACAACGGTGCCACCCACATTGCGGCACGCGCCCCACGCGAACCGGTAATTGAACTCGACTGCGTATGCGGTGCGGTCATCGGATCCTCGACATTCACTGCTTGTGGGCGTTCGCGACCGGTTCGGATCCAGTAGTTCAGATCGAAATGTTCGCATTGCGAACGCCTGTTCATAATGAGCACATCGATTGTGTACGGAGTCACAACGCCGTGTCAAACGTCGCGGTAATCTCGAGGAATGGCACTCTCCGAAAATGAGCGTGAACAGTTTCTGGCCGAACCCCACATCGGGGCGCTGTCCGTAGCGGACGGCGCCGAACGCGGTCCCTTGACCGTCCCGATCTGGTACCTGTACTCGCCCGGTGGCAAACCATGGATCCTCACGGGCAAGGATTCACGAAAAGCACGACTCATCGAGTCGGCCGGACATTTCTCGTTGATGGCCGAAAGGCTCGATCCGACAATCCGTTACGTCAGCGTCAGCGGATCCGTCGACAAGATCGTTCCGGGCACCGACGAGATGCTGGTCGAAGTCTCGCGGCGTTATTTGACCCCGGACAAGGTCGACGGGTATCTCGAATTCGCGCGATCGCAGTTGGGTGAGCAGGTAGCGATCTACATGAATCCGCAGCACTGGCTGTCTGCGGATCTCGGGGCGATCTGACACTTCACCGAAAAGGGAAGGCTCGGCGCGCCGGAGTGGCGTGCCGAGCCTGACCTGCATTCGAGTGTTCTCGGTATCAGCTTTCGGTGAAGAAGCGCACCCGATTGAGTCGATGACCGCTCGCCTCGAAGCCGAACAGTGCGATGGCCGGTTCTCCGCACACGACTACGCTCGCCGTCACAGTGCGACCGGCAACCAGCATCTTGCTCTTCGTCACGCCGGTGAGCAAAGCGTTGACGTCGGCATTGGACAACGGCGTGCCCGCCGGAAGCTCGACGGGCACCGGCGGCGTTCGACCGACAGCGGCCGCCTCGAGGAACCGCGAAGCTGCCTTCTTGCCTTTGTCTCCGACGCCGAAGATGCCGCGCGAGAATCCGAGCGCTCCCCCGATCCCCTGGTTCGAGAGCAACTGCGGAGTCAATTTCGCGGCCGCCTTCACCCCGGCAACGCCGGCGGTAGCGAGCTGGCTCAGCATCGTCACCAATTCCCAATGCGCACAGAGGGTTCCGATCCGCAACGAATCCGGCTCCCCCACCAAGTCGTAGCGCAAATGCATCGGCACGTCGAGGACGACTCCAGTCGACATCTCGGTAGCGAGGCTCAAATCACGCCACACCGTGCGGCCGCACACGATGTCTCGCTCGACATGGAAGGTGATCGAATTGGGGGCGATGAACGTGTCGTAAAAACTCTCGATCGCCGCCTGCCCGTTGTGCGGACGTGAACCTACCGGGTCGTTGATCTGGCCCTCTTCGGCAAACAGGGCAACCCAGGTCGAGCGGTCATGCGCGCCGACGGCTTTCGGGGATCCCTCCACGACGGCCATCAACTGCTCGCGCGTCACCGGGGCCGTCATGCGCGCATCTCGTATGCACCGTCGTACGCCTTGACCTGCTGCCACACCCGGTCGAAGCGTTCACTGTCGACGACAGGCTTCCGCACCGCGGCCAAGGCCCACTTCTGCTGCTCCGGCGTCGACGACGGCTTTCCGTGCAGTGCGATCGCGTATCCCGAGAAGTCACGGATCTGGAAGTCGAAGATCTGATCGACGACGTCGGCGTCGAGCCCGCCGATCTCGGCCTGCTCGAGAATCAGATGGCCGTAGACAACGAGGGAGAACAGGTGCCCCACGTTGAGCATGAAGTCGAGATCCTTTTGCTGCTGCGCGTCCGGCGCTGCCGCAGTGAGCAATTCGGTGAGCGCGATAGCCTGCTCGTAGAAGCGAGCGACGTTCGGAATCGACGAGTGCTTCTCGTAGACGGGCTTCCACTCGTGGAACTGAATCTTCGCAGCGCCGCGGGTAGGCCCCTGGTTCCAGAAGAACTCGTCATCGGCGGCGTCGTCACGAGTAACGATCTCCGGGAACTGCGCCGAATTGAACAGATAGTTCGGCAAGAACTTGAGGATCAGGCCGACGTTGACGTGGACGGTGCCCTCGAGTTTGGGCAGCGTGCCGATCATCTGCGCTGCCTCACGGAAGTACGTGGACTTCTCGTAGCCCTTGGCTGCGATCACGTCGTGCAGCAACCCGACGACCTTTTCACCTTCCGAGGTGACCTTGGCCTTGGTCATGGGGTTGAACAGCAGATAGCGACGATCTTCGAGGCTGGCGCTGCGGAAGTAGTCGACCGCCCGGGCACTGAACTGTTTCATCGCGATCAGACGTGAGTACGCGTCGACGAATGCGGCGCGAACGTGGGCGAAGTCCGTGACCGGATTGCCGTAGAGAATTCGATTCTGCGCGTGAGTGATTGCCTCGAAGAACGCATGTTCGGTGATCCCGATGGAGCCGGTGCAGAGGTTGAACTTTCCGACGTTGACCGTGTTGAGCGCGGCCTCGAATGCGGCGACGCCGGTGTGCAGAATGTCTTCCTCACGGACCGGATAGTCGTCGAGGCGGAAATTGCTGACGTACATCTGGCCGCGCAGGACGTTGTCCACGAGTTGATAATTCGGATGTGCGCTGTCGGCGACGAAGAACACGTAGCCTTCGGGACCCTCGACGTCGGTACGACGCCCGAACACCGACACCATCCCGGCTACGTTGCCGTTCCCGATGTAGTACTTCTCGCCGCTCGCACGGAAGGCGACATCACCGTCGGCGGGAGTGAGAAGCATGTCGGTGGAGTACACGTCGGCGCCGTGGTCGCGCTCGGACAGTCCGAACGCCATGACTCCACCATCGGCGAGTTCCTGTGCTGCACGCTTCTTCGCTGCGTCGTTGTCACTCATCCAGATCGGTCCGAGTCCGAGGATCGTGACCTGCCACGCGTACCAGTACGCCAGCCCGTAGAAACCGAAGATCTCACTCAGAGCTGCGTTGCGGGCACCGTCCCAACGACGGTTCTCGTCACCGTCGGCGAACGCCGCCGGAGTCTGGAACGTGGCGAACAACTTCTCCTTGCCGACGAACTCGAGAAAGTCGGAAACCCACACTGCGTCGAGGTCGTCCTGAAGCAGTTGCTTCTTGCCGCGGTTCTCGAACCATTCGATCGTGGCTCGCAGCAAACGGCGGGTCTCAGGATCGAACTGAGCGGGGTCGTAAGTATGGGGGTTGAAGAGCAATCCATCGGTGCCAGACACGTCATTACCTTTCGTCGATGACGCTAAACTACCAGCGGGTAACTTTCCGCGGTGCAATTCATGGAAGACCTGCGATTCTCCGCGAATGCCACAGGTCCATCGGATTCCACGTGCCGGCTCGAGCGCGGGTGATCGGGTAGCACGCCAACCCGAGCAACAACGCAGACATGTGGCCGATTGCGGTGAAATTGGTGGCGAAAATCAGAGGTACACCGTAGAAGAGCAACAAGCCCGCGAGATAGACGTACCGCCACGGATCGACGATGCGGTACACCAGAATCCCCATGATGCCGGCCAGACCGTAGCTCACGCCCACGTCGAGAGTGTTGACCGCCGACTCCGCCACGTAGCCGTGCCGAATACCTTCGTACAGAACACCTTCGCTGATGTACGTGGCTCCGACATGGGCGATGACGACGACACACAACCACCGCCACGTCCCGAGCCAACGCTCAGCCGTGGCATGAAAGATGGTGAACAGAACCAGGTATCCCAACCACCCGCCACCTTCGAGCCAGAACGCACTCGAGAACAGGACTCGCAGCGGGTCTTCGGCGAGGTGATGCAGATTGGTCGAGCGCTTGCCGAGAAATCGTTCCTCGACGTTGTCGGGAAGATGCCGCAGGAACAGTGTGGTGAACAGCAGGGCAAGCAACCAGACGTATGTACCGGGAGCACTGCGCACCCACCGCCATGCCGCCTTCGCTGCCCCCAGCATCCTCACCGCTTCGAGTCTGCGCTCACTCGTTCACTACTGCAACGGCAAACCCGTCCCACCCCTTCGAACCCACGGTTTGGATAGCGGTGCCGTCGAGTTTCGGCTCGGCCGCGATCATCTCCAGCACGGCTCGACTCGCCTTGACCCGCTCGTCGTCGATGTCCGGGTTGGACACATGTCCCCCACGCACGACGTTGTCCACGATGACGACGGTTCCGGGATGCGAGAGGGCAAGCGCCCACCGCACGTACTCGGTGTTGTTCTCCTTGTCGGCGTCGATGAAGACCAAGTCGAAAGGACCCAACTCTTCCTTCGCGATCGACGGAAGACTGTCGAGTGCCGCGCCGACGCGGATGTCGACACGGTCCGCCAAGCCTGCCCGCTCGATGTTGGACCGCGCGACGTCCGCGTGGGTGGGATCGAATTCCAGCGTGATGACCTGGCCCGAGGGACCGACCGCGCGAGCGAGCCAGATCGTGCTGTACCCGCCCAGCGTTCCGATCTCGAGGACATTGCGCGCCAAGCACATTCGCGCCAGAAGATTGAGGAGCTTGCCCTGGTTCGGCGCCACGTCGATGGGCGGGAGACCGGCCTCGGAGTTGGCTGCGAGTGCCGCGTCGAGAACCGGATCTTCACCTACCAGCGTGGAAACGAGATAGCCGTCGACTTCTGCCCAATCCGGTTCGCGTTCCATAGCCACGATTGTGGCAGAAAAGAAGGGCCACCGCAGATACCTCGACAGGTGGCTGCGGCGGCCCTGACAGCTGATCGAATCAGCCGCGAACTGCGCTGATGATCTCCTCGATCGCCGAGTCTGCGTCGATCTCACGGCTCTCGCCAGTGAAGCGGTCGCGAATTTCGACCTTGCCGTCTGCCCAACCACGGCCGACGACAACAATCAATGGAACGCCGATCAGCTCGGAGTCCTTGAACTTCACGCCCGGCGATGCCTTGCGGTCGTCGAGGATCACTTCGAGTCCGGCGCGGTCGAGCTGCGCGGCGAGGCCTTCTGCACCTTCACGAGCGGTCTCGTCCTTGTTCGCGATGACGAGGTAGACGTCGGCCGGTGAAACCTCGGCCGGCCAGCGCAGACCCTTCTCGTCGTGATGCTGCTCGGCGATGACGGCCACCAGGCGCGAGACGCCCACGCCGTACGAACCCATGGTCGGACGGACGGGCTTGCCGTTCTCGGCGAGAACGTCGACGGTGAAGACGTCGGTGTACTTACGGCCGAGCTGGAAGACGTGCCCGATCTCGATACCGCGAGCCGAGACCAGCGTGCCGGCTCCGTCCGGAGAGGCGTCGCCGTCACGAACCTCGGCGGCTTCGATGGTTCCGTCAGGGGTGAAGTCGCGACCGGCAACGAGGCCGACCACGTGCTTGCCGTCTTCGTCGGCGCCGGTGATCCAGCTCGTGCCGTCGACGACGCGCGGATCGACAAGGTAGCGAACGCCGTTGGCCTGCAGAGCCTTCGGGCCGATGTAGCCCTTGGCCAGGAACGGGTTGTTCTTGAAGTCGGTCTCGGTGATCATCACGAACTCGGCCGGCTCCAGCGAAGCTTCGAGGCGCTTTTCGTCGACCTCACGGTCGCCGGGGATGCCGATACCGAGCAGTTCCCACTCGCCGCCGGGCAGGCGGGTCTTGACCATGATGTTCTTGAGAGTGTCGGCGGCGGTGATCGTGCGGCCGAGGTCGGCACCGTTGGCCCAGTCCACCAGGGTGTCGATGGTGGGTGTGTTCTCGGTGTCGTACACCTTGGCTTCGGGCAGTCCGTCGAACGGAATCGAGTCGGGAACAACCGTCTTGACGGCCTCGACGTTGGCGGCGTAGCCCGACTCGAGGCAGCGGACGTAGGTGTCTTCGCCGATCTCGCTCTCGGCAAGGAACTCTTCGGAAGCGCTGCCGCCCATCGCACCGGAGGTGGCCGAGACGATGACGTATTTGACGCCCAGACGCGTGAAGATCTTCTCGTAGGCACCGCGGTGCGCCTGGTACGACTCCGTCAGGCCTTCGTCGCTGAGGTCGAAGGAGTACGAATCCTTCATGAGGAACTCGCGACCGCGCAGAATGCCCGCACGCGGACGTTCTTCGTCACGGTACTTGGTCTGCACCTGGTACAGGGTGACCGGGAAGTCCTTGTACGAGTTGTACTCACCCTTGACGGTCAGAGCAAAGAGCTCCTCGTGCGTCGGGCCGAGCATGTAGTCGTTGCCCTTGCGGTCCTTGAGGCGGAACAGGTTGGGGCCGTACTCGGTCCAGCGGTTCGACGCCTCGTAGGGATCGCGCGGGAGCAGAGCAGGCAGCAGAATTTCCTGCCCACCAATGGCATTCATTTCTTCGCGGACAACACGCTCAACCTCGCGCAGCACCCGCAATCCCAGCGGCAACCACGAGTAGACGCCTGGAGCGATACGACGCACGTAGCCGGCACGAACCAGCAATTTGTGGCTGGCAACTTCGGCGTCCGAGGGATCGTCACGCAGGGTACGCAGGAACAGGTGGGACAGACGGGTAATCACGAGGTGTAAGGATAGTCGCCGCAGTCGGCCGAGCGGGCCTCGGTACGGTTACAGCGTGCTAGTACTGCTGCCTCCCTCAGAAACCAAGTCCGACGGCGGCAAGGATGCGCCCCTCGATCTGGCCGAACTGTCGGTGCCCCAGTTGACCGAAACGCGCGAATTGCTCGTTCAGGCGCTGGTCGATCTGGCCGCTGACGTCGACGCGTCGTGCGAAGCGCTCGGCCTTGGTCCGACGCAAGCAGACGAAGTGGAACGCAACGCCAAGCTGTGGGTGTCCGCGACGCGGCCCGCGCTGCAGCGCTACACCGGAGTGCTCTTCGATGCCCTCGACGCGAAGTCGTTCACCCGTGCCCAGAAGGCCAAGGCGCTCGATCGGATCGCGATCGGTTCCGCTCTTTTCGGTGCTGTCCGCGCGGGAGATCTGATCCCCGCCTACCGCCTTTCCGGCGGGTCCAAGCTGCCGGGGATGGGCACGCTCCGCTCACTGTGGAAGCCGGAACTGCCGAAGGCGCTGGCCGCCGAAGCCGACGGGCTGGTGATCGATCTGCGATCGGGTACCTACCAAGACCTCGGACCGGTTCCGGACGCACTGATCGCCACCGTGCTCACCGAAAAGCCGGACGGCACCCGGACGGTGGTCAGTCACTTCAACAAGCACCACAAGGGTCTGCTCGCCCGTGCGCTGGTGGTCTCGCGTGCCGAACCGACCGATATCAAGGGGGTTGCGCGGGTGGCGTCGAAGGCAGGCCTGCGGGTGGAAATCGCGTCGGAGCGTGAACTGGTCATCCTGACGGATTGATGGCTTCGGCTGTCAAGTGCCACAGAAGGTTTGGAATGTTTCGCTGAAAGACTGCGGAGCCGCCTCGGTGTAGTCAGCCCACTCGTCGCGTCGGCCGAACGGGTGCGTGACCACTTCCAACAGCTTCTCGAAGGGAGCGAGGTCACCGTCGGTCGCGGCGCGCAAGGCCGCATCGAGCCGATGATTACGCGGAATGTACAGCGGGTTGACGCGATCCATCGCGCTCGCGGTCTCCGCGGCCCCGTGTCCGTTTTCGGTCAGGGCTCCCTGCCACCGCTGCAACCAGGGCGCGATGTGCTCCCGTGGCACGAGGTTGTCGAGAGGCACCGAATTTCCGCGCAATTCGTCGGCGAGAGCGCGGAAAGTGCCCGTCCAATCAGCACCGTGTTCCGCCAACAACGTCAGCAGATCGTCGACGAGCGCCCGATCGACAAACGGCTGGGCCAGACCGAGCTTTGCCGCGAGACCGGTCGCGTAGTGACCCTCGTAGCGCTCGTCGAAGGTCTCGAGAACTGCTGACGCCGCGGAAATTGCTTCGTCGGGTGTGGAATCGATCAGTGGCAACAGTGTTTCTGCCAAGCGCGCCAGGTTCCACTTCAGTACGGCGGGCTGATTGCCGAATGCATAGCGCCCCCCGTGGTCGATCGAGCTGAACACTGCCGCCGGATCGAATGCGTCGAGGAAGGCGCACGGACCGTAGTCGATGGTCTCCCCCGAAATTGTCGTGTTGTCGGTGTTCATGACCCCGTGCACGAAACCGATGAGCATCCACCTCGCCACCAGTGATGCCTGCGCCTCGACCACCGTCTCAAGGAACTTCAGGTAGCGATTGTGTGTACCCGTTGCCGGCAGTTCGGTCAGCTCCGGGTAATGGCGGGCGATCGCGAAGTCGGCGAGCGACTGCAAGACCTCACCCTGCCGGGCCGCGAACTCGAAGGTCCCCACTCGAATATGGCTCGACGCAACCCGGGCAAGCACAGCACCGGGTTCCGCGCCGTTGCGGCGAACGTGGCGACCCGTCGCCACCACCGACAGCGCGCGCGTGGTGGGGATGCCGAGGGCGTACATCGCCTCGCTGACCAGATATTCGCGCAGCATCGGCCCTACGACTGCATACCCGTCGCCGCCCCGAGAGAACGGCGTGGGCCCGGAGCCCTTCAGATGCAAGTCAACTCGCTGCCCGTCATTGGTGACGAGTTCGCCGAGTAACAACGCCCGACCGTCCCCGAGTATTGGTGCGTATCCACCGAACTGATGGCCCGCATACGCCATCGCCACCGGTGCGGCCCCGACCGGCACCGTCGACCCGGACAGGACGCCGACCCCGTCCGCACTTCGCAGCACCGTCACGTCCAATCCCAACGACGCGGCCAGTTGCTCGTTCACCACGAGCAACTGCGGGTCAGGCGCGGCAGCACCCTGCCACGGCACGGTCAGAGCGCCCAGCTCGTCGGCGAAAGTGCTCTCGAGGCCGGCCACGATGGTGACCGCGCCTGCTGTGGATTCCTGGATTGCAGCCATCACACGAGAGTAGTCACCGTGAGACGACCTATCGATCAGCCCTGATCGATGTACGACTCGAGTTGATCGCGCTCACTCTTGAGCTCGTCGATGCGACTCTTCACCACGTCCCCGATACTCACGATGCCGAGAAGGCTGCCGTCCTCGATGACCGGCAGATGGCGGATACGACGCTCGGTCATGATCGCGGCAATGCTGTCCACCGCATCTGCCGGAACGCACGTGTACATCAGCGCGGTCATGACCTCGGAAACCTGGATGTCCAGGAGATCCGGGCCGCGTTCGTGCAGGCGTCGAACGACATCGCGTTCGGAGATGATCCCGACCACCGCGTCGTCGTCGACCACGACCATGGCCCCGATGTTGTGGCGGGCGAGATCGCACAGCAACCCGTTGACCGTCGTGTGGGCGTCAATGGTGACGATGCTGTTGCCCTTGTTTCGCAATATGTCCGCGATCCGCATCACGGCACCCCGATCCGTCGAGACTCTCGGCACGTCCTGCAACGATCGTATCGGCTGGCGAGGCGGATAAACAGGGCTGATCAGGCGATTCCCTGAGCTGCCTTCTCCGCCGCTTGTGCCTGGGCTACCTGTGAGGGTGTGAACCTGATGCAAAGCGCTGCGATACCGGCGAACACCGCGCAGACCGCGCAGCCGACGAGCGCGAAGGTGTATCCCTCGCCGAGCGCGATCAATTGTGCTGGATTCATGTCCGCGGCCTTGCCTGAAGTGCCGCCGAGCGAGAGCGTCTTGGACGTCGCCATCGCACCGATCACCGACAGCGCCAGTGGTCCACCGAGTGTCTGGGCAACCTGGGAAATGGCGGTCAGTGGGCCGATCTCGGTCTCGGGGACTCCGGCGATCGCGCACAGTGGCAAGGGCACCATCGCGAGGCCGATACCGAATCCGATTCCGATCACGGGCACGAACAAGTTGGCGAGGTAGGTGGAATCGGAATCGAGAGTAGATCCGTAGAGGAGTCCGACGATCATGATCACGACGCCGGTGAGGACCAGCCACCGCGGCTGAATCTTCACTGCGAGCTTGGATGCAACCGAGGCGGCGGCGCCCAATCCGAACGCGAACGGAATGAACGCGATACCGGCACGCAGCGGCGAATACTGCATGATGTCCTGCACGAACAACGCGACGAAAGCCGTCATGCTGAACATCGCGCCACCGACGAAGAAGATGGCCAGAAACGTCGCGACGCGGTTGCGATCGGCGAACAAGGAGAACGGCAACAGCGGATTGTCTGCAGTTCGCTCGACGAAGAGGAAGGCTGCGAGGGCGACCAGGCCGACAGCCAATGCCCCGACGACGGCGATACTCCCCCACCCCATTTCCGGGCCTTCGGTGAGAGCAAAAACGACACCGGTGCATCCGAGGGTTGCGAGGATCGCGCCGGGGACATCCAACGCCAGACGCGTCTGATTCGTCTCTCGAAGGGCGCGGAACGCCATGCCGACGAGCGCGATGCCGATCGGGACGTTGATGAGGAAAATCAGACGCCATGACACCTCGGTCAATGCGCCGCCGATGATCAGACCGGCGATCGATCCGACGCCCGTCATGGCGGCAAAAATCGCGACGGCCTGATTTCGAGCCGGACCCGCGGCGAAAGTCGTGGCAACAAGGGCGAAGGCGGTGGGTGAGGCCACGGCCGCGCCGACGCCTTGAAGCGCCCGCGCTGCGATCAACATGCCCTCGTTCAGGGCGAGACCACAGAGCAACGACGCCACCGTGAACAGCGAGACCCCCGCGATGAACATCTTCTTGCGCCCGTACGCGTCACCGAGGCGCCCGCCGAGCAACATGAGTCCACCAAAAGCCAGCGCATAAGAGGTCAGTACCCAGTTGCGGCCACTGTCGCTCAGTCCGAGATCAGCCTGCAGCGGGGCAAGAGCGAGGTTTGCGACGGTGCCGTCAAGCACCACCATCATCTGCAAACCACTCAGGACGATGATGGCGAGCCCGATGACTCGAGTCGCTATCGGAGCGTTAGCCGAAGCGGTTTCAGACGTTGGGGAATCAGACACAAGACTTCACGTTACCCAGCGTCGACAGAAAAGCCCGCGACCGGCCCGATCACGATGATCGCCGGAGGCTTGATCTCCTCGTCCTTGACGCGCTGAGCAACGGTCGCCAGATCGGCCCGAAGTTCACGCTGAGTTCGCAACGTGCCCTCTTGGATCACGGTGACGGGCGTGGTTGCGGGGCGTCCACCGTCAACGAGCGACTTCGCGAATTGATCGATGCGCTCGACCGCCATGAGCAGCACGATCGTGCCGCGCAACTTGGCCAGCGCCGACCAGTCGACCAGCGAATCCGGATGGTTCGGAGCCACGTGCCCACTGACGACGACGAACTCGTGGGTGACGCCGCGGTGGGTGACCGGGATGCCTGCGGCCGACGGGACCGAGATCGCGCTCGTGATTCCGGGCACTACGGTCACCGGAACGCCGGCAGCGGCACACGCTTCGAGTTCTTCGTATCCCCGCCCGAAGACGTACGGGTCCCCGCCCTTGAGGCGGACCACGAACTTGCCTGCCTTCGCGTTGTCGATCAGTGCGGCGTTGATGGCCTCCTGAGCCATGGCGCGGCCGTACGGAATCTTCGCGGCGTCGATCACCTCGACGTCCGGACCGAGTTCGGCGAGCAACTCCGGCGGAGCCAATCGGTCGGCCACGACGACGTCGGCCCGGGCGAGCAACCGGCGTCCTCGCACGGTGATCAGGTCGGGGTCACCCGGGCCACCACCGACGAGGGCAACACCCGCAGCAGCAGGCTCGGCCGTATCGGCGAGGACGCCCGACTGAAGACCTTCGACGACGGCGGTGCGCACGGCTGCCGAACGACGGTGATCGCCGCCGGCCAGAATTCCGATGCTCATACCGTCGTACTCGGCGCTGGCGGGAGTCACCGCCGTGCCGTGCTTCGCGTTGTCGGCGCGCACGCAGAAGATGTGGCGACGCTCTGCTTCGGCGACAATCGCCGCATTGGTTTCGGGCTCGTCGGTCGAGGCGATGGCGTACCACGCACCTTCGAGGTCGCCGTCGGCGTACGGACGCTCTTCCACAGAGATCTGTCCGGCCGTGGCCATACCTTCCACCGCCGGGGTGAATGCGCGGCTGATGACGTGAACACGGGCACCGGAGGCGACCAGCAGTCCGAGTCGGCGCTGAGCCACAGTGCCGCCACCGAACACGACCACGCGTCGATCGGTCAGGTTGAGGCCGACCAAGTAGTTGGTCTCGTCTGCGGTGGACTCGCTCACTCGCACTCCGTTTCGTCGTCAGATTTGTTCAAGCTGGAGGGAACTTTACGGGCCGCGGCTACGGTCACTCCATCCCTGGCAGTCTTGGTCACTACGAGCCGGCCACCCCCGGAGGCGAGGATTGCCGCCGCTTCCGCGACGCTTGCCGTCCCGATCGCGTGTTCGACGCGAGTCGACGGTGACGGAACCCGAACTCGCCCAAGTACGTCCGAGTCGAAACTCACAATCGGGACGTTCAGCTCATCGGCCGCTGCCAACAGAGCCGAAGACGCCGCCTTTCCGGTCACAGTGGCGAGGACCACGATCCTCGCTTGCCCCCGCAGCACGGCGTTCACCGCAGCGACGATGTCCTTCGCGGTGGCACTCGTCGTGAATCCAACACCTATACAGAGGTCATCCCCGAGCGGCATCGACGAACTTCGCGATCGATTGGGGCTGCCCCACCGGATGAGTGTGCAGATACGACGCGTGGACGCCGCCGCGAACAAATCCTTCGCGGACACTGCCGCCGTCCCACGGCCGCCATCCCCACGCGCCGGCACAACCGTCCGCGTCTGTCGAGACGAGAGACGTTCGGTGGAACTCGTGACCGGTGACACGGGAGCCCGCGTCGAAGAGGCTGGAGTCGCTGATCGCCACTGCCTCGCGGTAGCCGAGGGTCAGGCGTTTTCCGAACGTCGCGTCCACCCCGACAACACCGGCCATGCCGTGACCGTCCAGGCTGCGCGCGAGGTAGAGCAGTCCGGCACACTCGGCGTGGATCGGTGCACCGCCGTCCGCCAGGTCACGAACCTGCTGCAGCAGAACGGTATTGGCCGCAAGGTCCACCGCGTGTTCTTCCGGGAAGCCGCCGGGAAGGACCAGAGCGGCAGTTCCCGCGGGAAGCTCGTCGTGCAACGGATCGAACACCTGCACGTCCGCGCCGGCAGCGGTCAGTAGTTCCCGATGCTCGGCGTAGCCGAAGGTGAAGGCAGGTCCACCAGCCATGGCGACCACCGGCCGAGATTCGGCGTGCCCACCGATTTCGGCAACCGGATCCCATGCAGCAGAGCTGACGTTTGAGGCGGCCAGCGCGCGAACAGCACCCAGATCGACGTGCGAGGCAATCAGGTCGGACATCGCGTCCACCGCGGCCACGGCGGCCGCGCCGTGCTCGGCCGCCGGAATCAGACCGAGGTGCCGGGAGGGAACTTCGAGTTCCGTCAACCGCGGTACCACTCCGAGCACTGCGACGCCGACCTTGTCGCACGCATGACGCAACACCTGCTCGTGACGAGCGCTCCCGACGCGGTTGAGGATGACGCCGCCGATGCGCACACCTGCGTCGTACGTCGCGAAGCCGTGCAGTACGGCGGCCAGACTCTGACTGTGTCCACGGGCGTCGATGACGAGAACCACCGGCGCACCGAGGATTGATGCGACCTGCGCCGTCGATCCTTCGGCCGACGGCTGCGAGTTGGCCTCGTCGATCTTTCCGTCGAACAGACCCATGACGCCTTCGACCACGGCGATGTCGCAGCCGGCGGTTCCATGCCGGTAGAGCGGTCCGATGCGATCCGGGCCGACCAGGACAGTGTCGAGGTTGCGTCCGGGCCGCCCTGCCGCGAGTCCGTGATAACCCGGGTCGATGTAGTCCGGCCCCACCTTGAAGGGTGCAACGCTGCTACCGGACCGTCGCAGCGCACCGATCAATCCCGTTGCCACCGTGGTCTTTCCGCTACCCGAGGCAGGAGCGGCGATCACCACGGCCGGAGTGGAAGGACTTACCATTCGATGCCCCGTTGACCCTTTCGGCCGGCATCCATCGGGTGCTTGATCTTCGTCATCTCGGTCACGAGGTCGGCGGCGTCGATCAGCGCCTGCGGGGCGTCACGCCCCGTGATGACGACGTGCTGGTTGCCTGGGCGATCGCGCAGTGTCTGCACCACCTCGTCCACGTCCACCCAACCCCACTTGAGCGGGTACGTGAACTCGTCGAGGACATAGAATCGATGCTCTTCGCCTGCAAGCCTTCTCGCGATCTCCTGCCAACCCTCCGCCGCGGCAGCAGCATGATCTTCCTCGCTACCGGCCTTGCGTGTCCATGACCAACCTTCGCCCATCTTGTGCCACTGCACCGGCCCACCGACACCGGTTTCGTCATGCAGGTTTCCGAGCGCGCGGAACGCGGCTTCCTCACCGACCTTCCACTTGGCACTCTTCACGAACTGGAACACGCCGATGTCGAACCCTTGATTCCAGGCACGCAGCGCCATGCCGAAAGCGGCGGTGGACTTACCCTTTCCAGGGCCGGTGTGCACGGCAAGTACCGGCGCGTTACGACGCTGACGCGTGGTCAGACCGTCGTCGGGAACTGTCTCGGGAACACCCTTGGGCATCGCGAACTCCTGAGCTGGGATCTAGGCTGCGGCGCGGACGACACCCGCGACCTGCTGCGCTGACAATTCGGCGAGGCGGACGTATCCGCCACGTAGTTCTCGGGCCAACTCGGCGGCCAACCCCAGACGCACGAGGCCGGTCTCGCAATCGACGACGATGGACGCGACGGACGCGTCGGCAAGAAGGTGCGCGGCGACGCGGGCGCGATGCAGCGCATCCTTGCCGCCGGTAGCCCGGCCGTCCGTGAGCGTGACGACGAGGGCGCGACGCTGCGGATCACGAAGGCGCTCACGCAGAACCACCTCACGGGCACGCAGGAATCCCTCTGCGAGTGGCGATTTGCCGCCGGTACGCATGGACTGCAGACGACGAACAGCGATGTCCACCGACGACGTCGGCGGCAGTACGAGCTCGGCCTCGCGACCACGGACCGTGATGACGGCGACCTTGTCGCGGCGCTGATAAGCGTCGCGCAGCAGCGACACAACCGCACCGGTGACCGCTGAGAGCCGATCGCGTGCCGCCATCGACCCCGAGGCGTCCACAACGAAGACGATCAGATTGCCTTCTCGCCCTTCACGAATCGCGCCGCGGAGATCAGCAGGTGCCAGCCGCAGCCGTCCAGCAGTGCGACCGCGCGCAACTTGGGACTCGGCTGCGGCGAAGACCGTGCTCGTCAGATGCAACCCGTGACCACGCTCCCGGGTGGATCGCACGACCCGTCCGCGGGACGACATGGACCGCGAGCGGCGTCCCGGTGCACCTTCACCGACTCCCGGAACTTCGAGGAGCTTGGCCTTGAACTCGCCGGCCGGTGGTGCCGAAGGTCGATCGGTGGCGCGTACTCCCCCACCAGGTCCGTCAGGGTCTTCCGGGCCGTCGTCGTCCGGACCCTCGTCGTCCGGACCGCCGTCTTCGGGGCCACCATCTTCCGGGCCACGGTCTTCGTCAGGGCCACGGTCTTCGGGACTCTCGGGAGGTTCGGGCTCTCCGTCGCGCGCGTCGTCCTCGACCTGAGACTGGGCGTCCTGATCAGCCTGCTCGAGTGCATCGTCCAACTGCTGCTGGTCCAAGCCCGGCTCGTCGAACGGATCACGGCGGCGGCGATGCGGCAGCGTCAGTTCCGCCGCTACCCGCACGTCCTCCGCAGTGACCTCAGTGTCGCCTCGCCACGCGGCGTGGGCGGTCGCGGTGCGCGCGAGCACCAAGTCGGCGCGCATTCCGTCGACGTCGAACGACGCACACAGTGAGGCGATACGACGCAGCTCGCGGTTGCTCAGCTCGACCGAGTCCAGTTTCTCACGCGCCGTGAGGATTTCGGCTGCCAACTCGTGATCGGCTGATTCGTACCGAGCGACAAATGCCTCGGGGTCACGCTCGTAGTCGAGGCGGCGACGCACCACTTCCATGCGCACGTCGACGTCGCGGGAAGCTGCGACGTCGACAGCCAGACCGAATCGGTCCAACAACTGCGGACGTAGTTCTCCCTCTTCGGGATTCATCGTGCCGACGAGTACGAACTTGGCCGGGTGCGAATGGGAGATGCCGTCACGCTCGATGTGGACCCGGCCCATCGCCGCGGCGTCGAGAAGCACGTCGACCAGGTGGTCGTGAAGCAGATTCACCTCGTCGACGTACAGAACACCCTGGTGAGCAGCGGCAAGCAGGCCCGGTTGGAAAGCGCGCTCACCGTCACGGAGAACTTTCTCGAGGTCGATCGAGCCGATAACTCGGTCTTCGGTGGCGCCGACGGGCAGTTCCACCAAGCGGGCCGGTCGCATCGTTCCGGCGTCGTCGACCGCGGGCAGCAGCGCAGTCAGCGCGCGCACGACCGTCGACTTGGCAGTTCCCTTCTCACCGCGGACCAGGACTCCACCGATCCCCGGATGTACCGCACACAGGATCAGCGCCAATCGCAATTGATCCTGGCCGACCACAGCACTGAACGGGAAGCCCGCCACTGGTCGATCTTCTTCACTTCGCACGTCGATATCCCTCCACCTCTCGGTTTCCTCGCCGAGAATTTGGCTGCACTCGAATGTCGCGGCAACCTGGCTGAGATCTCCCGGTCAATCGGTAGAGGAGAGATCTTTCACAGTGGCGGGACCGCGCCTGGATCGAACAGGACTTCCCCGCGAGCATTCGGTATCGAAAAAACCCTAGTCGGCTCACTTTCCCATGAGCCGACCAGGGTCAAATCTCCGACGAACTAGCTGACAGCCACGAAAGGCTCTCCCCCACCACGACGCATCGGGGTGTGCGGGATGCCGTCTTCGATGAACTCTTCGCCGTCGGCCTTGAATCCGTGCTTGGCGTACATCTCGACCAGGTAGGTCTGCGCGTTGATCCGACACGGCGCTTCGCCGACCTCGGCCAGCGCAGCCTGCAGGAGGCGGGTCGTATGCCCCTGTCCACGAGCCTGACGCGACGTGCAGAGACGCCCGATTCGGAAACTCTTGTTTCCGTCGTCGTGCTCTTCGAGCAGACGGAGTGTGCACACCACCTGGCCGTCCTGCTCGAGCCAGAAGTGGCGGGTTTCCGTCAGCAGGTCCCGCCCGTCCAACTCGGGATACGGGCAGGCCTGCTCGACGACAAAGACCTCCACTCGAAGCTTCAACAACTCGTAGAAGGTCTTGTTGTCGAGGTCGAGTGCCCATGAACGCTTCAAAGCTGCTGTTGCCGTCATGGGTTGGACTATCACACAGTCGCGGCGGTATCCGCGACCGGAGCCGATTCGGAAGCACCGGCAGAATCGAGCTCGAGAACCTTCGAGGACCAATCCCAGACCTGGTTGAACAGGCCTTCGTTGTCAGTGAGTTTGACGCCGATGGACGGAACCATCTCGCGAAGCTTGCCCTTCCAACCCTGGAACTCGGTCGGGAAGCAACGCTCGAGCACGTCCAGCATCGCCGGAACGGCCGTCGACGCACCAGGCGAAGCACCGAGCAGGCCGGCGATGGAACCGTCCTCAGCGGCGACCACAGCGGTGCCGAATTCGAGAACACCACCCTTGCCCTTGGCCCGGCGGATCACCTGGACACGCTGGCCGGCGGTGATGAGTTCCCAGTCCTGCGCCTGCGCCTTGGGCGCGAATTCACGCAGATCCCAGATGCGACCGGCTTCGTTCTTGGCGAGCTCGCTGACCAGGTACTTGACCAGGCCGAGCTCGCTGACACCGACGCCGAGCATCGAGAGGATGTTGTTCGGCTTGACCGAGCCGGGCAGGTCCGTGACGCGACCCTGCTTGAGGAACTTCGGCGACCAACCGGCGTACGGGCCGAACAGCAGACCCGGCTTGTTGCCGATGACACGGGTGTCGAGGTGAGGCACCGACATGGGCGGGGCGCCGACAGCAGCCTTGCCGTAGACCTTGGCGCTGTGCTGGTCGATGAGTTCGGGGTTGGTGCAGCGCAGGAAAGCGCCGCTGACCGGGAAGCCGCCGAAGCCCTTGGCTTCCTTGATGCCCGACTTCTGCAGCAGGTGCAGGGCGCCGCCACCGGCACCGACGAACACGAAGCGCGAGCGAACGGTGCGCTTTTCACCGGTACGACGGTTGGTGACCTTGACGGTCCAGGACTTGTCCGAGTTCTGGGTCAGGTTGGTGACCTCGTGGCCGAAGTACATCTTGCCGCCGGTCTTACCGATGTAGCCGATGAGCTGCTTGGTGAGCGCTCCGAAATCGACGTCGGTGCCGTCCTGGCTCCAGTTCAGGGCGATGGGATCCGAGAAGTCGCGTCCCTTGGCCATGAGTGGCAAACGCTTGCTGAACTCGGCCGGATCGTCGATGTATTCCATGCCGCGGAAGAGCGTGTGGCCGGCAAGTGCGTCGTAGCGAGCACGCAAGTACTTGGCGTTGGCCTCACCGTGAACGAAGCTCACGTGTGCGATGGGGTTGATGAATTCCTTGGGCTGAGTCAGGACGCCCTGCTCGACCGCGTGTGCCCAGAACTGGCGGGACACCTGGAACTGCTCGTTGACGTTGACGGCCTTCTTGATGTCGACCGTGCCGTCCGAGTTCTCCGGGGTGTAATTGAGCTCACACAGGGCGGAGTGACCGGTTCCCGCGTTGTTCCAGGGGTCGCTGCTCTCGGCTGCGACGGCATCGAGCCGCTCGAAGGTCGAGATCGACCAATCGGGCTGCAGCTGGCGCAGCAATGCGCCCAGCGTGGCGCTCATGATGCCTGCGCCCACGAGCACTACATCCGTCTTCGTCTCTACCGCGTTCTGATTCGACACTGGAGAATCGACTTCCTTGTCATTAGCCGTGCGCGCATCCGCCTGCTGTGTTACGCCGAATAGGTTACCCGTGCGTACTCGCGCGGTTCACCACCCCCAATTGTGCTCTACAACGCGCACCCGAAACGACGATTAGATTGTGATTTGTGACTACTTGGGTTCCAGACGTCCTCGGTGACGGATATCAGCAGCTGACGATCCCCCTCGGAACGGATCCGGACGGCGAAGGCGAGGTGGACGCAACACTGGTCCGCTACCAACCGCAGAAGGAGGCGGTGAAGACACGTCGTGCCGTCTTGTACGTGCACGGCTTCACCGACTACTTCTTCCAGAAGCACCTGGCCGAGCATTTCGCCGAACAGGGTTACGCGTTCTTCGCACTCGATCTGCGTAAATGCGGGCGCTCCCTCAAGCCGGGGCACACAGCTCATTACGTCTCCGACCTTGCGCTCTACGACGCCGAACTGAACGAAGCGCTGCGCATCGTCCGCAGCGAGACCGAGGGCAGCGAGGTGTTGCTCATGGCGCACTCCACCGGCGGTCTGATCGTTCCGCTCTGGCTGAACCGTTTGCAGCGCAAGCCCGGTGGCAGCGCCGGAGCCGGAATCTGCGGGCTGGTCCTCAACAGCCCGTGGTTCGACCTTCAGGGGCCTTCGGTAGTTCGCAACGTCGGCACTACAGCGATCGACGCCCTCGGACGAGTGTCGGCAAAGACCGTGATCCCGGGAACGGGACTACCGACTTACGGTTCCAGTCTTCATGTTTCGGCCAACGGTGTCTGGGATTACAACCTCGATTGGAAGCCACTGGCCGGCTGCCCCGTCACCTTCGGGTGGATGCGCGCGGTTCGAGCGGGTCACGCGAAACTTCACCGCGGCCTCGACATCGGAGTGCCTGCGCTGATCCTGCGCTCGAAGAAGTCGCAGTTCGCGAAGGCGTACAACCCGAGCGTCGACCTCGCCGATTCCGTTCTCGACGTCAAACAGATCGCACGCTGGGCGGGGTGCCTCGGCGATCGCACCACCATCGTCCCGATCGACGGCGCCCGTCACGACGTGTTTCTTTCGACCGAGAAGCCCTTGGCCACAGCCTTTTCCGAACTCGACCTGTGGTTGGAGTGGCTCGACGGCCACCTCACCCCCACCGCAGAAAGTTCGGCAAGCACAGCAAGCAACACACAGGAGATCGCGCAGTGACGCACTACGACCTTGCAATCATCGGCAGCGGATCCGGAAACTCGCTGCCCGACGAGCGGTTCGACGGCAAGAAGATCGCAATCCTCGAAGAGGGCACCTTCGGCGGAACGTGCCTCAATGTCGGGTGTATCCCGACCAAGATGTTCGTCTACGCCGCCGAGGTGGCACGCACCATCACCACTGCCGAGAAGTACGGCGTCGACGCCACGCTCGACGGCGTCCGTTGGTCCGACATCGTCAAGCGCGTCTTCGGCCGCATCGATCCCATTTCTGCAGGTGGAGAGCGGTACCGCAGCGAAGACAGCCCCAACACCACCGTCTATCGCGGCCACGCCACGTTCACCGGCGACAAGACGATCGACACCGGAACCGGCGAGACCATCACCGCTGACCAGGTGGTCATCGCAGCCGGTTCACGTCCGATCATCCCGGAAGAGATCGCGTCGAGTGGTGTGAAGTACTACACCAACGAAGACATCATGCGACTGCCGGAACTCCCTGAACACCTCGTGATCGTAGGCTCCGGATTCATCGCCACCGAATTCGCACACGTGTTCTCCGCGTTAGGTTCTCGCGTGTCGATCATCGGTCGCAGCCAGCGACTGCTAAGGCACCTCGACGACGAGATATCCGAGCGCTTCACCGAGTTGGCCGAACAGAAGTGGGACGTCCATCTGGGCTCCCCCCTCACGTCGGTACGCGGCGACGGCGACAACATCGCCGTCGAACTGGCAAACGGCACAGTCGTTTCCGGTGACGTCCTCCTTGTCGCGGTGGGTCGGCAGCCCAACGGCGATCTACTCGGCCTCGACAAGGCCGGAGTCGAACTCGACGACAAGGGCTCGATCGTGGTCGACGAATACCAACGCACCACCGCCGAGGGTGTCTTCGCGCTCGGTGACGTCTCCTCGCCGTACCAACTCAAGCACGTCGCCAATCACGAAGCGCGAGTCGTTCAGCACAACCTGCTCCAGGACGCCTGGAAGGACACGTCCGGGCTTCGCAGCACCGATCACCGCTTCGTACCCGCTGCAGTGTTCACCGACCCGCAGATCGCCGATGTCGGAATGACCGAGAAGCAGGCTCGCGACGCCGGACTCGACATCACGGTCAAGGTGCAGGCATACGGCGACGTCGCGTACGGCTGGGCGATGGAAGATCAGGAGGGCATCTGCAAGGTGATCGCCGAGCGCGGCACCGGACGCATCCTCGGCGCCCACGTCATGGGTACGCAGGCCCCGACCGTCATCCAGCCGCTCATCCAGGCGATGAGCTTCGGTTTGTCAGCTCAGGACATGGCCCGCGGCCAGTACTGGATCCACCCGGCCCTGGCCGAAGTAGTCGAGAACGCGCTGCTCGGCCTCGACATCTGACCACGACCAACCCGCATGACGCCGAAAAGGCGGGCACTCCGCATAGTGGGAGTGCCCGCCTTGTCGTAGGTCAGAGTGTCACCAGGGGCTGGTACGCAGCACGATCTCGGTTGCGAGTTCGGCCGGTGCCGACTTCACGACGTCGTCGACACCCGGAAGTTCCGTCACGCGAAAGTCGGAGTACACGAAACGACCACTGGCGTCGGCGATGGCCCGTCCTCCACTGCCCACGACGACGGTGGTCGGAACCTCGACCGGCGGAACGCCGGCAATATCGCTCGCCGACGGGTGACCACGGTCCACGGCGATCAAACTCGCGAAGCGGCCGAACTGACGTGCAGCCAACAGCCACGCGAGATCGGCGCCCTCCCGGTGACCGACCAGATTCACCCAGGCGATGTTCAACTCGTCCAGCAGTACCACTGCCGAGGTCTCGTCGAGATTCTCGATCGATTCCACCGCGACGGTCCGCAGATCCGAATGATGCAGTCGCTCACACACATCGTCGTACAAGTCGACGGGGTCGCCCTTGCCGGGGAGCAGGAGTACCGCATGCTTGCTGACCGGCCCGTCGATCCGAACGGTGCACGAACCACTGCCCACCGCTACTCGAGTCAATTCCATGTCTGGAAACGGTACGCGATCCACACTGTGGAGGACCCTGGAGTCGACAGAAGTATGACCACTCATACATTCACACCACCGCTGCGAGCCCGATTTGTTCGCTCTGCACCCCCTCGTTACCCCCTCCCTTCCGAGCGAAAGTGGCTTTCGGCGCATCTGAGGCGACCGATGTACCGTTCGCTCGGGTGGGGGTGGGCCGAAGCCCCGGTCGACTGACCAGGCGAACAGCCTCGGTTCAGCTGGTCATCGACGTGCCTCGGCACCGGCGGCCGTGAGAAGCAGAACCAGTGCGTCCGCAGTGCGCGCGCAGAACGCGTCACCGTCGGCGAGGCCACTCGTGAGGCCCCGCACGATGGTGGTTGCAACGAGAATGTCGAAGGCCACATCGGCGGTCGACACGATTTCCGCGTCGGCCCGCTCGGGAAATTCGACACGCACGCGCTCGGCGAGCGCGAGCCGGGCCGGGTCTTCCGATCTCCGAACCAGTTGTTCGTAGGCGCCGTCTTCTTGATGGTAGGCCGACAGCAGGCCGGGAATCGCTGCGCGCGTTGCCGGTTCGGCAACTCTCGCGAGGAACCATCTCGTCCAGGCCTGCATGTCGTCACGCAAATTCGACGTGGTCACCGGTAGCGCCGCATCCTGCATTCCGAAGACCGCATCCTCGATGATGGATTCCTTGGTCGCCCAGCGCCGATAAATTGCGGCAGTGCCCAGTTCGGCCCTTCGCGCGATGGCTGTGATCGTGGTCTTCTGGTAACCCTGCTCCGCCAGCAACTCGCGGGCGGCGGTGAGGATGGCGTCGTCCACCTGCGGATCTCGAGGGCGCCCCACTCCGACGGTGCCGATACGTCGATCCTTGCGTTGGTCCACAACTGCGGACAGTACCCGACCGGTTTCGCCGAAAACCATTACGTTGCGTAGCGCTCCGTAATAGATTGTGGGCATCCACCCCGTTGACAGAAGGACCTACCGTGATCACACCGCACGACGAACTACTCATTCATCAACTCCCGACGACACTCGACCACGTCTCGCAAAGTGACCTGCGCTGGACCGAACGCATCGTGATGTACGGCTTCGACAAAACGGGCGAGATCAGCATCATGACGGGGCTGGCCAAATACCCGAACCGCAACGTCCTCGACGCCTACGCGATGGTGACGCGCAAGGGTGAGGAAGCCCGCGTGGTGCGCCTGTCCACCGAGTTGAACCCTCAGACCGGAGGACTGGCAGCGTGGAGTGTGGGGCCGTACACCTATGAAATCGTCGAACCACTCCGCCAGGTACGTTCCACGGTCGACGCAAACGAACACGGATTGAGCCTGCAACTCGACTTCCACGGCGACTTCCCGGTGTACGAGCAGACGGCAGCGTTCCATCGCACGCGCGGCCGCGTTCGCGAAGACGCCCGACGCTTCTACCAGAACGGCACCATCACGGGTTGGATCGAAATCGACGGCACCCGCATCGACATCGATCCGGACAACTGGTGGTTCGGCCGCGATCACTCGTGGGGCGTACGACACGGCGGTGGCGGCGGCAGTCTGTCCGAGGGCGCGAACCTGCAGCCGTCCGAGGTTCCGGACGGAGTCCTCTATTACATGGGGATATTCCAATTCGACGACGAGGTAGTGCATTTCGCGCAGCGCGAAACCAGCACCGGCGCGCGCTGGCAGTTCGAGGGCGAGGTGCTCTTTCCGATCGGTTCCGGCAAGGACGCGCTACCGATCGTCGACGTCGAGCACGACCTGAAATTCCGTGACGACATGCGGGTGGTCGAATCCGGCACTTTCACCGTGCACCGAGCGGACCGGACCACCGACGTGATCGAGGTGAATCCAGTGTGCGATTTCTGGCCCGGACTGGCCGGTTACGACGAGTACCGGGGGTACGCCTCCGGCATGTACCGCGGCAAGGACTTCAGCGACAGCTTCACCGTCGACATCACGAACCTCGATGAAATCCGGCAGGTGAGCATGCTCAGCGAGACGCTGTGCGAGGTCCGCATGGGAGACAAAGTCGGATACGGGCTCGTGGAAATGGTCTTCATGGGCGTGAATCCCCGCTACGGGTACACCGATTGGAGCAACACACGGACAGGTACGAACAATGACTGACCGAACAGCCGCAGAAGACATCGCACCCGCCCTTGAACCACTTGTCCGGGAGCACATTCCGGGTACTCGAGGCGCCAAGATCGTCAACTTCAAGCGCACCGAACGCGGATTCTCGACGGAGACATACCTGTTCGACCTCGATGGTGCCACTGGCGAGTCGAGTGGTTTTGTTTTCCGGCGTCCACCGGAGGTTTCGCTGTTCCCCGACTACGGTCTCCGCCGCCAGTTCCTCGTGACACAAAGGCTCGCGAAGTCCGACCTCGCAGTCCCCCACGTTCGGTGGATCGACAGCGGTGACAACCCACTCGGCAGCCCCTACTACGTCATGGACCGCATCGGTAATGCCGAGGCGCCCAGCGACTTTCCGTCGTATCACAGTGCCGGAACATACTTCGACGCCGACGAGGCAGGCCGAGCGAAGATGTGGTGGGGATGCGTCGAGACGATTGCGCAGATTCATCGCTTGGACCCGGACAAGCTCGAACTCGGATTCCTCTCCTACCCCAAGTTCGGCACCCATCCGGTCGAACAGGCGGTGAACTACCTCGACTGGGCCGTTCGTTGGGCATCGCCGGACCTACCGCCGATATTCGACAAAGCACTGGCCTGGCTGAGGGAGAACATCTACCAACCCGAACACGTGACACTGTGCTGGGGCGATGCCCGGATGTCGAACATCCTCTACGGCCCGGACCAGTCGATCGCCGGGGTTCTCGATTGGGAGATGGCCTACCTCGGCGATCACGAGGCAGACCTCGCCTGGCTGTTGTTTCTCGATTGGGCGTGTAGCGAATTCGAGGGACACACACCTTTGCGAGGCACTCCCAGCCGAGAAGAGACCATCGCCCGCTACGAAGAACTGACCGGCTGGAGGGTCGAGAACCTTGTGTTCAACGAGGTACTGGCTGCGGTTCTGCTCGCTGTTCCGCTCCTGCGCCTGTCCACACATCTTAAACTCGGCGAACATACGGATATCACCGCGTTCTGCAAGCATCGTCTCGAACAGTTGCTGCGAGACGCGTAGTCGTCCGCGTGTGATTTTCCGCAAGGCTCCCGAATCATTCCGACGGGATTTCCTGCCACTCGGCGGAAAGATTCGAAACCCATCGAGGTGTGCGCCGTTCCATGAAGGCTCGAACCCCTTCCACCGCGTCCGGCTTCCCCATGACGCGTAGATGCAGGTCCGTTTCGATGGCCGCCACCGTCTCTGGTCGACAGCTGCTGCTCTGGCTCTGCCAGAGTAGTCGCTTCGAGAGTGCCACCGACATCGGTGCAGTGTTCGTCGCAATGTCTCGGGCGATCACCAACGCCGCCGAAAGCACTTCGTCAGCGGGCAGGCAACGGCTACCCAATCCGAGCGCGATTGCCTCGGCTCCGTCGAACGTCCTCCCAGTCAAAAGGATGTCGGCGGCCACAGCCATTCCGGCGATGCGCGGAATCGTCCAATGCGCCATCGCATCCGGCAATACACCGAGGCGAACCTGCGGTATTGCATACTTGGCGTCTGCTGCAAAGATTCTGATATCGGCCTGCATCGCGATGGTGAGGCCGATTCCGATCGCATGTCCGTTCACCGCTGCGATGACCGGCTTTCGCAACTCGAACGCCGGCGGATCCACCGGTGATGACGAAAACTGCTCACCGTCAGGTGAATCGAAGGTGCCGGCGCCGTCGCCAAGATCTGCACCCGCGCAGAATGCTGGTGGCGCACCGGTCAGCACGATCACGCGAACGGAATCGTCTTCGTCGAGCTTTCGGTACGCCTGCCCCAATTCTCGACCCATGTGCTTGTTGAAGGCATTCCGTTTGTCAGGCCTGTCGAGGGTCACGACGGCAACGCCGCCGTCCACCGAAACCGAGATCATTGCCCCACCGCTTCCGTCCCGACGACGTCGGCCGGATGCGCAGCCAGGACGTACAGAGATCGTGCGAGGGCATCTACAAAGCCGTCCTGACCCTCGAGCCCACGGGTCAGCCCCTGCATTGTCGTCGTTCCGGCCAGCAGATCGAACAAGAACATCGCGTCTGCACCTGCCGGGATCTCACCACGCCTCACCGCGTCGTCCAGCAGATCCTGAAACGCTGCACGAACCGGCGCACCGATAGCCAACAGACGTTGTCGCGCCTCCGCCGTCCGCGAATCGGCAAGCAGGCCAGGAACTCCGGCCCGCGCCGCGGGTCGGGCAGCACGGACCAGGAAGATGTGCACCCACGTCGTCAGATCCACCCGCAAATCACCGGTCGACCGAGGCAGCGGATGTCCGCCGGGACCATGCACCGCTTCTTCGATCAGGGCTTCCCGTGACGACCAGCGGCGGTAGATGGCCGGCGTATTGACGCCAGCCGTCCTGGCAATCGCCGAAATGGTCGTCTGCTGATACCCGACTTCGGCCAGCAGTGTGCGAGCTGCAAGCAGCACAGCCTCGTCCTTGTCTGGGTCGCGTGGTCGTCCGATTCGGGCGGGAGACTCGGTTTTCACCATTACATGTTAACTCGTAACGTTATCTCCCTACCTGAACCAACGCAGTTTCAGGTACCGGACGGTTTGGGGAGCCTCGTCATTCCGTAGACGTGATCAGCGCGCACCGTGAGGATCTGTCGACGCTCCACAACCATTGCTTCGCGGTACTCCTCCCAATCGGGATGCTCCTGGCCGCTGATGTCCCGGTACAGCTCGACCAGTGCGTCAGACACTTCGTCGTGAGGATCGGCCGCGACGGGTGTTACCACGGCAAGTCCTTCGATCACGGCGTAGCTCCAGAAGTCGGGCGCGCTGACGTGGAGGGAAACCCGCGGATCGCGGATCGCATTTTTACTCTTGGCGCGATCGGCTGTGATGGACACCGAAGCAGTCTTCGACTCGACGTCCCAGCGGTAAATGATGTTGGACAACTGTGGGCGGCCGTCACGCTTGACGGTTGCCAGCACGCCTTGTTTTCCCTGGGCCACGAGTGCGAACAACGCTTCGGCGGTGTCTGTGTCATTGCTCATATCTGCACCAACGACGCCGTGCGGCCGGTTTGTTCCGGAGGCAGTCCAGTTCGAAGATCGCGGACCGCAATCGCGCGATGTCTCTTCCCCCGATGGACGACAGCGGACAAAGATGGTCGACATGGCAATTTCTCACGACATTCTCCGGCTGACTGCGTTCAGCTCGGATCCGGCCGGCGGCAATCCGGCCGGCGTACTGCTCGACGCCCGTGGGCTGGACGACTCCGAATTACAATCTGTTGCAGCTGAAGTCGGGTATGCAGAGACGGCGTTCCTCATCGAACCGGAACTCGGCGGCAATCCGCGTCACAGCCGGATCCGCTACTTCTCCCCCATCGCCGAAGTACCGTTCTGCGGCCATGCCACTATCGCGACGGCGATCGCGCTCACCGAGAGAGACGGCGCCGGCACCTTCACATTCGAGACGCCGATCGGACCGGTATCGATCGACACGGCGACCGACGCGGACGGCAGATCCACCGCCACCTTCACCAGCGTCGAACCGTCGGTCTCGCCGATCGATCACGCGGTGTTGACGGCACTGCTCGGGCTCATCGGCATCGATTCGTCCGCGCTGGACGTACGGTATCCCGCAATGCTCTCGTATGCCGGCAACACTCACCCGATCGTCGTACTACAAGAGCAGGCAGCTTTCGACGAGTTCACATTCGATCCCGTAGCGATGCGAACCCTGATGGACGCCCAGGGTTGGGCCGGCACGGTGACAATCCTGCATCCCCTCGACGACTCCACATTCGAAGCCCGAAATCTGTTTCCGGTGGGAAACATCGTCGAGGATCCCGCAACCGGGTCCGCAGCGGCGTCGGCCGGCGGTTACCTGCGCAAACTCGAACCCGCGGCCACTCCGCGGCGGATCACCATCCACCAGGGCCGACACGTCGGGCGTCCCAGTGTGCTCGAAGTCGACATCCCAGTCGACGGCGGTATCTCGGTCACCGGCACCGCAGTGCCCGTCGTCGACGGGCAGTAGTCAACCTCAGCGATGAGTTTCTCCCCGCCGGCGGGTCTATTCACCAGAGCGACGTCACCAGACCATCGCATCGAACCGGGAGAACACCATGTCTGCAATCACGTCAACCGCACACAACCTCCACGTCACCAAGCCACGTGCCGTACTCGGCGCCACGGTAATTGCTCTCGTCGTCAATCTGATCCTGTGGTTTATCGGCCTCGCATTGGGCGGATCCTTCGAGATGACAGATCAGGGAAAGCCGGCGAGCGTCGCGCCTGGTGGGGTCATCACATTGACGGTGGTGCCACTGCTGGTCGGTTTGTCGGTCGCAATGTTGATCTCTCTGAAGTGGGAGCCGATCATCCGCATCGCCCAGATCGTGGGTGCAGTCGTGGCGCTCGGCACCATCGCTTTGACCATTGCCGCGGACTTCGACGCCGCCAGCACGGTCATGCTCGCGCTGATGCACGTGGTTGTCGCCGCGGGCGTCGTCGTCGCGCTCGAGGCTGTACGTCGGTCCCCCTCGAACTAGACAGCGGTAGGCGGCGCCGAATACGTCTCGACGATCTCGGCTGCCACGTCGCGCAACCGGGTATTCGTCGTCTGAGACTGCTTGCGCAGCATGTGAAATGCGGTGTCGGCGTCGATCCGATGGATGGCCATCAGCATGCCTTTGGCCTGTTCGATCGGCGCCCGGGTCTCGAGCGCACGTTGCAAGGCATCAGCCACCGCCTTGGTGGACTTGAAACGAGAGAAGTCGCCGATCGCGCGTGAGACCGTTGTCGTGAGAATCTCCATGACATCCGCGTCGACGCGGTCGAATGCCGCTGAGGCGCGTCCGTACAGGTTGAACGAACCGAGTCGCTGATCCGGCGTGAAGAGCGGCGCCGCGAGAAAGGACTTGATCCCTTCGTCCTTCGCCGCCGCCGCGAACCGCGGCCAGCGTTCCGCGCTGGTCTCGGCGTCGACGACAACGGTGTCACCGGTTCGAGCGGCGTGCAGACATGGTCCGTCGCCGGCGTCGTATTGCTCGATGTCGACGCGCAAGGTTCGCGAATCGGTGTGCACGGCGGTGTAGGTCTGCCCGGCCAGATCGATGGTGACGCCGATGCTGTCGGCGCCCTCGATGGCGTCGTTCGCGATTTCGACGGCCCGCTGGAGCAGGACCACGAGTTCGTCCTCGTCACCGATACTTCCTCCGAGCGCTGCCAGCAACTCCCGGACCGCGCTTGCAGTCAGCCGAGTTTCCGCAGCCTCGACGGCGACGTCAGCACCCGTTGCCGTCGCATCGTCCGGCATTACCGACGGCACCGAATCCTCGGTTCTCGGGTCGAAGCCTCTGGGGTCGAAAGCGGTATCCACGACGAAGCATTCTTCCAGCTACCCGGGCCGTCAGGAGAGTGAGTTCGGTGACAGAACCCGTCAAACCGCCGAGTCGTCATCGCCATCGGTCGAGCGCGAGACCCAGATTCCGCCTCGCCCGAGTGTGTTGGCCACGAACCGCGTCCGGACTCAGTTCCAGGACAACTGCGATCTGTGGATACGTCATGCCCTCCACTTCCCGCAAGACCCAGGCGGCACGCTGACGCAGCGGTAGACGATCGAGTTCGGCTTCAAGAGCGTCGAGAAATGCTGTGCCGCATACTTCCTCGCTCGGATCGCGCAATCGAGTATCGACTTCGTCCCGAAGTCCGTCCACATCGGCGGCGCAGGAGCCGACTTTTCGATGGACATCCGAGATCTTGCGAGAACAGATCGCGAACAACCAGGTCTTGATGCTCGAGCGCCGCTGAAACCCCGGAAGTTGGCGCCAGGCGGCAACGCAGGTTTCCTGGACGATGTCGTCGACGTCACTCTCACTGGTGACGAGTCGACGGGCAAATCGATACAAGTGCGGGCCGTATCGGCGAACGATGACGTCGAAGGCCGCATGATCGCCGAGCATTGCCGAGTCGACCAGCACCTCGTCACTGAAGTCGGTAAGCAAGCCGTCGAATTGATCTGTCACCGCGCACACTCCTACTAGGGAGCCGTCGCGGGAGTGAGGCCTGGCTATTCTACCGCGTGCACGCCGACGCCCGCGGGAGCGCTCTCAGGCTTCGAGTGCGGAGGCAATGACGGGAAGCCCGACAGGCGCCCCACCGTTGATCAGTTTCTCGAGTAGATCCTGATCGAGGTGCTGCTCGACGAGATCAGCGAGAAGGTCGAGTTGTTGTTCTCGCACCGCGGCAACCGAGGTGTCGGGTGCAGCAACAAAACCGGGAACCGCGATCTCACGCAGCAGGCTGCGCCGAAAGTCGTCACTTTCCAGGAGACCATGCCAATGTGTCCCTCGAACAGACCCTCGCACACTGCCTTCCGGCACACCGCCCGCGTCCGCCAGCAATGGGCGGTCCCCGTTGCGCACGACGCGTCCGTGATGAATCTCGTACCCTGACACCGAGATACCGTCGGCGGAACCGGTTACCTGCGCCAGCACTTTGTCCGGAGCGAATTCGATGTCGAGGTCCAGCAGACCGAGTCCTGCGGTAATCCCTGATCCTGATTCGACGTCATCCACGATGGACGTGCCCAGCATCTGATAACCACCGCAGACTCCCAGCACGGCCTGCCCGCGACCTGCTCGGGCGATGATCTCGTCAGCCAGGCCGGTACTCCGCAACCACTCGAGGTCACTCACGGTGGACTTACTACCGGGGATCACCACGAGGTCTGCGTCGCGGATCCGCGACGGATCGGTCACCCACGAAACTGCCACGCCCGGTTCACATGCCAGCGCCTCGACATCCGTCGAGTTGGAGATGCGCGGGAGCCGAACCGCAGCAACGGTGAGCCAGGCCGAACCGACGGGTGGGCCAGGGCGCCCTACCGGGGCGTTGCCGGTGACGCCAAGCGAATCCTCGGCGTCGAGCCAAAGATCGTCGGCAAACGGGATCACTCCGAGAGTGGGTCGACCGGTGAGGCTGCGCAGTTGATCCAGTCCAGGTTCCAACAGTGCAACGTCACCGCGGAATTTGTTGATCACAAATCCCGCGATCAATGCCTGGTCGCTCGGCGAGAGCACCGCAACGGTCCCGAACAGATGGGCCAGGACGCCGCCGCGATCGATGTCACCGACGACGACGACCGGAATCTGCGCAGCCTCCGCCAACCCCATATTGGCGAGATCTGTTGCACGTAAATTGATTTCAGCCGGGGAACCCGCGCCTTCACAAATCACTACGTCGAACTCGGATCGAAGCGATTCGAGATCCTCGGCCACGACGGCGCGAAGCCACTGTCGATGCTGCATGTAGTCGCGAGCACCCACTGTGGTCATCGCCTTGCCCCGAACGACAAGTTGCGACGTCCGGTCACTGCCCGGCTTGAGCAGCACCGGATTGAACCGAACACTCGGTTCGAGCCCGCACGCTCGTGCTTGAAGAGCCTGCGCACGGCCGATCTCTCCGCCGTCGAGCGTGACCACGGAATTGTTCGACATGTTCTGTGCCTTGAACGGCGCAACTCTGACGCCTCGACGCGCCAGCATGCGGCACAGTCCGGCCACCAGAACGCTCTTGCCGGCGTCGGATGTCGTGCCCGCCACCAGCAGAGCGCCGCGCATCTCCGAACTCAAGGCAGGGTGAGAATCTCTGCACCGGTCTCGGTGACCACCAAGGTGTGCTCGAACTGTGCCGTCCACTTACGGTCCTTGGTGACGACGGTCCAGCCGTCCTCCCAGATCTCGTAGTCGATACCACCGAGGTTGATCATCGGTTCGATCGTGAAGACCATGCCCGGTTCGATGATCGTCTCGACCGCGGGCTCGTCGTAGTGCAGGATCACGAGGCCGTTGTGGAAGGTCTCGCCGATACCGTGTCCGGTGAAGTCCCGGACGACGCCGTACCCGAACCGATGGGCGTATGACTCGATGACACGTCCGATCACGTTGAGCGCGCGGCCGGGCTTGACGGCTTTGATGGCCCGCATCGTTGCCTCGTGCGTGCGCTCGACGAGCAAGCGGTTCTCTTCGGACACATCACCGGCGAGGAACGTCGCATTGGTGTCGCCGTGAACCCCGTTGATGTACGCGGTGACGTCGATATTGACGATGTCGCCGTCCTGGATCACGGTCGAGTCGGGGATTCCGTGGCAGATCACCTCGTTGAGAGACGTGCAGCACGACTTGGGAAAGCTCTTGTATCCCAACGTCGACGGGTATGCGCCGTGGTCGAGCATGAACTCGTGTGCGATGCGGTCGAGTTCGTCGGTCGTGACACCGGGAGCGACAGCCTTGCCGGCTTCCTGCAGCGCGCCGGCAGCGATCTTGCTGGCGATGCGCATCGCCTCGATCGTCTCCGGCGTCTGAACCCAGGGCTCGTTGCCCTCTTTGGCGGTCGGCTTCCACGCGTACTCGGGCCGCTCGATCTTCGAGGGCACAGCGAGGACGGGAGAGACGGTTCCAGGGACCAATGGGGTACGCACAGACATGCAGAACAGCCTAGACCTCGCGTCGCGCGTCAGCCGGATGCACTCCAGTTCCGGAAAACCGGATCGACGAGAATTCTGACGGGGGTCGACATCGTCTGTCCGAATTCCTCGAAGAGCTTGTCGCGAGATTCGAAAGTGCCCAGATCACGGTCGACGAATTCGGAGAAGTCCAAGCAATCACACGAAACCGATCCACCCCAGCTGATCGGAGCGCGTCCGATCGCGTCGAACAGTGTTTCCTCGCCGGTGTTCGTGAACGGTTGCACCGATGAGACTGCCGCAGGTGCAACGATCTCGGAGATGTCCTGCCAGCGTCCGTCGATCAGAAATTCCGGCCACGCCAGCAGCACTGACGTCGGAATCACCGCACGTAGATGCCGAAATCGCGGATACCAGAATTCCCCGCGAAGTACGAGACCGCGGACGCGGGTGGCGATACCTCGGCGGCGAGCCAACGCTTCGACCACGGCAAGTCTCTGGCTGCATGATCCGCGCCCTCGACTCAATGTCACCGAGACGGGTTGCCGGTCGTCGAGTCCGTACACCGCCCGAATCGTTGCAGCGACGCTGCGATGCGCCGACACCAGAAACTCCTGCGCCGACTGGATCGCACCTTCTGCAATGTCCTCGTATAGGCGGGCCACGTCATCGTGGCCCCAGTCGAGAATCGGCGTCGCGGCTGCGTCGCCTCCGGACACATCGTGGCGGATGTCACCGTCGCGGATTCCGCCGAGCAGCACGCACGTCATGTCTCAACCGTAGTGCGCGACCGGAATCCGTGGAGCCTGACAGAATCCGAACCGTGAAGAAATGGCTGCTGTTGATCACCGCGATCCTGACCGAGGTGTCTGCGACTTTGTCGTTGCGCGCCGCCCTCGATCACCCCGCTTGGTACATCGTGGTCGTCGGCGGATATCTCGCGGCATTCACCGCCTTGTCGTTCGTCCTGCGGGAGGGCATGGGACTCGGTGTCGCATACGGAATCTGGGGCGCAACCGGAGTTGTCCTGACCGCCGTGTTCGCAACTTTCCTTTTCGGCGACCCGCTGACAGCAACGATGGGCGTCGGTATTGCCCTGGTCATCGGCGGAGTGCTGTGCGTCGAACTCGGTTCCCAGGTTGCTGCCGACAGCGGGCCGGCGGACCCGGCATGACCTTCGTATTTCTGATCGCTGCAATTATTTCCGAGGTCACCGCGACGTTGTCACTACGGATGGCGTCGCAGGACGGCAGCGACAAACGATGGCTCGCGGTTGTCGCCGTGGGGTACCTCGCCGCTTTCGCTTTCCTCACGCTCGCACTCGACGCGGGCCTGACGATCGGCGTTGCGTACGGCATCTGGACTGCATGTGGGGTGGCGCTGACGGCAATCGCATCCCGCATTCTCTTTCGCGAACCGCTGACCAAGCTCATGATCGTGGGGATCGGCCTTATCGCGGCAGGCGTGCTTCTCATCGAACTCGGTGCGGCCCACTGAGCCCAGCAAACAGGGTGTAAGGTTTACCTAACTTTGCTTTGGAGGTAGTCCGCGGTGCCGATCCCTGCCCTTCGTGAAATCGACGGTGGTCCACAGCTGGACGACGGTCCGCACTTACGGGAACCCGAACGCCACACTCCGATGGCGCGCGCCGTCCCGGCGCCGTTTCGACTGACGACGTACATCGTCGAGACCGACCACATCACGCAGTGGCCACAGCACGCTCATGCCGAGCACGAACTCATCTGGTCCGACCGCGGCGTCGTCAACATGATCATCGACAATCAACTCTGGACCGTCACGCCCGGCGTCGGCCTGTGGATCCCTCGCGGGGTCCTCCACGAGGGTCAGGCCAATCCCCACGTCGCATTCCGCGCCACTCTCTTCACCCCCGAGTTGTGGACTCCCGCCTGGAACGAACCGTGCATCGTGACGCTGAGCGAGGCGGCGCGAGTTCTGCTGATCCACCTCGCCCATACCGGAATGCCTGCAGAACAACGCCTTCGGGCTCAGCAGGTCTGCGTCGATCTCCTCACTCCCGCATCGGCCCCGCATTTCGACGTGCCGATCCCCCGCGATCCTCGGCTACGGATACTCGTCGACAAAGTTCTGTCTGATCCCGCCGACGATCGATCACTCGATCAGTGGGCGCACGTTCTCAATCTCAGCCGACGCACGGTCACCCGGATCTTCGCCGCGGAACTCGCCTTGAGCTTTGCGCAGTGGCGCACCCTGGTTCGCATGAGTACGGCCTTGGGAATGCTCGGGACCGGGATGAGTGTGAATGCAGTCAGTCGTCGAGTCGGGTACGGGACGTCGAGTTCGTTCATCGCCGCCTTTCGCAAGACGGTCGGCTACACCCCTGGCAATGCTCTCGCCGCCGTCAACTGACGCAAGCCTGACCTGTTGTCGACATCTGCTGGCCCCTTCGCTACACGGACGCGCCCTACATTCACTTAGGTAAGCCTGCTCTCATGTGCTCGAGGCACTGAGTCGTGCAAGCACTTCCCCGATCAATCCCGAGGAGTTTCGCGTGTTCAGATCTGCCCGTCAGAGAATTCGTCCCCAGCGGAGGCGACGAATAGTCGTTGCGCTGATGGTGGCGGCCGCACTGCCTCTGGCCGCCTGCACGCAGTCGTCGACCGAGACCGAAGGAAACAATTCGTCGGCATCCGCCGTCGAGGACGGCGCGTTTCCCGTCACGATCAAGCACGCATTCGGTGAAACCGTCATCGACAAGGAACCGACCAGGGTCCTCACCCTCGATTCCGCAGCGGCAGACACCGTCATCGCCCTGGGAGTCACCCCGGTAGCGATGCAGAAGGACTCGTGGGCCGGCGACGCCGACGGCTTCCTGCCGTGGACCCGCGCGGAACTCGAGAAGTCGGGCCAGACACTGCCCACGCCTGCGCCGTACTACTCCGACAGCGGGGAGCTCCTGTTCGAACAGATACTCAATGTCGCACCCGATCTGATTCTTGCGCCGTATTCCGGTTTCTCCGAGCAGGACTACCAGCGCCTGAGTTCGATCGCCCCGACACTCCCCTACGACACCAAGCCGTACCAGCCGAGTTCGTGGCAGAACCTGGCCACCGATGTCGGCAAGGCTCTCGGTCGCCCCACTCAGACCGCTGCGCTGATCAAGTCCGCGGAGGAAACTGTCCAGGAGTCGAAGGCGAGCCATCCGGAATTCAACGGGGTCACCTTTGCCTTCGGGTCCTACATCCGCGAGGGAGAAACCGAAACCGCCATCTACGGCCCCGACGATCCACGCGTCAAGTTCGTCGAAAACCTTGGGCTCACAGTTGCTCCCGACGTGGTGAACGGCGCCAAGAACTTTGCAGGCGACTCTTTCCTGTTCGGCATCAGCATGGAGAAACTCGACACGATCAACACCGACGTGTATCTCGGATGGGCAAGCGATCAGTCGGAAGTCGACAGCACGTTGGCCAACACTCTGTTCGCGCGGTGGCCGGTCATCGCCAACGGAAAGGACTTGTGGATCACCGACAATCGCCTGACAGCGGCGACCATGTACGTCAGCGTTCTGAGTGTCCCGTGGGCAACCGACGAGCTCGTTCCACAGTTGACCGAACTGGTCGCCAAGTAGCAGCCCACGCGGTCCGACCACGCACCTGAAGGCCACTCACTGCGCAGTGTCGCGAAAACCAGAGTGTCGGTCCATTCGTTCTTGATCCACGCGTTCTGCCGAAAATGTCCCTCTCGCCGCATACCGATACGCTGCGCGAGTCGTGCCGAAGATTCGTTTCTCGCATCCATCTGCGCGATCACGCGGTGCAATCGGGGAGTCGCGAATACATAATCGAGCAGAGCCGTCACCGCTTCCGTCGCGAATCCGCGGCCGCCGAACTCGGGCGAGAATGCCCACCCGAGTTCGGCGGTGCACTCGGTTTCAGCTGTGCGCTCGGTTTCAGCTGTGCGCTCGGTTTCAGCTGTGCGCTCGGTTTCAGCTGTGCGCTCGGGCTCGTCGACAAGCCACGCACTCACGCTTCCCACAACCTGACCGTCGTATTCGACAACAAGCGCCAGGGCACCGGCCACGAGGTCACGGCGAGAAATCCTGGTCTGCACGGCCTCTCGGGCCGCCGCGAGATCCCAAGGCTCGTTGAACAGGTACCGGCATACGTCGCTGCGCCCGTGGAAGACGAGTAGGTCCCGGTGATCGCCCGGCCGATAGGTGCGAAGTACCAGTCGGTCCGTCCGGATCACCTCAGGTGCAGTCGCCGTCGACCTGCCCACGTCCGCCATATCCATGCCGCCACGGTAGGTTCTTTCGAATTCGTAGGCGAGTGAATATCGCGAGGACGATCAGCGCTCAATGTTTGATTTGCCCCGTGGCGGGCTACTTCACCACCGTAAATAGTCGAAATACGGAGTTACGCCAGGCAATTTCGCACTTGAAATCTAGGGGCGGTCATGTCCGAGGATTCACTGGTCAAGCAGGGTGTGGCAAAAGGAAGCGCGCTCGGCGGAGCGGTTCTCCTCGTCACCGTCGGCGTGCTCGAAATTCTCCAAGGCATCTCGGCGATATCCGAGGACGACGTGACAGTCGTCGGCCCCGAATACACCTATCAATTCGACCTCACGTCGTGGGGATGGATCCACCTCGTACTCGGTGTGCTCGTCACCGCGGTCGGAATCATGCTCTTCACCGGCGCGACGTGGGCACGGGTCGGAGCAATAGTCATCTGTTCTCTGTCGATCCTCGCGAACTTCCTCTGGCTACCCCACTCTCCGTGGTGGTCGATCATCATCATCGCGCTCGACGTGTTCGTCATCTGGGCTGTCGCGACATGGAATCCCGACGTGATCTGAGGCGACAGTTTCGGATCCACCTATCAAGTTCGACGTTTTCATCTGTGCGGCAGCAGTTTCCCTCCTGAGAGGAACATGATGGCAAACGGCACGAGCGACGGCCCACTCCACGAGGACGAGCGTGCCGAACTGGCCAGGCTGCGCCAAGAGGTTGCATCGCTTCGCGAGCACACTCCCAGCGCCCGTGAAACGCCCCTCGAACAGGTCCCCCGGCCACCTCGACACGGCCTCCGGTGGACCGCCGTGGTAATTCTGCTCGTATTGGTCGCGCTACTCGCAGTCTTGTCCGTGACCACGCGCTTCACCCGAAGTCAGATCCTGGACACGGACCGTTACGTCAGCACTGTTGCGCCACTGGGCGAGAATCCCGCCGTGCAGGCCGAGATCACGAATCAGATCACCGACGAGATATTCGATCGTGTCGATGTCGAGGGGCTCACCACCGACGCGCTCACCGCACTGACCGACGTGTCGAACCTTGCAGCCAACGCACCTCGCCTGGACCAAGCTCTCGTGGGGTTGGCCCCGGTGATCGCCGGTCAGGCGAAGAGTTTTGTCCACGACACGGTGGGCTCACTCGTGCGGTCACAACAGTTCGAAGACTTGTGGATTCAGGCGAACAGGTCTGCGCACAACTCTCTCGTCGCGGTCATGACCGGCAACTACGGACCCGACTCCGTCGAAGTCGATCAGAGCGGAACCGTCAGCATTTCGCTGAGCACGATCATCGACAAGGTCAAAACAGTCTTGATCGACCGCGGCTTCGCCTTCGCAGACAAAATCCCCTCCGTGGACAAGGAATTTGTTCTCTTCCAGTCCCCCGAACTCGTGAAGGCACAGCGGGCCATCTCGGCACTCGACAAGGTCTCAGCAGTGCTGCCATGGCTGGGAATCGCTTGCGCAGCAGCCGCTGTCGCCGTCGCTCCAACGGGTCGCAGGCTCCGCGCGCTGTCACTGGTCGGTCTGTCGATTGCGTTGGGAATGCTTGTTCTCGCGATCGGAATTCTCATCGGGCGTGCAATCTACCTCGACAGTGTCCCTGCCGATATTCTCTCGCCAGACGCCGCGACTGCCGTCATCGACACAGTTCTGGTGCCACTGCGCACGAGTCTTCGCGCGGTTGCAGTCCTCGGTGTGGTGGTGGGGCTCGGCGCCTACCTGGTCGGTGGGTCGTCGTCGGCAATCGCCGTTCGCCGAGGCTATGGGCAGGCATTGGACTTCGTCCGGCATTCCTCCAGAGGGCGTACGCCGAATCAGGTGGAGCGGTGGGCCGATCAGCTTCGTGTTCCGCTGCGCTGCGCCATCATCGGCATTGCCGCACTGTTGCTGCTCTTCTGGCGCTACCCCACAGGATTGGTCGTGGGTTGGATTGTCATCATTGCGCTGGTCGCACTCGTAGTTCTCGAAATACTGGTTCGTCCTGCACGCGCCGCCGCGGAGGATGCCCGGCCCGACGACGCCGGAACCGACGACGCCGGGCCTGGGGCAGAAGATACGAAAACTACGCGAGCGCCTTTGCCTTGATGGCCTGAAATTCCTCTTCGTTGATCGCGCCTGAGTCGAGAAGCTCTCTGGCGTCGGCGATCTGCTGAGTCGGCGACTTCCCGGCGACGTTTCGAATGTAATCACTCTGCGCGTGTATGTGCTGCTGAGCGGCCTCCATCGACCGCCGCGTCATTCCGTCGTTCTTGACGACCACGTAGATCATCGCGGACAGGAATGGAATGACGAAGAGAAATATCATCCACAGCGCCTTGGCCCAGCCCGAAGTCTCGTGGTCACGGAACAAATCGGTGATGATCGAGAACAACACGCTCAAGTAGGCCACAAAGGCGAAACAGACGAAGATGAACCAGAAGAATTCCCAGAAACCTTCCATGTCAACGCTCCCTGCACTCGGTTTACACATCAGGAGTTCGGGAGGCTGACCTTCCGCGCCTGAACTTCTGCATTCGGCCAGAACTCCCTGGTCCAAGGTCATTTCAGTATGCGCCGACGACATCCGTTCCGGCTACAGCTCGAGTGAGTCCAGGTTCGCCGAACGCTCGTCCATAATCGAGATCACGATTCTCCGATTCGAGATCTCTTGTCTGGCAGCCTTTTCGACAAGGAGAGGCACGAAGTCACGGATCCGACAGCCCACGAACCGCTGATGAATTGTTCGCACTCTGTTTTCGATCTCCGGTGGAGGAACATTCGGATACCGGGAAATCAGGCGAGTGATCACCCGCTCGACGTGAAGCAACTCTTCGTCGCCAGTCATTCATTAATGGTCGTCCGTCCAGCCGAGCGCGTCAAGACTCGGAAAGGGTTCGAAAACAACACAATTCAGGTACCTCTCGTAGCCAGGCCGACCGATGGGGCACAGTTCGAGACTTCTGACAATTGCGGGGGGATAATCGACGGATGATGTGGACGGAGAGTCTAGGTCGGCTACCGGGGATCGCGACTGCACGCGGATATCGCCGTGAATGGCTGCGCGCAGACGTCACGGCAGGACTCGTTCTGACGGCCCTGCTCATCCCCGCGGGGATGGGCTACGCGGAGGCCGCCGGATTGCCCGCGTACGCCGGTCTGTACGCAACCATCGTGCCGTTGCTCGCGTACGCGGTAGTCGGACCGTCGAAGATTCTTGTACTCGGGCCTGATTCGTCACTGGCACCGCTCATCGCCGCCGCGGTCATACCGCTGGCAGTGGTCGGCGATTCGGAGAACGCGCTTGCACTTGCCGGAGTTCTCGCCATTCTTGTGGGTCTCATCCTCGTGATCGGGGGTTTCCTGCGTCTGGGCTTCGTCACCGAACTCCTCTCGAAACCCATCCGTCTCGGGTATCTCAATGCGATCGCACTCGTTGTCGTGGTTGGTCAGATTCCCAAGCTGCTCGGATTCTCCGTCGACGCGCCCGGCCTCGTCGGTGAAATCGGTGAAATCGGGAAAGCACTGATCGGTGGTGATGTCGACACCCTCGCTGCCGTCGTCGGCATCGGCTCACTGGTCGTCATAGTCGCCTTCCGGCTCTGGGTACCTGTAGTTCCCGGCGTGCTGGTGGCCGTCGTCGCGGCCATCGTCTTGTCCGCTGCCGCCGGCCTCACCGATGACATCGGCATGGTCGGCGCGCTGCCGGAAGGGCTCCCCCTCCCCTCTGTCGGCGGAGTCACCTGGCAGGACGTGGGGCAGCTGATCGGGCCGGCGGCCGGTATCGCGTTGATTGCCTTTGCCGACACCGGTGTTCTCTCGCGCACCTTCGCCGCCCGACACGGCGAGGACGTGAACGGCAGTACCGAGATGAAGGCGATCGGTGTCGCGAACGTGGCCGGCGGACTTTTCGGCGGATTCCCGATCTCTGCGAGCGGATCACGGACGCCGGTGGCCGAACAGAGTGGGGCACATACACAATTGGCCGGCGTTGTCGGAGCGCTTGCGGTCCTGGTGTTCGTCCTCGTCGCTCCCGGACTCACGGCATATCTGCCCGATGCAACACTGGCCGCCGTCGTCATCGTCGCCGCGTGTGCACTGATCGACGTTGGCGGCATGGTCCGCATGTGGCGCATGAGCACCGTGGAATTCGGCCTCGCCGTCGCGGCGTTCCTCGGCGTCGCCCTGGTCGGGGTGCTTCAAGGCATCCTTGTTGCGATCGGGCTGTCCTTCGCAGCGGTCATCGCGCAGGTATGGCAGCCACATCGAACCGAACTCGTCGAGACCGGCGAACCTGCCGGATTCCACGACGTCGAACGACATCCAGATGGGCATCGCATCCCCGGCCTGGTGTTGGTGAGGTTTGACGCGCCACTGTTTTTCGCGAACGGCGAGATCTTCGACGAGTACGTTCGCTCCGTCGTCGCCAAGGCACCCGACCCGGTCGAATGGGTGGTCATTGCCGCCGAACCGATCACCGGGCTGGACACGACCGCCGTCGACGAACTCGTCGATCTGGATACATTTCTGGAGGGCAAAGGAATTCGATTGGCATTCGCGGAGATGAAAGGTCCGATCAAGGATCGACTCATCCGATTCGGTGTCGGCGACAGATTCGACTCGACACACTTCTACCCGACCATCGAAGCGGCCGTGAACGCATTCCGCACCCGAACCGACGACTGACAACGCCAGGCAGTCGGGAGCCTTGGCTGCATTAGGTACCGTTTGGTATGGGATTCACGACGGACAACGTTCCGGCACGCCGTATCGCTCAGGTCGCCGGTGTGGGCGGTATTGCCGTCGGGGTTGTCGCGCTGATCGCATTGTACTCCACCAAACCGATCAACCCGTTGATCGCCGTGGCCTCCTTTGTCCCGATGCTGCTTGCGGTCACACTCGTCGCGTCCCTGATATGCCTGATTTTTCGTCGCTGGATACTGCTGGCGATCTCGGTGGTGCTGATTGCGGTGGGCGCGTCGGTGATCAGTCCCATGTATGTGGCAAACAGTTCCGAAATCGACGGGCCGTCCCTGCGTGTAATGCAAGCGAACCTCCTCTTCGGGCAGGCAGACCCCGTCAGTTTGACTGCGACGGTGCGCGAGAAGGCAGTCGATGTCCTGACGGTTCAGGAACTGACCACATCACTCGAAGGGTCCCTGAGAGATCAAGGGCTCGAGCAACTGTTGCCGCATCACTACTTGGTACCGGACGAGGCCGGCGGGGGTGGCGCAGGTGTTTACAGCCGTTATCCCCTGACGGAAACTCGGGAACTGACCGGATTCGGACCTACCAATCTTGTTGCCGAAGTGGGCTTCTCGACTCCGTTCACCCTTCTGGCGGTACACCCCGGACCGGCGTTCGTGACCCCTCCCGACGTGTGGACTGCCGAGCTGAGCACTTTGCGGAACACACTCGACGCCGCCTCCGCGCAAAAAACCGTCATCGTCAGTGGCGACTTCAATACGACATTCACGCACAAGCAATTTCGTGACCTCCTCGACGTCGGCTACTCCGATGCCGCAGACCAATTGGGAGTAGGCATCGTTCGCACCTACCCGGCGGACAAGAAATATCCCGCGATCGTCGGCATCGACCATGTACTTCTGCGGGGCGGACAGGCGAAAGCTCTCGAGCGGATCGAGATCGAAGGTTCCGATCACTTCGGCTTGATCGTCGACGTGACGATCCCCGACTAGTCGGAAGAGCACCCGCCCCGCGAACGCATTGCGGATCACCCGTGCTTCGGCATGCTTCGACCCGACACATCGATTGTTCGATGTAGATGATGCGGCGTACGCAGGACGATCGACCGGTCCACCACGGATACGCCCGGAAACTGCTCGGCGAGATAACCTTCCAAACGCTGCACGTCGTCGATCGAGCGCAGCCACACCGCCAACGCGATGTCGTAGCTGCCGATGGTAGAAGCAACAAGCCTCGCCTCGCGCAGGTGGGAAAGGCGCTGAGCAATTGCCTCCTTTCGCCCGTCGAGACGTAAGAAGTACCACGCGTAGACCGGCCAGCCGGAGTAGGGCCGAGCTATCTCCGTGCGGACGACCAGACGCCCTGTCGACAGCTCGTGAGAAAGTAACGCTCCGGCGCGTGCCGGCGTGACTCCGAGGGCTGCAGCGAGTGCCGAGACGGTAATTCGTGGTTCGCGGGAAAGGATGTCGAACAGCTGCGACTGTTCCTCTCCGCTGGCGCGTACACCACGAATCTTCGCCGGCGGAGTCGCCTCGAGCGCGGCGATCTCGTCCGCGTCGAGAGCACGTAGACGCCAGTTTCGGGCATCGGAGTTCGCCGAGGACACGATCTGTGTTCGCATCGCGGTGATCATCGGCAGCGATCGTGTTCGCTCCAGGACGTATCTGGACAATTGATCGAGGTCGGTGCACGTGAGCGTGACAAGCAGATCCCGATTGCCGGTTGTGAGATCGACTGTCAGGACCTCTGGATCGTGCGCGATCTGTTCGGCGACACCAAGGGTCTGCGCCGGTGCGCATTCGATCTCGAGGAGCGCAGTCGCCGACACGATGGGACCGCCTCGGTAGGCAGCGATCCACGCTATCCCTTGCGAGTGCAGACGCTCCCAACGCCTGGTCAGGGTGACCGGGTCGGAACCGATCGCGCGTGAAAGCTCGGACCACGACGCTCGCGGCCTGATCTGCAGTGCGTTCAACAGCCGAAGATCGTCGTCCTTGAGCATCTGATCCTGCACCGAGGACCTCACTTTCACCAGAATGCTGCACCGAAACAGGATCGAAACGCATCAATCCTAACTTCATCTCATCAATAGTCCACCAAATCCTGAGCCTCGAGAACGCTACATCTTGCGTTCGTTCGCCCCCTCGAGAAAGACACCGACATGACCGAAGCATTCCCTGTCTCGCATGACGATTCTCCGGTCAGCGATCAGACCGCGACGCACAAGGTCGTTTTCGCCATGAGGTCGCCACGCCTGTGGATCGTGGTGATTCTGCTCCTCGGGCTTGCAGCAGGCGCCCAACTGATCGGCCCCGCAGTGATTCCCGTCGGCGCTGCCGCCATCACGATCCTGCCCATGGTGTGGGGACTGATTGCCGGCGGTGTCGTCTCGAGCCAGAAGTGGAAACCTCTCGGCCTCGATCTTCAGGCCGCAGCCTCGGCAATCATGGGGCTGGCTGTTCTCTTGCTCTGCGCAAGACTGTCTTTCACCATCGGCCCGAACATCCAACTGTTGTTCGAGGCGGGCCCTGCCCTGCTACTGCAGGAACTGGGGCACTTGTTCGGCACTATCGCTCTCGCACTCCCACTGGCGGTACTCCTTCGGATGGGACCGGCGACCGTCGGAGCAACCTTCTCCATCGACCGCGAGGGCTCCTTCGCGATGGTCAGTGAACGCTACGGCCCCGATTCCGACCAGTACCGCGGAGTCCTGTCGATGTACGTTTTCGGCACTCTGTTCGGTGCCGTGCTGATCAGCCTGATTGCGTCGCTGGCTACGTCCTTCAACATCTTCGACCCCCTCGCGTTGGCGATGGGTGCTGGGGTCGGATCCGGCTCGATGATGGCTGCCGCTGCCGCGAGCGTCGTTTCGGCGCACCCCGAGATGGCCGACCAGGTACTCGCCGTGGCGGCCACATCCAACATCATCACCGGCCTCCTCGGCGTGTATGTCGGCATGTATGTCGCACTCCCCCTTGCTGATCGAATCTACGGCGCACTCACCAAGCGCTCGAAGACGACCACCGAACGGAAAGCTGACACTGCCCCACGAGCGGTCGCGCCGAGCGTCACCGTGCCGCTGACCACTATCGTTCCGATTCTGTTCGTCGGTGGGGTCATCGTCTCCTCGATCGCAGCGGGTGGCGTAACTCGATCGATCATCGTCGGATACCTGATCCTCACCGGATTGTTGCTCCTGGGCGTCGGCGTGGCCCGCCTGACCCGCGGCAAGATCGCGGCGATGATCGCCATCATCACCGTCGGCGCCTTGGCGACCACGCCGTGGTCCCCCATCGGTGACTTCGTCTCGACCACCGTCGGTACCGTCGACTTTCTCTCGATCTGCACCCTCACCTTGACTGTCGCAGGTCTCAGCCTCGGCAAGGACCTTCCCTTGCTCAAGACGATCGGCTGGAAGATCGTCCCGGTCGGAATCGTCGCGATCCTCGCCTCGTACCTGCTTTCCGTGGTCGTCGCGGAGTTCGCGCTCGGCCTCTGGCATTAGGACTGCACCGAAAGACGCTGGAAACAAAAGATCTTGAAAGGAAGCAATATCCATGTCCATCGCTGACACCCTCGCCCCCACGGACTCGGTTTCGAGCACGATCGAGAAGTGGTCATCTCGCCTCATCGACGTCAGCCACACGATCCATGCTCACCCAGAGTTGGCATTCGAAGAGCATCGTGCGTCGGCGCTCTTGGCTGACGCCGCGCAGGAAGCGGGCTTCACGGTTACTCGCGCCGCCTACGGCCTCGAGACGGCATTCGAAGCGGTGCGAGGCTCCGGCCCCTTCCGCGTCGTCGTCTGCGCCGAATACGACGCCCTCCCCGACATCGGTCATGCGTGTGGACACAACGTCATCGCCGCCGCCGGACTCGGCGCAGCCGTCGCACTCGGTGAGGTCGCGGAGGAGCACGGCCTGACCGTCGTCCTCCTCGGTACGCCGGCCGAGGAACACGGCGGCGGGAAAGTCCTACTCCTCGAACGCGGCGCATGGGAGGGCGCGGCGATGTCGATCATGGTCCACGGCGCTGCAGGTGAAGACGTCAGTTGCACCGTCACCGGAACGCAGGCAGTCGATCGGTTCGACGTGACCTACTCCGGACGAGCCGCGCACGCGGCCGCTGCGCCACACAAGGGAATCAACGCAGGTGACGCCGCCACGATCGCCTTGGTTGCCATCGGACTTCTCCGTCAACAACTTCCGTCCGACGTCAGACTGAACGCCTACGTCGAGCACGGCGGCGAAGCGACAAACATCATTCCGGCCTCGACATTGGTTCGAGCGGAAGTTCGGGCCGCAGAACTCGACGTGCTGTTGGACGCCAAGCGTCGCATGCTCGCATGCTTCGAGGGCGCTGCTGTGGCCAGCGACTGCTCCTGGTCGACCGAACGCGCCGAACCTCGGTACGAGGAGCTGGTACAACATCGCGTGCTGGCGACCATCTGGGACGAGGAGATCGCGAGCCTGGGCCGCACCGCGGCCGCCCGAACTCCCCTGACCGGCGGCTCGACTGACATGGGCAACGTGTCGAAGGCGGTGCCCTCGATCCACCCGATGATCGCGTTGCGCGGCGTCACCGGAGTTCCTCACACTATCGAGTTTGCCGCTGATGCCCGCTCCGCGGCGGGTGACGAAGCCGTTCTGCACGGAGCAATCGCAATGGCGCGCACTGTGATCCGAGCCGCTAGCGGGGACTCGCGCTCCACCCTCTTGACGCTTGCGGCCCAGCGCGAGTCAGGAGCGACCACCGTCACGAGCGCCGAATGAGCACCACCGGAGTCTATGTTTCCGCTCTCGAATTCTTCTCCATCGGCATCGGACCCTCCAGTTCACACACGGTCGGTCCGATGCGCGCTGCCCACGCTTTCGGCGGCGAGCTCGCCGCTGCCGACTTGACCGCGTCGGTCGACCGGATTCGCTGCAATCTGCACGGGTCACTCGCCGCCACCGGTATAGGTCACTGCACTCCCGACGCGGTGATTGCGGGACTTCGTGGGTTGGAGCCTGAAACGTGCGAGCCGACCGACGTTCACGGCCGATGGGCCGAGCTGTCGGACGGCGGATCGATGACGCTCGTCGGTGGCTCGCTCGAACACGTAGTGTTCGAGCACGAGGACATGGTGTTCGAGCCGCTGGTTCGCCGTCACGGCCACCCCAACTCGATGACCCTGACCGCCTTCAGCGGTCGCGAAATCGTCTGTACACGTACATATCTGTCGATCGGTGGCGGATTCGTACTGCGCGCCGGAACGGAGACGCAAGCAAACGCGCATTCGATCAACTCACGCTACCGAACCGCGAAAGAGCTACTGGCGGAATGCGGCTCCGGAACTATCGCCGAACTGGCCTTGTCGGACGAAATCGCGATACACGGCCAGGATCGGGCATTCACCGGCATCGACGCGATCTGGTCCGCGATGCGCGCCTGCATCGAGCGCGGCACCCAGACCGAAGGTGTATTGCCCGGGCGTCTCGGAGTTCGCCGACGCGCGCGGTCTGCGAACATTCAACTGGAACAACGTAACTGCGCACCATCCTCACGCGAGTGGCTGACGGTCTACGCCATGGCGGTCAACGAAGAAAATGCAGCAGGTGGCCGCGTGGTAACGGCTCCGACGAACGGTGCGGCAGGCATCGTGCCGGCGGTGCTCTACCACCACCTACGTGCGACGGGCGCCGGCGCGCATGACGTTCGAACGTTTCTACTCACCGCGGCCGCAATCGGGTCGATCATCAAGGCGAATGCCTCGATCTCGGGTGCGGAAGCCGGGTGTCAAGGCGAGGTCGGAGCCGCTTGTGCGATGGCGGCGGCAGGTCTGTGCGCAGTCATGGGTGGATCGCCACGACAAATCGAGAATGCAGCTGAGATTGCCATGGAACACCATCTGGGGCTGACCTGCGATCCGGTTGGTGGCCTGGTCCAAATCCCCTGCATCGAGCGAAATGCCGTAGCCGCCTCGACTGCAGTCACCGCAGCGCAGCTCGCATACCTGGGTGACGGGACGCATGTGGTGAGCCTCGATACCGTCATCGAGACCATGCGACAAACCGGAAACGACATGTCCGTGCGCTACAAGGAAACCAGTGAAGGCGGGCTCGCCGTCAATGTCGTCGAGTGCTGAGGGGGATGTCGACGCCGGCGGCGTCCGCGGGCGGACGCCACCGCCGGAAATATCATCCTCTCGAACGATGAAGTCCGTAGCGCGGATTTCTACACTCGGTGACATGACTTTGTGGACGGTGACCAGATGACCGCGCATCACGCTGGAGGAATCCCGCTGCATACCGCGTCGGGGCCATCTCGGCCGATACTGTCTTCCGGCCGCAAGATCGCCGCGCTGATCGCTGCCGCCGCCGTCTTCTCCGCAGCCTTCGTTCTCGCCCCGGCCATGCTGACAACACGTCCCGGCGAGGGCTATGCAAACCAGGGGGCGCTCGTCGAGACGGTCCGAGCAAATTTCGTCGAGTATTGGAACTCGGGCGTTGAGAGCTTCACGCCCGGTTTGCAGTCCGCTGTCGACTACTGGCAGCGGTACCACATGGCCAAGGCAGTGATTGCGGTAATCCTGTTGACCGTCCTGCTCTCACTCGGCCGCGCGCTCTGGATGTCGTTCGTGAACGCCGGCCCTCTGACGGCTGGAAAGAAACTCGCATTCGTCTCGGCCGGTGGACTGGTCACACTCCTCGCACTGTTCTCGTCGGTACTCGTAATGGCAAACGTCCAAGGTGTCGTTGCGCCCTTCTCTTCGCTGATCTCGATGTTGCCCGTGGCCCAGACGGATGGGGCACTTGGCGACACTGTCGGGCAGGTCCGACAACAGCTCGCTCAGTCGACGGGCACCGGAAATCAGCAAAGTCCGGCCCTCGAACTGATGATCAGCGACTTCGCGCGGTATCACTTGGCCATGGCGGTGATCGCGCTGATCGCGGCAGCAATATCACTGGCCGTGGCCGTGGTCGTGTGGGCACGCTTCGCGAGAACGGCACGATCCGACAGGCGGACGAGATTCGTGTCGGGGTCGATAGGCATTCTCACTGCACTGTTCACGCTGGGATTGATCGTTGTCTGCGTGGCAAATATGGGCACCGCGGCAGACCCGGCACCGGCGCTGGCGGCGTTCTTCGACGGCGGGCTCTGACCCCTGTCAAGGGTTGAGGCCAGGGTTCCGTAGTCCCTCGGTACCGGTTGAGGAGGTACCTGGGGACTGCGTCTGCCGTACCCGGGGTCGATGTGTGAGCGCCCTCGGACAGGCAGAGTTCGACTCATGAAAACCGGAGCAAGACGCATCATGCTTGTCGGCCTGTGCAGCGCCATGGTTGCCGGAGCTGTAATCAGCTGCAGCACGGACAAATCCGCAGACAATCCCACATCCACCTCTGACAAGGTCATGGACTCTGCCATCACCGGCCAGCTCGACTCGATCATCGACGCGGCGGTGAATTCGACCGGGATTCCCGGTGCGATGGTGGGCATTTGGGGACCCGACGGCAACTATGTGAAGGTTGCGGGCGTCGCCGATACTGCAACGAAAGCACCGATGGAAACCGACTTCTACCACCGAATCGGTAGCGTCACCAAGACATTTACCGTGACCGCCCTGCTGCAATTGGTCGACGAGGGAAAGATCGGTCTCGATGATCCGATTTCCCAGTACGTCGACGGCGTCATGGAAGGTGATGCGATCAGCTTGCGTCACCTGGCAGGGATGCGCAGCGGCCTCGTGGACTACACGACATCTGAACAGTTTGTGATGGAATATCTTTCGGATCCTCGTCGAGCTTTCACACCAGAGGAACTCGTCGGATACGTCAAGGACCTCCCACTCCAACTTCGACCAGGGACCACCGTCAACTACTCGAACACCAACACTGTTCTGCTGGGAATGGTGATCGAAAAGGTCTCCGGCTCAAGACTGTCGGACGTCATCGACACCAAGATCGCGACACCACTCGGGATGGAGCACACCAGCTTTCCCATGACCAACGCGTTCCCGACACCACACGCACAGGGGTACACCAACCAAACGCTCGACGAATCCGTGACCGCGGCGACGGATTGGAATCCGTCGTGGGGCGGCGCCGCGGGTGCAATGATCTCGTCGTTGGACGACATGCGCATCTGGGTTCCGGCGCTGGCCAAGGGCGATCTCCTCACCGACGACACTCAGAAGCAGCGCCTGCAAACCGTGAACTTGAGCGAAGGGGACGACAGCTCCGGCTACGGACTCGGATTGTTCAACAGCGGTGGCTGGATCGGTCACAACGGAAGCCTGCCCGGCTACAAGACAGTCTCGGTCTACTTGCCCGAGAAGGACACCACCCTGGTCGTCTTCATCAACACCGACATCGACGGCGAGACTGATCTGACCAGCGCGTTGATGGTGCCGATCACCAAGCTGATCAGCCCCGACAACGTCTACGGCTGATCACCTCAGGTCCGATCCACAATTCGAACGAAAGTGATATATCGGGCTCGATCTGTCGATAAGCTCGACCGTCGACAGATCGAAACCCGAAAGAGGCGCTCATGGGATCCTTGAACGACTGGCTACTCAACAGCGACAGCCCGCTCGCGGGGATCGTCGGCGGCATCCTACTGACGATCGCGATGCTTTCCGGCGGCACGGGCATGTAGCCCGCCACGCTCGATACAGCTCTGTATAGCGCTGGATGTTCAGTGCGTGACCCAGCGAACATGTTCGTTACGAACATGTTCGTGTACGGTGGAGTCATGCCCACTCAGCCAACAGGTCCGTCGAGCCGTCGCAATCGTCCGGCCAAACCCGCTCTGACACGCGAGGGCATCGTCGGTACCGCGGTGCAAATCTTGCGGTCGGAGGGGTTGCAGAAGTTGACGATGCGTCGACTCGCCCTCGAACTCGACACCGGCCCGGCGTCGCTGTACGTGTACGTGCGCAATACTGTCGAGCTGCATGCCGCGGTTCTCGACGAACTACTCGGAGCCGTGGATCTCGCCGAAAATTCTTCCGGCACTTGGCAAACCCGCCTCGAACAGGTCTTGACCTCCTACACGGCCGTGCTGTTCGATCATCCCGGTCTCGCCCAGTCGGCACTCGTTTCCCGGCCCAGCGGAGTTCACTACGTACGCCTGCTCGAGCGCCTGCTGGCATTACTCGACGAAGGCGAAGTCCCTTCGGGTCAAGCAGCGTGGGGCGTGGACTTGCTGCTGCAGTATGCGACGTCCACGGCTGCCGAACACTCGGCGCCGAACAATTCCGCCGACTCGGATGCCCAATGGAGCGCGTTGACCGACGCAATCCGGAACGCAAACCCGCAGACGCACCCCCTCGTCTCAGGCCATGCAACAGCACTACTCGCCGGTGAACCCACCGCACGTCTGTCCTGGGGATTTCGCACGCTCATCACGGGCATCGAGAACACCCCACTCACTTCTTAGGAATCCACCATGAATCACTATCCCATCGCAATCATCGGTGCCGGCCTCGGCGGCCTCACCCTCGCCCGAGTCCTCCATCTCCACGGAATCGATTCGGCGGTATTCGATCTCGAATCCGGACCAACAGCGCGGACCCAAGGCGGCATGCTCGACATCCACGAAGACTCGGGCCAGATCGCGCTTCGTGCCGCCGGCCTGTACGACGAGTTCCGCGCCCTCGTTCATCAAGGCGGTGAAGAGACACGCGTCCTCGATCGAAATGCCGTCGTGCACCTGAGCGAGCAGGACACCGGAGACGGTGACCGCCCGGAAATCGACCGAGGCCAGCTGCGTGACCTACTGCTCAACTCACTTCCACAAGAAACAATCCACTGGGGAGCCAAGGTCCGCAGTGCACATCCGTTGCCGGACGGTCGACACGAAGTCCACCTCGCCGATGGCACCCACTTCACCACCGATCTCCTGATCGGCGCCGACGGCGCGTGGTCGAAAATTCGCCCACTGGTTTCGAACGCCACTCCTGCCTATACCGGAATATCTTTCGTTGAGTTCGACCTTCACGACGCCGACAACCAACACGCGAATGCCGCCGAAACAATCGGTGGCGGAATGATGTTCGCGCTCAGCGCCGACAAAGGCTTCCTTGCCCACCGTGAGACCGACAACAGTCTGCACATCTATGCCGCCCTGCGAGTTCCCGAGAACTGGACGGCGAGTGTCGACTTCTCCGACGATCACATCGCGAAGAATATTCTGCTGGAACACTTCTCGGACTGGGACGAGTCGCTGCGTTCACTGATCGCCGAAGCGGACAGCACGCTGACTCCTCGCCCCATCCATGCCCTTCCCATCGGGCACAGTTGGAGCCGTACTCCAGGCGTCACATTGCTCGGGGACGCAGCGCACGTCATGTCGCCGTTTGCCGGAGAAGGCGCGAACCTGGCAATACTCGACGGCGCCGAACTCGGCGAGGCGATCGCGTCACACAGCGGCACGGAAGAAGGACTTGCTGCCTACGAAGAGCGACTGTTCCCGCGCAGCGCCGCGTCTGCACAACAGTCGGCTGATGGACTGGACATGTGCTTCGGCGAGAACGCACCCCAGGGGCTCCTGGACATGTTCACCTCACACCCCTGACCTGACGAATTCGGATCAGGTCGTCACGTCCTCGTGGGCAAGCGACGAAGACAAACCACGGTGGGCTTCGACTTGCTCCAGCAGTTGGCGGGCTTTCTGTTCGACCACGGACACTGCATCGGCGCCGGCGACCCAACGACGTGGGGGTAACGGCGAATCGACAAGTGCCACAAGTGCCGCGGCAAGTTTCACCGGATCCCCACCCTGGGCACCGTTCATACTCTTCCACGCTTCGACGGTCTCTCCAGTCCGAGCGTCGTAGTCGTCTATCGACAATTCCGGCCAGATCGACGACGCACCCTCGACAAGCAGCTCGGTCCGGAAGAATCCCGGCTCCACGATCGTCGTCCCGATTCCGTACGGTTCGACGTCGAATCGCAATGATTCCATCCAGCCTTCCAGCGCAAATTTCGACGCGGCGTAGGCTGCGCAAAACTCCTGACCAACCAGGCCCGCAAGCGAACTGACAGTCACGACATGCCCCCTCCGTTGCCTACGCATCTCCGGCAGCACCGCCCGTGTCACATTGATCGGCCCGAAAAAGTTGGTCTCCATCTGAGCGCGAAGTTGTGCCGGACTGACAACCTCGAAGAACCCGGCGTAGAAGTTTCCGGCGTTGTTCACCAGCACATCGATTCCTCCGAATCGTGCAACTGCCGTGTCCACCGCAGCATATGCGGCTTGTTCGTCGGTGATGTCCAAGGCAAACATCAACAGGTCGTCATGCTCACCGATCGCTGCAGAAACACGGTCCGCATCACGCCCCGTTGCCACCACCGCATGCCCGGCAGCAAGAGCCGCCTGCGCAATGTCGACTCCCATGCCCCGGCCTGCGCCGGTAACGAACCAGACCTTCTTGTCAGCCATGTTCACTGTCCTCTCGTTTGACGGAGTCCAGTACAGAACAGATTCCACGACCCTGGGAGTGCCTGTCGTTCCGGGTAACAGCAGACCCCCTCAACGCCCCCTACTCGCGAAGAGTCGTCAAGAAGGCAATACGGTCACCACGGTAGAGCGAACGAACGCGCTCGATCGGCACACCCTCCGGATCGACGGACGTCCGGTGCAACAGAAGCATCGGCATCGAGGTGGTGGACTCGACGAGTGTTGCCTCGCGCGGTGACGCGAGCACCGTCTCGATCCGTTCGGTAGCAGAGGCGAAGACCACGCCGATGGAGCGGATGGCCGCGTACAGGGACGTCGTCGCGTCGAAGGCGTCGAGCATCTCACCGAACCTGCTGTCCGGCAGGAAGGTTGATTCGAGCCCGATCTTCTCGCCGTCGGCGAAGAGGACACGCTCGAGATGAACCACGCTGTCGCCCAACTCGATACCCAACTCCGTCGCGAGACCGTCGTCGGCTGACATTCGTTCGAAGGTCACAACCTTACGACTGGGCACTCGCCCAGCACTCAGAGCGCCTTCGGTATAGGAACGAATCGACAGCGGCTGAACCAACTTCGGACTCGCTACGACGGTGCCCCGACCCCGCCGCTCGATCCGTCCTTCGACGAGAAGATCACGAAGCGCTTGACGGACCGTCTCGCGAGCGACGGTGAACCGCGCCGCCAGTTCCCGCTCCGACGGGACGGAATCACCCTCGTCGAGCCCGCTGAGAATGGTCTCGATCTCGGTGCGCACCCGGTAGTACTTCAACTCGGGTTCGATCACGACGCTCGAGGTCCCCGGCCCGGTGGACGTCTGCTGATTCATGGCGCAAGCGTACAAGAATTCGGTCTATACCAATTGTTAACCTGGAGTTCGTCTCGATTCCCCCTATTGGTCTAGACCAAACGTCACTATCTCTACATGCGAATTTTGATTGTGGGCGGAGGAATCCTCGGAACGACGCACGCCGACGAGGCAATCCGCCGGGGACACGATGTCATCCATCTCGAACGCGAGCCCGAAGCCCGCGGTGCAACGGTACGGAACTTCGGATTGGTCTGGGTATCCGGGCGAGCTCCCAACGAACTGGAAGCCGCGCTGCGTTCGCGCGAGCTGTGGGCGAACCTAGCCGCCCGTGTCCCCGGCGTCGGATACCGCCCGGCCGGCTCCATCACCCTCATGCGCACCGAGGAGGAGGTCGCGGTCGCGCAGGAAGCATTCGCTCGGCCGGACGCCGACAACCGAGGGTTCGCACTTCTCGATCCCGACGCCGTTCGCGTCGTCAACCCCGCACTCCGGGGCAAGTTTCTCGGCGGACTGCACTGCACCCTGGACGCCGCTGTCGAGTCGCGGCAAGCGCTCCCCGCCATCCGTTCTTACCTCGAATCCACCGGCCGTTACACCTTCCACGCCGGAACGGAAGCCCGCGAGATCACGACGAACACCTCCGGCGTACACATCCGTGACGATCACGGTCGCAACTTCGAGGCCGATCTCGTGATCGTCTGCCCCGGAGCAACACTCGGCGGATTGGCCCGCGATCTCGCCGGCGATCTCCCGTTGCGACGTGTGCGCCTGCAGATGATGCAGACAGCCCCACTCGGCGAAAAGCTCACCACCGCAATCGCGGACGGTGACAGCTTCCGCTACTACCCCGGTTTCGCCGGATCTGCCCTCGATCACCTTCGCACGGTGCAGCCGCAGGAACCGACGGCCGAGGAGCACCGCATGCAGCTCCTGTGCGTGCAGCGCTTGCACGGCGGCCTGACCATCGGCGACACCCACGAATACGAGGAGCCCTTCGACTTCGACGTCGACGAGGCGCCCTATCGCCATCTGTCCGGAGTCGTGGAAACACTTCTGGGACGCGATCTTCCGCCCATCGTCAAGCGATGGGCGGGCGTCTACAGCCAGTGCCTCGACCACTCACAACTTGTTCACCGCGCACAAGCCGCCGACAACGTCTGGGTGGTTGCCGGTCCCGGTGGCCGCGGCATGACGCTCGGCCCGGCCCTGGCGGAACACACCGCCGACCAGCTCGGTCTCTGAATCCTTCCGACAAGAAAGACTTCTCATGTCTCCCATCACCCTTGCCGTTCTCGACATGGCCGGCACCACCGTCGCCGACGACGGACTGGTGCTTCGCGCGTTCGCCGCCGCTGCCGAAGCCGGCGGACTGCCTGCCCAAGGCACCGAAGCCGACGCCGCTCGCCGATACGTCCTCGACACGATGGGCCAGTCGAAGATCGTCGTGTTCCGGGCGATCTTCGGGGACGAATCCCGCGCCCAAGCCGCGAACGCCGCCTTCGAAACCACTTACGATTCCCTCATCGACCAGGGCCTGGCCGAGCCGATCCCCGGCGCCGAGAAAGCCATCACCACTTTGCGCGAGGGCGGCATCAAAGTTGCCTTGACCACCGGGTTCAGCCGATCGACGCAGGACAAACTCCTCGTCGCGCTCGGCTGGGAATCCCTCGCCGATCTCACCCTCTCCCCCGCCGAGGCCGGTCGCGGTCGACCGTACCCGGACCTGGTTCTGACTGCCCTGCTCAAACTTTCGATCGACGACGTCCACCAGATCGCCGTACTCGGCGACACGTCCAACGACGTGCTCAGCGGCATTCGCTCCGGCGCATCGATCGTTGCCGGCACTCTGACCGGCGCTCACGACGAACGGCAACTTCGCGAAGCCGGTGCCACCCACATCGTCCCGTCCGTGACGGAGTTCGCCGAACTCCTCACCCACTCCTGATCTCACCTCCGAAAAAGGAATCGTCATGCGTCTACGCCCGAGCATCGCTGCGGCCGCTCTCGCCGTGTCCGTCCTTTCGTTCACCACCGCCTGCGGTGGCACCGGCACTGCCGCCGGATCAGATACCGAGACCGTCACCGTCTACAGCGCCGACGGCCTGTCCGGTTGGTACAAGGGAAGATTCGACGCCTTCACCGCGCAGACCGGTATCGCCGTCAACCTGGTCGAAGCTGGATCCGGCGAGGTTGTCTCCCGCGTCGAGAAGGAGCAGTCCAACCCACAGGCAGACGTGATCATCACGCTGCCGCCGTTCATCCAGAAGGCCGACGCTCAAGGTCTGCTCGCGCCCAGCGGAATCGACACCTCCGCCGTTCCTGCCGACGAGAAGGACGACGCCGGCAAGTACGTACCCGTCGTCGAGAATTACCTCTCGTTCATCGCCAATCCAACTGCATCACCCGCCCCACAATCTTGGGACGACCTGCTCACCGATCAGTTCAAGGGCAAGTTGCAGTACTCCACGCCCGGGCAGGCCGGCGACGGTACCGCGGTGTTGTTGCTGCTCCAGCATCTGATGGGCAAGGAAGGCGCCCTCGACTACCTCGGAAAGCTCCAGGCCAACAACGTCGGACCCTCGTCCTCCACCGGAAAGCTCCAGCCCAAGGTCAGCAACGGCGAGCTGCTGGTCGCCAACGGTGACGTCCAGATGAACCTCGCGTCCATCGCCGACGACGGATCGAAGTTCGACATCTTCTTCCCCGCTGGAGCCGACGGCACTCGCACCACCATCGCACTGCCCTACGTGATGGGCCTCGCCAAGAGCGCACCCAGCAGCGAACAAGCCAAGAAGTTGATGGAGTTCCTGCTCTCCGAAGAGTCCCAGAAGACCGTCGCCACCGATGCACTCGGCGTATCGGTCCGCGAGGACGTCCGAAGCAACGCCGGTGAATCCAGCGACAAGAACACGCCTTCCGGAGTTCTGCAGGGCGTCAACGTCTGGACCCCGAACTGGAACGACGTCCTCAGCTCGCTCGACGCCGACATCGCCGCTTACCAGAAAGCCACCGGGAGCTGATCATGGCAAGAACCAGACTGGGGCGGACGCTCCCCGAGACCGTCGGTGTTCACGGAGCGATCGAACATTCCGCTCCGGCAATCACTTTCGATCGCGTCAACGTCGCCTACGGCCGTGGAAAGACCGCAACCCATGCCCTCGTCGATTTCAATCTGCGAGTGGCACCGGGTGAAACTGTGGCACTGCTGGGGCCCAGTGGATCCGGGAAGTCGACCGCGCTGAAGGCCCTCGCGGGATTTGTCCGCCCCACGTCCGGTTCCGTCAAGCTCGGCACCCGAGACATCACCAATCTGCCTCCCGCACAGCGCGGTATCGGCGTCGTCGTTCAGTCGTACGCCCTCTTCCCGCACATGCGAGTTTCCGAAAACGTAGCCTTCGGACTCCGAGCCCATCGCGTGCCGCGGTCGGAGATCGGCCCTCGCGTAGCCGAAGCCCTCGACATGGTCGGGATGTCGGCGTACGGAAAGCGCCTTCCCCGCGAACTTTCCGGCGGTCAACAGCAGCGAATCGCCATTGCCCGAGCATTGGCGATTCGCCCAGGAGTACTCCTCCTCGACGAACCGTTGGCCGCCCTGGATGCTCAACTTCGCGAGAGCATGCTCGGCGAACTGGCGAGACTGCGCGCAGCACTACCTGACACCGCCATGCTCTATGTGACGCACGATCAGAGTGAAGCTCTGGCGCTCGCAGACCGAATCGCAGTGATGCGCAACGCCAGACTCGCGGACATCGACACCGCCGAGGCCTTGTGGAAGCGTCCACCGTCCAGCTTCACCGCGGCCTTCCTCGGGGGTGCCAACCTGCTGCCCTGCACCGTCACACGCGTCATCGGCACCTCCGCACTGGTCTCGATCGGTGGCACGCCGTTCACTGCTCACGCCCCGCAGCCCGAGATCGGGCACATCGAATGGGAGTCCGAGATGGACGCCTACCTGTGTGTTCGTCCACACGCGGTGGGCGTAACCGGCGTCGGCGCGCGAGGATCATTCCCGGCACATATCGTCTCGAGCGTCTGGCGCGGTTCCACGACGCGTCTGACACTGGCTGTCCATGGTCTCGACGACGTCCGCGTCGACGCAGATGTTCCAGGGCACGACGAGCGACCGGTCGACACAGAAGTGGGCGTCGTCTTGCCCACGGACGGCAGCGTTCTGGTTCCCGCGGATCGCCACCAATGACGACCACCGTGGAACGCCCCGAAACTGCTGTGCCCCAGCACAAAGACCCGATCCCGTGGCGCCGGATCGGGTGGGCGCTACCGCCACTGCTTCTTGTCCTCGTGTTTGCTGTCTATCCCACCGCGCGTGTCCTCACGGAATCGCTGAGCACCGAGAGCGGCACCGGGTTGTCCACGTGGTCCTCCGTGCTCGGTTCGGAACTGTTCCGAACCGCACTCTGGCGGACCATCCAGATCGCCGTGGCGTCGACGCTGGGCTGCCTGGTGCTGGGCACCTTCCTCGCCTTGGTGCTTGCCTTCGTTCCGTTTGCCGGATCCAAGGTGGTTGGCCGATTGATCGACACAGTGCTCGCCCTGCCGTCGTTCCTGATCACGCTGGCGTTCACCTTTCTCTACGGCACTGCCGGCGCCGTCAACGCGTTGATCATCCGCATCACCGGCGACGCGAGCGGTCCGTTCAATTTCCTCAACACGCCGTTCGGAGTCATCGCGGCCGAGATCACCTTCTTCACGCCGTTTGTCGTCCGACCGCTACTGGCCGCGTTCACCCAGATTCCGCGTGAACAGCTCGACGTTGCGGCCAGTCTCGGCGCGTCTCCTGTCCGAGTTCTGCGACAGGTGGTGATGCCGGAAGCGTGGCCCGCCCTGCTGGCCGGTGGTTCACTCGTCCTTCTGATGACGCTCAACGAATTCGGCATCGTGCTCTTCACCGGAGCAAAAGACGTCGTGACCCTTCCGGTCCTCATCTACACCCGTGGCATCGTCACCTTCGACTTGCCGGGAGCGGCAGTGATCGCGACGGTTCAAGTCGCACTCTCGCTCGGCTTGTACTGCCTCTACCGATTCACGTTCAACAGATTGATGGGAGGCAGCCGTGCTGCTGTGGACCCGAAGCTCTAGGGCTCTCGTACTCGGATTCTTCGCCCTCGTCGTCGCGGTTGTCTTCGTCGCGCCGATCGCCACCGTCGTCGCGGCTGCCTTGGCCGGATCGTGGACCGGGCCACTTCCGTCGAATCTCGGTGGAAAGAACTTCTCCACGGCGCTGTCCGACGAGAACTTCGCCAGCCTGACCGTCAGCTTGCAGACTGCGTTCATCTCGGGCGCGCTTGCTCTGATCGTCGGAACCTGGGCCGCGCTGGCTGCTCGTGAGGCGCCGATGTGGCTGCGGCGCATCACCGACGCCGTGTTCCACCTGCCGATTGCAGTTCCCTCGGTGGCGATCGGATTGGGGCTGCTGATCACCTTCAACGAGCGCCCGCTGCTGCTCGGCGGCACCAAGTGGATCGTGATTCTCGCTCACACGGTTTTGGTGCTTGCCTTCGCCTTCAGTTCCGTATCGGCCGCGCTCGAACGGCTCGATCCCGCCTACCGTCAAGCTGCCGAATCACTCGGCGCCGGGCCCGTGCGGGTCCTGACGCGGGTGACGCTACCGCTGCTGCTCCCAGCGTTGGGTGCGGCCGCCGGGCTTTCCATCGCACTGTCGATGGGCGAGCTGGGCGCTACCGTGATGGTCTATCCGGCGACCTGGAAGACTCTGCCGGTCAGCATCTTCGGACTCACCGACCGCGGCCAGGTATTTCTCGCGGCAGCAAATACGACGCTGCTGCTTGCAGTCACCCTGGTCGCCCTCATGGTGGTCGGCAGAATCCGGCGGCGCTGACCTTGCTGTGCGCCTTTATTAACCGCCGGGGGTTAATAAAGGCGCACAGCAGGGGGTTTATCCCTTCCGCAAGATGTACCGCTGAACCTTGCCGCTCGGGGTCTTGGGCAGGTTCGGAACGAAATGCACGGTGCGCGGGTACGCGTGCGCGGCGAACTTCTTCTTCACCAGGGTTTGCAGTTCCTTCTCGAGTTCGTCGTCGCCGTCGACGCCTTCGCGGAGAACGACGAACGCCTCGAGGACCTCGCCGCGCAACTCGTCGGGCATACCCACGACGGCGGCCTCGATGACGTGTTCGTGCATGACCAGCACGCTCTCGACGTCGAAGGGGCCGATGCGGTAGCCCGCCATGATGATGACGTCGTCGTCGCGCGAGGAGAAGAAGAAGAATCCGTCCTCGTCCGTCATCCCGGCATCACCGGTGATGTACCAGCGACCGTCTTCGCTGAATCGCTGCTTCGTCTTCTCCGGCGCATCGACATACCCGGTAAACCACATCAACGGGCTGTTGTGAGTATCGATCGCAACGCGTCCCTGAGTGCGAGCCGGCGCGATGTCATCCGAATTGTCTTCCAGCACAGCGGCAGACCAACCCGGCAACGGACGACCCATCGATCCCGGGCGTACGTCTTCGCGGAGACCGTCGGCCCAGGCGTTGACGATGAACATGCCGTGCTCGGTCTGGCCGTAGTGATCACGGACTTCGACGCCCAACGAGTTCTTGGACCACGCAACAACATCCGGGGTCAGGGGCTCACCGGCCGAGGACGCACGGCGCAGCGAGATGCCTTCCGGAACGGGTGCCTTGTCGGCGCGCAGACTGCGGTACACGGTCGGAGCGGCGGCAAAATTGGTGACACCGAACTTCTCGATGATCTGCCACGTCAGAGGCGCGGAGAAGCCGGCATGCAGCAGAATGCTTCGCGTGCCGGCGGCAAGCGGGCCGAGCAAGGCGTAGTACAGCCCGTACGCCCAGCCCGGGTCTGCGGCGTTCCAGAACACGTCGTCGTCGCGGACGTCGAGGCCGAACTCCTGGTAGGCATGGAACGACGCGAGCGCGCGCACCGGAACGGGAACGCCCTTGGGTGTTCCCGTGGTGCCACTGGTGAACAACTGCACCATCGGTGCGTTGCCGCCGACTGCCTGAGCAGCGCCCTTCGGGTTTTCGGCATCCTGAGCCGCGACAAGTGCGTCGAAGTCCAACTCGTCACCGGCCGCACCGCCCGCGACGACGACCTGCCACGCTGCGTCGGCGGGAATGTCCTCACCCGGCGCGAGCTTGTCGAGCTGATTGGCGTCGGAAATGACCACCTTCGCGCCGCTGGCCGTCAAGCGGAAGGCGATGGCCGGCGAAGCGAACGCCGTGAACAACGGCACGTGGACCGCGCCGCGGCGCCAGATTCCGAGGAGCGCGACCACGAGGTCCGCAGACTTGCCCATCAACGTCGCGACGTTGTCACCCGGCTCGACTCCGAGGTCGGCCAGAGCTGCCGCGAAACGCGCCGACTGCTCACGTAGATGACCGTAAGTGAGGTCCACCGAGCTAAGGTCTGCCTCGACGACGGTGAATGCAACGCCATCCGCGGGATGCCGATCGCAGAGCAATTCTGCGGCGCTGGCATGCGGGGTGTCGTACTGGTCCAGCAGCTCGCGCACCCGTGCGGTGGGATCGGTGCTCATCAACTTGCTCCTTATCGATCGTCGTATGGTTGGCCCGACCGGTTACGTTGGCGGCTCGTCATACGTACTGTTCACCCCCTATGATCTAGCTCACAAGAGAACTTCACTACCCCCAGAAAGGGGTACCTGCGTGAACCGACATGCTTCGTCACTTCTGCGTCCCCGCGACGGGGACGCTATGCGAGGTGAACTCCGAACAATTGCAGCTCAGGGCGTTGTTCCCGTGCTGTTCGGAGGCGAGGTCCAGGACGGAACCCTGCACCTGAGCGAATTCGTCGGCACCCGCACCAACAACCTCAAGGGCTTGGCCATCCCGCCGCGCTCGGGCATGGGCGGACGCGTCGTCGCCCAGGGTTCACCGATCACCGTCAACGATTACGGCAATTCGCAGTCCATCACTCATCACTTCGACCGGCCTGTTCTCAGCGAGGGCCTGCATTCGATCATCGCCGTTCCGGTCATGGTGTCCGGCAAATCGCGCGCTGTCCTCTACGCCGCGATCCGTGATTCCGCACCGTTGGGTGACCGCACAGCAGACGTCATGGTCAACGCATCCCGGCGCCTCGGGATGGAGTTCGCCATCCGCGACGAAGTCGACCGTCGCCTGCAACTACTGCAGGCCGCCGCCGCGACCACCGCCGACGGTATGTCTTCGGAAGAGATCCGCGGAGTCCACGCCGAACTACGCAGTGTCGCCCAGACCGTCACAGACACCGACTTACAGACCAAACTCCGCGGACTCTCCCAGCGTTTGGCCAACCTGCTGCGGCCTACCGTCGACGCCGAATCCGACGTCACGCTCACCCCACGTGAAGTGGATGTTCTCTCGCAAGTCGCACTCGGCTGCACCAACATCGAAGCCGGCCAAAGGCTTTCCCTCCGCCCGGAGACCGTGAAGAGCTACCTGCGTAGCGCGATGGGCAAGCTGGACGCGAGCTCACGCCACGAAGCTGTGGTGACCGCCCGCAGGTTGGGACTGCTCCCCTGACGAGTCAGTAGCCATCCGGCAAGGCGGTGAGCATGTCGCGGGTGACTGCGACGGCGTTGTCCGAACTTCCGCCCCGCACAACCAGAGTCGCGAAGGCCAGGTTGCCTCGATAGCCGACGAACCACGCATGCGATCCCCCTTCGACCTCGGCTTCACCGGTCTTGCCGTACACCTCACCCTGATCTTCGACGCGTTCGGCAGTACCGCTGGTGACCACGAGTCGCATCATTCCGCGCAGACCGTCGACCATGGCGGGCGTGATCGCCGGGCGCTCGCCGTCGATGGTGGTTTCGCGCCCCGAAATCAGTTGCGGCACCGGAGTCGACCCGTTCGCGACCGTCGCAGCTGCCATCGCCATTCCGAACGGACTGACCACGACCTTGCCTTGACCGAACCCGTCTTCGGTGCGCTGGACCAGATCCGACGCCGGCGGCACCGAACCCGAATCGATCGGCAATCCCACCACGTTGTAGTCCTGGCCGATACCGAACTGCGCTGCGGCAGTGGTCAACGTGTCCGGTTGCATCTCGCTGGCCAGCTTGGCGAAGGACGTATTGCACGAACGTGCGAAGGCCGTTGCCATCGGCACCGTGCCGAGTGAGAACTCGTTGTAGTTGGGAACGCTGCGCTCACCGATCTCGATCCGGCCCGGGCACGGCACCATCGTGTCGGGGGTCGCCTGACCGGTCGAAATCGCCGCACCCGCCGTGATGATCTTGAACGTCGAACCCGGTGGGTACTGACCCATCGTCGCGACCGGTCCGTCACGGTCCGCCGCCTTGTTCTGTGCAACGGCCAGAATGGCCCCACTCGACGGTTCGATGACCACCATCATCGCCTGGTCCTTGTTCACGTTCACCGCGCGCTGCGCAGCGATCTGGATGTTACGGTCCAGACTGATACTGAACGACGGAACAGGTTGCGGCGCAGTCTCGGTCAGCACGTCGGTGTCGACGCCGTTCTGGTTGACCGTGACGACACTCCAGCCGGCTTTACCGTCAACCTCGTCGATGATCGTCTTCTTGATCTGCCCGAGTAGGTCAGGCGCGAACTCCGGGTCCGTCGAGACGAGATCCGATTCGTCCGAGACAGATACTCCCGAGATGGCTCCCAGTTGCGCCGAAACCTGGTCGTAGGCGTCACTGCGCAGCCGGGTCACCAGATAGTCGCCCTTGACGGCCGTCGAGGATTCGGCGATCGACTGACCCGTCAGCGACGAATCGAACCGCCCGAGAACACTTGCGAGACTGTTTGCGGAACCGATGATGTCGTTGCTCTTGGAGCGATCGAACTTCACTCGGTAGACGATTCCCGGCACCAGGACATCGGTCCCCGAATGTTCGTTGACTCGCGCTCGCGGCGCCGCAGTTGCCCGCAACGACATCGTCTGCTTGTCACCGAGGCGCGGATGAACGTCCGTCGAACTCCACCGGACGGACCAGTCGCCGTCCTTGCGTCCCATCTGAAGCTCGCCGTCGTACGTCCAGACGCGGTCTTTCGGAAGGTGCCACTCGTAGGTGTAGCCGACCGTCGCGGTATCACCGTTCATCTTCACCGAGGTGGTCTCGGCAGTCATCGACTCCGCCTGGAGCGCATCCCAGGTGTCACTCAATACAGGACCCGCGGAATCAGGCCGGTCCGTCAGTTTCGCTGCCTCGTCGATGTCCCTGTCACCGAACGCACTCAAAAACTGCTGCGCGACGGGCTCGGGGCCGGCGGGTTTCGGAGTACACGAACTGATCCCCACCGCCATGAAAATCACGGTGCAGGAGGCCAACAGTTGGGCCGAGCGACTACGAGAGAAATGCCGAGTGTTCATCGAGCCCCATAGTAGGGCGACAAATGCTCCACCCAGCGTAGGCGCGACCATTGCCTGCAACTTGGACGCTCAGTCGAGCAGCACCGTCGAAAAGGTCGCGACCTGCCGGAACCCCACGCGCGAATAGGTCGATCGCGCAATCGTATTGAAGCTGTTGACGTACAGGCTCGCAATGCGACCGGTCGCCATGATCGACTCCGCTACAGCCGCTGTACCGGTCACGCCGAAGCCTTGTCCCCGAAACTCGGGATTGACCCACACACCCTGAATCTGGCCACAGCGCGCAGACATCGAACCGACCTCGGCCTTGAACACGACCTGACCGTCATCGATATGCGCCCACGCTCGCCCGGCGGCGATCAGACTTGCGACACGATGTCGGTACCCGCGCCCACCGTCGTTGGCACGTGGATCGACGCCGACCTCTTCGATGAACATTGCGATCGCGGCAGGAAGGTAGATCTCGAGTTCGTCCGAGCGAACCTGCCGAACCAGCGGATCGGACGGGCACGCCAACGGCTCGGATACCGCGAGCAAAGGTTGTTCGGGGCGGACCTCCCGCGCAGTTCCCCAATCGAGCTCGAGCATCTCCCATAGCGGCAACGCCAACTCGGCGCGTCCGACTACCGACGAGCACATACGCGGAATCCGGCAAGCACGGTCAGCGAATGCCCGAATGTCATCCGGCTCGCCCCGCAGCGGAACCAAATTCGCCCCGGCAAAGCACAGGGAAGACAACGGCCCGCCTCGACTCCACAGCTCGCCGTGAATCATTCGCGGATCGACGCCGCATTCTTCGACGCGCGCGGCAATCATGCAAGCCGCCACCGGATCGGCGTCGAGTACCGCCCGGACGTCTTCGAGATCTCGACTTCCGACCTGCTTGGCTCCGAGGAGTTTGAGCATCCGTCAACCCCCTCGACTCGACTGCGCGTCCACGAATATCACTACCCGATCATGATGCACTCAGATTGCCACGAACCTGACACCGACGGGGAAGATTCATCCGGCAATCACTCAACTCACGGTGACGACCGGTGCACCCTCCGAAGCGTCACCCTCCATGCTTTCGGCAATTTTCATGGCCTCTTCGATCAGCGTCTCGACGATCTGAGCCTCGGGCACCGTCTTGATGACCTTGCCCTTGACGAAGATCTGGCCCTTTCCGTTGCCGGACGCCACTCCGAGGTCCGCCTCACGCGCTTCACCCGGCCCGTTCACGACGCAGCCCATGACCGCCACGCGAAGCGGAATCTCCATACCCTCGAGGCCGGCAGAGACCTCGTCGGCCAGTGTGTAGACGTCGACCTGTGCACGGCCACACGAGGGGCACGACACGATCTCGAGCTTGCGCGGACGCAGGTTCAGCGACTGCAGAATCTGGTTACCGACCTTGATTTCCTCGGCCGGCGGGGCAGAGAGCGAAACGCGGATGGTGTCGCCGATACCCTCCGCGAGCAGCGCACCGAAGGCGACCGCGGACTTGATCGTGCCCTGAAACGCAGGGCCCGCCTCGGTGACGCCGAGGTGCAACGGGTAATCGCACTTGGCAGCGAGTTGGCGGTAAGCCTCGACCATGATCACCGGATCGTTGTGCTTGACGGAGATCTTGATGTCACCGAAGCCATGCTCTTCGAACAGCCCGGCTTCCCACAGCGCGGACTCGACCAACGCTTCGGGCGTCGCCTTGCCGTACTTCTCCATCAACCGAGGATCGAGCGATCCCGCATTGACGCCGATGCGGATCGGAATGCCCGCGTCACCGGCAGCCTTGGCTACCTCTTTGACGCGGCCGTCGAATTCCTTGATGTTGCCCGGATTGACGCGCACCGCAGCGCATCCCGCCTCGATTGCCGCGAAAATGTAGCGCGGCTGGAAGTGGATATCCGCGATAACCGGGATCTGGCTCTTCTTGGCAATGATCGACAACGCGTCCGCGTCTTCCTGACGCGGGCAGGCGACACGGACGATGTCGCAACCGGACGCGGTCAGTTCGGCGATCTGCTGGAGCGTTGCGTTGACGTCATGCGTCTTCGTGGTGCACATGGACTGCACCGAGATGGGGAAATCGCTGCCCACACCTACCGTGCCGACCTGCAGCTGCCGTGTCTTGCGTCGAGGAGCAAGAATCGCTGCGGGTGCCGAGGGCATTCCCAGTCCGATAGGGATGGTCACGTCTGTGCCTTCTTTCATAGCTTCACTGCAAGTTTAGCCGGGCGATCGCCGCACTACCGCGCGGCAACCGTCGCCCTTCTCACACGGTCAGAAGATCTTGATCGGATTGACGATGTCAGCCGTGAGTGTCAGCAACATGAACGCGCCACCGATCACGATGAATACGTAAGTAATCGGAAGGAGTCTCGTGTAGTCGACCGGGCCGCCCGGAATCAGGCCGCGGCGTGCGCGGAACCAATCGCGGATCTTCTCGTAGAAGACGACCGCGATGTGCCCGCCGTCGAGCGGCAACAGCGGCAGGATGTTGAAAACACCGAGGAAGAAGTTGATCGATGCGAGCAATCCGACGAACATCGGCCACTCGGCTCGATCAGCGGCCTCGCCGCCGATCACGCTGGCACCGACCACGCTGATCGGTGTGTCCTGAGCCCGCTCACCGCCGGTGACCGACTCCCACAGAGCCCCCACCTTCGACGGAATGTCAGCCAGCGCCTTCACCGAGTCGACCATGATCTGTCCGGTGTAGTCGAAGGCTGCCGGAACAGCAGTGAGCGCGTTGTACTCGACCAACGCCGAGCCCGGACCACCGATTCCGACAGCGGATACTTCCTGCTTCACGGGAACGCCACTGGCCGAGTTCACATATCGCTGGACTCGTTCGGGGACGACCGTGATCGACAACGCCTCTCCGTCGCGATCAACCGACAACACGATCGGGCCATCCACACCTCGAATAGCAGCTGCCACCTCGGGGAAGGTGCTCGTCGACTTTCCATCGACTGCGGTGATCCGATCCCCCGATTTCAGGCCCGCATCTCCGGCGGGGCCTCCACCCGAGCACTCTGTCAGCTCGAAGTTGCCGTCCTGGCCCAGCTGATCGGGGGCTACACACGTGACCTCTTGGACCACTGGCTGAGCGGGCTCAGTTCGACCCCAACCGAGGAGCAACGCGTAGATCAGGAGGAATCCGAGAATGAAGTTCATCGCGATACCACCGGACATGACGACGACGCGCTTCCACGCCGCCTTCTTGTACATCGCGTGCGGCTCTTCTTCGGGCGTCATCTCGTCGAGGGCCGTCATGCCGGCGATGTCGCAGAATCCACCGAGCGGCAGCGCCTTGAGTCCGTACTCGGTCTCACCTCGACGGAACGAGAAGATCTTCGGTCCGAAGCCGATGTAGTAGCGGCGAACCTTCATTCCCAAAGCCTTGGCCGTCCACATGTGGCCGGCTTCGTGCAGGGCGATGGACACGCCGATGCCGAGGGCAAACAGCACTACGCCCAGTGCAAAAACCATGAAAGCTCTAGCCCTCCTGCTTCACGAGCTGACGCGCTCGTGTGCGTGCCCAGCCGTCTGCGGCCAGAACGTCGTCCACGGTAACCGGTTCCGCGGACCATTGACCTGCATCGTCGAGAACAGCGGCCACCGTGCGGACGATTGCCGGGAAGGAAATGACACCGTCGAGGAATGCCTGGGCTGCCACTTCGTTGGCCGCGTTGTAGATCGCGGTGAAGCAACCTCCGGATTTGCCCGCCCTTCGCGCCAGATCGACGGCGGGGAACACAGACGAATCGAGCGGCTCGAATTCCCAGGTGGAGGCGGTGGTGAAGTCGCATGCCGACGCCGCGCCTTCGATACGGTCCGGCCAGCCGAGAGCGAGCGCGATCGGCAGCTTCATGTCCGGCGGGCTTGCCTGTGCCAGCGTCGATCCGTCGAAGAAGGTCACCATGGAATGCACGATCGACTGAGGATGCACGGTGACGTCGATCCGGTCGTAGTCGATCCCGAACAGCAAGTTCGTCTCGATCAACTCGAGGCCCTTGTTGACCAGGGTTGCCGAGTTGAGAGTGTTCATGGGTCCCATCGACCAGGTGGGGTGCGCTTTTGCCTGTGCCGGGTTCACACTTTCGAGATCCTCGGCACTCCAGCCGCGGAATGGCCCACCCGAAGCGGTGAGGACCAAGCGAGCCACCTCTTCGGCCGATCCGCCACGCAGACACTGAGCCAGCGCGGAATGCTCGGAGTCGACCGGCACGATCTGACCCGGCGCGGCAGCCTTGGTCACCAGCGCTCCGCCCGCCACAAGGGATTCCTTGTTCGCCAGCGCCAGACGCGCCCCCGAGTTCAAAGCAGCCAGAGTCGGCTCGAGTCCCAACGAACCGACGAGCGCATTGAGGACAACGTCGGCACCACTGTCCCGAACCAGTTCCGTCACGGCGCTCGGTCCCGAACGGGCGGTGACCGATTCCAGCGCCGATGCCGCCGCAGGATCGGCAACGGCGACGTCGGTGACGCCTGTTGCGCGAATCTGTTCGGCCAACAACTCGACATTGTTGCCACCCGCCGCGAGTCCCACTACTTCGAAACGATCGGGGTTGGCGGCGATGACCTCCAGCGCTTGGGTACCGATCGAACCGGTGCTGCCGAGGAGGAGGACGCGGGTACGTGTGGTTTCCTGCACCCGCCCATTGTTCCTGATAACACCTGAGAACAACCTTATCGACGCCCAACTACGTACGACAGGCAGTCGTATGTCACCATATTGGGCAGTAGTGCAACCGAATGAGCAGGAGGATCGACCGTGGCCGATACCCAGTTGGACGTCAAGTCCAGCGCCCCCGTCGTGGTCTCGCACGTCGATGAGGCCGAGGTTCCCTCTGCCGCATGGGGGTGGAGTGGTGAAGGACTCAAGTTTTTCCGTTTCCTCGGATGGTTCTTCGCAATATTCCTGCTTCTGATGATGATCGGAAACCATCACGGCAAGGTCGAGGATCTGTGGCTCATCGGCACCGCCGGATTGATGATCTTCATTCTGGTCCGCGACATCGTCATTCGTCGCCGCCCGCGCTAGAGACCTGACATAGAGAAGGCCTCCACGAACGAAAGTTCGTGGAGGCCTTCTCTTTAGGTGTTTCAGGCCTGGAGCGTTTCAGTTCTCCGCGGCCAACTGACCACAGGCTGCGGCGATTTCCTGACCGCGCGTGTCACGCACCGTGCACGAGACGCCCTGAGCGATGACCCGACGCACGAACTCACGCTCGACGTCCTTGGGGCTCGCGTCCCACTCGCTGCCCGGAGTCGGGTTGAGCGGAATCAGGTTGACGTGAACCAACCCGCCGAGCGCCTTCTTCAGCTTCTTGCCCAGCATGTCCGCGCGCCACGGCTGATCGTTGACGTTCTTGATCATCGCGTACTCGATGGAGACACGGCGACCGGTCTTGTCCGCGTAGTACCGGGCAGCCTGAAGTACCTCCGACACTGACCAGCGATTGTTGACAGGGACAAGGGTGTCGCGCAGTTCGTCGTCCGGCGTGTGCAGCGACACCGCCAGCGTGACGCTCAGGCCTTCGTCAGCGAGCTTGCGGATCGCCGGGGCAAGCCCGACGGTCGAGACGGTCACGGACCGCTGAGACAGGCCCAGTCCGTCCGGTGCAGGTGACGTGATGCGTCGTACCGCTGCCACTACACGCTTGTAGTTCGCCAAGGGCTCACCCATGCCCATGAACACGACGTTCGACAAGCGGCCGGGGCCGCCGGCAACTTCACCGTCGCGCATGGCGGCCGCTGCCTCGCGTACCTGATCCACGATCTCGGCAGTCGAGAGATTGCGGTCGAGGCCGCCCTGACCCGTCGCACAGAACGGGCAGGCCATTCCACAGCCTGCCTGACTCGAGATGCAGAGTGTCGCCCGATCGGGATACCGCATCAGGACGCTTTCGAGCAGCGTTCCGTCATGCGCCTTCCACAGGGTTTTGCGAGTGTCGCCCGAATCGCACGCGAGATGCTTGATCGGCGTCAACAGAGTCGGGAAAAGCGACTCCCCCACCTTCTCGCGCACCGATGCGGGGAGATCGGTCATCTTCTCCGGATCGGCTTCGAGCCGCGCGTAGTACTGACGCGCCAGCTGATCGGCCCGGAAAGCCGGTAGGCCGAGCTCTTTCACCGCTTCTTTGCGCTCGGCGGAATCGAGATCGGCGAGGTGCCGTGGAGGCATTCCGCGCTTGGGTGCAGTGAAAACGAGGGGAAGAGAGGCAGCCATAGTTACACCATTGTCCCATTGTTTTGGGGTGCTACCCCACTGCCACCCGATTGTGGCCGGATTACCCGTGCAACTTCGCGCAGGTTGCGTGATGATCATGTCATGTCAACCACACCAGAGGATCCGTCGAACTCCCCCGTGTACGGCCCCGCCGACGGTTTCGGTCCCGACCCGGAACTTCCGAAGGTGGGCGAGGACAAGGCCGTCGAAAAACACGATCCCGAACCGACGCCGGCGCCGGAACCTACGCCGACCGGAACGGCGGTCACCGACCGAACCAGAGCTGCGACAACCTGGGTTGGCCTGGTCATAGGCGCAATCGTGCTGATCTTGCTGCTGGTGTTCATCCTGCAGAATCTCGAGAGCGTCTCCGTCAAGATCCTGGCCTGGCAGATCGACTTTCCGCTCGGAATCACGATCCTGCTTTCCGCTATCGCGGGCGCGCTGATCATGGCATTGGCCGGCGGCGTTCGCATCATTCAGATCCGGCGCGCAGCGAAGCGGCAAATGTGACTGAAATCTAGTTACGCAATTGGGTCGATCGATGGGCTACCAGGCATCATTGATGTCGTGGAAATCACCGGAAAGGCCCTGATGTGACTACTCACATGGAGAGACCTGTGACCTCGCGAATTGCCCCGCAGCAGGCAAGATCCTGGCTCCTCGTCCCCGCGTCCAAACCGGACACCTTCGACGCCGCCCTCGCGAGTGCGGCCGACGCCGTCATTCTCGACCTCGAGGATGCCGTCACCGCACCCAACAAACCGGCCGCCCGCCGGGATGTCGCCGCATTTCTGAGCGAGCACAATCACGCCTGGGTTCGGATCAACGACGCCACGACACCGTTCTGGGAAGAGGATCTCGCCGCACTCGCGGGCCTCCCCGGACTCGAGGGTGTCATGCTCGCAAAGACCGAAAGCGGACAGCAGGCCGACGCCACTGCCGAGCGACTTCCCGAGGGCACCAAGATTCTTGCCCTCGTCGAATCCGCGGTGGGACTCGAAGCTGCCCCCGAGATCGCACGCACCGACGGAATCTTCCGTCTGGCATTCGGCAGTGGCGACTTCCGGCGCGACACCGGGATGGACGACTCGCCCACCTCGATGTCGTACCCACGTTCGCGGCTCACCATCGCCAGCCGCGCGGCACGCATCGCTCCGCCGATCGACGGCCCCACACTCGGCCCCGATCTGGATCTGCTCGCCCGAGACTGTGCGATCACGTTGTCACTCGGGATGGCAGGCAAGCTCTGCATGACCACCGCACAGACCGCCCCCGTCAACGCGGGCCTGAGCCCGTCCGTTGCCGACGCCATCTGGGCTCAGAACGTCATCGACGATCTCGGCGAAGACGGCTCACGCGTACGCGACGGCAGTGACCTGCCCAAGCTCGCCAAGGCGAAGAAGATCCACAAGCTCGCCACCCTGTTCCACATCCCCACCGATCACTGATTTTTTTTCGAACTGAATCGGTGCAGAAAACGTCAGGCGCTCAAGTCGGAGCGCCTGACGTTCGTCTTTTCAAGCCTTGCTTCACGCAACTTCGAGTGAGCGTGGTTTGTATCGGACGTGGATCCGGTACCCCACCGAAAAGGCCAGACCCGTCACTTGTGCGAATGCACGCTCGGCGGTCTTCTCGGTGAATTCGATACCGAGTACTCGCCGTAAATCGTCTCGATTCTCGAACTCCCAACGGGCCTCGACACGGGTGAGCGAGAATCCCTGAGCGTCGAAGAAGGCTTCGACTGCCGCGGAATCGTATTTGGGCAGATCCGCCCTCATCCACTCTCCGTACGGACCGGCGCTCACATCGAGGTCCACGATGAGCAGGGCTCCCCCAGGCCTCAGGATGCGCATGGCCTCGCGAATTCCCGGACCGCAGCCTTTGCCGAAGAAATACGCCGTTCGGGCGTGGACGAGGTCGACTGAAGCATCGACCAGACCTGTGGACTCTGCCGAGCCATGGACTATGTCGATCGACGCCGAATCGTGGGTTCGTTCCCGCGCGGCCTTCACCAGCGGTGCGTGCGGCTCCACTCCGACGACACGACGCGCGGTACGAGCGAACTCCGGTAGATGAAACCCTGCCCCACAGCCGACGTCGACGACGTCACGCCCGGACCAGTCGATCTGGGCTCGCATCGCGGCCCAGATGGACCCGTCGACGTCCTGCGCGCGGTTCTCGACCTCGTAGACGTCCGGCCAATGCCAGATGTTCGGACTGGGGATCGGCTTGGAACGGCCGGAGAAGAAATCACGCACGAGAAATCAGACGAGTGCGTACAGAATCAGCCAGGTCACAAATGCCGACGGCAGGAGCGAATCCAGGCGATCCATGATTCCGCCGTGTCCGGGAAGCAGGGTTCCCATGTCCTTGATGCCGAGTTCACGCTTGATCTGCGATTCGATCAGGTCGCCGACCGTCGCGACTACCACCAGGACGACACCGAGCAGGACGCCGATCATCGAGTTCGCGTCGAGGATCAACGTCACCGACAACAAGCTGCCGATGACACAGAAGATGAGGGACCCGACGAATCCTTCCCATGACTTCTTCGGGCTGACCGCCGGAACCATCGGATGCTTTCCGAACAGGACGCCGGCCGCGTAACCACCGATGTCGGAGCACACGACACCGATCATCAGGACGAAGACGCGACCCGGGCCGTCGTCTTCGAGCACCATCAACGCACCGAAGGACGCCAACAGCGGGATCCATGCCAGAACGAACACCGTGATGGAGGTGTCTCTCAGGAAGTTCTTCGGGGTTGCCTTGAGCCCGTGGTCGAACAACCTCCACACCATGCACACCAGGACGGTCGCGGTGAATCCGCTGAGCACCCCGACGGGTCCCCACGGCCAGCCGAGCCAGATCGTGGCTTGTCCGCCGACGAGCAGCGGAATTCGCGGCACCTCGATGTCGGCTTCTCGGAGTCGCGTGGTGACCTCCCACGTCGCGATGAACATCGCAATCGCGACGACGGCGATCCACCCCGGGGGCAGGAAGATCAAAGTGCCGATGACCAGGGCGCCGAGACCGGCTCCGACGCCGATGGCGGCAGGTAGGTTCCTGCCCGCCTTCGACTTCGGCGGTTGCGCGCCCTCAGCGCCGCCCGTAGGCCCGTCCGTGACGGGACCACCGGCGGTTCCCTCTTGTGCGTGCACCCAAACTCCCTGATCTACTCCCGACGACAAACACTGCAAACGAGGAGGCTATACCTCCATCAACTCTGCTTCCTTGTGCTTGACGAGTTCCTCGACCGTGTGCACGTACTTCGCCGTGGTCTTGTCGAGTTCTTTCTCTGCGCGACCGACCTCGTCCTCGCCGGCTTCACCGTCCTTCTGGATCCGGCTGAGTTCGTCCATCGCCTTACGGCGGATGTTACGCAGCGTGACCTTCGAATCCTCGCCCTTGGACTTGGCCTGCTTCACCAGTTCACGACGACGCTCTTCAGTGAGCTGCGGAACCGAGATGCGGATGATGCTGCCGTCGTTGGACGGGTTCACACCGAGATCCGAGTTGCGGATCGCCGTCTCGATCGCGTTGAGCTGCGAAGCCTCGTACGGCTTGACGATGACCATGCGGGCCTCGGGAACATTGATGCTCGCGAGCTGCGTGATCGGCGTGATCGATCCGTAGTAGTCGATCACGATGCGCGAGAACATACCGGGGTTCGCGCGTCCGGTGCGAACCGAGCCGAGATCGTCCTTGGCTACCGTGACAGCCTTTTCCATCTTCTCTTCTGCCTCGAAGAGCGCTTCATCGATCACGGCTGTTCCTCCATGTTGTTCTGCATCATTTTTTGGGTGTCACTCACGACTTGATCAGGGTGCCGATCTTCTCACCGGACACCGCGCGAGCGATGTTTCCTTCGGTGAGGAGGTTGAACACCATCATCGGCATCGAGTTGTCCATGCACAGGCTGAATGCCGTCGCGTCCGCGACCTTGAGCTCACGCTCGATGACCTCGCGGTGCGTGATCTGTTCGTACATCGTCGCGTCCGGGTCGATACGCGGGTCGGCCGAGTAGACGCCGTCGACTGCCTTGGCCATCAGCACCACCTCGGCACCGATCTCCAGTGCGCGCTGCGCAGCAGTGGTGTCAGTCGAGAAGTAGGGCATACCCATCCCGGCACCGAAGATGACTACGCGACCCTTCTCGAGGTGCCTACGTGCGCGAAGGGGAAGGTACGGCTCGGCGACCTGTCCCATGGTGATGGCCGTCTGCACTCGGGAATCGACGCCGGCCTTCTCCAGGAAATCCTGCAGAGCGAGGCAGTTCATGACGGTGCCGAGCATGCCCATGTAGTCGGAGCGGGCGCGATCGAGGCCACGCTGCTGCAGTTCCGCTCCGCGGAAGAAGTTTCCGCCGCCGATGACCACTGCAACCTGCACGCCTGATCGAACGACCTCTGCGATCTGCTCAGCCACCTTGGTGACCACGTCGGGATCGAGACCGACTTTGCCGCCTCCGAACATTTCGCCGCCGAGTTTGAGCAGGACCCGCTTGAATCCTGGACGTTCGTTGGCTGGTTCGGACATTGTTCTCCTCAGTTCGATACAAGACCTTGTAGGTCCTTCATTCTTCTTCTGCCGCGAATCGGACACCGCGACATAGGAAAGCCCCCGGGACTCGTCCCGAGGCACTCTCATCCTGCCTCATCGGAGGCCCCAGGTACACGTAGACCCCGCCGGTAGAGCAAATGCTCTTCAGGCGGGGTCCATGTGTGCGGGCTCCGAATTAAGCGGAGGCGCCGACCTCGAAACGCACGAAGCGCTTGATGGTCACGCCTGCCTCGTCGAGGATCGCCTTGACGGTCTTCTTGGAGTCCGTGACCGAAGACTGCTCGGTCAGAACGACGTCCTTGAAGTAACCGTTGACGCGGCCTTCGATGATCTTCGGCAGCGCCTGCTCGGGCTTGCCTTCTGCGCGGGCGGTCTCTTCGGCGATGTGACGCTCGGAAGCGACGATCTCCTCGGGAACCTCGTCACGCGTGACGTACTTCGCCTTGAGAGCTGCGACCTGCATTGCAGCGCCGCGCGCGGCCTCAGCAGCAGCATCGCCTTCACCGGTGTACTCGACGAGAACGCCGACAGCGGGCGGCAAGTCGGAGCTGCGCTTGTGCAGGTACACGGCAACGGGGCCGTCGAAGGAAGCGACGCGGCTCAGTTCGAGCTTCTCACCGATCTTCGCGGACTGCTCCGCAATGACGGTGTCGATGGTCTTGCCGTCGAGCTCGAGCGCCTTGAGAGCGTCGAGGTCAGCAGGCTTACCAGCAGCAGCGACGGTCACGATCTCGTCGGCCAGCTTGATGAACTCGTCGTTCTTGGCGACGAAGTCGGTCTCGCAGTTGATCTCGATCATGACGCCGTCCTTGGCGACGACGAGACCCTCAGCGGTGGTGCGCTCTGCGCGCTTTCCGACATCCTTCGCGCCCTTGATGCGCAGCTGCTCGACGGCCTTGTCGAAATCGCCGTCTGCATCTGCGAGTGCGTTCTTACATGCCATCATTCCGGAGCCGGTGAGCTCACGGAGCCGCTTGACGTCAGCGGCGGTGTAGTTCGCCATGATTAGCGAGCCTCCTCATGTGTCTGTTTCGGACCTAGGACTAACGGTGAAGCACGGCCTAACGGTGAAGCACAGCCTGACGGTGGCGCTCGGGCCTAACGGTGAAACGGCCCTGACCAAATGAACTCTTGGTCAGGGCCGGTTTCAACGAATCAGGCCTCGGTGGCCGGTGCCTCTGCGGCGGGGGCTGCTTCAGCCTCTGCAGCCGGAGCTGCCTCAGCCTCTGCGGCGGGAGCTGCCTGCGAGAGCAGTTCCTGCTCCCACTCGGCGAGGGGCTCGCCTGCGCCGGCTTCGGGCTTCGCGTCCTTGTCGGCGCTCAGTCCTGCACGTGCCTGCACGCCCTCGGCAACCGCGGAAGCGACAACCTTGGTCAGCAGTGCTGCGGAACGGATGGCGTCGTCGTTGCCCGGGATCGGGTAGTCGACGAGGTCGGGATCGCAGTTGGTGTCCAGGATCGCGATGACCGGGATGTTCAGCTTGCGAGCCTCGGCAACTGCCAGGTGCTCCTTGTTGGTGTCGACGATCCACACCGCGGAAGGAACCTTGGCCATGTCGCGGATACCACCGAGGGTGCGATCCAGCTTGGTCATCTCACGCGTGAGCATGAGGATTTCCTTCTTGGTGCGACCTTCGAATCCACCGGTCTGCTCCATTGCCTCGAGCTCCTTGAGGCGAAGCAGACGCTTGTGAACGGTGGTGAAGTTGGTGAGCATGCCGCCGAGCCAACGCTGGTTGACGTAGGGCATTCCGACGCGAGTCGCTTCGGAAGCGATGGACTCCTGCGCCTGCTTCTTGGTGCCGACGAAGAGAACGGTGCCGCCGTGGGCAACGGTCTCCTTGACGAACTCGTACGCCTTGTCGATGTACGTCAGCGTCTGCTGGAGGTCGATGATGTAGATGCCGTTGCGGTCGGTCAAGATGAATCGCTTCATCTTCGGGTTCCAGCGACGGGTCTGATGTCCGAAGTGGGTTCCACTATCGAGCATCTGCTTCATGGTTACGACAGCCATGGCTGTGTACCTCAAACTTTCAATCCGGTTGATGCAGGCGATCGGGTGATCCCTGCCCTGGCACCCGCACGGCCGTCGGACCTGTTTCGTGAGAATCAGGACCAGCCGAGGCCGGAAAACGTGCGCGGGCGCGCGAAGTCGGACTGTGCGAGCACAGACCGCTCGACAAGTGTACGTCCTCGTCCCCCGATGCCATAACCACCCCGGAAGCAACAGACCGAACCGGCGGTTGTGGATCGGCGGTTCTCTTGTGGATTACCCGCCTGATCTGCGTTGAAGCGCGAACGACTCCACGGAAGATCAAGGAATGACGATGTTGAGCGGAGCCCGGCGCGGCGTGGTCGTTGCCATGATCTCCTGCTGTGCCGCCGTCGGCACGGCGTCGGCAGACGCGCGTTTCGACTGGCCGCTCGCTCCCCGGCCGCACGTGGAACGCGTATTCGACAAACCGGCCGAGAACTGGCTGCCGGGTAATCGCGGCGTCGATCTCGGCGGCAGTGCCGGCCAACCCGTCCTCGCTGCCGGCGAGGGCATCGTGGCGTTCGCCGGAGTCGTCGCGGGCAAGCCGACGGTCTCGATAGATCATTCCGGCGGCCTACGCACGACCTACGAACCCGTGGTGGCCGACGTTCGCGCCGGTGAACGTGTCGCGGCCGGGGCCGCGATCGGCACCCTGGAATCCGGCCACGAAGGGTGCGTCGTCGCTGCATGTTTGCATTGGGGCGTGCGACGAGGGCGCGAGTATCTCGATCCCCTCGGTCTTGTTCGGACGCAACCGCTCAGGCTCAAGCCACTGAGAGATGGTTGATCAGTCGCAGAATCAGTGCCATTCGGAAACGGCGTGCCGACCCACAGCGTCCGCGAAGTCGTCGGCCACCATCGCTGCCAATTCCATGAATGCTCGCCTGGTGGCCGGTCGCATCAACTCGAGGTCCATCACCGACCCCTCCGCGAGATGCTCGTCGAATGGAATGACCTCGACGGCGCGGCATCGACGCATGAAATAGTCCACCAACGCGTCCATGTCGATCACGCTCGACCCTGGACGGGCGGCACTGATGACGACGACGGTCCGTTCGACCAGGTGACCGTAACCATGCAACTGAAGCCAATCGAGCGTCGCCGCCGCACTTCGGGCCCCGTCGATTGCCGGCGAACTGACGAGCACCAACGAATTGGCAAGATCGAGAACGCCGTTCATCGCCGAGTGCATGATCCCGGTACCGCAATCGGTGAGGATGATGTTGTAGTAGACCTGCAAGATGTCGATGACCTGGCGATAGTCCGCCTCGCTGAATGCTTCCGAAATCGCCGGATCCTGCTCACTCGCCAGGACCTCGAGACGACTCGGCGACTGTGATGTGTGCACTCGCACGTCCGAATAGCTCTTGATGTCCGGCCGCGCGGCAATCAGATCGCGCACTGTCGAATTGGTCTGCAGCGGAACACGTTGCGCCAAAGTTCCGAAATCGGGATTGGCGTCGACCGCCACGACACAGTCGCCGCGAAGCGACGCAAACGTTGCACCGAGCCCCACCGTGACCGTTGTCTTGCCCACGCCCCCCTTGAGCGAGAGCAAAGCAATTCGGTAGTCGTTGCGTATCGGCTGTTCGATGCGGGCGGCCAGGGCGCGGTTGCGCTGTTCGTTGGTCGATTCCCCCAGATTGACCACACCACCGGTCGCACGATGCAATCCTCGCCGCCAGCCACCCCGGGGTGTCCGTTTGGGGCGTTTCAGTAAAGCCTCGGCAACCAGATCCTGGTTTGTCACCTGCTGCTGACTGGACGGCGGCGGTGGCGCCGTCCAGGCCTCTTGCGGTCGCACCGCAGGCTCCGGCGTCGGCACCGGCAGTGGAGCCGGTTGCGGCGCTTCGGACAGCCAGGCCGGTTGGCCACTGTTCGGCGGGTGCTTCACATCTTGGCGGTTCACGAATCCCCCGGATATCGCATGTAATCGAGTGTCTCGACACGACGATCGAACTTTGCCGATTGTTCACTCTTCCGACCTGCGACGCTACCAAATACCGGCCGAGAACTCGCGTCGCTTGACGATCTAGGCGCGTGGATGGGCCTGATCGTGGACGGATCGAAGCCGTTCGACCGACACATGCGTGTACAGCTGAGTGGTCGCCAGACTCGCATGCCCGAGGAGTTCTTGGACCACACGAAGATCAGCACCACCCTCCAGCAAATGTGTCGCAGCCGAGTGCCGAAGCCCGTGCGGACCCATGTCGGGAGCTCCTGGAATTGCAGCCATCGTTTCGTGGACGACCGAACGCGCCTGCCGCTGATCGAGCCTGCCGCCTCGAACTCCGAGAAGCAATGCTCGCCCGGACCGATCCGAACTCAGTGCGGGTCGCCCGTGCTCCAGCCACCCGTTCAGTGCCGACTCTGCGGGCAGTCCGTAGGGCACCGATCGCTCCTTGTTGCCCTTGCCGAGAACACGAAGCAATCGTCGATCGGCGTCGACCGACTCTAAGTCCAGTCCACACAACTCACCGACACGAATTCCGGTGGAGTACAACAATTCCACGATGAGCCTATCCCGCAGGGCGAGCGGCTCTTGTTGCTGCGCACCGCTTTCCGCCGCATCCATGGCGTCGAGGGCTTGACTCTGACGCAGCACCGTCGGCAGTGTACGACGAGCAGGTGGAGCCGCCAGACGTGTACCAGGATCGACGGGAATGCGTCCGGTCTGCGCGAGCCACGCTGTGAAACCGCGCGCCGACGACGCCCGACGAGCGACCGTCGTGCGGGCCGTTCCGACGGCATTCTGGGCGGCCAACCACGAGCGCATGACCCCTAGGTCGAGGCCGTCGAGATCTACCTTCTCCGAACCCGCGGCGAAATGGGTCAGCAATGCCCGTGCGTCGCCGACGTAGGCGCGGATCGTGTGTTCCGACCGACCCCGACTAAGTCGGAGGTGCTCGGCATAGGCATCGAGGTGATCACTCAAGCTCGCCGGCAATGCGTCAGTCATGAACACACGCTCGCCCGCCGCGATTGAAACTGCAAGCTGCCTCGCCGATAGGGTTGATCGGTGAATCGAGCAATTCCTCTGAAGATGTTGTGTGTACTGGCACTGATTTCCGCAATCGCTCCACTGTCCATCGACATGTACCTGCCCGGCCTACCCTTGATGGCGGATGCACTCGACACTACTGCGGCCAGCGTTCAGCTGACACTGACCACCTTCATGGCGGGCCTCGGAATCGGGCAGCTGATCATCGGGCCGATCTCCGACGGACTGGGCAGGCGACGAATACTGCTGGCCGCGACAATCATCACGGCACTGAGCGGCGCGGCATGCGCAGTGGCACCGAACATCGAGTTTCTCATCGGTGCGCGACTCGTCCAGGGATTGAGCGGAGGCGCTGCCATAGTCCTTGCCCGCGCTTGTATTGCCGATCGAGCACGTGGCGACGACGCGGCGAAGCTTTTCAGCATCATGATGATCATCGGCGGTATCGCTCCCGTGGTCGCCCCACTGATCGGCGGTGCACTTCTCGGCCCCGTCGGATGGCGCGGAATCTTCTGGGTGCTGGCCGTCGCAGGTGCTGTGATGGTGGCTGGCGTCGTGTTGCTTGTTCCCGAGACACTTCCACCCGAGCGACGCCACGGCGGTGGATTGAAGGCACTGATCTCGAATCTGCGATATGTCGTCCGAAATCGGCACTACCTCGGTTATGCACTCGCATTCGTCTTCGGATTCGGCGCCCTGTTCGCGTATATCTCCGCATCACCGTTCGTCATTCAGAACGTCCTGGGGCTCACTCCGTCACAGTTCTCGATAGTGTTCGCAGTGAACGCCACCGGAATGGTCACGGCAGCGATGATCACCACTCGCCTTCTCGGCCGAGTCGGCGCTCGCACATTACTGCGATTCGGGGTGTGCCTACTCCTCACCGGCGGTGCCGTATTGTTCTGCACCAGTGTGGTTTTCAGCTCCACGAATCCCTGGTTGATCTTGGGCCCGCTGTTCGTCGCCATTTCGAGCATCGGGTTCATCATGGGCAATGCAACCGCTCTCGCCCAAGGAGAGGTCACCAACGCGGCCGGAACCGGCTCAGCACTGATGGGAGCGGGCCAGTTCGGCTTGGCCGCGCTGGTTTCGCCGTTGGTGGGAATTGCGGGAGAAGACACGGCAGTTCCGATGGCAATCGCAATTCCCACCTTCGGAGTTCTCGCGGCCGTTGCGCTCGTGTTGCTGACTCGCGGCAAGGCCGCAGCAGCTTAGCTTTCGGCCGCGGCGAATTCGGACTTCCACACTCGGAAGCCCTCTTCGGTGCGACCACGACGCCAGTATCCGGAGATAGAAGCGGCCGACGCCGGGACATTTCGTTCCTTGCGAATGTATGGCCGAAGGTTATGCATGACGGCTTGCGCCTCGCCGTGAATGAATACGTGAGGTTCACCTGGCAGCCACTCGAGCGCCTTGACCGCGGCAACAACTGGCGCGTTGTCACCTGCCGACTCTTCACCCACCGCGTCGGACGACGCTCCGCGATGCAGCCAGGTCACGGCAATGCCCTCTGGAGCATCGAGTGCAATCTCGTCTTCCGGTCCACCGACTTCGACGACGGCGTAGCCGACCGCATCCGGCGCCAATCTTGCTATCGACGCAGAAATGGCAGGTATTGCGGTCTCGTCACCGACGAACAGATACCAATCAGCGGACGGTGACGGTGAAAACGCGCCGCCCGGTCCACGCAGGGTAATCTCAGTGCCCGGCTGAACTGAAGCCGCCCAAGGACCTGCAACTCCGACGTCACCATGGACGACGAAATCGATCGCTATCTCTTTGGTAGCAAGATCGTAGGAACGGATCGTGTAGGTACGCAGGACGGGCTGATCAGGAGTGCCGAATTCGATCTTTACATAGGAATCGCTGTATTCGCTGGGAGTGAACGACTCGAAGCCTGGTCCCCCGAGAAACACTCGTACCATATGGGGGGTCAATTGTTCGGTCCGCAGAACCGTCAATGCAGTTGTCGGCTTGGCCACAGAAAGATCCTTCCGAAAGTTAGTGTTACCTAACTAATGTACACGACAATTGCAGCACGAGGGCGAAATACCTCGCCGACGACTCCACGCAGCGCTCTGTCGGCCCTTGTACGCAACGAAAGAAACCGACCAATCTGCTGGGTAAATACGGTGCCGTATACGCAAATTCTCTGATCAGCTTCACATAGACGACCTGTCGGACAAAGCTGTCCGAGAACTCGGCAAAGCAACAGTAAAATACACCTCTGGCTCCCGGCGAAGTTCGCCGGGAGCCAGAGGTGTATTTAATTCAATCTAGTGTGCAGCGTCGAAAGCGTCGATGATTTCCGCTTTGATACGTCCACGCGGAGCAACTTCGTAACCGTTCTTACCCGCCCAGTCACGGATGGCCTGGAGCGTCTCCTTGGAGCGGCCTGAACCCGATGTGGCCTGCGGAGATGCAGCCTGAGCCTTCTTACCGCGCTTCCCGCTCACCTTCGCAGCCGCCTCGACGAACGGCTTCACCGCAGCGTCGAACTTCTCCGCATTGGTGGCGCGCAGATCGATCACGTAATCCGTTCCCTGGTAAGAGAACTCAATTCGATCACCGAATCCATCGTCAATCGGCTTACCGTCAAGGTCGTCGATGAGTTGCCGAATCAGCTTCTCAGCCATTGCACTCCTCTTTCAATGATCGATTCAATTCTCCTTCACAATACACAGATAGAGCGTTGATGAACAAAAGAAGTTCGTAAGTCTCCGTGATTTCCGAACAGACTCAATGGTCCGAATTAGCAGCAGGTTAGCGGCATTGCCTCGAACGAACATGGTCCCGAAATTTTGTACATTCACACTTCGGGTACCGGGTGTCGATCAATACCCGCCGTCATCGTGATCCAGACTAATCGGACTTCTATGCACATAGACCTGAGGCTTTCCTGAGACTTGTCGAACCTGCAGGTCGGGTCGGCAAAGCGGGGTCGAGAATTACATTGCACACAGTCGAGCAAATTCACGAAATATAGCCCTGACGTGCAATTACCGATGCACTGACGGTATTGAAGATTCGCTGCCTTCGGAAACGATTAGTGAGCATCGCCACGCATGGTCGGACAGCGCAGAGAGGTTCACGAACTACCGCGTCCGAAACCAACCACTCGAATCAGAACTTGCAAATCCCTCGAGTTCGAGCAGAGGAAGAGTTGCACGAACCTGAGCTATGAGCAAGCCCGATTCCTCGGACAACTCACGGGTACTACGAGACCCTGTTCCCGGCAGAGCTTCGTATACCAACCGAGAATTGCCGCGCAATGAGTCGATGTCACGCGTCGCCGCAGCATCCTCCGCGGAATCCCCGACACCAAATGGACCTGACGCTTCGACTACATCCACGGCATTGGAAACGAGTTGCGCTTCACCTTCGCGAATCATCCGGTGACATCCGGTCGACGATGCCGATGTCACCGGTCCCGGCACCGCCATTACCGGGCGCCCCAATTTCCGAGCCCAATTGGCGGTATTGCGTGCCCCACTGCGCCAACCCGCCTCGACAACCACGACTCCGTCCGACAACGCAGCTACCAGTCGATTCCGTGCCAGAAATCGGAACTTTGCAGGTGTCGTGCCGGGTGGATATTCACTTATCACCGCACCCGAATTCGCTATCTGTTTGAGTAGTCGCGCATGCCCGGACGGATACGCTCGATCCACCCCACAGGCCAAGACGGCCAGAGTGGTTCCGCCTACGCCCAATGCAGCGCGGTGCGCGGCCCCGTCGATACCGAAGGCCGCCCCGGAAATCACGGTCCATCCGTCGACGGCGAGGTCACCGGCAATCTCTGCCGTCACATGTTCGCCGTATGCAGTCGATGCCCGCGTGCCGACAATCCCAACCGATCTCTCGGTGAGATCAACCAAATCCCCAGACCCCAACATCCACAACACAAATGGTGCCGTCTCGCCCCCGGAGGCATCGAGTCCGTCGAAGGAAAGCATCCGCCACGCAGGCCAATCGGTGCAGTTCGGAGTTACGAGCCTGCCACCCATTGCCTCCATCAGGTCGAGATCTCGCTGGGCGGTGTCGATGTGAGCGCGGGCTCGCGTCTTCTCCTCGATCGAGGGCGGCAGATCGCCCTTGCGAACCGCCCTCGCAGTTTCTTCGACCCCGAGCTCGTCGATCAACATGGACATATACGCGCTGGGCCCCTGCACGACGCGGGACAGATATGCCCAAGCGAGTAGTCGTGGATCGTGTGCAGTCATTGGAATCCCCTGTCTCGGAAGTCGAGTGCGGTGACAACTTGGTCGGGCCCTGGCATCGCCTCACCTGCCAGATCGGCGACACTCCAGGCAACCCGCAACGCTCGGTCAGCCCCACGAGCGGTTATCACCCCTTTACGCAGCGCCCGTTCCACCGGCGCCAACGCCGCACGCGAGAGTCTGAACTTCTGCCTCAACGCAGGCCCTGGCACTTCCGCGTTGGTCCGCCACCCGTACTCGCTCCACCGCTGGGCTGCAGTGTCTCGAGCTGCCGCCACGCGCGCACGAACATCGCCGGTGCTTTCCCCCACTTCGTCGATCAGCGCTCCGGTCGCAACGGCTTGCATCCGGACCCTGATGTCGACTCGGTCCAAGAGCGGGCCGGACAATTTCCCCAGGTACCGGCGACGCGCCGCGGGTGCACAGACACAATCCGCGTCTCTCGGCGGCGCGCACGGGCAGGGATTGGCGGCCAGGATCAGCTGGAACCGCGCCGGGTACCGCGCAACTCCGTCTCGCCGGGCGATTCGCACCTCCCCGTCTTCGAGCGGCGTGCGTAGCGCTTCGAGCACTTTCACCCCGATCTCGGCACATTCGTCGAGGAACAGCACGCCGCGATGGGCGCGGCTGACCGCACCAGGACGAGCCATCCCGCTACCACCACCCACCAGCGCGCTGACCGACGAACTGTGATGCGGCGCAATGAAAGGCGGCATGTCTATCAACGGCCGATCCTCCGGCAACACCCCCGCCACCGAATGAATCGCCGTCACCTCCAACGACTCCCCCTCCGTCAACGGCGGCAGAATCCCCGGAAGCCTCTGCGCCAACATCGTTTTCCCGATCCCCGGCGGACCCGTCAACATCAGATGATGCGCACCCGCCGCCGCAACCTCGATCGCCCACCGAGCATCCGTCTGCCCGACAACCTCACTCAAATCCCGCACCACCACCGAATCCGCACGCTCGAAAACATCAGGAACAGCCAACGCCAACTCACCACGCAACCACCCGATCACCGCAGACAAATCGTCGGCACCCAGCACCTCGATCCCCTTGACCAGGCCCGCCTCAGCCAACGCCCGAGCCGGAACCACCACAGTCCCCCACCCCGCCCGCTTCGCCGCAAGCACCGCAGGCAACACACCACGCACCGTCCGCAAACGACCGTCGAGCGCCAACTCCCCCAAAAACACAGTCTCCCGCAACAACTTCCGCGGCAACTTCTTCGCCGCATCGAGAACCGACAACGACAAAGCCAAATCGTAAACACTGCCCACCTTCGGCAACGTCGCCGGCGACAACGCCAAAATCACCTTGCTATCCGGCCACTCCTCACCAGAATTGGTCACCGCCGCCCGAATCCGATCACGCGACTCGTGCAACGCCGTATCAGGCAGCCCCACCAAATACACCGCTGGCAACCCGCGCCCGATATCCGCCTCGATCTCCACAATCTGCCCGTCCACACCACTGACCGCAACAGAATGCGCCCGCCCCAACGCCATCAGAACGCATCCACAAAATGCTCGACCGAAAACTCGCCGCCGCGGCCGATCAACACAGCCACCACATCAAAACGCACCCTCGACCACGACCGACCCGAATCAGCCAGCCACTGCATCGCCAACACCCGAATCCGACGCTGCTTCGCGAACGTCACCGACTCCGCCGGACTCCCGTACCCGACACCAGAGCGAGTCTTCACCTCCACGAACACAATTCGATCACCGGATGTCGCAATCACATCCAACTCGCCGTACCGACAACGCCAATTACGCTCGACAATCTCCAAACCCGCATCGATCAGGAACTCGACAGCCACATCCTCACCCCGAGCACCCAACGCCATATTCCTCGCCATCACAGCCCCCACCACTCACACGACCGCGCCCGCCCATACGAAACGCGTCCCAACCACCACCCTCGACCCACCACCACAAAACCAAGCCACCCACAACCGACCTGTGGACAACCCAGAACCTGTGGAATTCGGCAGCGCGATACATCAACGACGGCGCACACTTCGACAATTTTCTGAAATCACCACAAATTGGACGAAAGTCCAGTAGAACTAGTTACAGTTTTGCTCAAACCGTCACGCACCCCGCTGAATGGAGTTCTATATGGCCCGCCGCTCACTACGCCACGCAGTAGCCACCACCACTTCCCTCGTTCTCCTCGCCGCCGGCGTCACCGTTGGACTTGGAGCCTCGGTGGCGCAAGCAGCACCGGCCTGCGCGCTCAACCAGTCGGTGACCGACGATTGGCCCGGCTCCGTCTGGACGCCCTACACCGTCAGCAAGGAGGTTGTCGGCGACGGCAAGGTCGCAGCGGGTCAGACGGTCACCTACATCACCAAGGTTTCCGGTTCGGGAGCACTCGTCAACGAGATCCGCGATTTCCACCCGGCAGGATTCCAGCTGGTGAAGGCTCGCCTGAACGTCAAATGGCTTATCGGCGACCAGAAGTGGGACGACGTCACCAAGACCGTCGTCGTCGGCAATGACTCCGTAATCGCCAAGGGCGGCGGATGGACCACGGCGGGCGGCGGTATCATCGCTTTGGAGACCACCTACAGAGTTCCCGATAACGCAGTTGTCGGCACGCAGCTCGACAGCGGCGCCGGCACCAACATTGTGCTCGCGGGCGGAAACTGGAACATCAATCCGATGGGTGTGTGTGTCACCATCCGGCAGCCGAACCCCGTCGAGGCGGGCGCCGGAAGCCTCGAGGACATGGGCTTCGGCTCACTCAACTCCGGATCGGGCCAGGTATTCGGCTCCCTGACCGACCCGCAGGGGTCGATGACCAATGTCATCAGCGGCGTCTTGGGCAATGTGCTCGGCAACATGAGCTGACTCAGTTCGGATGAGTAAATGGGCCGGGCCACCAGCACATGCTGGCAGCTCGGCCCATTTCTACGTTTTCGAAACAAGTTTGGCCATCAACGAATTTCGTCAAGTCGTCAGCGACTCACTGCATCAGCTTTCGCACCGTACCGGGCCGGCGTCGTACCGAAGGTTTCCCGAAATGCGGCGATGAACCCGCTACTGGTCCGGTAACCCACCTGCGGGGCAACGTCATTGACACCCTCACCCCGCGCGAGCATCTCGAGTGATGCGTACATGCGTGCTCGAGTTCTCCACTGCCCGAAGGTAATCCCGGTATCGGCGACAAAGGCTCGCATCAAGGTCTTGGAACTGACCCCGAGTTCGCCCGCCCACTCCCCCAGCGTCCGTGAGTCTGCCGGATCGGCAAGGATGCGGGCAGAAACCGAACTCGCCGCAGCATTACGAGGAACCGCGAGGACGTCGTGCCGTTCGGGTGCTGAAGCCAGAATGTCGTAGAGCAACTCCTGACTCATCAACCGCCGAGCATCGTCGATGGTCCGATCTGCGAGGTGCCGCAACAATTGAGCGGACAGAGCATCGACTTCGAGAACACGTGGCTGAGCCCACCGCGGCCCGGCAGGGCGTAGATCCGGACGCGCATAGGCCGCGATCATGCACCCCTCCGTCAGAAGTGTCATGTCGTGGAGAACGGTGCCCGGCAACCAGACCAAGTGCTCGCTGTGCAGGTGCCACACATTGCCTCCGGCAGCGATCTGCATCGTCCCTTCACTCATCCAGGCGATCTGATGCTCGGGGTGTCGATGAGCTCCGTACGCAGTCACTCCGTCGACGACGTTGGTGTAAACCTGAAAATCTTTGAATGTCCGTCCGCGACTATCGGGCAGCGCTAGCAAGGACTTTGGACGAGTCGAGTACTCGATAGTGGACATTTTGCGTCTTTCTGGGCGTATCCGAGTCCATTCTGAAGGATGGACCGACGATCCTGCAAAGGTTAGCCTCACTTTATTGCTGACGCGACCAGTTCAGCACTTCACGCGGAACTCAGATCACTTCGCCCACCACTTCGAAGGAGCATGCACGTGCCCTCACGTAGCACCCGAATCCTCGCCGCCTTATTCACGACGGCCGCGATCATCGGGTTCTCGACCTCCTGCGGAACCTCGCAAGGCGTCGACACCACATCAGCGACCCAGAGCAACGACGCATTCCCCGTGACGATCGAGCACGCCCTGGGTTCGACGACAATCGACGCCGAACCACAGCGCGTCGTCACACTCGGGTACACCGATCACGAACCACTGCTTGCCTTGGGAGTCGAACCCGTCGGCATGGCCGAATGGTGGGGGTCCGGCTTGGATGAAAGCTGGCCGTGGACGAAGGACTACTGGAAGGGGAAAACTCCGACGTACATCAACAGCGGCGGAGACTTCAACTTCGAGCAAATCGCCTCCCTCGCACCAGATCTGATCCTCGCGCTGTACGCCGACATCGACACGGAAACCTACAAGAAGCTGACCTCGATTGCGCCGACCGTCGCGCAGAGCAAGGACTACGACGCATACACAACGCCGTGGACCGACATGACGGTCACCGCCGGGCGCGCCCTCGGCAAAGAACCACAAGCTCGACAATTGATCACGGATACCGAAAACGCGTTTGCCACCGCTCGCGCTGCGCACCCGGAATTCGCCGGGCAAACCGCGACGATCGTCAACCTCGACACTCCCGAGGGATACGTGTTCTCGTCGCACGACCCACGCGGAATCTTCCTCTCGTCACTCGGATTCACCCTCCCGCCGACGGTCGACACATTTGTCGGCGACCAGTTCGGCGACTGGCTCCCGAACGAGCGCTACGACATCCTCGAGCCCGTCGACCGCTTGATCGTGATGACCGATCCGGAGGGCGAGAAGGCTCTCGCCGGCAACACTCTTTACCAGCGGTTACCCGCTGTGAAAAACGGAAATGCGATAGTCGTGCGATACACCGCAGATCCACCCGTCGGCGCTGCAATGTCCGGCAACACCGTCCTCAGCATCCCCTATGCCATCGACCAGCTGACAGCTACCTTGTCGAAGTAGACAACAGGACCAGGTATCGAAAATATGTTCGAAGAGTGTTAGCCTCAATCCCAGGAAGCACCCACGAACATCGAGGACCGCCATGGACGAGGTACCGGACACCGCGTTAGATCTGGCTCGACTGGTCGACGAGTTGACGGTTCTCGACCAGCGACGCGTCGACATCGGCGAGAGCTTGGTTCACCTCGAGTACCTCTACTCCCGAATGGGCGCTCGGCAACAGGCAGATGCTGCCCGAAAAGCCTTTCAGGAGAAGTATGTCGGGCGAATCTACGAACTCGCAGACGGCCTGCGCACCTGAAAAGGGGTTGCACACAACCACGGACGAAGCGCATGGTCAATCCTGCACGACACACGTCGGACCGATCGGTTTGGCTGTGAACTATGTGGGAGAAATCTGATGGAGAAGATCACCAAGAGGCTGTGGAACTGGGCATCGATACTCGACGAGAACACTCGTGAGCAAGCGCTGCGCACGTCCCAGATGCCTTTTGTCCGTCCACATCTGGCATTGATGCCGGATGCGCACCTCGGTGCGGGTGCGACGGTGGGTTCGGTCATTCCGACGGAAGGCGCAATCATGCCCGCCGCTGTCGGAGTCGATATCGGCTGCGGAATGATCGCGGTCAAAACCCAGTTCAGCGCACGCGACCTTCAAGGCCGCGACCTGAGCGTCCTTCGCCACAGCATCGAACGCTCCGTCCCGCTCTCGGCAGGTGTCTACAACACGACGCTGAGCGACACGGCGCACATCCGCATCGCAGAACTCGAGGCAATGGCGGGCGATCGCCTGGCCTTCTACGACAAGTTCAAGAACAACTGGAGGTTTCAGCTCGGAACGCTGGGTTCTGGCAACCACTTCATCGAGGTGACGCTCGACGAGAGCGACGGCGTCTGGCTGTTCCTGCACTCGGGAAGCCGCGGTATCGGAAACAAGCTCGCACAGCATCACATCAAGATCGCCAAGGACTTGTGCGAGCGGTGGTACATCGACCTTCCCGATCCGGATCTTGCCTACCTGGTCGAGAAGACACCCGAATTCGACTCGTACATCACCGATCTCAACTGGGCTCAGCATTTCGCCCTGCTCAACCGAGAAGAGATGATGGACCGCGTCGTGAAGGACTTCGCGCATTTCATGGGTGACGGCAAACCCGCGATCATCGACGAGCTCGAGCGGATCAACTGCCACCACAACTTCACCCAGAAGGAGTTCCACATGGGTCGCGGAGTGTGGTTGAGCCGTAAGGGTGCGATCAAGGCAGACGAGGGCACGCCCGGGCTCATCCCCGGTTCGATGGGAACCGCGAGTTACGTCGTCGTCGGCAAGGGAAACGTGCCCTCGTTCAAGTCCAGCCCCCACGGCGCGGGTCGGGTGTACGGACGTAACCAGGCACGCAAGACCTTCATCATCGAAGATCTCGACAAGGCGATGGTCGGCATCGAATACAAGCGCTCCGCGGCGTTCCTCGACGAGATCCCGGGTGCGTACAAGGACATCGACGTCGTGATGGACGACGCGAAGGACTTGGTCGAGATTCGACACACCCTGCGTCAGATCGTGAACGTCAAGGGCAACTGATCCGGCACAAAGCAGCGAAATACGAAGTGCCCCGCCGATATCGGCGGGGCACTTCGTCGTCGAGATCTGTGCAGCACGCACAGGTCAGTCAGGAAGGCGCAGATCCGGCTTGTCCAACTCTTCGATGTTGACGTCCTTGAACGTCACGACGCGCACGTACTTCACGAATCGCGCCGGGCGGTACATGTCCCACACCCAGGCGTCGGACATCCGCAGCTCGAAGTAGATTTCCCCGTCGGAATTGTGGGGCAGCAACTCGACCGTGTTGGCCAGGTAGAAACGTCGTTCGGTCTCCACGACGTAGGAGAACTGTCCGACGATGTCCCGGTATTCACGGTAGAGCGACAGCTCCATCTCGGTTTCGTACTTCTCGAGATCCTCGGCACTCATCGGTTTAGCCAGTCCTCCCAGTTCGTCTGAACTTCCATCATCCCGTACGGCCTGCACGTTGTTCCAACCGGACTCCCGCAGCCACCACGTTGGCATAGGTCATGCGGTGTTCGGGGCACGGCCCCAGGTCTTCGAGAGCGTCCATGTGCAGGGGCGTGCTGTATCCCTTGTGAATCGCGAAACCGTATCCGGGATGAGTGCTGTCCATCTCGGTCATCACACGATCTCGGGTGACCTTCGCGAGAACGCTGGCCGCGGCGATACATGCAGCGGCGCCGTCACCGCCGATGACCGGCAGCGACGGAGCCGTCAAACCCGGAACCCGGAACCCGTCGGTGAGGACGTAGCCCGGTTCGAGGTCGAGGCCCGCAACTGCTCGTCGCATCCCCTCGATGTTGGCGACGTGGATACCGATCTGATCGACTTCCGCAGCGGGTACCGAAATAACACTCCACGCCAACGCCAAACGCTTGATGGCCGGGAAGAGCTCCTCGCGCGCGCGTTCGGTCAACTTCTTCGAATCGTCGAGCCGCGCCAGTGCCGCTTGCGGTTTCGGCGCCAGGACACACGCGGCAATGACGAGTGGACCAGCGCACGCTCCGCGCCCGGCTTCGTCGACGCCGGCGACCGGACCGAGTCCGGTTCGCGCCAACGCAGACTCCATCGTCCGCAGACCTGCCGATCTGCGAATGACAACGCGAGGGGGCCAACTACTCACTGTCTCTGCCTACTCGGAACTACGCGAATCCATGTGTGCGGTCCGACAACTCAGTTGCCCTGAATATCAGGCGCATCGATGCCGCCCATTCGCGACGGGGGAAGGACGATGAATCGAGCTTGACCGATGATGTTGTCGATCGGGACTGTTCCCTGGAACTCGTCGTCCACGTGGTAGCGCGAGTCGGCGGAATTGCTGCGGTTGTCGCCCATGACCCACACGTGGCCCTCGGGAACGGTGATCGGTCCGAAGCATCGGCCCGACTTCACTTCGGTGTCACACGTTTGTGTTCCGGGAGTGAACGGGAAATCCATCTTGATGTACGGCTCGTTCAGCGGTTTGCCGTCGACCAGGACTCGGCCCTGGTCGTCACAGCATTCGACGGTCTGGCCACCTGTTGCGATCACTCGCTTGACCAAGTCGTTCTCGTCCGGCGGAACGAGGCCGACCCACGAACCGACTTCTTGAATGCCGCGGACTACAACGTTGTCGGACCGATTGGACACATATTTCGTGTTCCACGAATCGGGTCCCTTGAAGACGACGACGTCACCGGGTTCCGGATCGCCGAAGCGGTATCCGATCTTCTCCACCACGATGCGGTCACCGGTACATCCTGCACAGCCGTGCAGTGTCGGTTCCATCGACTCGGATGGGATGAGAAAAACTCTGAAGACAAATGCCTGAAGGACGATGCTGAGTACCAGCGCTACGCCGATCAGAACAGGGAGTTCTCGCAGGAACGATCGCTGTTTCTTCTGCGGCCGATGTGAGGTCGGTTCCGCGGAACCGCTTGATCCCTCGTGATTCTCGGGTCCGGACGACAATGCCTGCTCCTTCGAAGAATCTGCCACAGAAACCAGATTAGCCCGACACCGCGCGTACGCGGTGCCGGGCTCATCGGAAAGATCAGCGCTTTTCCTTGATCTTCGCCTTCTTGCCACGAAGCTCACGGAGGTAGTACAGCTTGGCGCGACGGACGTCACCGCGGGTCAGAACCTCGATGGAGGCCAGCGTGGGGCTGTGAACCGGGAAGGTGCGCTCGACGCCGACGCCGAAGGAGACCTTACGGACGGTGAAGGTCTCGCGAACGCCGCCGCCCTGGCGACGAATAACGACGCCCTTGAAGACCTGCACGCGCTCCTTGGAGCCTTCGATAACCTTGACGTTCACGTTGAGCGTGTCGCCGGGACGGAACTCGGGGATGTCGTCGCGGAGCGACTTTTTGTCCAGGAAGTCCAGGGTGTTCATATGTCATCCTTGTATTTCGCAGGAGCAGAGGAACCGAGCGGCACGCGTTTCGGTCTCCCGAAACGGCGCTCGTCTGGTTCGTGCCCAGATCAAGTGCTGCTGCCTGGTCCAGGCAACCCGTCCATTGTGCCAGACGCGGACACCAGCGGGGAAATCGGCGGCGGCGGAGCCGCGTGGATGGTGTGGTCCAGTTCCTGCTCGGCCGCGGTCATCGCATGCTCGACGCTCGGTGATCCGGCAATGAGATCCTGGACGTAGATCTTGGCCCGGATGACGGGCCGACGCCACTTCCGCTCACGCTCGAGCGCGCGGTTCATCCGTTTCGGCTTGCGCGTGTACCGCCAGCGAGCCCACGGTGCACCCGGCCGGCTCAAGCGAACCGCTCCGATTACCAGCAGCGGAAAGACGAACAGACCGACGAGCCCCGTCCAGATCTTCCCCTTGAGAATCACGATTGCCGCCAAGGCGAAGTTGATCAACGCGACGAAAACGAAGACCAATTTGATCCACGGATCTCGTTCTTCACGGAATCCGGCGACGTCGAGAAGTTCGAGGGGGCGGAAACCCAGCAGCACCAGACCGGTCACGGCGATCGCGACGAAGACCGCATCCACCGATGTCCGACCTTGTTCGGACCAGTACACATCCTTCAGATAGAAGATCAGTGCGAACTCGTCGAGCACCAACGCCGCACCCATACCGAAGATCGCCGCCAGGACGGCGCCGGTGGTCTGCGAACCATCGACGTAGACCGCGATCAACGCACCACCGGAGATCATCATGGCGATCACACCGAACACGACGTGATGCACATGCTGACCTCCGGGCGCGATGTTGCCCGGCCACCATTTCACTTGCGCGCGAATCATCCGAACGCTGAGGCGGATGAAAAGGAACGCGGACAGGAACCCGAGCAGGAAGAACAGCAACGGCAATCGGCCATGGGCGATGATCTCGCGCTCGAGCCACTCTCGCATCGCTGTCCTCCCTTCACCGAATTCATGATCCGACCCTGATCGGATTCATACCGCCAACCGACTCGATTGTGACGATACGGACTTCGAAAACCCGGCGGACGGATTTACTTGCCGAAGCCCGCCTTGCGCAGAGCGTCGGCCATCGACCCGGCAGCAGGCGCACGGTTGTCCGGTCGCTGCTCGCGTCCACCCTGGCGTCCGCCATTTCCTCGTTGCTGCCCCTGCCCCTGACGCTGACCCTGCGGCTGGCCCTGACGCTGAGGTTGCCCACCACGCGGGCCTTCGGGCTTGCGGGGCGCACCCACCTCGTCATCGAGACGAAGCGTCAGCCCGATGCGTTGGCGTGCCTCGTCCACTTCGAGAACCTTCACCTTGACGACGTCACCGGATTTGACGACCTCGCGTGGGTCCTTGACGAAGTTGTGTGACATCGCGGAGACGTGAACCAGACCGTCCTGATGAACTCCGATGTCGACGAAGGCACCGAAGGCTGCGACGTTGGTGACCACGCCTTCGAGAGTCATACCTGGCTTGAGATGCGCTACCTTCTCGATGCCTGCGGCAAAGGTCGCGGTCTTGAATTCAGGTCGTGGATCTCGTCCCGGCTTCTCCAACTCGGAGATGATGTCGGTGACGGTCGGTAGTCCGAATCGCTCGTCGACGTAGTCGGACGGCTTGACCGATCGAAGTGCCTGCGAGTTTCCGATCACGGTGCGCACGTCCCCGCCCGCACTCGCAACGATCTTGCGAACCACCGGATATGCCTCCGGGTGGACGCTCGACGCGTCGAGCGGGTCGTCACCGTCGGTGATCCGCAGGAAGCCTGCGCACTGCTCGAAAGCCTTGGGTCCCAGGCGGGAGACGTCCTTGAGTCCCTTGCGGGATTTGAACGGACCGTTCTGGTCCCGATGCGCAACGATGCTCTCCGCGAGAGAACCCGCGATTCCGGACACCCGAGCGAGCAGCGGCACGGACGCGGTGTTGACGTCGACGCCGACCGAGTTGACGGCATCCTCGACGACGGCGTCGAGGGAACGTGAGAGCAGCGATTCGGTGATGTCGTGCTGGTACTGACCGACACCGATGGACTTGGGATCGATCTTGACCAACTCCGCCAACGGATCCTGCAGGCGACGCGCAATGGACACCGCACCGCGAATCGAGACGTCGAGGTCGGGAAGTTCCTGCGACGCGTAGGCCGAAGCCGAGTACACCGATGCGCCTGCCTCGGAGACGACGATCTTGGTCAGGTTGGGCGCGCCGGTCTTCTTGATCAGTTCGGTAGCGAGCGTGTCGGTCTCACGTGAGGCCGTGCCGTTGCCGATGGCGATCAGTTCGACGCCGTGCTTGGCGACCAGCCCGGCAAGCGTCGCAAGAGCCGCGTCCCACTTGTTCTGCGGCTGGTGCGGGTAAATCGTCTCGTAGGCAACAACTTTGCCGGTTCCGTCGACGACGGCAACCTTAGTTCCGGTGCGGAATCCGGGGTCGAGTCCCATGGTGGGTCGGGCGCCGGCGGGAGCTGCGAGGAGTAGATCCTTGAGGTTGGTGGCGAAAACGTCGACGGCGTCCTTTTCGGCGGACTGCCGCAGACGCATCCGAGTGTCGATTCCGAGTGTGACGGCGAACTTCGTCTTCCAGGCCCACTTGACGGTGTCGAGAAGCCACCCGTCGGCGGCCCGACCACGGTCGGCGATCTCGAACCGCGACGCGATGCGGCCTTCGTAGACCGTGCGCTCCCCCGCCGCGAGTTCTTCGGTGTCGGCCGCCATGTTGAGCGACAGCACTTCTTCCTTCTCGCCGCGCAGGACGGCGAGGATGCGGTGCGAGGGCAATTTGGAGAACGGTTCCGAGAACTCGAAGTAGTCAGCAAACTTCGAGCCATCAGTTTCCTTGCCCTTGCGGACCGAGGAGACGACCTGGCCGCGATTCCACATCAGCTCGCGCAATTCACCGACCAGATCGGCGTCCTCGGCGAAGCGCTCCACGAGGATCGACCGGGCGCCGTCGAGTTGTTCGTCCGAATACTGCGCGGGATCGGTGGTGGGATCTCCGATGAGAGCATCCGCGACGGGCTCGTGGCCGGCTTCGCGGGCGATCTGCGCCTTGGTGCGCCGCTTCGGCTTGAAGGGGAGGTAGATGTCCTCCAGCCGCGCTTTCGTCTCGGCCAGCATGATCTGACCGCGCAGTTGGTCGTCGAGTTTGCCCTGAGAGTCGATCTCCGTGAGCACGGCGTCACGACGGACGTCGAGCTCGCGGAGATACCGCAGCCGCTCGTCCAGGAGTCGCAGCTGGGCGTCGTCGAGCGTGCCGGTGACTTCCTTGCGGTACCGGGCGATGAAGGGCACCGTGGCTCCGCCGTCGAGAAGGTCGACTGCTGCTGCAACCTGGCCTTCGCGGACGTCGAGTTCCTCGGCAATGCGCTGGTTCACGGTCTTGAGAATCACGAGATCCGACCCTACCGCTATCCTGAGACAAGAAGATCGGCAACAGTGCCGTGTCAGGGCTACCGGGGGAAACAGATGAGTACGCGGTACGTCCGGATTGCCGCAATGGTGGCCGCAGTTACTTTTGCGGCTTCGTGCAGCGGCGGACAGAACCCGGATGATCCGATGCAGACCCCCGCCTTTCCCGACACCAACGTTCCGGTTGCAGAGACCCTCGACGGCCGCCTGGCGCAAGCTCAGGTAGCGGCGCTCGGGCGTGGTGCGGACGTCTCCATCGCGATCCTCGACCGCTCCTCGGACAAATACCTCGACGTCGCCGGTGACCAGCAGATCGAAACCGCCTCGGTGGCAAAACTTTTCATCGCCGAGGATCTACTCCATCAGGACGCTCGCGGCGAGCGACCCATCACGGACGACGATCGCACCCTCATGGCGGCGATGCTCGAATCCTCCGACGACACCGCAGCCAACCTCCTCTGGGACGAGGTCGGCGGCCAAGAGGTGATCAGCCGCGTCGCCGAGCGTTACGCACTGACCGCGACGACGCCGCCGTGGGACGGTATGTGGTGGAACACCGAAACCACGACACGTGACCTGGTCACCTTCTACAGCGGGATCCTCGACGACTCCGACCAACTCGGACCTGAACGGGTCGAGCAGTTCGTCGAGTACCTGCGGCAATCCACTCCCGAAGGAACCGACGGCTACGACCAGAGGTTCGGCCTACCCGAGGCCTTGTTCGGCGAGCCGGTCATCGGAGTCAAACAAGGCTGGATGTGCTGTGTCGAGGACAAGTGGATCCATCTGTCCACCGGCATCGTCGGCGACGACAACCGATACATCATCGCGATCGGTTCACGAGAAGACGTCCAGTACACCGACGAGGACAGCTTCTATCCCGACACCTCGTTCACCGATGCCGTCGACGACGAGAGCGCACTGCACGCTCGCGACACGGTCACCGGCGTCACACAGATCCTCTTCCCGAGCGGAAGCATCGACGACTGGGCGGCGGCATCCACGACCGCGGACTCGGTGATGCCCGAAGCGTCCGGGCCCTGATTCGATCCACGCGGTCGTGTTCGGGCTCAAGCCTGCTTGTATTCGAGGACCGAACCGATGACCCGTTCCTGTTGTTCGGACGTGAGCATGGGCCACAGCGGCAGGCGAAGGATCGACGCGGAGAATTCGGCGCTACGCACACACGGCTCCGGTGTGTGTCCGTAGCGCACACCGGCCGCACTCGTATCGAGCGGGACGTAGTGAAACGGCGCCACGATTCCGTCAGCGGCAAGATGCCGGATCAACCCGTCTCGACTCTCTTCGGTCGGCATCTTGAGATAGAACAGGTGCGCGGTGTGCTCGCGATCATCGGGGACCGACATGGGAACGACACCGTTCTCGGACGCCCACTCGCCCAGACTCACGCTGTAGGCATCCCAGACGCGATGCCTGGCCGCTTGAATCGCGTCGAACTCCGAGAGTTGTGCGTCGAGGACAGCGGCATTGAGTTCACTGGGCAGATAACTCGACCCGATGTCCTGCCACGAATACTTGTCGACCTGGCCGCGTAGGAAACGCGCACGGTCGGTCCCCTTCTCACGGATGATTTCGGCGCGGGTCATCAGCTGATCGTCGGAGAGCAACAGCGCGCCGCCCTCGCCGCAATGAACGTTCTTGGTGTCGTGAAAACTCTGCGTACCGATAGTTCCGATGGTGCCGAGCGCCCGCCCACGCCACTTTCCGCCGAGGCCATGGGCGTTGTCTTCGATCAACGCGACGCCGTGGAGTTTTGCGAGGTCGAGGAGAGGTTCCATGTCGGCGGCGACTCCGCCGTAATGCATGACCAGTACAGCTTTGGTGCGCTCCGTGATCGCCGCTGCGACGCAGTCGGGATCGATATTGCCGGTACTCGGATCGATGTCGACGAACACAACAGTGGCACCGCGCAACGCGACGGCAGTCGCCGCCGAACTGAACGCGAAGCTCGGAACGATCACCTCGTCGCCAGGTCCCAATTCGAGGAGCAGCGCACCCAATTCGAGTGCATGAGTGCACGAGGTCGTCAGCAGAGCATGCGTGGATCCGGTGATCGCCTTGAGCGCAGCGGTCGCGGACTTGGTGAAGCGTCCGTCACCGTGAATGTGATCGGACTCCAGAACCGTTGCCAGATTCGACAATTCGTTCGATGCCCGATAGGGGCGGGAGAAGATGATGCGATCAGTGCTCACGACTATGCCGATCGATCGAGGTTCCGGGCCGCGGTGAATCGACAGTCAGATACAGCGGCTTTCCGACAAGGACGTGCAGTGCAACACCGAGGTATTCGGCGATGAGACCGAGCGAAAACAGGATCGCACCCGAACAGACCAGCAGCGCCATGATGATCGACGCCCATCCTTCCGGGTCGTTGTTGTCACCGGTCATGGCTTGGATGAAGATCACCGCGGCCATGATCACACCGGCCGACGCCAGAGTGACTCCGAGCAGACTCACCAACCGCAGACCGCGGGTTCCGCTACACAACACCATCTTCCAGAACAACGAGAACAAACGCCGATAGTTGTACCCGGATTCCTCGCGGCCTTCGGCTCGAAGAGTCACCGGCGCCGTGGCCGTGTTGCCGACCACCCACGTCAGCGCGACGTCCAGGTACACGCCATTGGCGGCGACGCCGGCCAACTGTCGGCCGATGTCACCTCGGATCAGGCGGTAACTTTCGAATCTCGTCGAATCAGGGAACGCGAATACCGTCGCCAAGACGATCTTTGCGCCGCGCGATGTCAGGTTCCGCAAGAATCCATGCGGGCGAGTGTTCGTGGGTTTGGAATACACGAGATCGGATCGCTCCGTCAGCGCCGTGTCGAGGAATGCCCCGATATGCACCGGGTCGTGCTGGCCGTCCTCGTCCATCGTCACGATCCACTGTCCACGGGCAGCGGCCATACCGGCGATAGTCGCCGCGTCCTGGCCGTAGTTGCGACTGAGCCACACGACACGCACCTGATCGAAACGGCGCTCCAATTCGAGCAACACGACGTCGGAACGGTCCGGGCCGTTGTCGTGGACCAGAACGATCTCGTCGACGGTGAACTGCGCACCACCGGGCGTCGAACTCGGCGCGCACAGGCCGTCCAACTCCTCGACGAGCGCCGTGATCGTCTTTTCGCCCTGATAAACGGGCACTACGACGGAAATCGAGTGCACTCGCTTCCACTCCCTTCAGGGGGCTCGACTGGCGCCGAGAGACAGGCACGATCGGGCCCACACCGTCGCGAACTTTAACACGCAGAGGTGTCCGGACTTCGGATGCCGACGGCGCGTGACGCGCTCGCGTCTCCGTGCGCCCCACCTGCCCTGTTAAGGTCTGGAACTCGTGGTGGAAACTCGCACTCTCGCCCGGGCAGACGTGTACAAGTGGGGCGCCGTCACGGCGGTCGGTGTCATCGCCGGCTACCTGGCCGTGGTGCTCGCGAACGCTCGTCACTTCTACACCGACGACACCGAGTCCCAGTACGCGCCGCTGTGGGTCATGCTCGGCCGTAGCCTGCGAGAAGGACACCTGCCGGTACTCGTCCCCGAGAACTGGATGGCGGGCAACTACGCGATCGAGGAAGCGGGCCTTCTCAATCCGCCGCAACTTCTGATCGACCTGATCGCACCGTCCTTCGACAACCTCGCGCTGTACGCGACGATCGTGAAGTTGATCTTCGCGATCATCCTTGCGCTGGGCGTCTATCGGATCTGCCTGGAGTACGGCTCGAAGCCCACGTGGGCTGCGGTCGCCGGAGTCTCGATTCCGTTCACCGGGTTCCTCCTGTTCTTCGACTCCGCCAGTTGGATGACAGCCTTCACCGGCACCGCATGGATGGTTCAGGCATGGGCGTCGGCAATCCGCTACGCCCGCGGCAAGAGCGGTCCGATCCCGACCTTCGTGTTCTTGTATCTCGCGATGTCGGTCCAATATGTTTTCCCCGCAGTCGAATCCGGCTTGATGATCGGCGCGGTCGCAATCGGCGAAGTTGTCTATCAACGGCGTTGGTTGCCGTCGCTGCGGCTTCTGGCGGTGTCTGCCTGTGCCGCCCTCGCCGGTCTCGCGACGTATCTACCGAGCCTGCTCACCGCCGACGTCACCTGGCGCGGCGCATCCGAAGTCAAGAACGACGCTTTCCTCGCCGTTCCCTGGTCGGAATCGCTGAACGCGAGCCTGCCGAGCACCATGCCTGCATTCTCCTCGTGGTGGGGATACATCCAGACCATGCCCATGGTCTACATCGCCTGGTTCCTCATACCCGCCCTGGCGTTCATAGACTGGGGCAAGGCACGCGGCGCGGCACGCGAATTGACCGCCGTCGGGATCTTCACGGTCGCCGTCCTCATGTGGACGGCCGGGCCGAGCACGATCGGCCCACTTCGGTGGCCCGCGCGCGTTCTTCCGATGGTGGCCATCGGACTCCTGCTTCTGGTGTGCATCCTGCTCGGGCGTTACGCCACGACCGACAAGTTGCGCGGGCGCGCCGTTGCAGCGGGAATCCTCGTCGGCCTGCTTCTGATCAGGTCCGCCTCGGCAGCCCCTGGGCTCGCGAAATGGCACGTGATCTCAGCCCTGGCCGTTGTCGCACTGGGCGCCGCGATGGTCTGGCTGGGCCGTACGAAGGGCACAGCGCTCGCATGTCTGTTGGCAATCGCCGCGGTCTCCCCCATCGCTTACGCCCAGGTTCGAGCCGCGCAACCGACCCCGATGAGCTGGAACCTGCCCGAATCCCGCTCGGAGATGAAAGAAGTCTTCCCCGACTTCGACGGCACGACACTGCAACTGGGCGACCGTGCGCTCATCGCTCCCGGGGACAAGACCCTCGACGGAGCGTACGGTTCCCTGGCCTTCGGCAACTACCCCAAAGACCTCGAACTGACCTACACCAGCGGCTACACCCCCAACGGGCACTTCTACTTCGGTGATCTGCTCTGCATGCGCTGGGACATGAGCGTCTGCCCCGACGCCTTCCGACGTGCATTCACCGTCGAACCCACCACTGGCCGCACCATCGTCGACCTGATGAACGTGGACCGCGTCGTACTTCAGAACGCCCTCTACCCCGATGCACGCAAGAACCCGGCTCCCGACGGATGGACATGGGTCGACTACCCCGGCCACGAGAACTACATCTCGGTGCTCGAACGCGTCGACGGCCCGGTCTCGACACGCAACGGACGCATCGCCGACGCCCAAGACGTCGAGGCTGTTTCGACCGGGGAAACGAACATGTCGAGCACCCTTCGTGTCAGTTCGGAGACCGGCGGCAGGGTTGTGTTCGCACGGCTCGGCTGGCCCGGATATCGGGCAAGCCTGGGCGGTCAGTCTGTCCCGATCGACGTCGTCGCGAAGTCCTTTGTCACCGTGGACATTCCCGCCGGGACGAAGGACGCAGAGCTTGTCCTGACGTGGCGCCCGCCGGGTTGGAAGGTCGGCGGCGCTTCGATGGTCGCCGGAATCCTCGGCCTCGGCGTGCTCGAGTGGATGTATCTGCGGGCCCGGCGCAAGGACCGGATCGAGACCGTGAAGACCGAGTCTTCATGACCGAAGACATCGCATCACCCGAGAACCCCGGTCCACTGCTGCGGGTGGTCAAGCATCAACCCATCGCGTTTGCCATTGTCGGAGTGGCCAATACGGCGATCGGATACGTGCTCTTCGTGATCTGGTCACTGATCCTCGACAACAAGGATCTGTATCAAGTGGCTGTGATCGGCGCGTACTCCATCAGCGTGCTCATCGCTTTCGTTCTGCATCGGACTCTGGTTTTCCGCGTCCGCGGACATGTCGCACGCGACCTGGGTGCGTTCATCGTCGTCAATTCCGGTGGCCTGGTGTTGAATCTGATACTCGGAACAATCGCGGTGTCGATTCTTCATGCCCCTCCGCTTCCCGCCCAAGCGGTTGTCATGTTGATCGTCGCCGGTGTGAGCTTCTTCGGTCATCGATACTTCTCGTTCCGCCGCAAACCTGCCGAACGGCACTGACCTCCTACGATTCGCGGGGTAACGCTCGATCCACCGCCGCCTCGACGATCGTACGAATATCTTCCTCCCCGAACAGGTTCGGCAATGTGAGTCGATCCAGTACGAGCCAGTTCAGCGACAAATAAAGCAGGCGAACGGTCATCGCATCGCCGGGCACCCCGGATGCCAGGTGATTGGCGACATTGAGGTCGAAGTCTTCTCGGATGCGGACGGTCAAGACCGCTCGCAGGTCCGGTCGACGCGTCGCCTCCAGTCGCAACTCCATGAGCGCGAGGAAACCCGTTCCGAACGAGGTGACCCGCTCGACCACGTCGAGCATGAGCGTCACCAGGCGCTCACGATCGGTGCCGTTGACGGGATCGATCATCCCTGCGAGGTCGTCCGGAATCAGTCGCTCGTAGATCCGGCCACCCGCTTGGGTGAGCAGGTCGTCGCGATTGGAAAAGTAGTTCGACGCTGTCCCGTTCGGCACGGCCGCCTGGGTGTCGACGGCTCGAAAAGTCAAGCCTCGAGCACCCTCTCGGGCCAACACCTCGATTGCCGCGTCGATCAGGGCAAGCCGACGTTCCGGGTTCTTTCGCACTTGACATCACTCCTGACACGACCCTAAGTTGAACCACTACAAACATAGTACTACGAACGGAGCGTCAAGATGCGAAAGCTTGTGTACTACGTGGGAGCTTCTCTCGACGGCTACATCGCGGGACCAGACGGCGAATTCGATTTCTTTCCGGTATCCGAACAGATCACGGCCTGGATACGCGATCGATATCCCGAGACCGTGCCAACGCATGTGCGGCCCGCTCTCGGAATCGAGGACGCGCCCAACAGAACCTTCGATACGGTCATCATGGGCCGCGGCTCTTACGAGCCCGGGCTGACCGCCGGCGTGAGGAGCCCCTTCGCACACCTGCGCCAGTTCGTCGTCTCCAGCACCCTCCCTGACGCCGAGGATCACGCGGTCACCATCGTTCGCACCGACCCACTGGCAGCGATCAAATCCCTCAAAGGAGAAGAGGGACAGCATATCTGGCTGTGCGGAGGCGGAACTCTCGCCGGCGAACTACTACCGGAGATCGACGAGTTGATCATCAAGAGGTATCCGGTTGTCGCCGGCGCAGGCATACCGATGATCAGAGGTGACTACGCGCCGACACTGTTCACACCGACTGCAACCGAATCGCTCGACGACGGCGCAAGCATCACCTGGTTGAAGCGAAATACCTAAGGAAGAAGATCCGGTCGACGCTCGGCCGTGCGCTGCAGCGACTGCTCATGGCGCCAAGCCTTGATCTTCGCGTGATCACCGGAAAGCAGAACCGGCGGAACTTCGAGGTCGCGCCACACAGCCGGGCGAGTGTAACTAGGCCCTTCGAGAAGACCGTCGGAGAACGAATCCTCTTGGTGTGACAGCTGATTGCCGAGAACGCCGGGCATCAGTCGCACAACAGCCTCGACCATCACCAGCACGGCTGCTTCACCGCCGATCAGGACGTAATCACCGATGCTGACTTCTTCGACCCTGACCCGCTTGGCGGCGTCGTCGAAAACCCGTTGATCGATACCTTCGTATCGGCCGCAGGCGAAGACAAGGTGCTTGGCGGTGGACCAGCGGTGCGCGGTCTCCTGGGTGAACGGAACGCCGGCGGGAGTGGGCACCACCAGAATAGTCTCGGCATCATCCGGGCCGGAAGAATCGGAGCGCCCGATCATGTCGTCCAGTGCCGGACCCCAGACGGTGGGTTTCATGACCATGCCGGGTCCGCCGCCGTACGGAGAATCGTCGACGGCTTTGTGTACGTCATGGGTCCACGACCGAAGATCGTGGACGTCGACCGAGATCAAGCCACGTTCGATTGCCTTGCCCAGCAAGGCAGCACGAAGCGGTTCGAGATACTCGGGAAAAATGGTGACGACGTCGAGACGCATGACAAACGATCAGTCGTTGTCTGAGTTCGAATTGTCGCTGTTCGACTTGTCGCCGAAATCCGGGTCGAGCAGTCCCTCGGGAGGCTCGATCACCACGACGCCGTCGGCAATCGACACCGAGGTGACGATGGCGGCGACAAACGGGATCAGCAATTCACCGGACGTCTCACCGGTACGGCGAATCGAAAGCAATTCGCCTGCCGCGGAATGCAATACCTCGATGACCGAACCGACCTCGGTACCGTCGGTGAGGACTACCTTCAGCCCTTCGAGTTCGTGATCGTAGAACTCGTCCGGATCATCCGAAGGCTCGAGTTCGGAGCTGTCGATGACGAACAGTGTGCCGCGCAACGCATCTGCGTCGCCGCGGTCACTGACGCCTTCGAGGCGCAGCAAAAGCCGCCCGGAATGATCCCGGGCGGCTTCCACTGTGTACGACTTCAGTGTGGACTCGCGCGGCTTGCGCCCACGCAGCACGGAACCTACGGCAAAACGATCCTCGGGCTCGTCTGTACGAACCTCGACTACCAATTCACCTTTGATGCCATGCGACTTCGCGACACGACCGACTACGAGTTCCACCTGTTTACTGCCGTCTACTGATCGGTGTCGACGACATCAACACGGATACCGCGGCCACCGATGCCGGAGACCAAGGTCCGCAGAGCGGTCGCCGTGCGACCACCCCGACCGATGACCTTGCCGAGATCGTCGGGGTGCACGTGCACCTCGACGGTCCGTCCCCGACGTCCGGTGATCAGCTCGACACGCACATCGTCGGGATTGGCGACGATGCCACGCACGAGATGCTCTACCGCATCAGCGACGACGGCACTCACTTGTCAGCAGCCTCGGCGTCTGCAGCGGGAGCCTCGGCGTCAGCCGCGGTATCTTCTGCCTTGGCCTCGTCAGCCTTTGCAGCCTTCTTCTTCTTGGGGGTGATTGCTTCTGCAACCGGCTCGTTCTCGGCCTGCGCGAGCGCAGCCTGGAAGAGCTCGAGCTTGGTGGGCTTGGCTTCCTTGACGCGCAGGGTGCCTTCGGTGCCCGGCAGGCCCTTGAACTTCTGCCAGTCACCGGTGATCTTGAGGAGTGCCTCGACGGGCTCGGTGGGCTGTGCGCCCACGGACAGCCAGTACTGAGCGCGCTCGGAATCGATGTCGATCAGCGAGGGCTCTTCCTTGGGGTGGTACTTGCCGATGGTCTCGATCGCACGGCCGTCACGACGGGTGCGCGAGTCGGCGATGACAACGCGGTACTGAGCGTTGCGGATCTTGCCGAGGCGGGTGAGCTTGATTTTGACAGCCACAGCTGCAGTTCTCCTTCAGCGCGCACAACAGTGCTGCGCATGTCACGTGCAATTCAGCGACCCACACGATTTGTGAGCCCGGTTTTGCCTCTATCCTGTGACCGTCGCAGCGGTACGTAACCGGTTGCGACGAACAATGGTCCATTGTGCCAGATGGGTGGGCTCGTTCGGAAACCACCCTGTGCGCGCTTCGAGAGTGCGGGGACTCCCTAACCACTCACGGGGGTGCCGCGGAGGATGACACGCGTCGGCTTCGCGAGCACATCGGGGTTTCCGCGCGGATCTTCGGAGTAAACCACCAGGTCGGCGGGCGCTCCTTCCTCGATGCACTGCGCACCCAACCAACTCCGCGCGTCCCAGCTCGCTGCGCCCAACGCCTGGTGAGCTGTCAATCCGGCAACTTCGAGTTCGGCGATCTCGTCGGCGATCCGCCCGTGCCTGATCGATCCGCCTGCGTCCGTTCCGGCATAGATCGGAATCCCGGCCTCGTGAGCGGCACCGATCGTCTGGTGTCGACGAGCGTGCAGATCGCGCATGTGCGCGGCGTAGATCGGATACCGCGTGGCGGAGTCCGCGATCTCGGGGAAAGTAGCGATGTTGATCAGCGTCGGAACCAGGGCCGTGCCGTGAGCGACCATCAACTCGATGGTCGCGTCCGTCAATCCGGTTCCGTGCTCGATGCAGTCGATGCCGGCGTTGATCAGGCCGGGCAGGGCGTCTTCGGCAAAGACGTGAGCGGTGACCTTTGCGCCCTCGGCATGGGCGGCAGCGATGGCCTCGACCAGGATCTCGTCGCTCCACAACGGGGCGAGGTCACCGATGGAACGGTCGATCCAGTCCCCGACGAGCTTGACCCAACCATCACCGGCGCGTGCCTGACGCACTACCTCGGCCGGCAGCTGAGATTCGTCGTCCAGGTCGACCGGCAGGCCCGGGATGTATCGCTTGGGTGCCGCGATGTGCTGGCCTGCGCGAATAATCCGCGGCAGGTCGAGGCGCTCGTCGACGAACCTGGTGTCGACCGGTGATCCGGCGTCGCGGAGCAACAGCACACCCGCGTCACGTTCGGTCTTCGCCTGCCCCAGCAAGCCGTCGACGGTTTCGCCCCCACCACCGCCGTAGCGGATGCCCACGTGACAGTGCGCATCCACGAGACCCGGTGTGATCCAACCCGATTCGACGATCGTCTCCGCACCGGACACCGGCTCGAAGGAGATCAGCCCGTCGACGATCCACAATTCGATCGGCTCGGCATCGGGCAGACCGATACACCGGAGATGAAGCGCAGCCACCGACTACTTCTTGGGCAGCTTGAGCTGGGAGAGATCGATGCCTTCCAGTCCGGGCGGCAACTGATCGAGACCCTTGGGCATGTTCGACAGGTCGGGCATACCGGCCGGCATTCCGCCGGGCATCCCCGGGAATCCGCCCATACCGGGGAATCCTCCGCGCATCTTGGGCTGCGTCGGGCCCTTGCCGCCCTTCTTGCCCTTCTTGCCCTTCTTGCTGCGAACCTGCTTGCGTGCGCCGGGCATGCCCATGCGGCCGGCCATGGCAGCCATCATCTTGCGGGCTTCGAAGAAGCGATCCACCAGCTGGTTGACGTCGGAAACCTTGACGCCCGAACCGTTCGCGATGCGTAGTCGGCGTGAGGCGTTGATGATCTTCGGATCGTCGCGCTCGGCGGGCGTCATACCGCGGATGATTGCCTGAATGCGATCGAGTTGCTTCTCGTCGACGTTGGCAAGCGCGTCCTTCATGCCGCCGGCACCCGGCAACATACCGAGGAGGTTGCCGATCGGGCCCATCTTGCGGACGGCCATCATCTGATCGAGGAAGTCTTCGAGGGTGAGCTGGCCGGAACCGATCTTGGCTGCGGTCGCTTCGGCCTGATCGGCGTCGAAAACCTGCTCGGCCTGCTCGATGAGGCTCAGGACGTCGCCCATGCCGAGGATCCGGCTGGCCATGCGATCGGGGTGGAAGACGTCGAAGTCTTCGAGCTTCTCGCCGGTGGACGCGAAGAGGATCGGCTGGCCGGTGACCTCGCGCACGCTCAGTGCGGCGCCACCGCGGGCATCGCCGTCGAGCTTGGTGAGGACGACGCCGGTGATGCCGACTCCCTCACGGAAAGCGTCGGCAGTGCTGACCGCGTCCTGACCGATCATGGCGTCGAGAACGAAGATGGTCTCGTCCGGGTTGACGGCGTCACGGATACCGGCGGCCTGCGCCATCAACTCCGAGTCGATGCCGAGACGACCGGCGGTGTCGACGATCACGACGTCGTAATGCTTGTTGCGGGCTTCCTCGACACCGGCGCGGGCGACCTCGACGGGGTCGGCTGCGGAAACGCCCAGTGCGTTCTCGCCACCGCCGATGGAGGTGCCGGGATGCGGCGCGAAGACCGCAGCGCCTGCACGCTCACCGACGATCTGGAGCTGAGTGACGGCGCCGGGACGCTGAAGGTCGCAGGCAACGAGAAGGGGTGTGTGCCCCTGATCCTTGAGCCACTTGGCCAACTTTCCGGCCAGCGTGGTCTTACCGGAACCCTGTAGACCGGCCAACATGATGACCGTCGGCGGAGTCTTGGCGAACTGGAGTCGACGGGTTTCGCCGCCGAGAACCTCGACCAGCTCTTCGTTGACGATCTTGACGACCTGCTGCGCCGGGTTCAGTGCACCCGAGACCTCGGCGCCCTTGGCGCGTTCCTTGATCTTGGCGATGAAGCTACGCACTACCGGAAGCGCGACGTCGGCCTCGAGCAGGGCAAGGCGGATCTCGCGGGCCGTAGCGTCGATATCGGCGCCGGACAGACGACCCTTGCCACGCAGATCCTTGAGAGATCCGGTCAATCTGTCGGAAAGGGATTCGAACACCGAGTGCGCTCCTGAAGGTCGTGCGAGTTAGCCGTGGATATTCTCGGGCACCAGCCTAGCCGCTACGCCCGCACCGATCCCAGCCGATGCGGGCGTAACTGCCGAAACCGGTCCGTCAATCCTCTTTCTTCTTCGGTTGTGGCACCGGAACCACCGCCAGCACTGCCTCCTCGACGCGCTCTCGCGCGGCGCGGGTATCTGCCTCACCGAAGTCGAGGCAGAACGCGTCGACCACCGAGGAACCCAACGTGGCGACCTTCGCCCATCGGATGTCGGCACCACTGTGTTCGAGTGCTGCGGCCAGTCGGCAGAGCAGGCCGACGCGGTCCTCGGTACGCAATTCGAGGATCGCGTGACCGTCACCGGGCGCGTCGAACCAGATGACCCGCGGCGGCGCCTGCGAATAGAGCACCGGAACCGCCGAATCCTTGTTGGTCTGGATCGGGTCGTCCCACTGCTCCGCCCGTGCCTCCTCGTCCTTGGCGTCGAGAAGTTCGAGCAGATTCAGCTCGCCGGCCGAAGCGCGGATCAATTCCTGCCTGAGCAACACCGCCTGCGGAGGTGTGCCGAATCTCGGCGTGACGACAAACGAGTTGACCGCCGAACCCGCATGCGACCCCAGCGATGCGGAATGCACCCGCAACGACTGCAGCGCCAGAACTCCGGCAGCCCGAGACAGCAGCCCCGGAGCGTCGGGCGCGATGACGGTTACGACGTAGGTGTGCGGATTCTCGGCCGGCACGAGCGAGACGTGAACCCCGCCCTCCTCGGCGATGGCCAACTGCTCGGGAGCGAGTGGATCGGGTTGTGGGAGGTCCTCCCCCGCCATCAGCAAACGGCATCGACGCACGAGCTCACCGATCAGCGACGACTTCCAGTCGCCCCAGACACCAGGCCCGGTGGCCAGCGAATCCGCCTCAGCCAACGAATGCAGGAGATCGAGGAGCGTCCCGTCCCCTTCGAGTGCGTCGACCACTCGCTGCACGGTTGCCGGATCGTCGAGGTCGCGACGGGTGGCGGTTTCCGGCAACAGCAAGTGATAGCGCACCATCGCCGTCAACGTCGCGACGTCGGAAGGCCAGAGCCCCAAACGATTTCCGATCGCGGTGGCCAATTCGGCGCCGACGACGCTGTGGTCTCCCCCTCGCCCCTTGCCGATGTCGTGGATCAACGCACCGAGCATGAGCAGGTCCGGCCGAGCGACGCGCGTGGTGAATCCGCTTGCATAAGCGGCAGTTTCGACGAGGTGGCGATCCACCGTCCACGTATGGACGGCATCGCGCGGCGGAAGATCGCGAATGGTCCCCCACTCCGGCAGTAGTCGACCCCAGAGCCCGGTCCGGTCCATCGCCTCGATCACCGGAACGGCACGCGATCCCGAACCGAGCACGACCAGGAGATCGTTGACCGCATTCTTCGGCCACGGCTCGCGCAATTCCGGGGCATTGTCGGCCAGGCGATTGAGAGTCGACGCGGAGATGGGCATGCCGTTGGTGGCCGCCGCTGCCGCGACCCGCATCACCAAACCGGGATCCTTCTTCGGTCTCGCGTCGCGCGCCAGAACAACTTCGCCGGCATGCTCGACGACGCCCTCGTCCAGTGGCCGCCGCACCGGCGCGCGACGCAGCCGCGACAAACCACGCCGGGGCAAGGAGTTTCCGGCGGTACGGATACCGACGTCCACCGAATAGCTGATGGTGCGCGCCGATTCGCTGAGAAGGCGTGCCAGGTCGAATCGATCACCGATCCGCAGCGCCGCACCGATTTCGTCGGCGTCCTGCGCTCGCAGTTGATCGCGGGCGCGACCGGCAACGCGGTGAAGTTCGGTGCGCACGTCGAGCAACCGCCTGTGCGCAAGTGCCAGACCGCCGCCGGGCGAGTTAGGTCCCAGCCCCGGCATCCCGTCGGTCAATTGCGCGATGGACAGGGCGTTGAGCAGTTGCACGTCACGCAGCCCGCCACGGCCGCTCTTGAGATCCGGTTCGGCGCGATGGGCGATCTCGCCGCTGCGCTCCCACCTCGTACGGGTCTGGGTGATCAATTCGTCGAATCGGCTGCGGATGTCCATGCGCCACTGTCGACGGACACCACTGATCAACAGGTTGCTCAGTTCCACATCGCCGGCAATGTGGCGCGCTTCGAGCATTCCGAGTGCCGCCGTCATGTCGGTGGCCGCAACCTGAAGCGCCTGCGGAAGCGTCCGCACGCTGTGGTCGAGTTTGATGTGCGCGTCCCACAGCGGGTACCACAGGCTGTCCGCGACCTGGGCCACGACCGCTGGGTCCATGTCGTCGTGCAGCAAAATCAGATCGAGATCGGAATACGGCAACAGTTCGCGTCGGCCCAGACCACCCACGGCGACGATGGCGAACCCACAATCCGGTTTGATGCCCAGTTCGGTCCCCTTGGTGGTCAACCAGAATTCGTGCAGATCGACCAGTGCATGTCGCAGCGAGGGGGCGTCGAGCCTCCTGTTCTTGACGCCTCCGGTGAGTAGGGCCTTGCGTGCGCGGGCCAGGTCCGCAGCTTCGTCGGATCCCCCTGACGAGACCGGCCCTGGCCCCGTCGCTTTCGCGACGGAACCAGGGCCGAAGTTCTCGGACCCTTTCGGGTCAGAGTGCATCGCCACCGCGTTCCCCGGTGCGAACCCGGATGACCGACTCGACTGGCGAGACCCACACCTTGCCGTCACCGATCTTGCCGGTTCGAGCGGCCTCGACGATCACCTCGACCACCTTGTCCACGGCCGCGTCGTCGACGACGACCTCCACCCTGACCTTGGGTACGAAGTCCACGGAGTACTCCGCGCCTCGGTACACCTCGGTGTGGCCCTTCTGTCGGCCGTAGCCCTGAACTTCGCTGACTGTCATTCCCAGCACTCCGGCCTGCTCGAGTCCGGTCTTGACGTCCTCGAGCGTGAACGGCTTGACGATTGCTGTGATCAGCTTCATGTGCTCATCCCTTTCCAAACTCTGAAGTGCCTGAATTCACTTTAATCACGTGCTGATCACGCGAGGTCGTATGCGGTCTCTGCGTGTTCGGTCTCATCGATGCCGCGTGCCTCGTCCTCGGCCGAGATTCGCCAGCCCAGGGGCTTGAGTGCGAAGCCGATGATCGTCGTCAGGACGCCGGTGAAGACGAGTGCTGCGAGTGCGATCACGATCTGAACCACCAGTTGCTTGTAGTCGCCGCCGTAGAAGAGGCCGGTTGCGGTGCCGAAGAATCCGATACCGATCGTGCCCCACAGGCCGGAGACGAGGTGAACGCCGACGACGTCGAGCGAGTCGTCGAAGCCGAAGCGGAACTTCAGGCCGACTGCGAGAGCGGACAGGATGCCGGCAACGGCGCCGAGGAAGATGGAACCGACAGGGTTGAGCGCACCGGCAGCAGGAGTGATGGCCACCAGACCGGCGACCGCACCGGAAGCTGCGCCGAGGCTGGTGGCGTGACCGTCACGAATACGCTCGGTGGCGAGCCAGGCCAGGACTGCGGCACACGTCGCGGTGGTCGTGTTGACCCAGGCGAGACCGGCGTTTCCGTCGGCGGCGAATGCCGAGCCGGCGTTGAAGCCGAACCAACCGAACCAGAGCAGTGCGGCGCCGAGCATCACGAAGGGCAGGTTGTGCGGACGGAAGGCGGTCTTGCCGAAGCCGAGACGCTTGCCGACGATGAGAGCGAGGACCAGACCGGCCATACCCGCGTTGATGTGAACGACTGTGCCACCGGCGAAGTCGATCGGAGCGACGTTGGCGACGGTGACTCCGTCGTCGTTGACCGTGGTGCCGAAGAGCTTTGCCGCGATGCCGTCCTCGGAGCCCGAAAGGAGTCCGCCACCCCACACCATGTGTGCGAGGGGGAAGTAGACGACGGTGACCCAGATACCCGAGAACAGGAGCCAGGTGCCGAACTTCACTCGCTCGGCCAGGGCGCCACTGATGAGGGCGGTGGTGATGATCGCGAACGTCACCTGGAACGCGATGTCGATGACGTTGGGGTAGCCCCAGGCGCCGGCGATGAAGTTGCCGTCAGCATCGGTGATGCTGTTCTTGAGACCGAAGAACTCGAACGGGTTGGCAAAAATGCCCCCGATGTTCTCGGTGCCGTAGGACATCGACCATCCCCACAGAACGTAGATGACGCCGATGACGGCCATGGCCCCGAAGGACATCATCATCATGTTCAGGACGGACTTGGACCGAGACATCCCGCCGTAGAAGAAAGCGAGGCCGGGTGTCATCAGCAAGACCAGAGATGCAGCCATCAGCATCCATGCGGCGTTACCGGAGTTCGCCAACAAATCGTCGGTACTCACTTACTACCTCCTAGTCGCACGTGCCGGGCAGCACGTCGTTAAGGAGAAGAGTGCTGGGCTGGTGTTTCGTCCATGGCGCTGTCGCGTTTCGCAGACGTGAACCAATTGCCCAACTTTGTTGCAAACAGGTTTCGCCAGGGGGTTCTACCGACCCTGTGCGCCTTTTCGGTAGTTCGCGCTACCAAAAAGGCGCACCGGGGCGTCAGCCCAGCAGGGCGTCGACGAACGCACCCGGCTCGAACGGCGCCAGATCGTCGGCACCTTCACCGAGACCGACCAACTTCACCGGCACACCCAGTTCATGCTGAACCTGGAAGACGATTCCGCCCTTGGCGGTTCCGTCCAGCTTGGTCAGTACGACGCCGGTGATGTCCACGACCTCCGCGAACACTCGAGCCTGTGCCAGTCCGTTCTGGCCGACCGTCGCATCGAGAACCAGCAGAACGTCGTCGACCGACGCCTTCTTCTCGATGACCCGCTTGACCTTGCCGAGCTCGTCCATCAGACCGGTCTTGGTGTGAAGGCGGCCGGCGGTGTCGATGAGGACCACGTCGACGCCGTCCGCGATGCCCCGTGAGACCGCGTCGAAGGCAATCGCAGCGGGATCGCCACCCTCCTTGCCACGAACAACTTCAGCGCCGACACGCTCGGCCCACGTCTGGAGCTGATCAGCAGCGGCGGCGCGGAACGTGTCCGCGGCACCGAGCACGACGCGACGACCGTCGGCGACGAGCACGCGAGCCAGCTTGCCGGTGGTGGTGGTCTTTCCCGTCCCGTTGACGCCGACGACGAGCAGAACAGCCGGGTGATCGTCGTGCGGCAACGCGCGAATGGAGCGGTCCAGCTCGGGACGCAGTTCGGCGATCAACACCTCACGCAGCAGGGCGCGGGCGGCAGCCTCGGTCCGGACGCTGCGGGCCGCCATCTGCTCACGAAGCTTCGTGACGACCTTCTCCGTTGTCGCGGAGCCGAGGTCCGCGATGAGGAGGGTGTCCTCGACTTCCTCCCACGAATCCTCGTCCAGATCGCCGCCACCGAGCAGCCCCAGCAAGCTCTTGCCGACTGCCGACTGCGAGCGAGAGAGGCGCCCGCGCAGTCGGTCCAGCCGACCCTCGGTCGGGTCGATCTCGTCCAGTACGCGCGGTGCTGGCTCGACGGTTTCGGGAACGACGACAGGTTCGGGAACGACAACAGGCTCGGGAACGACAACAGGTTCTTCGACAACCGGTTCTGCTACCGGTGCCTCTTCTACTACCGGCTCCTCGACAACGGCCGGCTTCTCCGCAACAGGTTCTTCGACAACCGGTTCCGCGACAGTTGGTGCCTTGACAACTGGTTCTTCGACGATCGGTTCTTCGACAACCGGCTTTTCGACGACGGGCGGCTTCTCCGCCACCGGAGGTGCCGGAACCACCGGAGGTGGCGCCGTTGCCGTCGACCCCTGACTGAAGTTGAACCCGCCGCCGGCCTTGTAGCCGCCTGACTTGTCCTTCTCGGGGGCGCCGAGCTCCGGCTTCGTCTCGGGCGCCTTCAGCGAAACCTGCCCCTTGCGGTAGCGCAGGAATCCGGCAACGAGAACGACGAGTAGTACGGCCGCTACAGCCGCGATGATGATCCAAGCCTGGGTAGTCACCGGCCCATTGTTTCAGGCTCCGACCCGGAAAGTGAGCAGGGCTTACGTAGAGGCCATGTCTTGACCGCGAAGTCGCTGCGAAATCACGGTGGTGATGCCGTCGCCGCGCATGCTGACGCCGTACAGCGCGTCGGCGATTTCCATCGTCGGTTTCTGGTGGGTGATCACGATCAACTGCGACTTCTCCCGCAATTGTTCGAAGAGTCCGATCAGCCGCCGCAGGTTGGTGTCGTCCAACGCCGCCTCGACCTCGTCCATGACGTAGAACGGGGACGGGCGTGCCCGGAAGATCGCGACCAGCATGGCCACCGCGGTCAACGACTTCTCGCCGCCCGACAGCAACGACAACCGCTTGACCTTCTTCCCGGGCGGACGCGCTTCGACCTCGATGCCTGTGGTGAGCATGTCCGACGGATCGGTGAGAACCAGTCGTCCTTCTCCCCCGGGAAACAGTTTCTCGAACACGCCCACGAACTCCCGCTCGACGTCGGCATAGGCCTCGGTGAACACCTGCAGAATTCGTGCGTCCACGTCTGCGACCACGGCGAGAAGGTCCTTGCGTGCGGTCTTGACATCTTCGAGCTGAGTGGAGAGGAAGGTGTACCGCTCCTCGAGCGCTGCGAATTCCTCGAGCGCCAGCGGATTGACCTTGCCGAGGGTGGCGAGGTCCTTCTCCGCCCGCTTGGCGCGCCGTTCCTGAGTCGCACGGTCGTACGGAAGCGGAGCGGGGGCAGTGACCTGCTCCCCGCGCTCCTTGGCCTGCTCGTACTCCTCGATTTCGAGGGCGGTCGGCGGCAGTTCGACGTCGGGTCCGTACTCGGCGATCAGATCGTCGAGGCCGATACCGTACTGATCGAGGATCGACTCCTCGAGTTGTTCGATGCGCAGCGCTGCCTGAGCCTTCGCAACCTCGTCGCGATGGACGGCGTCGGTGAGTGAAGCGAGCTGTCCGGTCAGTGCCCGGACGATCTCTCGGACCTGATCCAGCTTGGCCGTGCACTCGGAGCGTGCCCGAGCCAACTCGTCGCGGTGAGCAAGAGCTGCGGCAACGACGGTCTCGAGTTCGGCCGCCACACGCTGTCCCGATTCGGCGACAGCAGCTGCAACTTCCGCAGCGTGCGCTCTGGCGCGCAGAGCCCGTTCGGCACGAATCCGCGCCTCTCGTTCGGCAGCAGCGGCGCGGCGAAGCGAATCAGCCTTTCCGCGTACGGATTCCGCGCGCTCTTCGGCGGTGCGCACGGCAAGGCGGGCATCCATTTCGACGATGCGTACTTCCGCCAACGCGGCTGCGGCCATTTCACGATCGGCAGCGGTCGATTCCGCGCCGCGCCCCGGTGCACTGCCGTCGGTTTCGGCGACACGGAGTCGTTCCTCCAGGTCTGCCAGCTTCGTCAGAGACTCACCGCGGCCCTCCTCGGCACGCACTCGCTGGGCGGTCAATCGCTCGGATTCCGCGTGGGCCACGCGCGCGGCTTGCCCCAATCTGCCCAACTGCTCGTAGATGGCGGACATGGCAGCGTCCGATTCGTTGAGCGCGGCCAAGGTCTGCTCCGCGGTCTCGCGTCGAGCAGCCTGTTCGGCCAGCGCGCCGGACAGCGCAGCGTCGAGTTCTTCGGATCGGCTTTCCGTGGCCGTCAACTCCGCCGTTGACGCGTCGATCGCCGCCTGTACCTCCAGCGTGCTCGGTTGCCGATCCGACCCGCCGATCATCCACCCCGGGCCGTGCAGATCGCCGGAACGCGTCACTGCACGAATTCCCTTGTGGTCAGCGACAACTCGAATCGCGTCATCGAGAGTTTCGACGAGGACGACGCCATCGAGGATTGCGGTCAATCCGGCACGCAACTCGTCAGGGCAGTCGATGACGTCGACGGCATGACGGCTGCCCGGTGCGATCTCGCTCTCGCGTTCGATCGCCGGTTCACCGCTCACGATCAGTGACGCACGCCCACCGTCCTGAGCGGCCAGTGCCGCAACAGCTGAGCGAGCCGAATCCAACGACTGCGCCACGACGGCGTCCGCTGCCGGCCCCATCGCGGCAGCGATTGCAATTTCGTAGCCGGGTTCGACGTGAATCAATCCGACAAGCGAGGTGATGCCGTCGTCGCGGCGGTGTTCGAGCAGCCAGCCGCCACCGTCCTTGCGCTGCAAGCCCATCGACAGCGCTTCGATTCGCGCACGGAGCGAAGCGATGCGTTGCCCGCTCGTCTTTTCTTCCTCGCGAAGTTCTTCGACGCGTGCGTCGATCATCTCGAGAGCTTCGACTGCCCGTTCATGATTGGTGTCGAGGCCGACTTCACCGGCGTCGAGGTCCCCGATGCTTTCCTGCACCGTGTCGAACTCGGCTTGTGCGGCATCCCCACGCAGACGGGCCTCGTCGATCGCCTCGGTCAGTCGAGAAACTTCCGCGTCGACGGATTCGACGCGGGTACGCAGAGTGTCGACCTGGCCGGAGAGTCGAGCAAGTCCTTCACGGCGGTCGGCGACGGCACGAACTTCCGCCATGTGCGCCCGTTCCGCTTCTGCTGCAGCATCTTCGGTGGCTGCCAGCTGGTCCCGAGCAGCTTCCGCCGCCGCTCGCGCGATTTCTACGCCTTCGAGGAGTTCGGCCTCCTCGGCCGCAAGACGTTCGGCTCGCGCTTCCATCTCTTCCGGGTCCTGGCCGCGGTTGCCGACGGGTTCGGAGTCGAGATGGCGTGCACGCTCGCGGGCGATGCGCACGGTGGCGTTGACTCGTTCGGCAAGCGCAGAGAGTTGGAACCAACTCTGCGCGGCGGCTTCCGATCCCGGAGTCAGTCGAGCGAGAGCTTGCTCCTGACGCCCGAGTTCGAGGTTGGCCTCGTCGAGCGCGGCCGCCACCTGGTTGTGCTGTTCACGGGCCGCTTTCTCGTCCTGCGCCTGGTCGTTCAGTTGAGTTCGACGGGTCACCAAGTCGTCAGCGGCCAGCCGCATCTTTGCATCACGCAGGTCAGCCTGGACCGTCTGTGCTCGCCGAGCAACCTCGGCTTGGCGCCCCAGCGGTTTGAGTTGCCGACGCAGTTCCGCGGTGAGGTCACTGAGTCGAGCGAGATTGGCCTGCATGGAATCGAGCTTGCGCACCGCTTTTTCCTTGCGGCGGCGATGTTTGAGAACTCCCGCGGCTTCTTCGATGAAGGCGCGTCGATCCTCGGGGCGGGATTCGAGGATCGCGGCGAGCCGTCCCTGCCCGACGATGACATGCATTTCGCGGCCGATACCCGAGTCGCTGAGCAGTTCCTGAACGTCCATCAGGCGGCAGGACGAACCATTGATCTCGTACTCCCCCGCGCCGTCGCGAAACATACGGCGCGTGATCGACACCTCGGAGTACTCGATCGGGAGCGCGCCGTCGGCGTTGTCGATGGTCAGGGTCACTTCGGCGCGGCCCAGCGGTGCTCGACCGGAGGTGCCGGCAAAGATGACGTCTTCCATCTTGCCGCCGCGCAGCGCTTTCGCGCCCTGCTCGCCCATCACCCACGTCAACGCATCGACGACGTTGGATTTACCCGAGCCGTTCGGGCCGACGACACAGGTGATCCCCGGCTCGAACCGAAGAGTCGTTGCCGACGCAAAGGATTTGAATCCCTTGAGTGTCAGACTCTTGAGGTGCATGGGGGGAAACTTTACCGCCAAACAGGTCAGCGTTCGACGAACCCTGTCAGGTCACCCCTTGCGGGGTCCCAGCTGTCGACCACGAGATCCACCGTGCCCGGGGTGGTTCCCGAGCGCAGCAACTCCAACAAACGCTCGAGTTGCGTGCGTTCGCCTTCTGCCACGACGAGCACTCGACCGTCGCGTTGGTTCGACGCATATCCGATCAACCCGAGTTCGAGAGCGCGAGCCCTGGTCCACCAGCGAAACCCGACGCCTTGAACGTATCCGTGAACCCACGCCGTCAGTCGCACAGGCGGTGTCTCAGTCACGACGTTCAGCCCGCCACACGTTCGAGACGGTGAACCTCACCCAGGAAACCGGTGGTGTAGAGCGAGTTGGGATCCCAGCCCGGGCCGGCGCCGAACTTCACCGCGGACGTGAACGGAAGACCTGAGGCGATCTCACACGAAGATCCCGAATTCGGATCGACGCGAACAACTTTGCCGCCGGCATTGAATGCGACGTACAGCGCGCCGTCCGGTCCGACGGTCAGATCGTCAGCCATGTTTGCCGGACCGAATCCGGGGAGCGTGATCGTTCGCACCGGCCCGCCCAGATCGTCTGCGTCGAGGACGTGGACGGCAGTCACCATGTCGAAGGTCGTCGTCACGTAGATCGTCGAACCGGAGCGTGCGAGGCCGTCGACGGTGCCGAGGTCTTCACGAACGATCGAACTCGTTCCGTCACCGTTGACGACCGTGAGCCCCGGCCTGGTGAGTGTGCGAGCAGTGAGGAAGCGGTTATCGTCCAGCGGCACAAGCCCGTTCGGCATCACCAGTCCGTCGGCAATCGTTGTCACCGATCCGTCTGCCACGTCGACCTTGCGGAGGCTGCCGTCGGCGACTCCGAACAGCCCCGAGACAGTCGAGTTACCCGTGGTGAAGTACACGGAACCGTCACGCGCGACCAGTCCGCCAGGCCCTGTGACGTCACCGACCAAAGGTGTCCGTGTTCCGTCCGGCGCCACTTTCAGCAGTGCACCCGGCCCGATCAGAGCGGACTGCGACAACACCATCGATCCGTTTCCGTCGAACTCGAGATTCTCGAGCATGCCCGCACCACTCGTCACGACGCTCGACGTCCACGAACCGCAACCTCCGGGTGAGCCGCCGGCCGGCACCGAGGCCTGCGCCGGAGCACTCACCGCCACAACGGAACCCAGTGCGATCGCAGCGACAACGCTGCCCGCGCGGGACATCAGGCTTCCGTGTCGAACGACAGTGTGACCTTGGTTCCGGCCTTGAGAGTGCGCCCGACCGTGCACACCTTGTCGACGGAACGCTCGACGAGAGTGATGAGGCGCTGCTGCGCTTCGGCATCCAACTCGCTGAGGTCGAGTTCGAGAACCTCGTCGAGCTGCGGATAGACCTCGTTGTCACGATCGGCGGCACCGGACACTCGGACCGTCGCGTCGTAGTTGTCACCGAGGCGGCGAGAGATCGGGAAGTCGGAGCTCATACCGGTGCAGGCAGCCAGAGCGATCTTGAGAAGTTCCCCGGGTGTGAACACTCCTGGCACCGATTCGGAGCCGATGAGAACCTCTGCGCCGCGCGAACTCTTGCCGGTGTAGAGGCGGGTTCCGGTGCGCTCGACCCATAGTTCCGTGTGAGCCGGGGCGGTTGCAGCGTTGTCAGCAGTCTGTTCAGCCATGACGCAATCTTGCCACTCCGCCGAACCGACGGGGCGGGAGACCTAGGCGATTCGCCGTGCCCTCGGGGTCGGCTGACACCGCGGGCAGCTGAACGACGATCGATTCATGAACTTCTCACGCTTGATCGGCGCGCCGCATCGCGGGCACGGAAGATTCTCCTGCCCGTACGCCGACAGTGACCGGTCGAAGTAGCCGGACTCCCCGTTGACGTTCACGTACAGCGCGTCGAAGGACGTACCGCCCTGATCGAGCGCTTCGCCCATCACCGAGTGCGCCGCGGTCAACAGTTCTCGAAGTTTGGGCCTGGTGAGCGTTTCGGCGATTCGGTTGCCGTGAATCTTTGCTCGCCACAATGATTCGTCGGCGTAGATGTTTCCGATTCCGGAGACCACCGTCTGGTCGAGAATCGCGCGCTTGATCTCGGTGTGCTTGCCCCGCAGGACTTTCACGACGGATTCGAGATCGAACGCGGCATCCATGGGATCGCGAGCGATGTGCGCCACCGACTCGGGCAGCATCGTTCCGTCGACCTCGACGAGGGGGGAAATCGACCAGCCACCGAAGGTTCGCTGATCGACGAATCGGAGATCAGCCCCGGAATCGAGGGCCAACCGAATGCGTAGGTGCTTTTCCCAGTCGACTGTCGGGGGCTGGACCAACATCTGTCCGCTCATCCCGAGATGAACCACCAGTCCGACACCGGCAGGCTCGAGAACCAGCCACAGATACTTGCCGCGACGCTCTGCCGAAGCGATGGTCTGCCCGGTGAGTTGGCCGATCAAGTCATCGGAACCGAGAATGTGGCGCCTGATCGCGCGGGGATGGAGTACCTCGACGGCCTCGATCGCCGCACCTACAGCATGAGACTGTAGGCCGCGGCGAACGACTTCGACTTCGGGAAGTTCAGGCAAGAGTGAACTCAGCCGGCGAGATCAGACGGGCCGTCAGCAGCGACTGCGGTTGCAGCGGCATTCTCCGACATCGTCTTCCATGCCGAACTTGCTGCCTTCTGCTCGGCTTCCTTCTTGGAACGACCGACACCGACGCCCAAGGGCTTGCCACTGATGAGAACGGTGGCCGTGAATTCCTTGTCGTGATCGGGTCCGGTAGCGGTGATCTCGTAGACGGGAACTCCGGCACCGTGTTCTGCGGTCAGTTCCTGCAGACTCGTCTTCCAATCCAGACCCGCGCCCAGAAGCGGTGCGCGAGTAAGTAGATCGTCGAACAGATCGAGAACAACGCGTCGCGCGGTCTCGATGCCGTGCTGCAGGTGGATGGCGCCGAGAATCGACTCCATACCGTCGGCGAGGATGGACGGCTTGTCACGGCCGCCCGTCATTTCCTCACCCTTACCCAGCAGCAGGTGCGCTCCGAGTCCACCTTCGCCCAGAGTCCTGGCAACCTCGGCGAGTGCATGCATGTTGACCACGCTGGCACGAATCTTCGCCAGGTCACCTTCGGATTTGTCCGGGTGGGACAGATAGAGATTTTCGGTCACCGTGACGCCGAGAACGGAATCCCCGAGGAACTCGAGGCGCTCGTTCGTGGGCAGTCCGCCGTTCTCGTACGCGTACGAGCGGTGCGTGAGGGCCAGGGTCAGAAGACCGGGCTCTATATCTACGCCGACAGCGGCGAGGAGCTTGTCGTGATTGCCCTCGCCGCCGGCGGCTGAAACTGTATTTTCGCTCGTCATAGTCTTTCTCCGGGGAGAACTAGACAGCAGCGGTTACCTGGCGGCCCTTGTAAGTACCGCATGACGGGCATGCGATGTGGGGAAGGGTCTGCTCGCCACAGCCACGGTTGGGGCAGGTAACGAGGGTGGGCACAGTGGTCTTCCACTGGCTACGACGCGACCGCGTGTTGGATCGCGACATTTTGCGCTTGGGGACAGCCACTTCTACTTCTCCTCGGCTTCGGTGATCACAAGATTTTCGCTGGTGTTTGATTCCACGCCAAATTTGGCCGCGAGACCAGCCCAGCGAGGATCAAGTATGTCATGCCCATGCCCAGATTCCGCAATCGCCAGGCGAATGCCACATTCTGAGCACAATCCCAGGCAATCGTCACTGCACAGAGGCTGGAGCGGAAGCGCCAGCCCGACTGCATCGACGATGACCGGTTCGAGGTCGATTTCGTCGTCTTCGACCGCGTAGACCTCTCCCTCTTCCGTCGTCTCCTCGGTGGTGCTGTCCGGGTATGCGAACAACTCCGTGAGATAGATGTCCACGGTGTCGGTGAAAGGTTCGAGGCACCGCGAGCATTCACCCTTGGTGGGTGCATGCACGTTTCCGGTGACGAGAACACCTTCGGACACTGCTTCGAGACGAAGATCGAGATCTATGTCCGCGCCCGCTTCGATCGCGATCAGATCGAGACCGATACGGTTCGGGGACTGAATTGTTCTCTCGACGGTACGCATCGACCCTGGACGACGACCGAGCTTGACCGTGTCCAGCAAAAATCCCGCATCACTTGACTGATGCGACGAACTACGACGATGCGTTGACAAAGAGAACTCACCTAACTGTTGAAACTGGTATGGGCAACCACTCCACAATACGGCAGCGACAAGGCAAATCCCAATTCCGTCCACGAAAAAGTGGGCCGCCCCATATCGGACGACCCACCTTCGACTGTCTCGTTCGCTCTAGCGACGACGCTCCGAACGACGATCGTCGTCCTGGTAATCGGGAACTCCCGAACCCGTACGAAGCTGTTGGCGACCACGCCCGACCGATCGAACGGTTCCGGTGAGGAACTCTTCGAATTCGGCCAACTTGGTGTCGACGTACAGATCACACTCCGAACGCATCCTGTCGGACTCCGCGTGAGCGGCATCGATCACTCGCGCGGATTCCGCGTGAGCTGACTGGACTACCTCGGTCTGCGACACCAGACGAGCCTGCTCTGCCGTTCCCTCCGCCACCGAATGCTCGTACGATGCCTGGCCGGACTCGATCATCCGATCGGCCTCGGCACGCGCCCGGCCGGTGACGGCGTCGTACTCACGACGGCCGTCGGTGACGGTCCGTTCCGCTTCTGCCTCGGCGTCCTCGACCAACTGATCGGCGTGTGCGCGCGCTTCGGCAACCATGCGATCGGCCTGAGCCTTGGCATCGGACAGAATCCGGTCGGCGTCGTCGCGTGCATTCTCGACAGTCGACGTTGCCTCGGCATTGGCACTGCTGACCGTCTTCTCGGCGGTTGCTCGCGCGTCACCGACCAATTTGTCCCGATGATCGAGGACGTCCTGAGCGTCGTCCAGCTCGCTCGGAATTGCGTCCCGTACGTCGTCGAGCAGCTCGAGTACGTCACCGCGAGGCACCACACACCCCGCGGTCATGGGAACACCGCGCGCCTCTTCGACAATTGCGACCAGTTCGTCCAGTGCCTCGAATACGCGGTACACAAGCAACCCCAATCTCTACCGGCCGAAATCGGCCCACATCGTCACCGGTCCACTCGGACCTGTGCCCGTTCCTGTCCAAGTTTGCCGGAAGAACAGCCAACGGGGTGTCGTCGTGGTCGGTGTGTCGGGGATCAGCTGTTTTCGGCTGCTCGCTCGGCGATACGCGCGAGTAGCCGAGAATGCACCTTGGCGGGCAACATGTCGGAGACGTCGCCGCCGAAGGTCGCGACTTCCTTCACCAGAGAACTCGACAGGTAGCTGTACGTAGGATTCGTGGCGACGAACAGTGTGTCGACGCCGGTGAGCTTCTGATTCATCTGAGCCATCTGCAGCTCGTAATCGAAGTCGTTCGCGCCGCGCAGACCCTTGACTATCGCGCTGAGGCCTTCTTGTTTCGCATAGTCGACCAGCAGTCCGTGCCACGACGTGACGCGAACGTTGGGCAGGTGACTCGTCGCGTCTTCGAGCATCTCGATCCGCTCGTCGATCGTGAACATGCCACGCTTGCTCTTGTTGATCAGCACGGTGACCACGACCTCGTCGAATTGCGCAGCAACTCTTCCGATTACGTCGAGGTGACCGTTGGTCACGGGGTCGAAGGATCCGGGGCAGACGGCGCCAGTCATGAGTCCAGACCGTAGCAGGTGGCCAGCTCGATGCGGGCTTCACCGTAGTTCTTGGCCTTGATCGGCTCGTAGCCCTGCGGCCACACGGTCTCCGGCGAGCGCGACGAACGTTCGAGTACGACGATCGTGCCCTCCCCCACCCATTTGTTGGCCTGCAGATCAGTGAGCATGGACACGACGGCATCGTCGGTCACCGCGTACGGCGGGTCCGCGATCACGATGTCGTATTCACGCGCGCTCGGACCCGAGACCACGGCCGCGACCGGAGCGGCGCGAACCGTCGCTCCCGGCAACGCGACAGTGCCGATGTTCGCCTTGATGACGGCAGCAGCCTTGGCATCCGATTCCACGAGAACGACGTGCTCGGCCCCCCGCGAAAGCGCTTCGAGGCCCAGAGCACCCGAACCAGCGAAGAGGTCGAGAACCGCGCACCCTTCGAGATCGATGCGCGCTTCGAGAGCACTGAACAGCGCCTCGCGAACCCGATCCGACGTGGGACGGGTGCCGCTCGGCGGGACTCGCAGGCGTCGACCGCCCGCGAGTCCCGAGATGATGCGTGTCACTCTGCGGCGCTCTCCCCCGTCGAGACGACTACCAGCAGGTCTCCGCCCTCGACCTGTTGGACGGCGCTGATCGCGATCCGCGATACGACGCCGGCGCGCGGCGAGGTGATCGCCGCTTCCATCTTCATCGCTTCGATCGTGGCCACGGTGTCGCCGGCCTCGATCTTCTGGCCTTCCTTCACCGCGAGCGTCACGACACCCGCGAACGGTGCCGCCACGTGGCCCGGGTTGTTCTTGTCGGCCTTCTCCGCCACCGGTACGTCACTGGCAATGGAGCGATCACGGATCGAGACCGGGCGCAGCTGGCCGTTCAGGATGCACATGACAGTGCGATAGCCGCGCTCGTCGGGCTCGGAGATCGCTTCGAGACCGATGATCAGCTCCACGCCGGGAGCCAACTCGACGCGGTGCTCGTCGCCGCGCCGCAACCCGTAGAAGAACTGGTTTGCCGAAAGCCGCGACGTGTCACCGTACTTCTCGCGGTGCTCGAGGAATTCCTTTGTCGGGCCGGGGAACAGCAGACGGTTCAGCGTCGCCTGACGGTCCTTCGACGAGCCCTCGAGCAGCACCTCGTCCTCGGCGGAGAGCGTCGCTTCCGGCTTGGCCTGGCCACGTCCTTCGAGGGCCTTGCTGCGGAACGGTTCCGGCCAGCCACCGGGAGGCGTACCGAGTTCACCGCGCAGGAAGCCCACCACGGAGTCGGGGATGTCGAACTTCGCCGGATCTGCGGCGAACTCCTCCGAAGGCACGCCGGCGCCGACAAGATGGAGCGCGAGGTCGCCGACGACCTTCGACGACGGCGTCACCTTCACAAGATGTCCAAGCATGCGGTCTGCGTCGGCGTACTTGGCTTCGACCTCTTCGAACCGGTCGCCGAGGCCGAGAGCAACGGCCTGGGTCCGGAGATTGGAGAGTTGGCCGCCCGGAATCTCGTGCGTGTACACGCGTCCCGTCGGAGCCGGCAGTCCGGATTCGAACGGCGCGTACACCTTTCGCAGCGCCTCCCAGTACGGCTCGAGGTCGCACACGTTCTGCAGGTTCAGTCCGGTGTCGAACTCGGAGTGCGCAGCGGCGGCAACGATGGCCGAGAGAGCAGGCTGGCTGGTGGTTCCGGCCAGTGCCGCGGAAGCACCGTCGACCGCGTCGGCGCCCGCCTGCCATGCTGCGAAGTACGTGGCCAACTGTCCACCGGGAGTGTCGTGTGTGTGAACGTGAACCGGCAGATCGAAGTTGCTGCGTAGAGCTGTCACCAGCTTGGTAGCCGCCGGAGCACGCAGCAGGCCTGCCATGTCCTTGATCGCGAGCACGTGAGCACCGGCGTCGACGATCTCTTCGGCCAGCTTCAGGTAGTAGTCGAGCGTGTACAGAGTTTCGTTCGGATCCGACAGATCACCGGTGTAGCTCAACGCCACCTCGGCGAGGGCCGTTCCGGTCTCACGCACCGCGTCGATGGCAGGGCGCATCTGGTCGACGTTGTTGAGCGCGTCGAAGATTCGGAAGATGTCGATGCCGGTGTCGGTGGCTTCCTGAACGAATGCGCGCGTGACCTTTTCGGGATACGGCGTGTAGCCCACCGTGTTTCGGCCGCGAAGAAGCATCTGGAGGCAGATGTTCGGGATCGCCTCGCGGAGTGCGGCGAGCCGGTACCACGGATCCTCGTGCAGGAAGCGAAGTCCCACATCGTAAGTGGCGCCGCCCCAGGCTTCGATCGAGAGCAGTTCCGGAGTCAGCCGGGCCACGTGCCCGGCTACTCCGAGCAGTCCGCTGGTTCGAACTCGCGTGGCCAACAACGACTGGTGCGCGTCACGGAAGGTGGTGTCGGTGACGCCCACGGCCTTCTGTTCGCGCAGTGCCTTCGCGAAACCTTCGGGTCCGAGTTCGAGCAGGCGCTGACGGCTACCGGCAGGAGGAGGCGTCGAAAGATCGATCTTGGGCAGCTTGTCCTGCGGGTACACCGCCGAGGGTCGCTCACCGTGCGGCTTGTTGACCGTCACGTCGGCGAGGTAGGTCAGGATCTTGGTGCCTCGGTCGGCGGAGGAACGCAGGGTCAGCAGCTGCGGACGTTCCTCGATGAAGGAGGTCGTCACGCGTCCGGCACGGAAGTCCGGGTCGTCGAGAACCGCCTGCAGGAACGGAATGTTGGTCGAGACGCCACGAATGCGGAACTCGGTGACCGCGCGGCGAGCCCTCGCGACAGCGGCTTCGAGGTCGCGACCACGGCAGGTGAGCTTGACCAGCATCGAGTCGAAGTACGCTCCGACCTCGGCTCCGAGCGTGGCGCCGCCGTCGAGTCGGATACCGGCTCCGCCCGGGGTGCGGTACGCGGTGATGCGGCCCGTGTCGGGGCGGAATCCGTTGGCCGGATCCTCGGTCGTGATGCGGCACTGCAGTGCGGCGCCGCGGAGCTTGATCGTGTCCTGTGACAGACCAAGTTCTGCAAGCGTCGAACCGGACGCGATCTTGAGCTGCGACTGGACGAGGTCTACGTCCGTCACTTCTTCGGTGACGGTGTGCTCCACCTGAATTCGCGGGTTCATCTCGATGAAGACGTGATTGCCGCGCTTGTCGAGAAGGAACTCGACGGTGCCCGCGCACGTGTACCCGATCTCCTTCGCGAAGGCGACGGCGTCGGCACAGATCTTGGCGCGCAACTCTTCCGAGAGATTGGGCGCCGGCGCGAGCTCGATCACCTTCTGGTGGCGACGCTGCAGCGAGCAGTCACGCTCGAAGAGGTGGATGACGTTGCCCTGCTCGTCGGCGAGGATCTGCACCTCGATGTGGCGGGGGTCGATGACGGCCTGCTCGAGGAAGACCGTCGAATCGCCGAAGGCCGATTCCGCTTCGCGCGCTGCGGCTTCGATCGCTTCCTTGAGTTGTGAGCGCTCCGCAACGCGGCGCATTCCGCGTCCACCGCCGCCTGCGACGGCCTTGACGAAGATCGGGAAGGTCATGTCCTCGGCGGCCGCGAGCAACTCGTCGATGTCCGCTGACGGCTCCGAGGACGCGAGCACCGGCAGGCCGGCGGCCTTTGCCGCTGCGATGGCCCGAGCCTTGTTACCAGTCAACTCGAGGATCTCGGCGGACGGGCCGACGAACTTGATGCCTGCCTCGGCGCACGCCGCCGACAGATCCGGGTTCTCGGAGAGGAAGCCGTAACCGGGGTAGATGGCGTCGGCTCCGGCGCTCTTGGCGGCGGCGACGATTTCCTCGACCGAGAGATAGGCGCGAACGGGGTGACCCTTCTCCCCGATCTGGTAGCTCTCGTCTGCCTTGAGACGGTGGATCGAGTTCCGATCCTCGTACGGGAACACCGCGACGGTTCCGGCACCTAGTTCGTAGGCGGCGCGGAAGGCACGGATCGCAATTTCGCCGCGGTTCGCGACGAGCACTTTGGAGAACATTCGAGAAAACTACCCCGATTTCATCTTGCGTCTACATGCGGAGTCTCATATTTCGGACTGAATCGAGAAACCAACCCGGCGGTCCTCGTGCTATTCGATTTCAGCTTGTCGTCATACCCGTCACGACTTCTCGAGGTACTCGATCCGGTCGGAGTCCAGGGCAGCGGTCACCATGGAAGCGAGGGCGGGATGACCCTCGAGCGACGGATCGGAGTCGACGATTCCCTGAGCGAACTCCCTGGCGGACTCGAGGATGTCCCCGTGGGCCATGAGGGAAAGCAGTCGCAGATTCGAGGTTGTGCCCGACTGCGCCGCACCGAGGATGTCTCCTTCACGTCTGGTCGCGAGGTCGAGTTGAGCCAGTTCGAACCCGTCGTTGGTCGCTGCCACCGCCGAGAGCCGCTCGTACGCCGGTCCGCCGGGATTGCTTCCGGTGACGAGGATGCACAGTCCCTGGTGTTTGCCTCGACCGACTCGTCCGCGCAGCTGATGGAGCTGACTGACGCCGAACCGCTCGGCGTCGACGATCACCATCACCGTCGCGTTCGGAACGTCGACACCGACTTCGACGACGGTCGTACAGACAAGGACGTCTATGTCACCGACGTTGAACGCGCTCATCACGACGTCTTTTTCGTCGGAAGGCAGTCGACCGTGCAGTAACCCCACTCGCAGGTCGGCCAGCGGACCGCTCGACAGCTCCGCGAAGACGTCGACCGCCGACTTGGTCTCCGGCTGCTTCTCCTCGGTGAACTGGTCTTCGCCTGCGCCCTGCTCACCGTCGCCGATCCGCGAGCACACGACATACGCCTGACGACCGTCCGCGACGTCCTCACGGATTCGTTCCCATGCCCGATCCACCCACTGCGGCTTCTGCTTCGCGGGCACGACACTGCTCTTGATCGGGGTTCGCCCACGCGGAAGCTCTCGCAGGGTCGATACCTCGAGGTCGCCGAGCACCGTCATGGCGATGGTTCGCGGAATCGGCGTTGCCGTCATCACCAGCAGATGCGGACTCAGTCCTTCGCGGGCACGTGATCGCAATTGATCACGTTGCTCGACACCGAAGCGGTGCTGCTCGTCGACCACAACCATGCCGAGGTTGAAGAACTCCACGTTGTCCTGAATGAGTGCATGGGTACCGATGACGATCCCGGCGTCGCCGGTCACGGCTTCGAGCAGCGCTGCGCGCTTCGCAGCCACAGGCAGCGAGCCGGTCAAAAGGGCGATCCGGGTGGAATGTTCGGCCGAACCGAGCTCACCGCCTGCGGCCAGCGGGCCCATCATCTTGCGCAGTGATCGCGCGTGCTGGTTTGCCAGGACCTCGGTGGGTGCGAGCAACGCACACTGATACCCCGCATCGACGACCTGCAGCATCGCGCGCAGAGCCACGATCGTCTTGCCTGACCCGACCTCGCCTTGGAGAAGCCGGCTCATCGGGTGTGGGCGGGCGAGGTCGCCGGAGATCTCCTCGGCGACTGCTTGCTGTCCCTCCGTCAGAGTGAACGGGAGCATCTCCTCGAACTGATCCGCGATCCCGCCGGCAACCGGAGCGCAGGCCGGAGCCACACGCTCGGAGTTGTCGTGACGACGCATCGCGAGGACCAACTGCAGAGACAGCGCCTCGTCGAAACGCAGACGATCCTGTGCTCGTTCGATGTCTTCCTTGGTATCCGGGAGGTGAACGGTACGCAGCGCCTCGTCCAAACCGATGAATCCGTGTTCCGCCCTGGTCTCGTCAGGTAACGGCTCCTCGATCGGATCGAGTTGGTCGAGTACTTGCCGCACGCACCGCATGATGGTCCAACTCTCGACCTCGCGGGTCGCCGGATACAGCGGGATCAATGCGCGGTCGAAGACGGACAGATCGAGTTCGGCGCCGGGATCCTGATTTGCGCGAGCCAGGCCCGCAAGGTCACCGGCTCCCTTGATAGACGCCAGGGGAACCACCGAATCCTCCTCGCCGACACGAGCTTCCGGCAGGATCAGGTAGCTCGGATGAGTGAGAGACCACTTGCCGCGGAAGTACTTCACCGTCCCGGAGAACATCGCCCGCACGCCGGGCTTGATGACGTGCCGCACCTTCTGCGGGTTGAAGAACGTGACGTCGACGGTCTGCGAATCAGTGGCCAGCGATACTCGCAACATCTGCCCCGGACGGTTCTTCATCTTCACGACGGCCGCCGACGCCACCCGCGCGATGATGGTGATGTGCTCACCCTCGGGCGGCTCCTTCTCGGCAAGTTCCTTGCCTGCCGACGCGTACCGATGTGGGTAGTGACGCAGCAGGTCCTCGACCGTCCGGATCTCGAATGCCTCGTCGAGCGCGTCCGCGGTCTTCTTTCCCAGCAGCCGATCGAGCGGGTCGGCGAGCGTCGCCATCAGTTCCTCCAGCACAGTGTCGCGGTAAGCACATGTGTTCGTATATCAGTAGTCACCGACAGACCCGGTTCGATCACTCCACACCCAACTGGAACAGGTCACCCGGCTGATCACCCTGATAGACGAGCACGTCGACGCCCGGGTGATGCGCGATCACGTGTGCCTCGAGTTGCCCGGCCAGGTCGTCCGGCGCGTCCGCACCCATGAGTAGGGTCACGAGTTCGCCACCGGATCCGAGCGCAAGGTCGACCAGTCTCGCACTCGACTCCGCGACGTCGGGTCCGATGAGCACCACCTCGTGCCCCATCAGACCGATCGCGTCACCCGGGTCACAGGTCCCGACGTACGTCAGCGAGCGTTCGACGGCAATGCGCAGCGATCCCCAGCGAGTCGCAGCTGCGGCCTCGGACATCGTGAAGCCGTCGTCGGCGACGTTGCGCTGAGCGTCGTGAACGGCGAGGGCCGCCAGGCCCTGGACCATCGACGATGTCGACAGCAGCAGAACCTGGTGAAGCGGATCGCGGGCAGCGGCACTGACTGCGACCAGTTCCTGAGCGGTCAAAGCTCCGTTCGGAAGCACCAGAACTTCGCTTCGCTCCATCTGACGGATTCGGCCGAGCAGTTGCGCGCGTGTCACCGGCGCGTCGTCGCACCGAAGAACCGTCGCGCCCTCACTCTCGAACAACGCCGCCGCACTGTCACCGGCGACGACAGCCAGTACGCCGCGCGCGCCGGCGCCGGGGAATCGCCTCTCCGCCCGTGCCACCAGCTGGTCTCGTTCGTCGACGAGAAAACTGCTGATGCGAATACCGTGTACCTTCCCGGCCTCGAGACCTGCCTCGACGGCAGCGCCGGCATCGCAGCAATGCACGTGCACCGACCAGCCACCGAAGCCGTCGCTGACGATGACCGTCGAATCCCCGAGGACGGACAGCCGCGTGCGCAGCGCCGTCATGCGATCGTCGTCCGAGTCGTCGACGAGGTACATGACCTCGAAATCCTGTTCCGAGTGATCACCACATTCGATCGGGCTCTTGTGAGCCCAATCGTGATCGAAAGCGCTGACGTCGACAACTGCGCTCGACTTCGGGTCCGGCGTCCCCAGATCCTCGCGAACCTGCGCTTTCCCGGTCACCACCTCGACAAATGCGTCGAGAATCAGAACGAGTCCGAATCCCCCGGCATCGACCACCCCGGCGGAGGCCAGAACGTCCAGTTGCTCCGGGGTCTTGTTCAACGCGACCGCAGCCGCATCGGCAGCGGCGGCAACCACGGAAGCAAGGTCCTCGCCACTCGGCGTCCTGGTGTCGACGCACTCCTGCGCCGCCTCCCCCGACGCGCGCAAAACCGTGACGATGGTGCCTTCCACCAGATCGGAGACAGCCCGAGAGGCCAGCGCCGTCGCCGTTGTCAGCGAGTTCGCAAAGCTACGGCCGTCGATGTGCTCGCCGTGGACGCTCTCGGCAATGCCCCGGATCACCTGGGACAAGATCACTCCGGAATTGCCCCTGGCACCCGATACCGCGCCCCGAGCCAGAGCGTTGGCGACGCGACCGGCACTGCGGACGTCGTCCTCGATCGTCTCGGCGGAATCGAGGGCAGCTCGCATCGTGAACAACAGGTTGGTGCCGGTATCCGAATCAGGGATGGGAAAGACGTTGAGGCTGTTGATCTCTCCACGACGTTTCTGGAGGCTGTCGACCGCCCGACGGGCCCAGCGCCGCAGCAGATGGCCGTCCGCGACGGATTCCACTTCATCGGCGACGCGTTGCACTTCCCCCACTGACGGTTCCCTTCCACGACGGAAAGACTGACGACTGACTGACCGCGACGAAAACGAGATCGGCGATCGGTGCAGTCGAGGGTAGTCCGACGCTTCGGCGCAACCGTGACTACCGGGCGGTTTGGCCATTCGGGCCGGAAGCGGTTACTCTTACACGGTTGCCTCGAACGGGCTACACGAAATAATGCTGCACATTGTTTGTTGCTGATTGACTGTTTTCACGTTCGACTGCACAGTGAGCGGTCAAGGATCGGTTCGAAGTCGAGTATATTCGGATTGTAATTCTGGCTGCCCTACCGTGTAGGGTAACCACTTCAATATTCATTTCTAACAAGGAGTTCGCGACTATGGCTGCCGTCTGCGACGTATGCGCCAAGGGGCCCGGCTTCGGTAAGTCGGTCTCGCACTCGCACCGGCGTACCAATCGTCGCTGGAACCCGAACATTCAGTCTGTTCGTACCGAGGTTGCCCCGGGTAACACCCGTAAGGTCAACGTGTGCACCTCCTGCCTGAAGGCAGGCAAGGTCGCTCGGGGCTGATTGCCCGAGCACAAACTATTGCAGGCTCTGCCCCCGTCACTTCGGTGACGGGGGCAGAGCTGTATCTATGTGTCCCCGTGTTTCGTTTGGCTGTCGGGCACCCGTAATGTGCGTTGAGTGACTTCTATCGATGACCTGAGCAAAGTGACCCTCGACGAGGGCGTACTCCGCATCACCATTTCCACCGCCGCCAACGGCACCTCACTCGACGACGAAGGACTGGTTCAGGGCGCGCAGGCGCTCGAGACAGTCGGAAACGACATCGGGAGCATCCTTCTGGTCGGCGAGGGCGCAAACTTCTGTGCCGGCGGCAACGTCCGTGCATTCGCAGCAGCCCCCGACCGCGGCGAGTACGTGGCCGAAGTTGCCCGCGTCTTCCACGTGTTCGTACGCGCGCTCGACGCCGCGACCGCTCCGGTGGTCGCCGGAGTCCACGGATGGGCAGCCGGCGCCGGAATGAGCCTGGTCTGCCTCGGCGACGTCGCGATCGGCGGAACCGGCACCAAGCTTCGCCCTGCCTACCCCTCCATCGGTTTCACCCCGGACGGCGGGATGTCGTGGACACTCCCCCGCATCGTCGGTGCGGCACGCGCTCGCGAGATTCTTCTCAACGATTCGGTGATCGGTGGCGACGAAGCCGTCCGCCTGGGGATTCTCACGCGACTCGTGGGCGACGACGAGGTTCAGGAAGAGGCGGCTCGCCTCGCCCGCGCCTTGGCCAACGGGCCGAGCACGTCGTACTCGGGAATCAAAGCGCTGCTGCGTTCGTCACGGACGAACTCGCTTGCCGAGCAACTCGACGCCGAAGCTGCGTCCATCGCCCTCGCGGCGAACAGCCCGATCGGCCGCGAAGGTGTCGACGCATTCGTCGAAAAGCGTCGCCCCGATTTCACTTCCGCGAAGCAGGCGTAAGTCAGCGGCATGCCGAACGTCGCGCCACGACGTTCGGCATGCCAGGTGAGTGCAGACGCAGTTCGATCAGCCCAGATTCCAGTCGACCGGATCGGCTCCCAGTCCGGTCAAGAGTTCGTTCGCACGACTGAACGGGCGCGAACCGAAGAAACCGCGCGAGGCCGAAAGCGGTGACGGGTGCGCGGATTCGATGATCGGTGTGTCGCCGAGCATCGGCGCGAGGGTGGCCGCGTCCCGACCCCACAAGATCGCCACCATCGGCGACGACCGCGCGACCAGAGCGCGGATAGCCTGCTCGGTGACCGGTTCCCAGCCCTTCTTGCGATGAGAAGCGGCTTGCCCAGGCTGCACGGTGAGAACGCGATTGAGAAGCAGCACACCTTGTTTCGACCACGGCGTCAGATCGCCGTTCGGCGGTATCGGCAACCCGAGATCCTGGTGATACTCCTTGTAGATGTTGCCGAGGCTTCGCGGAACCGGCCGCACGTCCGGGGCAACCGAAAAGCTCAACCCGACAGCATGACCGGGCGTCGGATAGGGGTCTTGACCGACAATCAGCACCCGAACGTCGTCGAACGGGTTCGTGAATGCACGCAAGACGTTCTCTCCCGCAGGCAGATACTCCCGTCCCGCAGCGATCTCGTCGCGCAAGAACTTACCCATCGCGGAGATCTGCTCCGAGACCGGTTCGAGTGCCCGCGCCCACCCCGGATCGACGATCTCTGCAAGCGGGGCCATCAGTCGAGCCTGCGCAACGCGTCGCGGTAGTACGCCGCATTGGCTGCGTACATCTTGACGTTCCCGTCGAGGTGACCGAGCGGAACCTCGTATCCCGCACGGACCTTGGCCGGCACACCGAGTGCCATGCTGCGCGGCGGAACCTGCATCTTGTTGGCCACCACCGCACCAGCGGCGACGATCGACCCCGTCCCGATCACCGTACCGTTGAGAACAACTGACCCCGATGCGATCAGGCAGTGGTCCTCGATGGTCGACCCCTCGATGTGCGCGTTGTGGCCAACGACGCAACCGGAGCCGATGACGGTTGCATCGATGGCGGTGCAGTGGATGACGGTTCCGTCCTGGATGTTGGATCCGATTCCCACCGAAATGGTTCCATAGTCACCACGCAATACCGCTTGCGGCCAGATAGAGGTTCCCGCCGCGAGAGTCACGGCGCCGATCACCACCGCGTCCGGGTGGACGTACGCGTCCGGATGGATGTCCGGAACTCTGTCTCCTAGTGCATATACAGCCATGAAAGCAACCTATACCGCGGTGGTGCCGGTGGTCGAAAAGCTGTGCCAACCTCCGCCGCTCTCGCGGAGGGAACCGTCGACCGTCACACCGGACCCGCCGACGACCTCACCGATCACAGTCCACCCCGAAGGAATCTCGACTTCCGGCCCGAAAGTTGCTGCAAATCCGTGATCTTCACCACCGGAGAGGATCCAGTCCAGCGGATCGACGTCGAGGACCTCGGACGCCGACGCGACGTCGGGTGAGGTCGGAACCGTCGCCGAGAAGATGTCGAACCGCACGTCCGATGCCTCTGCAAGATGTCGAAGATCCGCGATCAATCCGTCGGATACGTCGGTCATCGAATGTGCTGATCCTGCCGCCGCCCAAGCCGATTCATAGGGCGGATTCGGAACCCGATGAGAAGCAAGCAAATCCGGAAAGCCCTCCGCTTCGTCGAGAAGTAGGGCCAAACCCGCTGCCGAGCAACCGAACAACCCGGCGACCGCGATCCTGTCACCGACCTTCGCTCCCGACCGCAGCACTGCCGGACGGCCGCCGAGATCGCCGAGTACGGTCACCGACACGACGATCACCGGTGATTGGACGAGGTCTCCGCCGACTACACCGGCTCCCAGATCGGTTGCCGCGTCCCAGATCCCGGCCGAGATCCCGTCGACCACGTCGACGGGAGTCGACGGTGGGCACCCCAGAGACACGGTGAATGCCGTCGGCCTCGCTCCCATCGACACCACGTCGGCAGCGTTCTGGGCCACCGCCTTGCGGCCGATGTCCCGCGGCGAAGACCAGTCCATTCGGAAATGTCGACCTTCGACCAGCATGTCGGACGAGACGACGACGCGACCGTCACCGGAGGTCACGATCGCGGCATCGTCCCCCGGCCCCAATTCAGTGGTGACCGGTTGGATTCGGCCGACGAGAGAGCGCGCGATCACGTCGAACTCCCCCACCTGTTCGACGGTGTGCTCTGACCCGAACTCCGATGATGCAGCGAGCCCCGATGATGCAGCGAACTCCGATGATGCAGCGAACTCCGATGATGCGATGAGTGTCTCCAATGCCGACGCAATTCGCTCGTAAGCGGCCTGCGGTACCTTCTAGCTGTGGTCGTGAATGCTTCTGCAAGCTCACGCGTGTGTCGGCAATCCTACCGATTCACCGCCGTGTCCTCAGAAGTGACAAGACCGCCGATCGACTGGACCAGGACCCGAGCGAAGAACTGAGCATGGCAGAAAACACTTCCACCGCAGACAACACCGACATCGACCCCGACGGCGACGACGATCCGTCCGAGCGCCGCAGTCCGGCACTGATCGCGACCGCCATCGCGCTCCCGGTGGCCCTGATCGTCGGAGTGGTGATCGCAGCCGTCGTCGCGGGAAACAACCCCGAACTCTCGCCCGTGGCGCTCGGTCCCGTGCCGGCACCGGCTGCAGAGTCGGAGGCCTGCGTTTCCCTTCTCGATGCGCTTCCCGACAAGATCGACGACTTCACGAAAGCGGAGTTGGTGGAACCTGCTCCGGTCGGAGCCGCCGCTTGGCAGCGCAGCGAAGGTGAGCCGATCGTGCTGCGCTGCGGGCTCGACCGTCCGTCCGAGTTCGATCAGGCGGCAGCGCTACAGGTCGTCAACGGCGTGCAGTGGTTCCAGGTCTCGGGAACCGACATCGGTCTGGCGGCGAGCACGTGGTTTGCCGTAGACCGCGGCGAGTACATCGGTATCACGATCCCCGACGGGACCGGCCCGACGCCGATTCAGGAGATCTCCGACACCATCACGGCGACTCTCGAACAGAAGCCTCTCGACCCGGCACCGGTCGCGGTTCCCTGATCAGCGAAGGCCGGTGCCTCGAGCGATGGCGGTGTCGACCAGTGTCGAAATCAAAGTGCGGTAATCGATTCCGGTGGCGTTCCACATCTTCGGGTACATCGAGATGGAGGTGAACCCGGGCATCGTGTTGATCTCGTTGATCACCGGGCCGTCGGCCGTGACGAAGAAGTCGACTCGCGAGAGTCCTTGGCAATCGAGGGCCTTGAACGCGCGGACTGCAAGCTCCCTGATCTGGTCGCTCACCGACTCGTCGAGTTTCGCAGGGATGTCGAATTCACAGACGTCGTCGAGGTACTTGGTGTCGAAGTCGTAGAACGCGTCCGAATCGGCGTCGGAATCCGGCATCCGGATCTCGGCGACCACACTCGCCTTGACGTCGCCGTTCGGGAATTCGAGGACGCCGCATTCCACCTCGCGGCCGATAATCGCGCCTTCGACGATCACCTTGGGATCGTGCAGGCGTGCATGAGCAATCGCCCCGTCCAGACCGTCCCAATTGCTCACCCGAGTGATGCCGATGGACGAGCCTCCACGAGCGGGCTTCACGAAAACCGGAAGGCCCAACTCCGCCTTCTGCTCTTCGGTCAGCGTTGCGGTTCCCGGTCGAAGCACGACCTGCACTCCGACGGGAAGTCCTTCAGCAGCAAGAAGCTTCTTCGTGAATTCTTTGTCCATGCCGGCGGCGCTGGCCAGGACTCCGGGCCCGACGTACGGAACCCCGGCAAGTTCGAGCAGACCCTGAATGGTGCCGTCTTCGCCGTAAGCCCCATGCAGAACGGGGAACACGACGTCGACCGACGCGAGCACAGCACCGGCGTCCGACCCGTCGAAGGAGATGACTTCGCCCTCGCGGGTGGGGTCCGCGCTGAGGACCACCGACGTTCCGTCCTTGTCGACCGACGGCAGTGCGCGCCCGCTGATCGCGAGGGAGCTGGGGTCGCTCGAACCGAGCACCCAGGAACCGTCGACGGTGATGCCGATCGGTACGACGTCGTACCGATCGGGGTCGAGGTTGCTCAGGACGCTTCCGGCGGAAACACAGGACACTGAATGCTCATTGCTCCGGCCACCGAAGATCACGGCCACGCGGGTACGGCTGCTGTTCACGCGTCAAACCGTACCGCCGAATCGACTTCGGCACGCGATCGGGCCGGACCCGAAATCATCGACGTGGTCCGCTCACGCGTCGAGCGCACGCTCGATGTCGGCCAGAAGATCGGCGGTGTCCTCGATGCCACAAGCGATTCGGACAAAACCCGCACTGACCGGATCGCCCCAGCGCGCACGGCGATCCGCCGTCGTGTGGATCCCGCCGAAGCTGGTGGCGGCCGTGACGAGCGCGCTCGCTTCGACGAACGAGTGGAATGCCTGAGCCGAATCCAGTTCGACGCTCACCAGTCCGCCGAATCGATTCATCTGACCGGATGCCGTTGCGAAGGACGGGTCACCGCGAAGGCCCGGGTAACGAACGGACCGGACCGCTTTGTGTCCCGCCAACATCTCGGCCAGGGCCAGCGCGTTGTCGCACTGACGTCCGAATCGCAGGCCTGCCGTGCCGAGACTGCGGTGCGCAAGCCACGTCTCGAAGGGGCCGAGCACTGTTCCCGAAAGAAGTCGCTCACGCTCGATTCGCTGACTCACCGCCCCATCGGAGGTGGCGACGTAACCCATCAGGAGGTCACTGTGCCCGCTGAGGGCCTTGGTACCGCTGGCCACGACGATGTCGGCACCCAATTCGAGCGGGCACTGTCCCAGCGGTGTCGCAGTCGTGTTGTCGACGATCAGCAGCGCGCCCGATCGGTGGCACACGTCGGCGAGCACGCGAAGGTCGACCACGTCCAGCACCGGGTTGGACGGCGTCTCGGCGACGACGACCACGCGGCCCGGCGACGCGGCGAGCAGATCCGCGAAGCTCGCGTCGCCCATCTGCAGAGTCGAAACTTCGCGAACCGTGATCCCCAACGGCGCGAGGCGCTCGTTCGCGTACAACCGCACCTGGTAGTACCCGTCCGAGGGCACGACGACGGTATCTCCGGTGACGAGCACGCTGCGCAAGGTCGCGGTGATCGCGGACATTCCCGATCCCATGACGAGGGCGTAGTCCGCTCCTTCGAGCGCCGCGAGCGCTGATTCGAGTCCGCGCCAACCCGGGTTCGATGCACGAGCGTAGGTATCGGACTCGGAGCCTTCCTCGGGCGAAAGTTGGTACGGCGCAGCGAATATCGGCCCAAGCTGCATGGGCTGGCCCGCGGCGTGTTCGCGCGCGACGGCGCTCACGCTGCGCGTCGAATCCCCGTAGTCCCCGCGATGACTCATACCGATTTCACTCATTCCGGCTTCGTCCGGCGTCCGAGCAACTGACCGATCGCATCGCTGACGGCCATGCCTTCGTGGCACACCCGATGGACCGCGTCGGTCAACGGCATCTCCACGTCGTATCCGGCAGCGAGTGCGCGTACCGACGTGCACGACTTCACGCCCTCGGCGACCTGACCGTTGGTTGCCTTCTGCGCCGACTCCATCGACCCGCCCCGTCCGAGCCGCTCTCCGAACGTCCGGTTTCGCGACAACTCGGACGTGCAGGTCGCTACCAGATCACCGACACCCGCCAAGCCTGCGAGAGTCGACGCCTTGGCTCCGAGCGCAACACCGAGCCGGATTGTTTCGGCGAGCCCGCGGGTGATGATGCTGGCAACCGTGTTGTCGCCGAACCCACTACCGGCGGCCATGCCACAGGCCAGTGCGATCACGTTCTTGCACGCACCGCCGATCTCACAACCGATGACGTCGGAATTGGTGTACGGCCTGAAATAGCCGGTAGCGCAAGCATCCTGGAGAGCGAGGGCACGCGAGGAATCCGAGCAGGCGATCACCGTCGCCGCGGGCTGCCCGCTGGCGATCTCGTGTGCAAGATTCGGGCCCGAGAGCACCGCGACGCGCCCCGGTTCCACACCGGTCACCGACACGATGACCTGGCTCATGCGCATGAGCGTCCCGGTCTCGATTCCCTTGGCCAGACTCAGCAGAGTCGCATCGGGTCCGATCGAGCCCTTCCACTGCTCCAGGTTTCCCCGTAGCGACTGCGAGGGAACCGCCAGCACGATGAAGTCAGCGCCTGCCATCGCCTCCTCGTGGTGGTGGGTCGCGCGAATCGACGAAGGCAAAGCAATGCCTGGCAGATAGTCGCTGTTCTCGTGCGTGGTGTCGATGCGCTTCGCGACCTCTTCACGCCTGGCCCACATCGTCACGTCGGTTCCGGCCTCGGCCATCACCTTCGCCAACGCCGTTCCCCACGAACCTGCGCCCAATACAGCTGCCTTACTCACACGCTCACCCCGTCTACCCGGCGAAGCGGGTCGCCGCCAGAAAAATCGTCTGCACAGAGTATCGCCTGTGGTGCACTGCGGTGGGCAGCCGCGGACACCGAGCGTGATGACTGGCAAGATCGAGGGATGGACAGCGCGGAACCCCCGTACCCACACGTCGTGGAGACACCGCATGCGCGCACGGAGATCGAACGCCCCATGCATGCGATAGTGGCCGTCAAGTCCTTGAGATCGGCCAAGTCCCGCCTCGCGGGCGAACTCGACTCGGACGCGCGTGCAGACCTGGTGTTGGCCATGCTTCACGACACCCTCGCCACCGTCGCAGCCGTCTCGGCCATCGACAGCGTCACAGTGGTCACCCCAGACCCCACCGTTGCCGCCCTTGCATATTCCGTCGGCGTGACTGTCTACGCCGATCCAGCTCCCGACGGCGACCGAACCAACGGCACAACACCGCGCACGGAGGAAACCCTCAATGCGGCGCTGAGTGCAGCGGCCGCCGATATCCGAGCCAAGCGCGGAGTGGTCGACCTCGTTGTGCTGCAAGCCGACTTGCCCGCCATGCAACCAAGCGAACTGACGGAGGCCGTGGCCGACGCCCGAAGCGGCGGACGTTCCGTCGTCGTCGATCATCACGGCACCGGCACCTCCGCATTGTTTGCGTGTGGAGAGAGTGCGCTCGACCCTCGATTCGGACCGGAATCTGCACTTGGACATACTAATTCAGGTGCTCGTCCACTCAACGGCCAATGGCCGGGACTGCGCACCGACGTCGACACCCATGCCGATCTCAGCACTGTGCGAGCACTGGGAGTAGGCCCCGCGACATCGGCTTCGTTGACCAGACTCAAGGCCACGCCGTCGAACAGCCGATGAATTTTCTTTCATCGATTGTCGGACCGCGCGATTGTGGGGGATGATCGACGAGTGAGCAATGGCGAAGCACTCGAAAACCGTATTTCCGAAGACCAGTCGGACGGAGACCACAGCTCCGGCCGGCACGAGAACGGCGCGGCCACCTCGCCGCGATCTCAGGCCGTCGCGGTCGCCACCAACATCCCGGGCGCGCCCCCTGCAGCTACCAAGGCAGAGCTACCCGAATTGCTCGTCGGGCTCCCCGAGGATCGTTACCTCAACCGCGAACTCAGCTGGCTCGATTTCAATGCCCGTGTTCTCGCATTGGCCGCCGACGAGTCACTGCCGTTGCTCGAACGCGCAAAGTTCCTCGCCATCTTCGCTTCCAATCTCGACGAATTTTTCATGGTCCGGGTCGCCGGACTCAAGCGCCGCGACGAGACCGGACTGTCGGTCAGGTCCGCCGACGGCCTCTCCCCACGCGAACAATTGGCGCTCATCGCGCGTCGCACCCAGGAACTCGCCGACAAGCACGCGCACGTGTTTCTCGACTCGGTCCGCCCTGCCCTGGCGGCAGAGGGCATTTCGATCGTTCGGTGGGCCGATCTCAGCGCCGATGACCACGGCCGACTCTCGGCACATTTCCACGAGCAGGTCTTCCCGGTACTGACGCCGTTGGCAGTCGATCACGCTCACCCGTTCCCCTACATCAGCGGACTGAGCCTCAACCTCGCCGTGACGGTGAAGGACTCCGTCACCCGCGGCGAACACTTCGCTCGCGTCAAGGTTCCCGACAACGTCGGACGGTTCGTGCGAGTCAAGAGCACGACGTCTTCGTCCACCATCGATTCGTTCCTCCCGATGGAAGAACTGATTTCGGCTCATCTGGACGTGCTGTTCCCCGGAATGGAAATCGTCGAACATCACGCTTTCCGAATAACACGCAACGCCGATTTCGAGGTCGAAGAGGATCGGGACGAGGATCTGCTGCAGGCGCTCGAACGTGAATTGGCGCGTCGCCGTTTCGGTTCACCCGTTCGACTCGAAGTTGCCGACGACATGACCGAGCACATGCTCGAACTGCTTCTGCGTGAACTCGACGTCGATCCGGCCGACGTGATCGAGGTTTCCGGTCTGCTCGACTTGTCCTGCCTCTGGCAGGTTTACGCCGTCGACCGCCCGGCTCTCAAGGACGCGCCGTTCGTCCCGGCGACGCATCCGGCGTTCGGTGAGCGCGAGACTCCGAAGAGCGTCTTCTCGACCCTGCGCGAAGGCGACGTGCTCGTCCACCATCCCTACGACTCGTTTTCCACAAGCGTTCAACGCTTCATCGAACAGGCCGCCGCCGACCCGCAGGTACTCGCGATCAAGCAGACCCTGTACCGCACTTCCGGCGACTCCCCCATCGTCAACGCACTGATCGACGCCGCCGAAGCCGGCAAGCAGGTTGTCGCGCTGGTGGAGATCAAGGCGCGTTTCGACGAGCAGGCCAACATCAAGTGGGCACGCAAACTCGAACAGGCCGGCGTTCACGTCGTCTACGGTTTGGTCGGTCTCAAGACTCACTGCAAGACTTGCCTCGTCGTCAGGCGAGAGGGCTCGACCATTCGGCGTTACTGCCACATCGGCACCGGCAACTACAACCCGAAGACCGCGCGTATGTACGAGGACGTCGGATTGCTCACCGCAGCACCGGAGATCGGTGCGGACCTCACCGACCTCTTCAACTCGCTGACCGGATACTCCCGAAAGACGAGTTACCGCAACCTTCTCGTTGCGCCGTACGGGGTTCGACGCGGGATCATCGAGCGGATCGACAACGAGATCGCGCACAAGCTCGCAGGCCGCGAGGCCGGTATCCGCTTGAAAGCCAACGCATTGGTCGACGAGCAGGTCATCGACGCGTTGTACCGCGCGTCCAAGGCCGGTATCCCCGTCGAGATCGTGGTCCGCGGAATCTGCGCGCTCAAGCCGGGCGTTCCCGGCCTCAGCGAAAACATCGAAGTACGTTCCATTCTCGGACGCTTCCTGGAACACTCGCGAATGTTCCATTTCCGCTCGGCCGACGAGTTCTGGATCGGCAGCGCAGACATGATGCACCGCAACCTCGATCGCCGCGTCGAGGTCATGGTGCAGGTCAAGGACCCGAAACTGTCGAAGCAGCTCGGTGACATCTTCGACTCCGCGCTCGATCCCCGAACTCGCTGCTGGGTACTGCATCCGGACGGGAGTTGGGTCGCTGCCCCCGAACGCGGCGAGGACGTACGTGAGCATCAACAGTCGTTGATGCGCAGCCGCACCGCCAGCGGGTCTTGACGGGCTCGGATCACACAATGAGCGACAAGCCGGTCAAAGCCAACATCTTTGCCGCAGGCGCGGTTCTGTGGCGGAAGGCTCCCCAGGATCCTTCCGCCATCGAGATCGCCGTCGTACATCGACCGAAGTACGACGACTGGTCATTCCCCAAAGGAAAGCTCGATCCCGGCGAGACCTTCTTGACCGCGGCAGTTCGCGAGGTCCGCGAAGAGACCTCGATCACCGGACGTTTCGGAAGGCACCTCGGTGGCGTGACGTACCCGATCCCGGGACATCGCAAACTCAAACGGGTCGAATACTGGTCGGCCGAAGCAGTAGACGGAGATTTCGGGCCGAATAACGAAGTAGATGTTCTCTATTGGCTTCCGGTCGCCGAGGTCGCCGATCATCTTTCCTACCCGATGGATCGGATGATTCTTCGCCGCTTCGTTTCCATTCGGCCGGACACGAAAACGGTATTGCTCGTCCGCCACGCAAAAGCTGGAAGCCGTAAGCGGTACAAGGGCGACGACAATGTGCGTCCACTCGACGCCAAGGGCAAAGAGCAATCCGCCGCCTTGGTCGAACAGCTGAAAATCTTCGGAGCCGATTCGGTTTTCGCGGCTGACCGTACGCGCTGCGTCGACACCGTAATGCCATTGGCGGAGGCATTGGGTGTCGAAGTTTCGACGGAACCTCTTCTGACCGAAGAAGGTTACGAGGCCGATCCCGAGGCCGCCAGGGCACGTGCGCTGCAGATCGCCGCGATGGAGGGCACTCCCGTGATCTGCAGCCAAGGAGGCGTCATCCCCGATTTGATGCGCTGGTGGGCAGATACGGCCGGTGTAACACTGCCCTCCGCACGCAACCGTAAGGCGAGCACTTGGGTGCTCTCATTCCTCGACGGCCGTCTGGTTGCCGCCGATCACCTCGACAGCCCGCTCCCCAAAGTCGCCAACTCCTGAGGGATTTGGACCAACCGACACCCAGCTCGAGTCGGTAGTTTTGCAAAGCACTGAAACACAGGAGAATTCACACTTTCTCCCAGGCAGCAAAAAGAGGTGCAGCCGCGGATCTGATCCGCGGCTGCACCTCTTTGTCTTACGGCATCGGGTTTTTCACCCGAACGCGACTACTTTGCGCGCTTGGCCGGAGCCTTCTTGGCCGGAGCCTTCTTGGCTGCGGTCTTGGCGGGAGCCTTCTTGGCCGGAGCCTTCTTGGCCGGAGCCTTGGCTGCGGTCTTGGCCGGAGCCTTCTTGGCGGGAGCCTTGGTGGCAACCGTCTTCTTGGCTGCGGTCTTGGCCGGAGCCTTCTTGGCGGGAGCCTTGGTGGCAACCGTCTTCTTGGCTGCGGTCTTGGCCGGAGCCTTCTTGGCGGGAGCCTTCGCGGCAACCGTCTTCTTGGCTGCGGTCTTGGCCGGAGCCTTCTTTGCCGGAGCCTTCTTGGCTGCGGTCTTCTTGGCAGCAGCCTTCTTGGCTGCAGCCTTGGTGGCCGGTGCTGCTACGCCACGCTTGACTGCCGGGCCGGTGGCCGGAAGCTTCTGTCCACCAGCGATAACAGCCTTGAACTGCGCACCCGGACGGAAAGCCGGAACCGACGTCGGCTTGACCTTGACGGTCTCGCCCGTACGCGGGTTGCGTGCAACACGTGCTGCACGACGACGCTGCTCGAAGACTCCGAAGCCGGTGATGGTCACGCTCTCGCCACGGTGGACGGCGCGGACGATGGTGTCCACGACGTGCTCCACTGCGTCGGTCGCTGTGCGCCTGTCCGAACCCAGCTTTTCAGTCAGAACATCGATGAGCTCTGCCTTGTTCATTGAAATTCCTCCGCTAATTGTGGTCCACCGTCGGACCGACTGAGAACCACGGTAAACCTGATAACGGCAAGAGTCTATGTGCCACGCCAATTCTCATTCAACGTGACTGCGAAATGGTGACCTATTTCTCTTCCCGCGCGGAGTCGCGGATTTCGGTTCAGCCCTGCGAAATTCGGGCTGGAAGGGTAGTCGGTTTCCATGAAGGCCTTGACTTTTCGAACTCGGAAATCGCTTCTACCTGCCGCAATGTCAGTCCGATGTCGTCGAGACCCTCCAGCAGACGCCACCGTGTGTAGTCGTCAATATTGAACGGCACCACCGTAGTTCCGGCGCTCACGGTCCGATTCTCGAGATCTACTGCCAATTCCAGTCCGGGCTGCTCTTCGAGCAACTTCCAGAGCAATTCGACGTCGCTCTGCTCGACCTGTGCCGCCACGAGACCGGCTTTTCCGGCGTTCCCGCGGAAGATGTCGGCGAACCGGGAAGCGATGACGACTCGAAATCCGAAGTCCGAGAGAGCCCACACGGCGTGCTCACGCGAAGAGCCCGTGCCGAAATCGGGGCCGGCTACGAGGACACTTCCCTTGTCGTACGGAGCCAGATTGAGAATGAAGTTGGGGTCGGTACGCCAGCCTGCAAACAGCCCGTCCTCGAATCCCGTGCGCGTCACCCGTTTCAGGTACACGGCGGGGATGATCTGATCGGTATCGACATTCGAGCGTCGCAGCGGGACGCCGATACCCTTGTGCGTGGTAAAGGATTCCATCGAAATTCTCCTAGAGAAGGTAAGTGGGTCAGACCAGATCGGCCGGTGCCGAGAGCGTTCCGCGGACCGCCGTGGCCGCCGCGACGAGCGGGGAAACCAGATGGGTCCGACCGCCTTTACCCTGTCGGCCTTCGAAATTCCGGTTGGACGTCGATGCCGAGCGCTCGCCGGGAGCAAGCTGGTCAGGGTTCATTCCCAAGCACATCGAACAACCGGCCTGACGCCATTCCGCCCCTGCCGCTGTGAAGATCTCACCGAGACCTTCACTTTCGGCTTGAGCACGCACCCGCATCGAACCGGGAACGATGAGCATCCGAACGCCCTCTGCCACATGGCGACCTTCGAGCACCTCGGCTACTGCGCGCAGATCTTCGATCCGTCCGTTGGTGCACGAACCGACGAACACGGTGTCGACAGCAACATCCCGAAGCGGCATACCGGCGTCGAGACCCATGTAGGTGAGCGCCTTCTCAGCTGCCTGACGCTCGCTCTCGTCGACGATGAGTTCGGGATCGGGCACACGGTCACCGAGTGGCGCACCCTGTCCCGGATTGGTTCCCCAGGTGACGAAAGGCGTCAATGCGCTTGCGTCGATGTGGACCTCGTTGTCGAATTCCGCACCCTCGTCGGTCTTGAGCAGCTCCCACGCGGCGACGGCTTCGTCCCACTCTGCGCCCGACGGTGCATGCGGACGGCCCTTGATGAACTCGTAAGTGGTCTCGTCCGGTGCGATCATGCCCGCACGGGCTCCGGCCTCGATCGACATGTTGCAGATGGTCATACGAGCTTCCATCGACAGTTTGCGAATGGCCTCACCGCGGTACTCCAGGACGTAGCCCTGGCCGCCGCCGGTGCCGATCTTGGCGATGACGGCGAGGATCAAGTCCTTACTCGTGACACCGGGAGGCAGCTCGCCGTCGACCGTGATCGCCATGGTCTTGAAGGGGCGCAACGACAATGTCTGCGTCGCCATCACGTGCTCGACCTCGCTCGTGCCGATTCCCATTGCGAGCGCACCGAATGCGCCGTGCGTCGACGTATGACTGTCACCGCACACCACGGTGGTTCCGGGCTGAGTCAGGCCGAGCTGCGGTCCGACCACATGCACGATGCCCTGATCGAGATCGCCCATGCGGTGCAAGCGAACTCCGAACTCCTCACAATTTCGGCGCAAGGTGTCTACCTGAGTCTTGGACACGGGATCGGCAATGGGCTTGTCGATGTCGATCGTCGGGACGTTGTGGTCCTCGGTGGCGATCGTCAGGTCAGGGCGGCGCAACTGGCGACCCGCCAAGCGAAGTCCGTCGAATGCCTGCGGGCTCGTCACTTCGTGAACGAGGTGGAGATCGATGTAGATGAGGTCGGGATCCTGCCCCTCCCCTTTCACGACAACGTGGTCGTCCCACACCTTCTCGGCGAGAGTGCGTGCTTTCTGTGCCATGTCTTCCACCTCTGTACGTAGCCTCGCGTCGGCGGACTACGGGCTGGCCCGCCGCGCGTGAAGTAGGTCCCCAGCCTCCGCAGCAGATTCAGACTGTCCCTTTCGGAACTTGCGCCACCTCCGAGGAAATGCGCTAGCTCATCCTGAAATGCGCTAGCCCACCAGGAAATGCGCTATCATCCCACTATGCGAGAAACTGGTATCGACCTATGAGACAGCATAGCGGCATCGGCGTCCTGGACAAAGCAATGGGCGTGCTTCATGCAGTAGCTGAGGAACCGTGCAGCCTCACCGAACTCTGTGCACGAACCGGTTTGCCGCGCGCGACCGCCCACAGACTCGCCGTCGGTCTCGAAGTCCATCGACTCCTCACTCGCGATTCGGACGGTCAGTGGTGCCCAGGGCCCGGGCTCGCCGAACTCGCTGCCACCGCTAATGATCCACTCATTGCAGCGGCCGGACTCATCCTCCCCCGCCTTCGCGAAATCACCGGCGAAAGCGTCCAGCTGTACCGTCGGGAAGGCACCCAACGCATCTGCGTCGCGTCGATGGAACCGCCGACCGGCCTGCGTGACACGGTGCTCGTCGGAGCCCGACTGCCGATGAATGCCGGTTCCGGCGCCAAGGTCCTTCTCGCATGGGCAGATCCACAAACCCAACGGACCGTCCTCGCTGATGCGTCGTTCGGCGAACGAGTGCTCCTCGAGGTTCGCCGGCGCGGCTGGGCTCAGAGCGCGGCCGAACGTGAGCCCGGTGTCGCCAGCGTCGCGGCTCCTGTCCGAGACTCGGCAGGCGCTGTCATTGCCGCGATTTCGGTCTCCGGCCCCATCGATCGGATGGGTCGACGACCGGGAGCCCGCTGGGCGGCCGACCTTCTCGCAGCTGCCGAAGCGCTCCACAAGCGTCTGTAATTCGTGACACAGTAAGGTCTTCAGATCCTCGAGCACGTAGGAGTACGACGCGACCATGGCAGGAAAACAGCGTAGTCAGATCACGATGACCGAGGCCGAAATTTCGAGCTTCGTCGAAAAGAGCCGTACGGCAACGATGGCGACGTTGAGCGCCGACGGAATGCCTCACCTGATCGCGATGTGGTTCGCAATAGTCGACGGCGAAATCTGGTTCGAGACCAAAGCCAAATCGCAGAAGGCGGTCAACCTTCGCCGGGACCCCCGTATGTCCGTCCTGATCGAAGACGGTCTGACGTACGACACACTCCGAGGCGTATCGATGGAGGGCACCGGAATGATCGTCGAGGATCCCGAAGCCCTCTTCGCCGTGGGAATCAGCGTCTGGGAGCGATACACCGGCCCGTACACCGAGGATCTCCGCCCGGCCGTCGACGCAATGCTCCACAAACGCGTCGCGGTGCGGTTCGTTCCCGATCGAACTCGTTCGTGGGATCACCGCAAGCTCGGGATGCCCGCGATCCCGCTTTCCGGTTCTACTGCACCACCGTCGTAGAGCCCGAGATTCGTAAAGCGAAAATTCACGAGCTTTCGAATTCGGGCCGGCGTAGTTTCACCAACAGGCCCAACAACAAGGAGTGAGCATATGAGCGATCTCGACAGCAATACCCCGTCCGAATCCGAATCCCAATCGGAGGAGACCAAACGAAAGTTCCGTGAGGCCCTCGAACGGAAGAATCATCAGAACGCCAAATCGACTGACCATCGCGACGGACAGTCCAAGGTCCACAACACGCATGGCCCGGCCGATCACAAGCGGGAGTTCCGCCGTAAGAGCGGATAGCCGATCGAGGACAACAGAGTGAGATGACGATCACCCCCAGTCGAATTCGACTGGGGGTGATCGTTTTTCGCATGGCAGGCAAACATTTCCACACAAACGAAAAGACCCTCCGATCAATGATCGGAGGGTCTTTCCTTTGTAGCCCCGACGGGATTCGAACCCGCGCTACCGCCTTGAGAGGGCGGCGTCCTAGGCCGCTAGACGACGGGGCCAGGACACGCTTTTGAACGTGGTATTCAGTCTTGCTCTTGGATGCTCAGCAAGCCTAGCTTGTCTGAGTCCGGCCACAAAATCGACCGGATTTCCGCTGGGGTACCAGGACTCGAACCTAGAATGGCGGTACCAGAAACCGCTGTGTTGCCAATTACACCATACCCCAAGGTCTTGCTCACCAGCCTTGCCCGATCCGCTTCGCTGTTGTGCTCGGCGGCTCGTCTCCGGCCGAAAAGAAGATTACCAGTACCCCTGCCCCAAATACCAAATCGTATGGTCACAGGAGGTTTTTGCTTCATTTTCGGCCGGAGGACCGTCCGATCTAGGCGGTTACCGCTGCCCTACCCGCGCGCAACCGAGCAAGCGAGACCTCACGACCGAGCAATTCCATCGACTCGTACAGCGGAGGGCTGATGTGAGAGCCCGTGATCGCGACCCGAACCGGAGCGAAGGCCTTACGCGGTTTGAGCTCCAGATCCTCGATGAGGGCCTTCTTGAGTGCTTCCTCGATACTGGCCGCCGTCCACTCCGAAGTGGCATCGAGCGCCGCAAGAGACGCGTCCAGAACCGGACCGGCATCTTCCTTCAGGTTCTTTGCCGCCGCGGCCGGATCGAGAGCAAACGACCCCTCGTCGACGAACAGGAATTTCAGCAGATCCCACGCGTCGGACAGGACGACGATGCGCGTCTGCACGAGGTCCGCCGCAACAGTGAACGTCGCTTCGTCGACGTCGGCGCCGATATGGCCGTGTTCCACCAGGAACGACTTCAGGCGGCCCGCGAAGTCGGCCGGCTCGAGCAGGCGAATGTGCTCGGCATTGATCGCGTCGGCCTTCTTCTGGTCGAAGCGCGCTGGGTTGGAGTTGACCTTGGAGACGTCGAAGGCCGCAACCATCTCGTCGAGTGAGAAGACGTCGTGATCGTCAGCGATGCTCCACCCGAGCAGAGCCAGGTAGTTCAGCAATCCCTCGGGGATGAAGCCGCGATCGCGGTGGATGAAGAGGTTCGACTCGGGATCGCGCTTGGACAGCTTCTTGTTGCCCTGACCCATCACGAAAGGCAAGTGCCCGAACGACGGTGTGAAATCGGCAACACCGATGCGGATCAATGCCTCGTACAGCGCGAGCTGACGCGGAGTCGAGGACAACAGATCTTCGCCGCGCAGTACATGGGTGATCTTCATCAACGCGTCGTCGACCGGGTTGACCAACGTGTACAGCGGAATACCGTTACCGCGAGTCAGCGCGAAGTCCGGAACGGTGCCGGCCTTGAACGTGGTCTCGCCGCGCACCAAGTCGTTCCAAGTCAGATCGTGATCGGGCATGCGGAGTCGGACGACGGGCTTGCGTCCCTCGGCGACGTACGCAGCGCGCTGCTCGTCGCTCAGGTCGCGATCGAAGTTGTCGTATCCGAGCTTCGGGTCGCGGCCGGCAGCCTTGTGCCGCGCTTCGACTTCCTCGTTGGTCGAGAAGGACTCGTATGCCTCACCCGCGGCCAGCAACTTGGCCACGACGTCGAGATGCAGGTCACGACGCTCGGACTGGCGATACGGCGCGTGCGGTCCACCGACCTCCGGGCCCTCGTCCCAGTTGAGCCCCAACCAGCGGAGGGCGTCGAGGATGGCCTGGTAGGACTCTTCACTGTCGCGCTGCGCATCGGTGTCTTCGATACGGAACACGAATGTGCCGCCGTGGTGTCGTGCGAACGCCCAGTTGAACAAGGCTGTGCGCACCAAACCTACGTGCGGGGTTCCGGTGGGTGACGGGCAGAAACGGACGCGTACTTCGCTGTTGGTCATGGCTCACTTGGCTCGGCGATGATGGATGGTCGTACTACAGGTTAGTCCGGTAGCGCTTCCTCCACGCCCCCGATCACCTACCCGGTAGGACGTTGATTCGCGTCATGTCACCGTCGTAGTAGGCAAGTAGGCGCTTGTCCATCACCTTTCGCCACAGCGGCGGCACCCAGGCGCACACGATCATGACCGCGTAACCCGCTGGAAGTTGCGGAGCTTCGGCCGCACTTCGCAGGCTCTGGTACCGCAGACGCGGATTCGCGTGATGGTCGCTGTGACGCTGAAGTTGATAGAGGAAAAGGTTGCTGACGACGTGGTCGCTGTTCCAACTGTCCTCAGGAGAGCAGCGAACGTACGAGCCGTCAGGCCTCTTGGCACGAAGCAATCCGTAATGCTCGAGATAGTTCGCGGTCTCGAGGAATGTGAAACCGGCAATAGCCTGAACGGCCAACCACGGTGCGATTTCCCACCCGAACACTGCGATCAAACTGCCGAACAACACGACACTCATCGCCCACGCGTTCAGGATGTTGTTACGGTAACTCCAGGTCCGCCTCCCTTGACGCTTCAGACGAGCGCTTTCGATCCGCCATCCCGAGCGCAGGCCGCCGATGACACTGCGCGGCAAGAAGAACCAGAAATTCTCCTTGTATCGCGAACTGGCAGGATCCTCCGGCGTCGCAACACGGACGTGGTGACCATGGTTGTGCTCGACGTAGAAATGGCCGTAGAAGGACTGCGCCAGCGCTACTTTCGCGAGCCACTTCTCGAGCTTTTCGCTCTTGTGCCCCAATTCATGTGCCGCGTTGATCCCCACACCGGCAACCACGCCGGCGGTCATCGCGAGCGCGAACTTCTCCCCCGCCGCCATCGGCGCGTTCACCCAGCACCAGGCGACGAACACGAGACCGACGTATTGGAGGGGCAGGAACAGATACGTGCACCAGCGGTAGAAACGATCCTCCTGCAGATGCGGAATCGCTTCGTCCGGCGGGCTGTTCCCGTCTTCGCCGGCCAGGAGATCGATGAGGGGAATGACGATCACGATGAGCCAGGCCCCGATGGCCCAGAAGAGCCCAAGGCTGAATTTGTCGACCAGGAACCACGCAGCGAACGGACTGAGAGGAACCAGCAAACCCAACGGCCACAGGTAGCGCTTCTTGTCTCGCCACACGGGCCGCTGCCCGTTTCGTGCTTCCCCTGTCGCTGACCGGGAGGCTTCCGCGAAGGTCGTCATGTATCACCACGTTTCTGCGCAATCCACTCGATTGCCCCATCGGCTTCTATCCAGTTATCGGTCACCCTACTGCTCAGCGTTACATTTCAGGGAATTTGGTCTGTTACGGGCCGTGGCAGCAAACCGAGGGGCGAACCCTCCCAACCTGATCAATTCAGACATAACGCCAGGAGGATCAGTGGCGAAGCTTCGCCTGGCTCACAAAACTCGCAGGTCAGTCCCAGGGCCTGATCATCTCGATCCGAAAGGTAATCCCCATCAATCCCCCGGCGATAGTTACTATCTTGCAACTTTTCTTCGACAGACACCTCTCGACTCACACCACGACGGAGGCCCCATCCAGTTGGGATGGGGCCTCCGTAGTCACATGACTGAAAGAACCGGGTTAGATCACTTCTTGGCGGTCACCGGGTTGGTGAGCGTGCCGATCCCCGAGACCGTGACCGACACCGAATCACCGTCGACGATCGGGCCCACTCCGGCGGGGGTGCCGGTGAGGATGACGTCGCCGGGCAGGAGGGTCATCACCGCCGAGATCCACTCGATGATCTTCGGAATGTCGTGAAGTAGGAATGCGGTGCTGCTGTCCTGCTTGACCTGACCGTTCACCTCGGTCTTGATGTCGACGTCGGACGCATCCAGGCTGGTCTCGATCCACGGACCGAGTGGGCAGAAGGTGTCGTGCCCCTTCGCGCGCGTCCACTGCCCGTCGTGACGCTGATGATCTCGTGCCGACACGTCGTTGGCGATCGTGTAGCCGAGAACCACGCTCAACGCCTTTGCCGCCGGAACGTCCTTGCACGGTTGACCGATGACTACCGCGAGTTCACCCTCGAAGTGCACCTCGTTGGAGGTGGGAGGCAAGACGATCGGGGCACCCGGGCCGACGATGGACGTATTGGGCTTGAGGAAGATCACGGGATCCGCGGGGGCTTCGCCGCCCATCTCCGCGATGTGATCTGCATAATTCTTGCCGATGCAGATCACCTTGCTGGCGAGAATCGGAGCCAGCAGACGAACATCGGCGAGCGGCCAACTTCGGCCGGTAAATGTAGGGTTCCCGAACGGGTGCTCCGCAATTTCCTTGGCGACGAGAGCATCCTCTTCACCTTCGATACTGACGAACGCAACACCATCGGGACTGGCAATTCGACCAAGACGCATGCCGGCCAGTCTATCGGGGTGTCGGAAACGACTGACGCGCGCAAGCCGAAAGGCTTACGCGCGTCAGTCTCGTGAAAGAAATCCTTACAGCGCTGCGGTGATCCGGTCGCCGATCTCCGTCGTGGAGATGGGGCCTTTGCCGCGGGTAGCCAGGTCAGCAGCGACCACAGCCTCCACCCGAGCGGCGTCGTCCTCGCGCCCGAGATGGCGAAGAAGCAGTGCGGCCGAGAGGATCGCGGCGGTGGGATCTGCGATTCCCTTGCCGGCGATGTCCGGGGCACTACCGTGAACGGGCTCGAACATCGAGGGGTTGGCCCCCGACGCGTCGATGTTTCCGCTTGCGGCCAAACCGATTCCACCGGTCACCGCGCCGGCGAGGTCGGTGATGATGTCACCGAAGAGGTTGTCCGTGACGATGACGTCGAAGCGCGACGGGTCGGTGACCATGTAGATGGTGGCAGCATCGATGTGGCAGTACGCGGTTTCGACGTCCGGGTACTCGGCTCCGACGGTCTCGATCGCACGTGTCCAGATCGCGCCCGCGTTGGAAAGCACGTTGGTCTTGTGGATCAGTGTGAGGTGCTTGGAACGTGTCTGCGCCAACGCAAATGCATAACGAACAACACGCTCGGCGCCGAACCACGTGTTGATCGACACCTCGGTCGCGATCTCGTGATCGGTGCCGACGCGGATGGCGCCACCGTTACCGGTGTACGGGCCTTCGGTGCCTTCACGAACCACGACGAAGTCGATCTCAGGCTGGGCCGCCAACGGCGACAGCGCACCCGGATACAGCTGAGCGGGGCGAAGATTCACGTGATGATCGAGCTGGAAACGCATGTTCAGCAGCAGACCACGCTCGAGGATGCCAGGCGCGACGATCCGCGGGTCACCGATGGCGCCCAACAGGATTGCGTCGTGTTGACGGATCTGGTCCAGCTCGTCCGCCGGGAGCAATTCGCCGGTGGCGTTGTAGCGACGGGCACCGAGATCGTATTCGGTGGTTTCCAGATCCGGAACCAACTTGCCGAGCACCTTGAGTGCTTCGGCTGTGACCTCGACACCGATTCCGTCGCCCGGAATGACCGCAAGCTTCATGAAGTCCTCATCTCAGTAGAACTGTGCGCCTTTATTAACCGCGGGCGGTTAATAAAGGCGCACAGCAAAAACAATCAGGAAAGGTCGACCTGGGCGACGCGAGCGTCGAGCTGCGAGACGATTGCCTCGACCTCGGTGTCACCGACGACGCGGTCGACACGCAGGATGACCGTTGCGCCTTCGCCTTCGGCGTCCTGGCTCAGTGCTGCAGCCAGGATGTCGACGCCAGCGTTACCGAGAACGGTACCGAGCACACCGAGAACGCCCGGGCGATCGCTGTAGTGGACGACGATGTTGTGACCCTCGGCGCGCAGGTCGAAGCTGCGTCCGTTGATGTTGACGATCTTCTCGACCTGCTGCAGGCCGGTGAGTGCGCCCGTGACCGACGTGACCGTGCCGTCAGCCGCAACTGCACGAACCTCGACCGCGCTGCGATGAGCCAGTGCCTCGGAGTGCTTCTCGACCGACACGGTCACGCCACGCTGCTCGGCAAGTGCCGGAGCGTTGACGAACGTGACGGCCTCGTCGCTGCTGGCGGAGAACACGCCGCGCAGTGCAGCCAGGCCGAGGATGTCGACGGTTTCGGCCGACAGCTCGCCGGTGGCGACAACCTGCACGGTCTGGACAGCTTCAGGCGACAGCGTCGCCGCGAGGAGACCGAGCTTGCGGACCAGCTCGAGCCACGGAGCAACTTCTTCGCCGACGGGTCCGCCGGAGACGTTGACAGCCTCGGGAACGAATTCGCCTGCCAGAGCGAGGAGAACGCTCTTGGCCACGTCGATGCCTGCGCGGTCCTGAGCCTCGGACGTCGATGCGCCGAGGTGCGGGGTGACAACGACGTTGTCGAGCTCGAAGAGCTTGGAATCGGTGCACGGCTCGGTGCTGAACACGTCGAGGCCGGCGCCGCGGACCTTGCCGGAGACCAGTGCGTCGTAAAGCGCATCTTCGTCGATCAGACCACCGCGGGCGGCGTTGACGATGATGACGCCGTCCTTGGCCTTGGCCAGGCGCTCGGCGTTGATCAGGCCGGCCGTTTCCTTGGTCTTGGGCAGGTGCACGGAGATGAAGTCGGCGCGCTCGACGAGCTCGTCGATGGTGACCAGTTCGATGCCGAGCTGCGCTGCGCGCGCTGCGGGCAGGTAGGGGTCGTACGCGATGATGGTGGTCTCGAACGCGGCGAGACGCTGCGCGAAGAGCTGGCCGATACGGCCGAGTCCGACGACACCGACGGTCTTACCGAGGATCTCGACACCGTTGAACTTGCTTCGCTTCCAGGTGTTCTCACGCAGGGTCTTGTCTGCTGCGGGAATCTGGCGAGCGGTCGACATGAGGAGCGCGACAGCGTGCTCGGCAGCGGAGTGAATGTTGGAGGTCGGTGCGTTGACGACCATCACGCCGCGCTCGGTGGCTGCGGGGATCTCGACGTTGTCCAGGCCGACACCGGCGCGGCCGATGATCTTCAGCTTGGTGCCGGCGGCCAGAACCTCGGCGTCGACGGTGGTGGCGGAACGAACGAGAATCGCGTCGGCCTCGGGTACCGCGGCGAGCAGCGCCGGGCGGTCAGGTCCGTCGACCCAACGCACCTCCACACCGTCACCGAGCGCCTCGACTGTGGACGGCGCGAGCTTGTCGGCGATCAGAACAACGGGACGGCCAGGCTGGCTCACGTGCAAACTCCCTGATTAGGTGGGTGTGAAGGTGGTTTAACCACCGATAGTTTAGTGCGCGCTGACTTCGAATCCACAACGCGGTAGGCAATACCACATAGTGGACACTTTCGAGGGCGAATTCTCGACAGGATGTGGGCTATGGCTTTTGCTCGGTCCATCCTCGTATCGACAACGGTTTCGCGGACGAGCGAACAACCGAAACTGCGATTCCCCGGCCAGCGGTACGTCGAATCGCAAACGGCTACAGCGGAATCGGGACCAGAGTGGGTGTCATCTCACTGTGCGCTTTCCATGAACTATCAGTAGCGGCCGTCAGTGACTCGTCCTCGAGTTTGCCGTCGAACAACGCCGAGGCGAGTACGTGGGCAGCCAACCGGGGTGGTATCGCATTCCCAATCTGCTGAGCAATGTCTCGACCGGACCACGGGTAATCAGGCGGGAATGTCTGCAACCGACCTGCCTCCGAATGGCTGAACCGGCGCGTTTCGACGCCTTGCGGTGATGTGACTCGATTCCGTGAGACTTTCCCGGTAACCGTGAACGCTGGTTGCTCGGAGGTGCGCCGCCCACGAGCAGTCGAAACGCCCCCACTGCCGTAATTGGATATCACTACGAACTGCCCACGCTCGCCGAGTGCATCGCCCATCGTCTGCCACTCCAATAAACCTGGCGTTCCTTCGCTGCGCTCAGCACCTCGTTTGTATCGGCGATGCGTCGCTTCAGGAAGCTTCGGCTTGCCGATCTTGCGCGCCACGAGAACCGCTCGTCGCCTGGTCTGTGGAACTCCGAACTCCTCCGTATGCAGCACCTCACATTTGGACGAATACCCGAATCCCTCAAGCGCCTCACCCATCGCCTCCCAAACAGGCAATACCGCTGGCACCTGTTCGAGCACAATCACCTCATAGGGTCGACCAAGTTCATTCGCCTTCAAAGCCCACCGCAGGGGCTCCAGAACCAAGCCTGTCCTCTCATCATCTAATTCACCAACGTCGTCCGAAACATCCTCGTCGGACGCCATGCGCTTGATGAAGCCGACTACCCGATCGAGAGCCTTCCGACCAGCTCCCGAACCCGCAACCGTGAAGGTCTGGCATGGCGGCCCACCCGCAAGATACCGAGCTCCGGGAAATAACTCCGGCCCAAAATCGCGAACATCACCGGGCTGAGTCAGTAAGCCAGCGTTTGCTCGTGTCTCGCAAGCGTTCGGATCCCACTCGATCCCGACGACCGGTACGCCCAGCCATCGCGCTGCGACATCCAACCCGCCAGGGCCTGCGAATAGATCCACCATCTGTGCTGTCTGGAACGGCGGCGGGGCTGCACTCGGTGACATGTGAGCAGATACTAGTGGCCCCAAGCGACACAATTTGAATCGCTAACTTGGCTGCTTGACCGCTTACGTGGCTGCCTCGGGCCGCCAACCCACCTGGCACGTCCGAAGCCGCCCCCAACCGGCCTCACTCAGCCCGGTACAACGTCGATGATCGGTCGACGACTTGACGAGTCGAGCGTGGTGAACCGTAGTGGTTCGGCACCTCGACGGGCTGTCAACGGTGGAACGAAGGAGAAAGCCATAACAACCTTGCCGGGATCTAGGTTATTAACTGAACCACGCTCCGGCCTATTCAACTGTTCCAGGATTGGGTAGATCACCACCACGCCAGTTCGAGACGTGTCACCTTCTGCCCACTTCACCTTGTTGTGCGCAATCTTTACCGGACCTGGACGATGCTTCGGGTCGCTGATGGCCCCAAACAAGGGGTCTCGTCGTCGGTCTCGTGAGAAATACGAATATGAATGTTTGGTACCCCAGTCCGCAACCTGCGCTGACCCGTTGCCTGATTTCACAGCATTATGTTGGGGAGCCAGGACGAGCCAATCATCTACAAGCCCACTATCCGTAATTCCACGTAGGTATGCGAGATGCGGCAAGAACTGGGAGGGTGCCCACCACCGCAAACTGTGGAAAACCTCAAGAATCTGGTCACTGCCAATCCGGCCCGCCAAGGCCGAAAACCCTAGAGCGACCGTTTCTTCATCGGACTCGACATTCGACGTCTCGATCTTGATCGGCGAGGACAAAGACGACAACGATTCCAGAATGGGTGTCCACAACGCCGTGTTGACACGGAGGTCCGTCACTTTCTTGGGATATGCAGTCAACTCCCGCCACTCCCCCGGACTCGCCATTTCAACCAACTGCGCGTTGTACATCTTGTTTACACTGGTCGGCTTTAACGAAGGAAGATGCTGCGAGACCAGCGGCGGCACCTGCGCAGGTGTTATCAGCGCTCGGCCGTCCTCCATCTGCGAGTACCGCGCTAACTCCGAGCGGAAACTCTCTTCGTCGAGGCAGATAGCTTCGAAAGACTCATAAAGATCAACGCTCTTCTTGCCTACTGTTTCCTCACGACCGAGGTAAAGTCGAACGAGATCTTGGTAGCCTTCACGGAACCCGAACCAACGTCCCATCTGCATCAATGCGGACACTGAGGTGGCATTACGACGAAAATACGTCACCGTCAAACCCTCGACAGTGAACCCACGTGACAGCTTCTGTCCACCGATGAGAATTTTCCAGATCGAGCGCTTGTCAAAGTCCGCATCGCCAGTATCAAGATACTTATCACCGTTAACAACAATGATTGGCTTAAGGTCACCACCAATACGGAAGGCGGCCGGACCGACATACTTCAGTAACTCGTCATACGACTTCGGAATTGCGTGCGCCCCTGATCGAGCGACAGATACCGGAGACATGTCGGTGTCGAAAAGTTCACGAAGCCTAGCATGTCCGCCAGCACTCGTGTAGCCGGAATTCCACCACAACTTAGACACCCGACCCAATAACTCCCGATGATCGTCCGTAAGCCTGGATTCATGAATGAGCATCGTGTGATGCGGGAAATGTCCATCACCTAAACCACCCTCTGCCTCACGATACAGCTTAACTGCGGCGGACAATACAAACATATCCATCGCTTTTTGCAGGCAGTCGTCATCTTCGTCATCGAGCGTGACAATGTCCCGAACATGAGCCTTCTCATTCGAGTTGAAGATTGTGCGATCTCGGGCAGGAATTGCCGAGTCTAAATCGTGAAAGTCCCGTGCGCCCATATAACCGATCGGCCGAGGCAACGAAAGAATGAAGTCCTTCGGAAAAATATCCTCTGCATCGCTTGGATCAATGAAAACATTGGCGAATGGAGTTGCGGTGTAGCCAACATACTGCGCGCGTGGTAACATTTTTAGCAACTCGCCGATTTTAACATTTATGGCGGTGCGCTCAGCGTTAGGTTTCGCCAAGTTTGAAGTATTAACCGACGCTTCGTCAGATTCGTCGTCTATAATCAGCACGGGAATTTCAGACAAAGGTGTAGTTAGCCGTCTGAGGTCCTTGACGAGCTTCGTCAGAACATCTTTATTCTTCTTGACAACCATCAACCGAACCGAAGAGGAGTGAAGGTTCTTGGGATCATACAGCGGTAGCGAGCGGTCCTTCTTCTCAACCTCTAATGCTTCGATGCCCTGCAGCAGTGCCTCGTAGTCCTTTTCCCGCGTCGTCATTCGAATGATATCGAACGCCCCGAGCACCGAAGGCCTCTCGCCAAACTTTAGGAACTTATCCTGGCTCCAGGCTGGATCATCGGCGTAGTCGGATTCATATTCATTAGTTCCGCGCAAGATATTTTCCCGACCGACTAGTTCCATGTCGAGGCGGCGTTGAGTCTGCCGGCGCAACACGTTCAGTGTGCCACCTAGAACAATTACCAACCTGTAGCCCGCATCCACCGCTTTCGATATAACACCGGTAAAATTAGCCGTCTTGCCGGACTGAACATAGCCAACGACCAAACCCTTGGACTGGTAGGTGTCAACATTGGTTGGATTCGCCAGTCGCTCCACAACTTGATTCGAAGCCTCATCGAGGCTAGCGACCGCCTCGTTGGACCAGCCTTTGTCAAGCAGGAGCTTCCGGTACGCTGTCCAGTACCACCCGTCACTGTGTGTGGTATCTGGCAGGTACCAGGGCTCGAACTCCTCGCTAACAACCACAGGTCGGTCAATTGTTGCGATCGGAATTAACTGGCTGAGCAAGGTCCGGGTGTCCTCACTCAATCCCAGATAGTCATAGATTTCCTTGCGCCGAGAATCGGTGCGAGACTCGGACTTCGACCAGATTGGATTGTTAATAAAATCCCATCGAGTTAGCTGTCGGCGCCATTTCTCGATAATCGGATCAACTGACTGCGCTGACTTCAGTGTTATACAAAAATCCTCTTCAGATACAAGATTCTCGACAGTCGGGGAGAGTTCCTCCGCTTGGTACGCCAAGGCACGCAAAAGTTTCTTCGGCCGACTGGCATCCATGTCAGCCAGCGCCGCGGTGTGAAGATCAATTCGAATCTGATCGATATCGTTCATTTACAAGTCCTCGTCAGTCAGGGTAGGTGGAGGTCTTTAAGATCGACAGGTGGATCGGTCTGTTGCTCGATACCAGTCACGTCAATGTCGTAGCGCATTGCGAGAATTCGGTCCCGAAATTTATCAGGCACTCCCGCAAAATCGACGCAAGGAACATCTTTTGAATCAAGAACCAATGGTTCGTCCCTTAAGATCCAGCGCTCGTCCGCTGATGAACCGTCCGTCCAACCACTTTCACTTAGAGCTCGCGCAAATTTAGCCTGTACCTCGACGCCCTCGGACGCCAGTGCTGTTTGAACAGCTGTGATCGACTGTGCAAGCGTCCGACCCACCGCTCCGCCGCGCGTCATTCGTATCGAGATCAGCGATAGCGGACGCCCTGGAGACGAATCGAGCTGCCCAATTCCATGGATGGTGTGAACACGTCGCTCCGACGTTGTGGTTTTGACCTCGAGATCGAAGTCAGGCAGCACAAAGTCATGCTCCTCGCTCTTCGGACCGGTCCACGATTCAACGGCCAAACGCCACCCGAAACGCTCGCCAACTGCCATCAAAACCGCGATTTCTCCATGCAGTCCAATCCGGCGCTTCGCAGTTGCCGCCTGGCCGGGATCCAAGAGGGCACTCCATGACCGAATCGTCTCGTTGAACGCTCGGTCCAGTGAATACCCTTCGATGACAATGCGATTCGAGATCGATAATGCCAGGTCATGAAAGTCGCGCGTCAGTTCCGATTGAGTCGTACGGATCCGTGCCATACGAAGGCCACGATGCAAGATGCGATCGACGTGAATCGCCGGAAGCCGTGTGCTTGGCGCTTGCTGCGAACGCTCAAGCTCCACGCAAAGGGCGACTTCCTGCCCATCGTCGCCTATTTCATATGTCACGATCGGATGCGACGCTACTTGCGACAGCCGATAGCTCGCAGCCAGTCGTTCAGCGAGGTAATGCTCCACTGTCGACCACTCCAAAACGCCGGGAGTAGCTTTGTCAGTCATTCTCGGTCATCCGGTCCAACTCCGCCCGCGCCGCTGAAACCAGCACTGCCTGCCACAATTGCAGGTTGTCCTTCTCTCGCGGTCCGCTGTATTCCTTCTCGAACAACTGATGGAGCATGAGATACATGAGTGACTTCACAAGCGGAGCATCATTCAGCGTGCCACGACGACCACCCAAGAGTGCGGCCCGATAGAACTGGTTGAGCAAGATCGCCCGATTTTCTCGGTCAATCTCGAAGAAGACGCTGTTCTCAAGGGACTGCCATCGAACTGAGATCGGTTCTTCACCGACAAGCAACGGCAACTCATCCTCTATCGTCTCTCGGACACTCGCGTCGATTCCCTTGCCTGGCCCGATTACGGCCTTTCGGGTCTGCCCCGAACGTTTCCGTGCCTCACGGTATACCGTCTCTGCATCGGCGACGTACTGAGTGAACACCGTGCCGTCGGCACTGGTGGCGGTCTCGAGAGCTGCAACAACTTCCGGAGACATCTCGACACCCTCCTTCTTCACACTTAGCCGGAAAGCGTCGCCTGACCCCGGAGGCAAGTCAATCACGACTCGCGCGAGGGCAAGATGCTGATCGGGTTGACGGAAATTATTCCAACCGCCACCCTGCACGAGCCGGTTGTGCCGATAGAAATAGAATCCCTGCCGTTCCATCACCGACCCCACAGCTTTGTACTCGTCGCGCGTTGATTTCGGTACCCATATGTGAGCTTCGAACTCAATTTCACCGCTGGAGGGAACCTGCGCGGTGAACGAACGCGGATAATCCGGATTACCAGAAACCGGATATCCGAATGGGTCAAGCGCAACCACGCCGAAGTTCATGTACTCGGTACCCGTCACCACGTCCTCAACAGCGATGGTGATGTTAAATCCATCCTTTGCCAGAAAACGATGGAAATAGAGACCCAGATGAAGGGCCAGTTTGTTGATCGTACGGTGAAGATATCGATCCGTCTGACCACCGCCGCCCGAGCTTGGGAAGTTCTTGACCCCATCCCACCGGATCACTGTTCCGTTCCACACGATCGGGCATCCGTTGTATCGGTCGATCAAACTCTGCGCGTAGTCCAGTTCGACAATGTCACACTCGAAGCCGGCAACTGCGCGCGACATCATCCATCGTCGTCCAACTGGCCGCGTAGTGCGAGTCTTGCTTACGACTGTCACGGACGACGCATGACTCAGCGACGCTGATTTTAATCCCGTCCCAAACATGCCGAGAGCTTGGTCTTGATAATCACGACGCCCACCAACGGTCATTGCGACATCCAATTGCTCTTCGGTCATGCCGTCACCGTCGTCGATAACCAACAAGCTGACTAATCGATCACCTTCGCGGACGAAGTGTATGACGACGTCCTTCGCGCCCGCGTCGATCGAATTATCGACCAAGTCGGCGATCGCAACATCGAAGCCGTAACCCTGGCTACTCAACGCCTCCATATACCGCGCGTCTGGAGGGAGAACCTTGCTTCCCGTTGTCGGAACTTCGAATTTCCAGTCGCTCGCCATATCCATCCTGATTCAAGAAGAATTCACTATCTTGGGAGGACAATATAGGAGAACTAGCCAAAGAATTTGGCGACATGACGATGGGGTCGGAGGGATTTTCACACAGACTACCGATCCCACCAAACGACGCTGGCCCGGTACCGCAATGCGGTACCGGGCCAGCGAATCAGCTTGCGCCGAAACAGCTTAATTACGCCGTTTCGGTGATCGGACGATCGACCCAGCTCATCAGGTCGCGCAGCTTCTTGCCGGTGACCTCGATGGGGTGCTCGGCGTTGGCCTTGCGCAGGCCCTCGAGCTCGGTGTTGCCGTTCTCGACGTTGGCAACCAGACGACGGGTGAACTCGCCGGACTGGATGTCGGCCAGGATCGCCTTCATGCGCTCCTTGGTGCCAGCGTCGATGACGCGCGGGCCGGAGAGGTATCCACCGAACTCAGCGGTGTCGGACACCGAGTAGTTCATGCGGGCGATGCCACCCTCGTACATGAGGTCGACGATGAGCTTGAGCTCGTGCAGAACCTCGAAGTACGCCATCTCGGGTGCGTAGCCGGCCTCGACCATGACCTCGAAACCGGTCTTGACCAGTTCCTCGGTGCCGCCGCACAGCACAGCCTGCTCGCCGAAGAGGTCCGTCTCGGTCTCTTCCTTGAACGTGGTCTTGATGACGCCTGCGCGGGTTCCGCCGATGCCCTTGGCGTAGGACAGAGCGAGAGCCTGGCCTTCACCCTTGGGATCCTGGTCGATGGCGATGAGCGCGGGAACGCCCTTGCCGTCGACGAACTGACGACGCACCAGGTGGCCGGGTCCCTTGGGAGCGACCATACCGACGGTGACGAACTCCGGAGCCTTGATCAGGTCGAAGTGAATGTTCAGGCCGTGACCGAAGAACAGCGCGTCGCCGTCCTTGAGGTTCGGCTCGATGTCGTTTGTGAAAATGCTCGCCTGAGCGGTGTCAGGTGCGAGCACCATGATGACGTCGGCCCACTCGGAAACCTCGGCCGGCGTACCGACCGTCAGTCCCTGCTCCTGTGCCTTTTCGCGGGACTTGGAGCCCTCCTTGAGGCCGATGCGCACATCGACGCCCGAGTCGCGCAGGCTCAGCGAATGGGCGTGGCCCTGGCTTCCGTAGCCGATCACAGCAACCTTGCGGCCCTGAATGATCGACAGATCGGCATCGTCGTCGTAGAACATCTCGACTGCCACAGTTCTCAACCTCTCCTTGGATTTTTACGTGTCTAAAAGTACTAGCGGGTGGCCGTGATCGACTTCGGCCCTCGACCGACTGCCACGACCCCGGACTGAACGATCTCCCGGATACCGTACGGATCAAGCATCCGCAGCAGGGCATCCAGCTTGGACCGAGTACCGGTCGCCTCGATGGTGACGGACTCCGGGGAGACGTCGATCACCTTGGCGCGGAACAGGTTCACCGTTTCGATGACCTGCGTGCGCACGCTTGCATCTGCGCGCACCTTGATGAGCACGAGCTCGCGAGCGACGGATGCTTCACCGTCCTGCTCGACGATCTTGATGACGTTGATCAGCTTGTTGAGCTGCTTCGTCACCTGCTCGAGAGGGAACTCGTCGACCGTGACGACGATGGTCATTCGTGAGATCTCGGGGATCTCGGTTCCGCCCACCGCGAGGGATTCGATGTTGAATCCGCGGCGGGAGAAAAGTGCGGAGACGCGAGCCAGCACGCCTGGCTTGTCCTCGACGAGAACACTGAGGGTGTGACTGGTGCTCACTTCTGATCCTCCCCTGTGCCCGCGGCGGGTCCGGCTTGCTCGCGTGACATGGCTTCGTGGATGACGGCGGGCTCGGCAACTGCCTCGTCGTCGTCGAACAGCGGCCGGATGCCCCGGGCCGCCATGATTTCGTCGTTGCTCGTTCCGGCAGCGACCATCGGCCACACCTGCGCGTCGGCGGTGACGATGAAGTCGATCACGACAGGCTTGTCGTTGATGGACTGCGCCTCACGGATCGCAGCTTCGACATCTTCTTCACGCTCGACACGAATTCCGTGGCAGCCCAATGCTTCTGCGAGCTTCACGAAGTCGGGGATGCGGATGGCGCCGTGCGTTCCGAGGTTGGTGTTGGAGTAGCGCTCTTCGTAGAAGAGTGTCTGCCACTGACGCACCATGCCGAGGTTGCCGTTGTTGATGAGGGCAACCTTGATCGGGATACCTTCGAGTGCGCAGGTTGCGAGTTCCTGATTGGTCATCTGGAAGCAGCCGTCGCCGTCGATCGCCCACACCTCGGTGTCGGGCATGCCCATCTTGGCGCCCATGGCTGCGGGAACCGCGTACCCCATGGTGCCCAGTCCGCCCGAGTTGAGCCACGTGCGCGGCTTCTCGTAACCGACGAACTGCGCGGCCCACATCTGGTGCTGACCGACGCCGGCGCAGTAGATGGCATCCGGTCCGGCGAGCTTGCCGACGGTTTGGATGACGTACTCCGGGCTCAGCTGACCGTCGGTGGGGCGGTCGTAGCTCAGCGGGTACGTACGACGGATGTCGTTCAGGTACGCCCACCACTCGGTGAGGTCGAACGTGGTGCCCGTGGCCATGTCGGCACGGATCGCCTCGATGAGTTCGGTGATGACCTCTTTGCAATCGCCCACGATCGGGACGTCGGCGTAACGGTTCTTGCCGATCTCGGCCGGGTCGATGTCGGCATGGATGACCTTGGCGTCGGGCGCGAAGGAATTCAGCTGACCGGTGACGCGGTCGTCGAAACGCGCGCCGAGGGTGATCAGGAGATCGCTACGCTGCAGAGCGGCGACCGCGGCGACGGTGCCGTGCATGCCGGGCATACCGCAGTTGAGGTCGTGACTGTCCGGGAACGCGCCGCGGGCCATCAGCGTGGTGACGACGGGGATACCCGTCAGCTCGGCCAATTCGAGCAGCTCCGGCGAGGAGTCGGACTTGATGACGCCGCCACCGACGTACAGAACCGGCGACTTGGCGTCGGCGATCAGACGCGCAGCTTCGCGAACCTGCTTGCCGTGCGGCTTGGTGACCGGGCGGTAGCCCGGCAGACGCATCTCCGGCGGCCACGAGAACGTGGTCTGCGACTGCAGGATGTCCTTGGGGATATCGACCAGGACGGCGCCGGGGCGACCACTGGCCGCGAGGTAGAAGGCCTCGGCCATGATGCGCGGGATATCGATCGCGTCGGTGATCAGGAAGTTGTGCTTGGTGACCGGCATCGTGATGCCTGAGATGTCGGCTTCCTGGAAGCCGTCGGTACCGATCAGCGAGCGCGCCACCTGTCCGGTGATCGCGACGATCGGAACGGAGTCCATCTGCGCGTCGGCCAGTGGCGTGACCAGGTTGGTCGCACCGGGACCCGAGGTAGCCATGCACACGCCGACCTTGCCGGTCGCCTGGGCGTAGCCGGTAGCAGCGTGGCCTGCACCCTGCTCGTGGCGCACGAGCACGTGGCGGACCTTGACCGAATCGAAGAGTGGGTCGTAGACCGGGAGCACGGCACCGCCGGGAATGCCGAATACCGTGTCGACCTCGAGCTCTTCGAGGGCGCGAACCACAGACTGGGCGCCGGTTACCCGCTCAGGCGGGAGCTGGCGACGGTTGGCCGTCTGGGTTGCGGCAGCCGCGGTTGTCGGGCTCGGTGTCCCTGACTTGCGCGGCGTGGGTTGAGGCCGTGCTGTTGGTGCGCTCACTGGGAAATCCTCTGATTCTGGCTCCGGGCAACAAAAAACCCCCGTCAGCATCTGCTGAGCGAGGGTGGCGCGTCGTTATCTGGTGAGTTGAAAAATCGACTCAGGCGACGACGCGCCGGCCGATTACGAGCAACTCATTCTGTTTCACGCACTCGACAGTAGAGGCGCTAGTCGCGAACGGCAAACTTGGTGAGTCGACCGTCCCAGAATCTGAGATACATCGGCTGCAATGCGAAGATGTAGAGGTGTCAACTTCGCAGCAGCCCGTGCCACCGGCTCAATCATCCCACACGCCGAAACCACTTCGGCACGTCATCCGCATTTCGCAGCTCGCTTACATGGCGTGCGCATTCCTTCTGTTCGCGGTCAGCTTCCCGATCTTCGGGTGGCCCGTCGCCTTCAGCTGGTTGCTGATCCTTCCGATCATCGCCGTCTATCTCGTCGCGCGACTGCGCACCACCGTCAGCCCCGACGGCCTCGAGGTCCGCTCGACATTCTCCAAGCGCACCCTCGCCTGGGACGACGTCAAGGGTTTCCGCTTCCCGAAGCGCAGCTGGGCGCGCGCGGAACTCACCGACGGAACCGAGGTGACCCTGCCTGCGGTCAGCTTCGTCAGACTTCCCGAGATCGCGATCGCCAGCGGCGGCCGCATCACCGATCCCTACGCATCGGCGGCAGAAGCCTTCGCCGCCAAGGAAGCCGAAGAAGAAGCAGCGGCAGAATCGGAAGCAGAATCCGGGGTCGAGTCCGACAACGCCGACAACGGTTCGGTCCAGCCCGAAGAGAAGCGCCAGTAGCACGCGAGTAGCGTTGAAAGGCCCTCGCTTCTATTTGAGTGGACCAGCAACGATCACATAAGGAACACGCCCATGCCCCCGTTGAGGTCACGCACCACCACCATCGGACGTAATGCTGCCGGAGCCCGATCCCTGTGGCGCGCCACAGGAATGACGGATTCCGACTTCGGTAAGCCGATCGTTGCCGTAGCGAACTCGTACACCCAGTTCGTACCCGGCCACGTGCATCTCAAGAACGTGGGCGAGATCGTTGCCGAGGCCATCAGCGCGGCCGGCGGCGTCGCTCGTGAGTTCCACACCATCGCAGTCGACGACGGCATCGCAATGGGCCACGGCGGAATGCTCTACTCGCTCCCGAGCCGCGAGATCATCGCCGACTCGGTCGAGTACATGGCAAACGCCCACACGGCCGACGCACTGGTGTGTATCTCGAACTGCGACAAGATCACTCCCGGCATGCTCAACGCCGCGATGCGTCTGAACATCCCGACTGTCTTCGTCTCCGGTGGTCCGATGGAGGCCGGTAAGGCAGTGGTCGTCGGCGGCGTGGCCCAAGCCCCCACCGACCTCATCACCGCGATCTCCGCCTCTGCCAACGATGCCGTGTCCGACGAAGGCCTCGACGAGGTCGAGCGCAGCGCGTGCCCGACGTGCGGCTCGTGCTCGGGCATGTTCACCGCCAACTCCATGAACTGCCTGACCGAAGCCCTCGGCCTCGCATTGCCGGGCAACGGCTCCACGCTGGCAACTCACAAGGCTCGTCACGCACTCTTCTCTCGTGCGGGCACCACCGTGGTCGAGGCTGCACTCAAGTACTACCGCGACGGCGACGAGTCGGTGCTGCCGCGCAACATCGCGACACCGGCAGCGTTCCGCAACGCAATGGCTCTCGACGTCGCTATGGGCGGTTCCACCAACACCGTCCTGCACACGCTGGCTGCGGCACAGGAGGGCGAGGTCGACTTCGACCTCGACACCATCGACGCGATCAGCCGCAAGGTGCCGTGCCTGTCCAAGGTCTCCCCCAACTCGGATTACCACATGGAGGACGTCCACCGTGCCGGCGGAATCCCCGCGCTGCTCGGTGAGCTTCGCCGCGGCGGACTCCTCGAAACCGATGTGTCCACCGTCCATACCAAGAGCTTCGACCAGTGGCTCGACGACTGGGACATCCGCTCCGGCAAGGCAACCGACGAGGCGATCGAACTTTTCCACGCGGCTCCCGGCGGCGTGCGCACCATCGAACCGTTCTCCACGGACAACCGTTGGTCAGCCCTCGACACCGATGCGGCCGGCGGCTGCATCCGCGACGTCGAGAACGCCTACACCGTGGAAGGCGGCCTGGTTGTCCTGCGCGGCAACATCGCACTCGACGGCGCAATCCTCAAGACGGCCGGCATCGACGAGGAACTGTTCACCTTCCAGGGCCCGGCGCTCGTCGTCGAATCCCAAGAAGAAGCCGTCTCGGTCATCTTGCAGAAGAAGATCAAGGCCGGCGACGTTCTCGTCGTGCGTTACGAAGGCCCCAAGGGCGGCCCCGGCATGCAGGAAATGCTGCACCCCACTGCCTTCCTCAAGGGCGCAGGCCTCGGTAAGGAATGCGCACTGATCACCGACGGTCGTTTCTCGGGCGGAACTTCCGGGCTGTCCATCGGCCACATCTCCCCCGAGGCTGCCGCAGGCGGAGTCATCGGACTCGTCCAGAACGGCGATCAGGTTCGCATCGACGTCGCCTCGCGCACGCTCGAGATCCTTGTCGACGACGACGTCCTCGCCGAGCGACGTGCCAAGATGGACGCCTCCGAGCGCCCGTGGCAGCCGGTCGATCGTCAGCGCACCGTGACGACAGCACTGCGCGCCTACGCCGCTCTGGCAACGTCCGCCGACAAGGGCGCGGTCCGCTACGTTCCGTAAGTTCTGCCACGAATCGAAAAAAGATCCCCGGCCGCTTTTCGGCCGGGGATCTTTTCTGTCAGCGCACGGATCGAGATGCTCGTAGCCGATGTGACAGCCGCACAAGGTTTTCGGGCAGTCGGACGTGCTGCAACCAACTCAGCTCCACGAGATGCTCGCCAACAGGCGACTGCAGAGGATCGACAGAGTCGGGTTCCCCAACCCGCCTGTCGCCCCGATACGGGTGAACAGTTTGCAGAACCCACACCGCACTTCCAAAACGGGATGGGTTGATGCAACTCGTCGACAGCAAGACCGACCGACAGGTACCGAATAACCGGGCGACACGCGGAGCACCAACGGAACGATATGAGCTATCAGACATTTCAGACCGAATCGCGCGTCCGGCTCGTGAGCGAATTCACTTGGACGTAGGGTTCCAGACACCAGCTGATCAATTCAGATACATGAGGGGGGATGACTTTCAGTCAGGTGATCATTTAGGTCAGTTCGAGTGAGCTGACTTGCACACAGCGCTCACCAGTGGTTCCCTCATCAGGTCGCTGAGACGCACATCACAACGACGACAGTCAGCCACCGCCCGTCACCCACAAGGTCGACGGGAAACAACCAAGGAGCAATACATGCCCGGAGTCGGCATATGGCGCACCAAATCCGTCGAGCAATCGATCGCGGACACCGACGAGCCTGAGACAAAGCTCAAGAAGGAACTGACCGCGAAGGACCTCACGGTATTCGGAGTCGCCGTCGTCATCGGTGCAGGCATCTTCACGCTGACTGCTCGAACCGCAGGCAATGTCGCAGGACCCTCGATTTCACTGGCATTCGTTCTCGCTGCGATCGCCTGTGGCCTTGCCGCGCTGTGTTACGCGGAGTTCGCCTCCACCGTTCCCGTCGCAGGCAGCGCATACACGTTCTCCTACGCGACGTTCGGTGAGTTCGCCGCCTGGATCATCGGCTGGGACCTCATCCTCGAGTTCGCTCTCGCCTCCGCAGTCGTCGGCAAGGGTTGGTCGCTCTACCTCGGCAATGTCATCGGGGCCAGCGGCAGCACCACCGCCCACATCGGTTCGATCAGCTTCGACTGGGGCGCGCTGCTCATCATCGGCGCGATCACTCTGATCCTCGCGATCGGCACCAAGGTTTCCTCGCGAGTCTCCGCAATCATCACCGCGATCAAGATCGCAGTAGTTCTGCTCGTCATCGTCGTGGGCGCGTTCTACATCAAGAAGGAGAACTACTCCCCCTTCATCCCGCCGTCCGAAGGAACCGAGAGCTCTGCAAGCGGAATCCATCAGACCTTGTTCTCCTGGCTGACCGGTGCAGGCGGAAGTAGCTACGGCGCTTACGGATTGCTCGCAGCAGCCAGCCTCGTGTTCTTTGCCTTCATCGGCTTCGACGTCGTCGCCACCACGGCCGAGGAAACCAAGAACCCGCAGAAGTCGTTGCCGCGCGGAATCTTCGGCTCGCTCGCCATCGTCACCGTTCTCTACGTTGCCGTCACACTCGTCCTCACCGGCATGGTCAAGTACACCGAACTCAAGGACGGCAGTCCTCTCGTCGGCGATTCCAGCGCCACCCTCGCAACCGCATTCGAGGCCAACGGAATCGGTTGGGCACAAACCGCCATCAACTTCGGTGGCCTGGCCGGCCTCACAACAGTTGTCATGGTCATGATGCTCGGCCAGACCCGTGTCCTCTTCGCGATGTCCCGTGACGGCCTCATGCCGCGCAGCCTGGCCAAGACCAACGCCAAGGGCATCCCGATGCGCATCACGTTGATCGTCGGTGGCATCGTCGCCGTCCTGGCAGCCTTCTTCCCGATGGGCACACTCGAAGAGATGGTCAACATCGGAACGCTGTTCGCTTTCGTCCTGGTTTGTGTCGGCGTCATCGTCCTGCGCCGCACCCGCCCCGACCTGCCGCGCGGATTCCGCGTCCCACTGGTGCCGTTCGTTCCGATCGTCGCCGTGCTCGCCTGCGGTTGGCTGATGCTCAACCTCTCGGTCGAGACCTGGATCCGGTTCCTCGTCTGGATGGCCATCGGTGTTGTCGTCTACTTCGCCTACGGTCACCGCAAGTCGGTCCTCGGTCGCAAGCTCAAGGACGGAACAGCCATCCCGTCCGCGAACGCCGACCCGGTACTCGTCAAGGACTGATCCTTCACAAACGAACCGCCGCTCTCCGATTCGGAGAGCGGCGGTTCGTTTGTTCGACGACGCGAGTTTCAGATGAGCGGATTGGCGCCGTTCAGAAAGATCCAGGTGCAGACGCCGGCAGCGATACCGAGGATCAAGACCACGAGCGATCCGACAAACGGGCGGGTTGCCCAGCCACGACGACCGTCGAGCGCAATACGACCCGGGCCCGTCAAAATGATGACGCCCGCACAGATTCCGAGCAGCATCTCGTATTCGGTGCCGTCAGGGGCAAAGTACTCGAGGCCGGGGGCACTGGCCTGACGCAGCGCCCACGCGTTGATCATCACCGCAAGAACCGACGCCGCCGCAACGGGAGTCAGCAACCCGAGGATGAGGAGCGCACCACCGGCGACCTCACCGACGGCACCGAGTATCGCCATCCATTTCGCCTGCTGGAACCCGGCGTCGGCCAGCATCGTCTCGAACCCGCCGAGACCCGGCCCGTTCCAGATACCGGTCAACTTCTGCAACCCGTGCACCAGCGCGGTTCCGCCGACGGCCAACCGCAGTGCAAGCAGGCCCAGATCGAGAGTGCCTCGGCCCCGCGGAGTCTCGGTGGTACCTGCCACCGCTTCGGCGGTGGGGACGGCAGCGATCGGAGCGTCGTACGCCGTCTCGCGCTCGAGAGCTACTGTCGGCTGATCCGCACCCGGTGCTCGGTACGTCGGTATCTGCTCGGTCAGGGAATTGGCGTTCGTGGAACCGAAATCGAGATCGTCGTCGGTTCGCGGCAACGGATTCTTGGCGCTCACCGTCGGAAATTGTTCGGTGGGCGAATCATACGGACTGGACACATTGCCCGTCGGCTTGTCCGCATCCGACAACTCGCTGGGATCTTTTCGCTCGTCAGTCACGTAGGTGAGCCTATGGCCGATTCACGAACTCGACGGGGAACCTTGGTCCGGCGTGGCGGCATCTGCCGTGCGTTACGTAACGTCTTGGGCATGACTACGGGTAGGCATGCAGCGCTGGGCGCACTGGCTCTGATGCTCGGGACATCGTTGCTCGCAGGTTGCGCCGACTTCGACGAATCGACTGCCTCGCCGTTCACACCCGAACCGACCAACCAGGCCAGCGCCGAAGTACAGCCGGAGAACCCGCCGCCGTCGACCACGCCGCCGGCGCCGCGGACCGGCCCTCTCGGGCCGTGTCAGGACGCCGACACCGCCGTGATCGCAACCTGTCTCGACACCACCGGTGGGCTCGTCACACTCCCGGACGGGAACTCCGGACTGGTCGCCGAACGGCGGACCGGCCGGATCATGCAGGTAGCGCCCAACACGACACCGGTCGAGGTCGCCAAAATCGACGTCGACGGCAGCGGCGACGGCGGACTGCTCGATATCGCCCTCTCCCCCACATTTGTCGAAGACAACCTGATCTACGCCTACGTCACCACCGGAACCGACAACCGGGTGGTCCGTATTGCTCCCGGTGACACCGCCAAGGAGGTCCTCGGCGGAATTCCGCGCGGTGCGAGTGGCAACGGTGGATCGCTGGAATTCGCGGCACCCGATCAGCTCATGGTCCTGACTGGCGATACCGGCAACCCTGCGGTTGCTCAGGATCCCGGCTCGTTGGCGGGGAAGCTGTTGCGAGTCCGATCGTTGACGCCCAACGCTGCGCCGCCTCGCCCGGAAGTTGTTCTGTCCGGAATCGGAAACGGCGGCGGCGTATGTGTCGATCCAGGCATCGCGACGTGGGTCACCGACCGAACCACTCTCGAAGATCGCCTCCAACGCGTCGGCGCCGACGGCACGGTGACATCCCCCGCGTGGACATGGCCCGACCGACCCGGAGTCGGCGGGTGCATCGCGGCGCAGGGAGTGGTAGCTGTCGCGTTGGGGGCCGGCAAAGCGATCTCGGCGCTGGCCGCCGATCCGGGAACAGGAGCAGTCACGACCGCACCGTCGGCAGTGGCGAAAGACACGTACGGCCAACTGGGCGGTTTGGCGCTCGGATCCGACGGTTTGATGTGGGCGAGCACGATCAACAAGACCGCGGGCGAGCCGGGACCGAACGACGACAAGGTGGTCAAGATCCCGATGCCGAGTGGCAGCGGCGGGATCGACTGAGCCGCGATCGCCGAGCGCCATGTCTGTTCGGTCACGGATCCCGTGACCGAACATGCACAGATGCGTACTCTTTTGTTAGCGGGGCTAAACACCACGCATTTGCCAGGACCGGTTGGCCAACCACGACAAAGGAGTCGGCATGAAGGCAATCCAGTACACGAGAATCGGCGCAGAACCCGAACTCACGGAGATTCCCAAACCCGAGCCCGGTCCAGGTGAAGTGCTCCTGGAAGTGACCGCTGCCGGCGTCTGCCATTCGGACGACTTCATCATGAGCCTGCCGGAAGAGCAGTACACCTACGGCCTTCCGCTCACGCTCGGTCACGAAGGCGCGGGCAAGGTCGCGGCCGTCGGCGACGGTGTCGAAGGACTCGACATCGGAACCAATGTCGTCGTCTACGGGCCTTGGGGTTGCGGCAACTGTTGGCACTGCTCGCAGGGACTGGAAAACTACTGTTCTCGCGCACAAGAACTCGGCATCAATCCTCCCGGACTCGGCGCCCCCGGCGCGTTGGCCGAGTTCATGATCGTCGATTCACCTCGCCATCTCGTCCCGATCGGCGACCTCGACCCGATCAAGACAGTGCCACTGACCGACGCCGGCCTGACGCCGTACCACGCGATCAAGCGTTCACTGCCGAAACTTCGCGGAGGCTCGTACGCAGTTGTCATCGGAACCGGTGGTCTCGGCCACGTCGCCATCCAACTCCTCCGCCACCTCTCGGCAGCAACTGTCATCGCACTCGACGTGAGCGCGGACAAGCTCGAACTGGCAACCAAGGTAGGCGCTCACGAAGTGGTTCTGTCCGACAAGGACGCGGCGGAGAACGTCCGCAAGATCACCGGAAGTCAGGGCGCCGCACTGGTTCTCGACTTCGTGGGCTATCAGCCCACCATCGACACCGCGATGGCCGTCGCCGGTGTCGGATCCGACGTCACCATCGTCGGGATCGGTGACGGTCAGGCCCACGCCAAGGTCGGGTTCTTCCAGAGTCCTTACGAGGCTTCGGTGACAGTTCCGTACTGGGGTGCCCGCAACGAGCTGATCGAATTGATCGACCTGGCGCACGCCGGCATCTTCGACATCGCGGTGGAGACCTTCAGCCTCGACAACGGAGCCGAAGCGTATCGACGACTGGCCGCCGGAACGCTCAGCGGCCGCGCGGTTGTGGTTCCTGGTCTGTAGATCGACGGTGGTGGAACGACCGCGGAGAAAACCACTGCGGTAAAACCCACTGCGGAAAAACACTGATGCCCGGCCGAATTCGTTTCGGCCGGGCATCAGTGTCAGAAATTCAGTGTGCGCTAGCTGCACGCCTCGATGACAAGTTCCTTCACACGAGCCGCGTCTGCCTGCCCACGAGTGGCCTTCATGACGTCGCCGACGATCTTTCCGGCGGCCTGGACCTTGCCACTGCGGATCTTGTCGGCGATGTCGGGGTTGGCTGCGAGTGCTTCGTCGACGGCCGCCTTGAGCTTGGTTTCGTCACGTTCGACGACCAATTCCGGGTGGGCCGCGACAACCTGCTCCGGATCGCCCTCACCGTCGAGGACGTGATCGACGACCTGGCGAGCGACCTTGTTGTTGAGCTTGCCGCTGTCGATGAGAGCTACGACCTGCGCAACCTGCGCCGGGGTGATCGGCAGAGCACCGAGTTCGACGCCGCGGGTGTTTGCCTGCTGCGAGAGGTAAGACAGCCACCACGAGCGCGCTGCCTCGGGCGAAGCACCGGCCTCGGTGGTCGCGATCACCAGATCGATGGCACCGGCATTGACGAGGTCTCGCATGACCTCGTCGGAAATTCCCCAGTCCTTCTGGATCCGCGCGCGGCGAATCCAGGGAAGCTCCGGCAAGGTGCCGCGCAGTTCTTCGACCCACTCGGCGCTCGGAGCGACTGGCTCGAGATCCGGTTCCGGGAAGTAGCGGTAGTCCTCGGCCGTTTCCTTGCGGCGTCCGGCAGCGGTGGTGCCGTCGGCCTCCTGGAAGTGGCGGGTCTCCTGGATGACCTCACCACCGGCGTCGAGAACTGCTGCCTGACGGCGCATTTCGTAGCGAACTGCGACCTCGACGCTCTTGAGGGAGTTGACGTTCTTGGTCTCGGTACGCGTTCCGAGTTCCTTGGCGCCGATCGGCATCAGCGAGATGTTGGCGTCGCAGCGCATAGATCCCTGATCCATGCGCACGTCGGAGACGTCGAGTGATTTGAGCAGATCACGAAGCGCCGTCACGTACGCACGAGCAACCTCGGGAGCGCGCTCACCGGCACCGTGGATGGTCTTGGTGACGATCTCGACCAGCGGCACACCCGCACGGTTGTAGTCGAGCAGTGAGTGGCTCGCACCGTGGATACGGCCGGTAGCGCCACCGACGTGGAGGGACTTACCGGTGTCCTCCTCCATGTGCGCACGTTCGATCTCCACGCGCCACGTCGTGCCGTCGTCGAGGATCACGTCGAGGTAGCCCTCGGTGGCGATCGGCTCGTCGTACTGGGAGATCTGGTAGTTCTTCGGCTGATCCGGGTAGAAGTAGTTCTTGCGCGCGAATCTGCCCCACGGCGTGATGGAGCAGTTGAGCGCAAGGCCGATCCGGATCGCGGACTCGACAGCGGCTGCGTTCACCACCGGCAACGAACCGGGCATGCCCAGACAGACCGGGCACACCTGGGTATTGGGTTCGGCACCGAACTCGGTGGGGCACGGGCAGAACATCTTGGTCGCGGTGCCGAGTTCTACGTGCACCTCCATACCCATCACAGGCTCGTACTTGGTCAGTACTTCGTCGTAATCGAGGATGTCGGGCGCATCGACAGCAGTCATGGTGATCAGTTTATGCGTCCGCGGCTCAGCCGAAGAATGCGGCTGCCTCCTCGTAGCGCTCCTTGGGCACCGTCTTGAGCTTGCGTGTCGCCTCGGCGAGTGGAACGAGGTCGATGGACGTTCCGTGCAACGCGACCATCTGACCGAAATCTCCGCGGTGAGCTGCGTCGGTGGCGTGAACTCCGAAGCGAGTGGCGAGGATGCGGTCGTGCGGCGTCGGGGTACCGCCGCGCTGAATGTGTCCGAGGACTGTGGTGCGAACTTCCTTGCCGATGCGGCGCTCGATCTCGTTGCCGAGCTGCTGCGCGACGCCGGTGAAGATCTTGTGGCCGAACTCGTCGATGCCGCCCTCACGCAAAGTCATCGACGCGGGATCGGGCATCGCACCTTCAGCCAAGACGCAGATGAAGTGGGAGTCGCCACGCTGGAAGCGCTTCTTGACCATCGCGCACACCTCGTCGACGTCGAACGGCTGTTCCGGAACCAGAGTCAGGTGTGCCCCCGACGCCAGTCCGGCTTGCAGCGCGATCCAGCCCGCGTGCCGGCCCATGACCTCGACGAGCATGACGCGCTGGTGAGATTCGGCCGTGGTGTGGAGCCTGTCGATGGCGTCGGTCGCGACGGCCAAGGCGGTGTCGAAGCCGAAAGTCACGTCGGTGCAGTCGATGTCGTTGTCGATCGTCTTGGGCACGCCGATCACGGGCACGCCGCTCTCGGAGAGCCAACTGGCCGCGGTCAGTGTGCCTTCGCCACCGATCGGGATCAGGACGTCGATCCCGTTGTCGTCGAGGGTCTGTTTGATCTGATCGAGGCCCGCGCGGAGTTTGTCGGGGTTCACGCGAGCTGTGCCGAGGATCGTGCCGCCGCGGGTGAGGATGCGATTGATGCGGTCGTCGGAGTCGAGTGGCACCTTGCGGTCCTCGAGCAGTCCTCGCCAACCGTCCCGGAATCCGACCACGGTACTGCCGTAACGACCGGCCGACGTACGTACGACGGCGCGGATGACCGCGTTCAAGCCCGGGCAGTCGCCGCCGCCCGTGAGGATTCCGATTCGCATAGTGCAGCACCTCTCGTGACCGGATTGTGGATCTTGATGTCCATCTTCCCCCAGTCACCGTATTGCCGCAGGATAGCGGCGTTGCCGAGCCGCAACGCCGCGCCGAGCGAGAGCACTAGCCCGGCGTGACGAGCCCGCTTTCGTAGGCCAACACGACTGCCTGGGCACGATCGCGCAGATCGAGCTTGGACAGCACCTTCCCGACATGGGTCTTGACCGTTTGTTCGGCGACGAACAAACGCTCGGCGATCTCGACGTTGGACAGCCCGCGGGCGATCAATTCGAGGACCTCACGCTCACGCGGGGTCAACGCGTCGAGCGCTGCGGGTCGTGCGCGCGGGGCCGCCCGGCGACTCGTCACATCGGCGATCAGACGCCGCGTCACCGTCGGGGCCAACAAGGCCTGCCCTTCGGCGACGACGCGTACCGCCCGAATCAGTTCCTCGGCCGGTGCGTCCTTGAGCATGAACCCGCTCGCCCCGACGCTCAGTGCCTCGTAGACGTAGTCGTCGATGTCGAAAGTGGTGAGCATGAGAACTCGCACCGGTGGTTCCCACCCGGCGGACAGAATCTGGCGGGCAGCGTCGAGTCCGTTCATCTCGGGCATACGAACATCCATCAACACCACATCCGGGCGCAGACGCGCAACCTCGGCGACGGCGATCTTGCCGTCCGGCGCATCGCCGATCACGCTGATGTCGGGCTGGGCGGAGAGTAGGGCTCCGAACCCTTGTCGAACCATCGCCTGGTCGTCTGCGATGAATACTGTGATGGGCACTCGGACAGCCTAGGCGGGCATCGACGGCAACTCGGCCCGGACCTCGAACCCTCCATCCTCTCGCCGGTTTGCCAGCAGCATGCCGCCCACCGCCGAAGCCCGCTCACGCATACCGCGGATTCCGTTGCCACCAGTGGTTTCCGACGCCGAGTGCTGATTGCCGCCCAATGGCGAAGGTCCGTTGTTCACGTACGCGCTCACCGATTGCGGACCGAAGGCCACGGCGACCTCGATGGGCCCGCCGGGTGAATGCCTGGCCGCGTTGGTGATCGACTCCTGAATGATCCGGTAGAGCGCAAGGCCCGTGGATTCCGAGACCGACGCCCGATCGCCGTCGACTCGCCACGACACCGGAAGTCCGGCACGGGTACTGCCGAGCAACAGTTCGTCCAACTGGTCGACGCCCGGTTGCGGAGCCGTCACCACGGTGTCCCCGTCGCTGCGCAGGACTCCGAGGAGGCCGCGGATCTCGTTGAGCGCTGCCCGCCCTGTCTCACTTATCGATTCGAATTCCGTTCGGATCTCCGGGGTGACTGCATCGAGCCGGTAGGGCGCGCTCTGCGCTTGCACGACCACCATCGACATGTGATGGGCCACGATGTCGTGCAAGTCGCGGGCGATCCGCGCCTTCTCCTCGAGGATCGTGCGTCGAGTGCGTTCGAGTTCACTGACTTCCTCCTGCTTGGCCAACTGGCGGCGCGAGAGAACCAACCAGCGGATCAACAGGCAGAAGACCACCAGCGCGCTCAGCCCGACGGCCCAACCGGCTCCGTCGCTTCCCGGGGCGTTGCCGAGGAAGAGCAGCACCGTGGCGATCCAGGCGACACCGACAACCTGAATGGGCGCCCGCAGGCTCACTGCGGCCAGCAATGACATCAGCACGATGATGTGGACGACCTGCCACGGGTAGTCGTAACCGGGAGTGTTGTCGAACACCAACGGGATGATCAGCGCCGAGACCGCCGACACCGCCCAACCCAACGGAGCGTTGATCCGGATCAGGACGAACGGAAATGCCGCCAACGCGGCGACGAAGGGCATGATCGGCGGCGAAACATGATGCGTCAGTTGCAGTGTCGGCCAGGCAATCGAATAGAGGATCAGAGTGATCACGACGATGACGATGTTCCAGAACTGACCGCGCGCCACGAAACTGGTTGCGCGGCGAACCTTCTCCGAATGTACTACCGCCCCGTCGAGGCCGGACAGCATCGACCCAGCAGTGGCGTATGTCGGCGCGGACACATCCGGTGCGCCCCTGTTCTTCCTTCGGACCTTGATCACTCGTCAAGCCTATGAAGGTGAACCCCGAAAGTCCTCATACTGCAGAGTGAGATCCCCCTACCTCCGAGGTATCACAGGGGAGGGAATTCTCACCCGATCGCGCGCCGGAGAACCCCTCCACAGAGCGATGACCGCCAGGATTGTCCGTTCATAGCGTGAACGGCATGCGGATCACCCGAGTGAAAGACCTCTCTCGAAGCGGCGGTACCTGGGCTGCCTTGGCCTTGGCTGCAACGGCAGCGATTACCGTCACCGCCGGAGCGAGCGGCGCCGAGTCGCCGCGCACCGAGAATTCGAACGCATCCAGGGCCATCGCCACCGTGACTACCGCGAATGCCTCTGACGCTGCGACCACCATCCCGGCAGATTTCGCCGCATTTGCCGGCTACACCCCCACTGTGGTCGACGGATACCTCGCCAATTCCCACGGCGACTGCTCGTCCCCGGTCCCACTGCCCGACGAATTCGACTCGGCCTGCAAAGCACACGATCTCGGGTACGACCTACTCCGCTACGCGCATTCACACGGAACGGAACTGGGGCCGTGGGCCCGGCAGGTCCTCGACGGTCAGCTCGACGAGCGAATGCATGCGGCCTGTGAAGACCGGACGTCCTTTCTCTCACGTGGGTATTGCTTCGCGATGGCCGATGTAGCCGTCACGGCGGTGAACGGAAACTCCTGGCGCCAAAGCTATCTGACACCGGTCACGGAATCTGGATTCGGTTACGGCACGGCCGGAGTTCTTGCTGTTTCCGCCCTCGGCTTCACCCTCATGCGGTCGCGGCGCCTCGCCCCGTCGAACGAGTTCTCCATCTCCCCGAAAGCGATTGCAGCATGAGCGTTCTGAATGCGTCACGGACCCCCGTACTAGCCCGAGTCGGGGCGCTGGCGGTCCCTCGAGTGTCCACGAGTGTCGCCGTGGCAGCGATGTCCGCCATCTCGCTGGCCCCAGGACTGCTGCCGAGATCAGCCGCACTCCAGGGTGTGTTCAGCGGACTGCTCGTCGCGGTCGGGCTGCTGACGGTGTGGGTGTTCTCCGCGATCGCCCGTCCGCTCGTGCCCGATCGCGTCAAGGCCGGATTCGACGAACGTCATTGGCGCATCTGCGCGTTCGGACTGTCGACGGCCGCCACCGCCGTAGCGATGTTCGCCGCCGCCGGTTGGCAGAGTTCGTTGCGAGCAGCGATGGGGGCACCGCCTGCCGGACTGCTCCACTGGGTGGAGGCGGGTTGCATTGCCGCGCTGACCGCACTTGGCCTCTGGGGCATCGGGGTCGGGATGTCGAAGGCGCTGCGGTGGATGGGTTTCGCGCGGAGTGTGGGCGCCCTGGTCATGGGAGTCCTCGGAGTGCAATTGGTCGTCGGCCCTGCCGTCTGGAACGGTCTCGCCGATTCGTTCGACAAGTCCAACTCGTACATCGACGCCGCTCTGACGCAGCCACTTTCGGCGTCCGGGTCGGGCGGCCCCGATTCTCTGATCTCGTGGACGTCGATGGGGGCGGAGGGACGCAAGTTCGTCGCTGCCGGCGAAGACTCGGTGCGCGTCTATGCCGGTCTGGATTCCGCACCCGACGCCACGTCACGTGCCGCTCTCGCGGTGAGCGAACTCGATCGCGTCGGCGGCTTTGCCCGCAACAGCGTCGTGGTGGCCGTTCCGACCGGCTCGGGGTGGATCGACACCCACGCCGTCGACGGTATCGAGCAACGGTTCGGCGGGGACGTCGCGATCGTCGGACAGCAATACTCCGACGCACCCAGCTGGGCGACATTCCTGTTCAGCCGCGACGACGCCGAAGAATCAGCCACCGCCCTGTTCACGGCTGTCGGCAGCCACATCGCCGCGATGCCCGCCGAGGATCGACCGGACCTGTTCCTCTACGGACAGAGCCTCGGCGCCGTCGGGGGCAGCGCCGCACTGACCGAGGCTTTGTCCGCGGGCAGTCCCATCGTCCCGTGCGACGTGTTGTGGGCCGGTCCCCCGGCCGGCGCGACACGAACGGACGGCGCAACCGTCCTCGCGAACACGTCCGACCCGGTGGTGTGGTGGTCGCCCGCCCTCGCGACGCAGAAGCCGGATCTGAGCCGAGCGGCCCAGGATGCACCGATTCCTCAGTGGATCCCGGGCGTCACGTTCGTGCAGACCACCGTCGACATGCTCGGTTCGCTCGGTGTCCCCGCCGGCCACGGCCATCGCTACGGAACCGATCAGGGAACAGCTTTGGGGACGTGCTCCTGAAACTGCTGTGCGCCTTTATTAACCGCGGGGGGTTAATAAAGGCGCACAGCAAACAGGTCAGACCGCAGTTGCAATCGGGCCGCGAGCAGCTTCGTAGGCGGCACCGACGCGGTAGAGGCGCTCGTCAGCCATGGCGGGCGCCATGATCTGCAAGCCCACCGGCAGGTTGTCGTCCGCCGACAGCCCCGAGGGCACCGACATCGCGCAGTGTCCGGCCAGGTTGGTCGGCAAAGTGCACAGGTCGGAGAGATACATGGCCAGCGGGTCGCCGACCTTCTCCCCCAACTTCCACGGCGTGAACGGGCTGGTCGGCGAGACCAGTACGTCTACCTTCTCGTAGGCCTTGTCGAAATCGCGCGCGATGAGCGTGCGGACCTTGAGCGCCGAACCGTAGTAGGCGTCGTAGTATCCCGAAGACAGTGCGTAGGTACCGATCATGATGCGGCGCTTGACCTCCGGACCGAAACCGGCGGCGCGGGTTGCCGCCATGACCTGGTCGGCACTCATGTTGCCTTCGTCGACGCGCAGTCCGTAGCGCATCGCGTCGAAGCGGGCCAGGTTGGACGAGACCTCACTGGGCAGCACCAGGTAGTACGACGCGAGTGCGTGCTCGAAGCTCGGGCACGAGACCTCGACAACCTCGGCACCGAGCGCCTCGAGCTGCTCGACGGCGGCGTCGAAGGAAGCGATGACGCCGGGCTGGTAGCTGTCGGAGTGAAGTTCCTTGACCACACCGACCTTGACGCCGCGCAGGTCGCCGGCTGCACCTTCACGTGCCGCAGCGACCACCGGACGCACGGGGGCGTCGATGGACGTGGAGTCACGCGGATCGTGCCCGGCGATGACCTCGTGCAGCAGAGCGGTGTCGAGCACGGTACGACCACAGGGGCCGCCCTGATCGAGCGAGGAGGCGCACGCGACGAGTCCGAAGCGTGAGACAGTCCCGTACGTCGGCTTGGTTCCGACCGTCGCGGTGACCGCAGCGGGCTGACGGATCGAACCGCCGGTGTCGGTGCCGATGGCCAGCGGGGCCTGACGGGACGCGAGCGCCGCTGCGCTACCGCCGCCCGAACCACCGGGGATGCGGGTGACGTCCCACGGGTTGCGCGTCGGGCCGAAGGCCGAGTTCTCGGTCGAAGAGCCCATCGCGAACTCGTCGAGGTTCGTCTTGCCGAGGATCGGGATGCCGGCCGCGCGCAGCTTCGAGGTCAGAGTCGCGTCGTACGGCGCGACCCAGCCTTCGAGAATCTTCGACGCACAGGTGGTCGGCATGTCCGTCGTGGTGAAGATGTCCTTCAACGCGATCGGAACACCGGCGAGTGCCGAAGCGGGTTCGTTTCCGCCTGCGAGCGAGTTGTCCACTGCTGCGGCGGCTTCGAGAGCCTGTTCGCCTGCAACGTGCAGGAACGCGTGGTACTCGGTGTCGACAGCAGCGATGCGGTCGAGATGCGCCTGCGTGACCTCTACCGAGGACACCTCACGCGAGTGGATCTTGCCGGCCAGCTCAGCGGCGTCCAGCGTGGTCAGATCGGTCATTCGCCCTCTCCAAGGATCTGCGGAACCGCAAAGCGATCCTGTTCGACTGCGGGTGCTCCGGACAATGCCTGCTCGGGGGTCAATCCGGGCACGATCACGTCGGGGCGCGTCACGTTGGTGACGGCATTGGGGTTCGCCATGGGCGGGACGTCGTCGGCCGCGACCTCGGTGACCACCTTGACGTGGTTGAGAATCGAATCCAACTGACCGGCGAACTCGTCGAGTTCGGCATCGGACAGGGCGAGTCTGGACAGCCGCGCGAGGTGCGCGACCTCGTCACGGGAGATGGCAGGCACCGCGGGGCCCCTTTCGGAAGAGGACGTGAACATTGCCGGTTCAGCCTAGTTGCTCGCCGCGACAGACCTGTAAGCACGCCTGCAGTACCGAACGACGAGCACTCTCACTGTGTCGATCGCCACGCCGGATTCCGGCGGTGTGTTTCGCTCGTGTGACAAGCATGTGCATCTGGCGTGACGCCGCCGCGGCGCCCACCATCGCAGGTTGAGCAAGTGCAAAGATGAGTCAGACCCGGGTCGACGTGATCCGGGCGAGAACCGATCAGCGAAAGGCACGCACGTGTCGTACCTGCTTCGCGTCCAACTGCCCGATCGACCCGGCAGCCTCGGCGCTCTCGCCGTAGCGCTCGGTTCGGTGGGCGCAGACATCCTCTCCCTCGACGTCGTGGAACGAGGCGACGGTTTTGCCATCGACGATCTCGTGGTCGACGTCGAACCGGGCGCGCTGCCCGACACCTTGATCACCGCTGCCGAGCACCTACCGGACGTGCTGGTCGATTCGATCCGCCCCTACGCCGGGATTCTCGACACTCACCGTGAGCTCGAACTCATCGATTCCGTTGCGACGGCCCGAAACGATCGACTACAGGTCCTCGTCGACGGCGCGCCGCGTGTACTGCGAGTCGGTTGGTGCGTCGTCGCGGACATCGGCAAGCACGGTGCGTACCGCGTCGTCGGTAGCGCCGGCGCGCCGGAAACCCATGCCACCGACATTCCGTGGATGCCACTGGACAAGCCCACCGCCCTCGACGGCGAGGCCGACTGGGTTCCGGACGTATGGCGCGACATGAACACCAGCCTCGCTGCCGCACCTCTCGGCTCCGGCAATCGAGTCCTCATGCTCGGTCGCCCTGGTGGGCCTGAATTCCGCCCTTCGGAGATAGCCCGCCTCGGCTATCTCGCGGGAATCGTGGCGACGGTCCTGGGTTGACCAGGCTGGGTAATCAGGCGAGACCGCGAACCATGACGGTCAGTTCCATACCGCGAATCGGCTCCCACGCCCGCTCGGGATCAGGGACGAAACCGTTGCGGTCGTAGATGCGACGCGCATCGACCATCTCGGGTTGCGTCGAGATGACCACCGAGTGATCGCCGCGATCGTAGGCCTCGGCGATCACGGCGCGAACCAGTGCCGTTCCGGCGCCCGATCCCCGAGCTTGCGGTGAGACCGCGAGCATGCGGAACTCGAGTTCGCCCTTCTGCGCAACATCCGCGAAGGGCGTGCCGGGTTCGGCGATCGTCAACGAGCCAACGACCTCGTCGCCGAGAACGGCAACCAGTACCCGTCCCTGCTCCACCCGAGTTGCGGTGTCGCGCAGGCGCTCCGCGTACGGGGATCCGTCGGCGACGAATCCGCCACCCACGTACGACTGCACAGTCAGTTCACCGACGGTCTCGAACTCAGCCGGTAGAACTTCACGAATCTCGATCATGGCGTCACTATCGCACCCTGCACGCCAATCTCAGAAATCGGACAAAGTCACTCTGATTCGTCCAATTCGGTGGGCGCGACCGCATCCGGGCCATCTTCGAGCAACCGCCGGAAGCCGTCTTCGTCGAGCACCGGCACACCCAATTCGACTGCTTTGTCGTGCTTGGAACCGGGCGCTTCACCCACGACGACAAACGCAGTCTTCTTCGACACCGAACCCGCGGCCTTGCCCCCGCGCACCAGAATCGCTTCCTTCGCCTGATCTCGCGAGTACGTCTCGAGCGAACCGGTGACGACGATCGAGAGGCCCTCGAGATTGCGCGGAATCGAGTCGTCTCGTTCGTCCTCCATGCGCACTCCCGCCGAAGCCCACTTGTCGACGATCTGCTGGTGCCAGTCGACGGAGAACCACTCCACAACAGCGGCGGCGATTGTGGATCCGACGCCGTCGACTGCAGCCAACTCGTCGACCGACGCTTCCCGAATGCGTTGCAGCGAGCCGAATTCGCCGGCCAACGCCCTCGCGGCAGTGGGGCCGACGTGCCGAATCGACAGTGCCACAAGCACTCTCCACAGCGGCTTGTCCTTGGCCGAATCCAGGTTGGCCAGCAAGCGTTTTCCGTTTGCGGACAGGGCTCCCGCATTGGTGCGGAAGATCGGAACCTCGATCAGTTTCTCGGCGTCGAGTGAGAAGAGATCACCCTCGTCACCGATGACCTTCGCCTCCAACAGCCCGGTCGCGGCCTCGTAACCGAGCACCTCGATGTCGAATGCACCGCGCCCCGAGACGTGGAACACGCGCTCGCGCAACTGCGCCGGGCAGTACTGCTGATTGGGGCACCGCACGTCGACGTCGCCCTCTTTCGCGGGTGCCAACAACGTGCCGCACTCGGGGCAGTGCGTCGGCATCACGAACTCGCGCTCAGTACCGTCGCGCACGTCTGCCACGGGACCGAGAACCTCGGGGATGACGTCACCGGCCTTACGCAACACCACGGTGTCGCCGATCAGCACACCCTTGCGCTTGACCTCGGATCCGTTGTGCAGCGTGGCCAAGGACACAGTGGATCCCGCCACTGTGACGGGTTCCATGTACGCGAACGGCGTCACACGACCCGTGCGACCGACGCTGACCCGGATGTCGAGGAGCTTGGTCGTTACCTCTTCCGGTGGGTACTTGTACGCGATCGCCCACCGTGGTGCGCGTGACGTGGTCCCCAGACGACGATGCAACGACATCTCGTCGACCTTGACCACCAGGCCGTCGATCTCGTGCTCGACGTCGTGGCGATGTTCTCCCCAGTACTTCATCTTCTCGACCACCGCGTCGGCGCCGACCACCCGCGAGGTGTGCGTGGACACCGGAAGACCCCACGCTGAGAGGGCCACGTAAGCGTCGTATTGCGACGCCGGCTCGAAACCTTCCATACGCCCGAGCCCGTGGCAGATCATGCCGAGACGACGACGCGCGGTGACAGCCGGATTCTTCTGACGCAGGGATCCCGCCGCGGAGTTGCGCGGATTGGCGAACGGCGCCTTGCCCTCCTCGACCAGGGAGGCGTTGAGTGCCGCGAAGTCCTCGAGGCGGAAGAACACCTCACCGCGTACCTCGAGCAGGCTCGGGATCGGGTACTCGTCCGTGGCGGTGAGCCGCTCCGGGATGTCGTTGATCGTCAGGGCGTTGAGTGTGACCAACTCGCCTGTGCGGCCGTCGCCGCGGGTTGCGGCGCGCACGAGTTTGCCGTTTTCGTAGACGAGGTTGAGCGCGACACCGTCGATTTTCACCTCACACAGATAGTGCAGTTCCGGACCGGTTTCCTGCTCTACCTTGGCGATCCACCCGCGGAGTTCGGACTCGTCGAAGACGTTGTCGAGACTGAGCATCCGCTCGAGGTGATCGACGGACGTGAAGTCCGTCGCGAATCCGCCTCCGACCAATTGCGTCGGCGAGTCGGGAGTCCGCAGATCCGGGTACCGCTCTTCGAGAGCATTGAGCTGCCCGAGCAATGTGTCGAATGCACCGTCCGAAATGACGGGCGCATCACGAACGTAGTAGCGGAACTGATGCTGGCGTACCTCTTCGGCCAGCTCCGTCCACTGCTCGCGCGCCTCGTTGGGCGCTGGCTGCATTGCATCCGCGGTTTCAGTCACAGCTAGGAGAATATCGGTTCACACCGACACACCCCATGACTCCACACATCAGAATGCCGACGGATCGTCCACCAATGCCTTACCGACGTCAGTGCACAGCCGAAGGGCGGCGCGACTCCACTCGAGGCTCGCACCCGCAAGACCACAGCTTGGGGTTACCGCGACCTGGGTCTGCAGGAGTTCGCGCGAGAAGCCGAGACGATCGATCAGGGTGACGGCGGGCATCGCGCACTCTTTCCACGTCACCGGCTTTTCCGGCGGGGCGGAAGGAACCAGACCGAGCGCCAATTCCTTGCCGGCGTCGAACAACTGGCCGATGCCGTCGAGATCACGAGAACCGACGAGCGACATGTCGAAGCTCACGCCGAACGCCTGGCTTCGCCTCAGTAGATCCCACGGCATGTCGGCAGCGCAGCTGTGAACGATTGTCGGCAGCCCGCAACCGCTGATCGTCGAGTCGAGCACCGCCAGCGCCTCGGGTTCCGGCAGAGCCGGAACGCTTTCCATCTTGGTACGCCCGGGCAGCGAACCGGCCAGCACTGCCGCGATCTGAGGCTCGTCCAACTGGATCACGACCTTGGCGCCGGTCCGGCGTGTGACCTCGGCCGCGTGTCGCGCGAGACCCTCACCCAGTGATTCGGCGATGTCACGCAGCGCCCCGCGGTCGACGAGAACTCGCGAACCGTTCACGACCTCGATCTCGGCGCCGAGTGTCAGCGGGCCGGCAGCTTGGAGCTTGACGACGTGGTCTCCGCCGACGAGGCGGGCCGATTCCCAGGCTTCCTCGAGTGCGTCGAGATCCTGGTTCAGGAAGTCCTCGGCGCGCTTCGCGACGTTGCCCCTCCGCGGCACGACGCGATAGGCACGCGTCGAGGCGTCGAGGTTGATGTCGACCAAAATGGCCCCCGCCCGGCCGACCATGTCAGCGCCGAGACCGCGACCCGGCAACTCCACCAGGTGTGGGAAACCGCCCAGTTCACCGAGGATGGTTGCGGCACTTTCGCGGGCGTCCGTGCCCGGCCAGGATCCGATTCCGGTGACGAGGCCACCGATGGAAACCTGCTGTGTCACAGTGCGTTCGGCTCGGATTCGGTGCCGGAGATGGTGCCACTGCCGAGAACCTGGTCGCCCAGTTCGCTGTCGGGGCGATACAACACGACGGCCTGTCCCTTCGCGACGCCGGTCAGTGGTTCGCGCAACGAAATCGCGATACCGCCGGTTGAAGTACCGTCATCGACGGCCTCCGCAACGGCCTGCGCCAATCCGCCGTGCGCACGAACCTGCACCATGCACTCGACGGGGCCTTGCGGCGCTTGGCCCGAAGTCCAGATCGCGCGCTGGGCCGAGATGGCCCAGACGTCGAGATTCTTGGCCGAACCGACCCGTACCGTTCCGGTTTCGGGCTCGATCGCAGTCACGTACCGCGGACGGCCGTCACCCGCGGGACCTTCGACGCCGAGCCCCTTGCGCTGTCCGATCGTGAAACCGTGTACGCCGTCGTGCGCAGCGAGGACCTCACCCGAATCGGCGTCGACGACGCTTCCGGGACGAACGCCGATCCGCGCACCCAGGAATGCTCGAGTATCGCCGGTCGGGATGAAGCAGATGTCATGGCTGTCAGGCTTGTTCGCCACAGCCAGGCCTCGTTCGGCGGCTTCCTCGCGGATCTGTTCCTTCGGTGTGTCACCGATCGGGAACATCGCCCGCGAAAGCTGATCAGCAGTCAGCACACCGAGGACGTACGACTGATCCTTGTCCGCATCAACCGCCCGGCGCAGGACGCCGTCTTCGAGGCGCGCGTAGTGACCCGTCGCCACGGCATCGAAACCGAGAGCGACCGCACGATCGGCCAGTGCGGTGAATTTGATCTTCTCGTTGCACCGCAGGCACGGATTGGGGGTCTCACCCGCTGCGTACGACGCCACGAAGTCGTCGATCACGTCTTCCTTGAAACGATCGGCGAAATCCCAGACGTAGAAGGGTATTCCGAGGACGTCGGCAGCGCGCCTGGCGTCGCCGGCATCTTCCTTCGAGCAGCAACCACGCGAACCCGTCCGCAATGCGCCCGGCGCCGTGGACAGCGCAAGATGAACACCGACGACGTCATGTCCGGCGGCAACGGCTCGGGCGGCGGCGACAGCGGAGTCGACGCCTCCGCTCATGGCTGCGAGTACTCGCATCAGCGATCCCCTCCACGCGAACCGGCGCCGGCAAGACCGGCGGCCCGAGCGCGCTCTACTACTTGTGGAAGCGCAGCGATCAGCGCGTCCACATCGGTGACACTCGACGTATGTCCGAGCGAAAATCTCAGGGAGCCACGCGCGACAGACGATTCGACGCCCATCGCGATCAATACGTGGCTGGCCCGGGCCACACCAGCGGTGCAGGCCGAACCGGTGGAACATTCGATACCGGCCGCGTCGAGGAGCATCAACAGCGAATCGCCCTCGCAACCGGGAAAGGTGAAGTGCGCGTTACCGGGAAGCCGATCGGATCCGGTCGGGCCGTTGAGTACCGACTCGGGAAGGATCTCCAGGACTCCGTCTATCAACCGATCGCGCAACTGTGCCAATTCCCTTGTGCTGGAATCGAAGTTCTCGACATTCGCGCGCAGCGCAGCAGCCATCCCGACAACACCCGCAGTATCCGGAGTGCCCGAACGCAGATCACGTTCGTGTCCGCCGCCGTGAAGGAGCGGCACACAGGGAACCTGGCGTCCGAGCAGCAGTGCGCCGACGCCGTGCGGACCACCGAACTTATGTGCCGCGATGCTCAGCGCGGACAACTTGCTCGCCGCGAAATCGACGGGCAATTGCGCAACGGCCTGGACCGCGTCGCTGTGCATCGGAATCTCGAACTCTGCCGCGACCTCTGCCAACTCCATGATCGGCATGATCGAGCCGACCTCGTTGTTGGCCCACATCACCGTCACGAGTGCCACCTCGTCGGCGTGGACGGACAGCTCGTCGCGCAACGTCTTCGGGTCGACGACACCGTTCTCGTCGACCGGCAACCACGTCACACGCGCGCCCTCGTGCTGCTCGAGCCACTCGACGGCGTCGAGCACCGCATGATGCTCGACGGAGCTGGCCAGAATTCGAGTGCGTCGCGGATCGGCGTCACGGCGAGCCCAGTAGATGCCCTTGACCGCGAGATTGTCGCTCTCGGTTCCTCCGGAGGTGAAGATGACCTCCGACGGCCGCGCACCCAGGCTCGCGGCGATCGACTCGCGCGATTCCTCGACGCGGCGCCGGGCCGCACGGCCGGAGCCGTGCAGCGAGGACGCGTTGCCCACGGTTTTGAAGGTATCGGTCATCGCCTCGATAGCGGCTGCCGACATCGGAGTCGTGGCGGCATGATCGAGGTACACCGGAAATCCGGCGTGGGCACTGTGTGCAGGCAGAGTCATGGCTTGACAAGGATAGCCCAGCACGAGAGTTCGCCCAGCCTCGCTCAGGAGGCTACGCGGTCATCGCCGGGGAGGGATCGATTTGTCCCACGGCTTGTGGCACGAGTTCCGGCGCGGGGTCGAAGATGTCGTGAGCTGCCAGATCGATGGTTTCGACGCCCCGTACGGCTCTCTCGCATCGCTGTGCGAGGTCGATTCGACACTCCCCTGCCTCCTCGAGTGGAGCCAGCCTGACCTTCACCTCGACGTTCTTCTGACGCAGGATCCGGCGGATGGACTGACCGATCGTTTCGGTGCCGACAAAGCACGGTCCGGTGCACAGGGAACCGTCGGCGTTCTCGTAGCGGATCGCCATGGGCTGAACCGGGCATTCGGCGTCGACGGCAGCTTGGAACATCGCCGGGCGAAAACCGCCGTACGCCCGGCCGCACCAGGTCGTTCCCTCGGGAAACACCATCACACGGACACCGCGCTGCAGGCGCTCGCGAACGACGTCGACGGTTCCGGGAAGTTCACGCAGTCGAGCGCGATCGATGGGGACGACGCGCATCCGGCGCGCGAGACCACCGAGCACTGCCCAGTCGAGCAAGTCGGCACGGGCGACGAAGTTGGCCGGGGCAACGGCACTCGCGACGAGGACGTCGGTCCACGACACGTGGCCGGCGACAACCATCACGCCCGCCGGTTCGGCGCGCCCCAACCGCTGATCGTCGACCGTGAGCTTCATCCCCAGGCAACGCAGCAGCGCCCGCGAGTATCCGCGCTGCATCTCCGTACGCCAAGCGCGCGGGAGCAGCCAACCGGCCGAAAGCACCGGCGCAGTCACCAGTGCGGCGCCGACCATGACCCCGCGGGCCATCACGGTGATACTCGACACACGGGGTGCGTCCGCGGGTAGGCACCCGTCGCCGCAGGGGCTCGTCGGCACCCAGTACGGCAACGTCGCGGTCATCAGCCGATCCCCGATTCGTGCGCGGCGGCCGCCGATCGCAGCCGTTCGAGGTAGCGCTTGTTGGCGGAGTGAAGGCCTTGCAGCGCAACAAAATCGGCCACACCGAACTCGGGATCGTGAGCAGGTTCCCCGCAGATCGTCGCGCCCATCCGCAAGTAGCCACGAAGCAACGGCGGCATCGTGACGCGTTCCGGTGCGGCAATCTCGTCGAGCGTCAGACCGCCGAGGACCACCGGGTTTCGTGGAGTCACCCGCCGTGACGCCGGACTGGCGTGTTTGTTCATCACGAAGTCACGGACGCCGCGGACATCGGCGCCGGCGATTGAATCGGGGCTCGGGAGGACGGGCACGGAGACGCAGCCCATCACCCACTCGTATCCGGTCAATTCGAGGTAGTGCAGGATGCCTGACCACATCAGGCTGAGGACGGATCCGGTGCGGTGAGCGGGATCGACGCACGCGCGACCCATTTCGACGATTCTGTTCGCCACCGGATCGAGCGCGGAGATGTCGAATTCCGTTGCGGTGTAATACCCACCCGCGGCCGCAGCGGAATCCGGCGGCAGCATTCGGTAGCAGCCGACGTACTCCTCGGTGATGTTGTCGCGAACGAGAAGATGATCACAGAATTCGTCGAAGGCGTCGGCGTCGAGCTCGAACACGCCGGCCGAGGCCGGGAGGGAGAAGCCTGGCTCGGAGGCGAACACTCGGTATCGAAGGCGCTGCGCTGCGACACGATGCTCGCGGTCGGAGGAGACGATCAGGGAATATCTCGGCTGGGCGACCTCACGGCCGAGATTGTCACTCGCGGAGCGAAGGACTGACGTAATTGTCATGCGCAAGGTTTATCGAGCGCGAACGGCATCTCGGTATCGACGAAGTGACATGCCGATGCAGGCCGGGTGAATAAAGCACTGTGCGCCTTTATCAACCGCGGGGGGTTGATAAAGGCGCACAGCAGTTTGTGCTTTTTAGCCCTTGTGGGACTTCACAGCTTCGGTGAGCTGCGGTGCGACGTTGAACAGGTCGCCCACGATGCCGAAGTCGGCGATCTCGAAGATGGGTGCCTCTTCGTCCTTGTTGACCGCGACGATGGTCTTGGACGTCTGCATGCCGGCACGGTGCTGGATGGCACCGGAAATGCCGAGCGCGATGTACAGCTGCGGCGAGACCGTCTTACCGGTCTGACCGACCTGGAACTGTCCGGGGTAGTAACCCGAGTCCACAGCGGCACGCGAAGCACCGACTGCAGCGCCGAGGGAATCGGCCAGCTCTTCGACGACGGAGAACTTGTCCGCGCTGCCGACGCCACGTCCACCGGAGACGACAACCGAGGCCTCGGTGAGCTCGGGGCGGTCGCCGCCGACGATGGGCTCACGCGAGGTGACCTTGACGGCACTCTCGTCCTGAGCCGGAACCTCGACGGTGATCTGCTCGCCTGCGCCGGCCTGCGGAGCAGCCTCGACTGCACCCGGGCGAACCGAGTAGACGGGAACGTCGCCGTTGGCCTTGGCCTCGACGGTGAACGCGCCACCGAAGATGGAGTGGACGCCGGTGCCGTCAGCCTTGATCTCGATGACGTCGGTCAGCAGTCCGGAGCCCAGACGTGCGGCCAGACGACCGGCAACCTCTTTGCCCTCGGTGCCGGCGGCGGTGATGACCGCTGCCGGGCTGGTGGACTCGACCAGAGCGGCGAGAACGTCGACCTTGGGGGTGACGAGGTAGCCGTCGATGTCGTCGGACTCGGCGACGTAGATCTTCTCGGCGCCGGCTGCTGCCAGAGCGTCGGCGAGCTTTGCTGCGGTGCCCGCGGGGCCGGCGACAACTGCCGACGGCTCACCGAGTGCGCGTGCAGCGGTGATGAGTTCGGTGCTGACCTTCTTCAGCGCACCCTCTGCGTGCTCTACGAGCACAAGTACTTCTGCCATGACTTAACTCTCCCTGAGTTCTTCTGCTGGATGTCTAGAAGGGCGCGGTCAGATGACCTTGTTGCTGACGAGGTAAGCGGCAATCTTGGTGCCACCGTCTCCCTCGTCGACGATGCGCTCACCAGCGGTACGGGGGGGCTTCGGGGTGGAGGACGTCACGGTGGTGCCGGCGTTCGCAACACCGACGGTCTCCGGATCGACTCCGAGGTCGGCCAGCGTGTAGACGAGAACTTCCTTCTTCTTCGCGGCCATGATGCCCTTGAAGGACGGGAAGCGCGGCTCGTTGATCTTCTCGGTGACCGAGACGATCGCGGGCAGCGAAGCCTCGAGGCCGAAGACGCCCTCGTCGGTCTCGCGCTCACCGGTGATCTTGCCGTCGGCGACGACGACCTTGCGCAGCTGCGTGAGCTGCGGGATGCCCAGGTACTCGGCGATGATGGCCGGAACAGCGCCGACGCGGCCGTCGGTGGCCTCGTTGCCGGCGATGATCAGGTCGGCAGGCTCGTCGTTCTCGAAGGTGATCTGTCCGAGAGCAGCAGCGAGCGTCCATGCGGTCTGGATCGCGTCGGAGCCGTGCAGTGCCGGGTCGTTGATGTGGACGGCCTTGTCGGCGCCCATCGACAGAGCCTTGCGGATAGCGTCGGTGGCGCGGTCGGGACCTGCGGACAGCACCGTTACCTCACCGCCCTGAGCTTCCTTGATGAGGAGTGCTTCTTCGACGGAGCGCTCGTTGATCTCGTCGAGGACTGCGTCGGCGGCTTCACGGTCAAGCGTGTAGTCGCCGTCGGTCAGCTTGCGCTCGGACCATGTGTCGGGGACCTGCTTGATCAAAACAACGATATTCGTCATGGGTCTTCGTCGACCTCCTGTGTGTAATTCACCTGATAAATCGTCTGTGGTGCTCGCGCAGTCCGAGCGTCCGAAAAGAGAGTCCGACAGGTCTCCCCACGGGCGGATTTCTCGGTTCACGTCGGCTGTGCGTTAGATTACCCCACGTTAAGTTACCGGTGGGTAACTTAACGTGGAACCTCGTCCACCATAACGGCACGAACAGGAATTGACAGCAGTGATCTGGACCACGGCGAACACGTTCTACTCGGATGGCACTAATCTCGCACGGGTGAGTGAAACGAGTGTCAGCAACCACGAGGACGCACCCCTGCCCTTGACGGGCGAACGAACCGTGCCAGGAATCCCCGAGGAGAACTACTGGTTCCGGCGCCACGAAGTGGTGTACCGCGCACTTCTGGAGCGCTGCACGGACCGCCGAGTTCTCGAGGCCGGCTCCGGAGAAGGCTACGGCGCCAACATGATTGCGGACGTCGCAACGAAGGTTACGGGCCTGGACTACGACATCTCCGCAGTCGAACACGTCCGTGCGCGCTACCCTCGCGTCGAGATGCTCCACGGCAATCTCGCCGAGCTTCCACTGGCCGACAACTCGGTTGACGTCGTCGTCAATTTCCAGGTGATCGAGCACCTGTGGGATCAGGGTCAGTTCCTGCGCGAGTGCTTCCGCGTTCTCGCTCCCGGCGGCGAACTTCTCATCAGTACCCCCAACCGGATCACCTTCTCCCCCGGCCGCGACACGCCGCTCAACCCCTTCCACACTCGTGAGCTCAACGCCGCCGAAATGACCGAATTGCTCGAAGACGCCGGATTCCGCGTTCAGTTGATGACCGGCGTCCACCACGGTTCGCGTCTGAAGGAACTCGACGCGAAGCACGGCGGATCGTTCATCAACGCGCAGATCGACCGCGCGTTGGCCGGCGAGCCCTGGCCGGAAGATCTCACCCGCGACGTCGAGGGCATCACCGTCGACGACTTCAGCATCAGCGAACCCGACATCGACGACAGCCTCGACCTTGTCGCCATCGCAGTGAAGGACACCGCAGTGAAGGACACCGCAGTGAAGGACACCGCTGTGAAGGACACCGCTGTGAAGGAAACCGGCGAGTGAGTAACGCAACACCCGTCACCGAACCGGGGATGTTCGCCCTGGTTCTGCACTCCCATCTGCCGTGGCTCGCCAACCACGGCAGATGGCCCGTCGGCGAGGAATGGATCTACCAGTCCTGGGCTGCGTCGTACATTCCGCTTGCCGCCGCGCTTCGACGCCTGGCCGACGAGGGCCGATCGCACCTGCTGACACTGGGAATCACGCCGGTGCTCGCGGCTCAGTTGGACGATCCCCACTGCCTCGCCGGGATGCATCACTGGCTCGGCAACTGGCAGATCCGTGCCCACGAAGCCGCCGGGATGCCGGACGCGGCGCACCGCGAACTCGGCGCGCGCGAACACCGGGCGTCAGCCGCCGCTCTGGAGGATTTCGAGACTCACTGGCAGCACGGCGCTTCCCCGGTGTTCCGGGACCTCATCGATCGCGAGGCCTTCGAGCTTCTCGGCGGGCCGCTGGCCCACCCGTTCCAACCCCTGCTCGATCCTCGCTTGCGGGCCTTCTCTCTCCGCGAGGGTCTCGCCGACGCGCATGCCCGGTGGAGCCACACTCCGACCGGGATCTGGGGACCCGAGTGCGGGTACACACCGGGTATGGAGCGCGGGTACGCCGAAGCAGGCGTCACCCACTTCATGGTCGACGGTCCCGCCTTGCGCGGCGACACGTCCCTCGGCCGCCCGGTTCGTGAATCCGACGTGGTTGCCTTCGGCCGCGACCTGCAGGTCAGCTACCGCGTCTGGTCCCCGAAATCCGGATACCCGGGTCACGCTGCTTACCGCGACTTCCACACCTACGACCACGAGACGGGCCTCAAGCCGTCGCGGGTCACCGGACGGACCGTCGACTCCGCCGACAAGTTGCCGTACGACCCCGAACTCGCTGCCGCCGCCGTCGACAAGCATGTTGCCGACTTCGTCGAAACCGTTCGGGCGCGTCTGCGCAGTGAGTCCGCCCGTATCGGCCGCGACGCCCTCGTGGTCGCGGCTTTCGACACGGAACTGTTCGGGCACTGGTGGCACGAAGGTCCGCAGTGGCTCGAAAAGCTCCTGCGCGCGCTCCCGGAGGCGGGAATTCGCGTCGGGACCCTCGCTGACGCCAAGGCATCGGGATACGTCGGCGAACCCGTTCAACTCGAGGATTCGTCCTGGGGATCGGGCAAGGACTGGCGCGTGTGGGCCGGCGATCAGGTGTCCGACCTCGTGCAACTGAACTCCGAAGTAGTCGAGACTGCCCTCACCACCGTGGACAAGTCTCGCGGACGCGACAACGCTCCCGGCCGCCCGGAACTGCGAAACCGCGTCAACGATCAGGTACTTCGCGAGACACTGATGACAGTTTCGAGCGATTGGGCATTCATGGTGAGCAAGGATTCGGCCGCGGGGTACGCCCGCGAACGCGCACACAAGCACGCCCACGCGACCAGGGAAATCTCCGAAGCGGTGGTTTCCGGCCGCGACACCGTCGCCGAGCGCCTTGCCGAAGGCTGGAATCGTGCCGACGGATTGTTCCCAGGTCTGGATGCACGCCGTCTGCCCGACACGGAACTGGCGAACGGGAGTGCGTCGTGAAGATTCTCATCGTCTCGTGGGAGTACCCACCGGTCGTCGTGGGCGGGCTCGGTCGCCACGTCCACCATCTCGCCACCGAGCTTGCGGCTGCAGGCCACGAGGTTGTGGTCCTCTCACGGCGACCGTCCGGCACCGATGCGTCCACGCACCCGACGGTCACGCACATCTCCGAAGGCGTCCTTGTCGTCGCGGTGGCCGAAGACCCCGCTCACTTCGTCTTCGGTGAGGACATGCTCGCGTGGACCCTCGCGATGGGTCACGCGATGGTCCGCGCCGGGATGGCGCTGCACAAGCCGGGAGTGGGCGAGGGCTGGCAGCCGGACGTCGTACACGCGCACGACTGGCTGGTCGCACATCCGGCTATCGCCCTTGCCGAATTCTATGACGTCCCACTGGTTTCCACACTCCATGCCACCGAGGCGGGTCGCCACAGCGGCTGGATCTCCGGACGCATCAACCGCCAGGTCCACTCCGTCGAGTGGTGGCTGGCAAACGAATCCGACTCTCTCATAACCTGTTCGGCGTCCATGCAGGAAGAAGTGACCGAGCTCTACGGCCCGACGCTTCCGCCGATCACCGTCATCCGCAACGGAATCGACGTGACCACGTGGAACTTTCGCGAACGTGGACCGCGGTCCGGACCGCCGAAACTCCTCTTCGTCGGCCGCCTGGAATACGAGAAGGGCGTGCAGGACGCCATCGCGGCTCTCCCCCGAATCCGTCGTAGCCACCCCGGCACGACCCTCGCGATCGCGGGCGAAGGCACCCAGTTCACGTGGCTCTACCAACAGGCGCGGACTCATCGCGTCGCGCGGGCAGTGGACTTTCTCGGCAACCTCGATCACACCGAACTGCTCAGCTGGCTGCACGGAGCGGACGCCATCGTCCTGCCGTCCCGCTACGAGCCCTTCGGGATCATCGCCCTCGAAGCGGCGGCAGCCGGCACTCCGCTGATCACGTCCACCGCAGGCGGACTGGGCGAAGCCGTCGTCGACGGGGTGACGGGGATGTCCTTCCAACCGGGCGACATCGCCGGGCTCACCTCGGCTGTCCGCGAGGTTCTCGACGATCCCGCCGGGGCGCAGGAACGGGCAGTGGCCGCCCGCGCACGCCTGACATCGGACTTCGACTGGCATCAGGTCGCCGAGGAGACTGCGCACGTCTACGCGGGCGCAAAGCGTCGGGTGCGGCAGCCGTTGGCTCGTCCGCAGATCCCCGAGCGTCCGCTACCCGGCCGCTGAAGCGCTGACCTCAGCGGATCGGGAGTGGCGCGGTGAAGCGAGAACTCGCGTCCCCGAGCAGATGGCCGGGTGGCATCATCCGGCCGCACAGCACCAGCAGCAGATCCTGCGCCGCTCCGTGGACCTCGGCGCCGGCACCGTACGTCCAGTCTCGGTCGTCGGCGCGCAACCGAGCGCCGTCGAGGTCCGTCCCGAAATACTTCACGGTTTTGGGCGAGAGTCCGCTGAGCACGCGAGTGAGCCGGTCTTCCGGCACCACGTAATCGTCGCCGAGTGCCACGCGAATGTCCTGACCGTGGATCACGTCGTGCGAGAGTGCACCCTCGAAGCCACCACCCGGCGGCTTCCACGGGTGTGCAACGTTGTCGCGAAGCGAGGCAAGCAATTGTTGCTCACCGACTTCCGACGCGTCGGCGAGCGCTCGCCGATTCGACATCTTGTTGAAGTTTCCGCGTGACTTGACCATTTCCACGACGAATCGCGGCGCCGAGTATCGGTAGGGCATGGTGATGTGCGCGATCACTTCGCGGACCCGCCACCCGTCGCACAGGGTCGGCGCGTTCCACTGCTCCGTGCTCAGGCCTTCGAGAAATCCCACCAGTTCGCGGCGCTGCGCCACGACCCATTCGGGTGTCTGTTCGCTCATGTCCGCACTCCTTTCACCGGCGCAGACTTTCGGCGCCGATACCGATACAGACCGGTGGCGGCGCCGAAAGTAATCGCTGGTTCTGTCAGAACGTGAGCTAAGGCGTCGACGACGCGTCGGCAGCGTCCGCAGCAGCCTTCTTGCGTGCGATGTCCTCGAGTGCCGCGATGTACTTCGCACGATCGGCAGCGCCGGCTTCCCAATCGGACTTACGGTTCTTGACCGCCTTTGCGGGCGAGCCGACGGCGATGCTGTAATCCGGGATGTCTCCCTTGACGACGGCGTGCGCACCGAGAACACAACCACGTCCGACGCGGGTGTTTCGCAGCACGGTGACTTTCGCTGCCACCCAGGTGTCCGGGCCGATACGGACGGGGCCCTTGACGATGCCTTGGTCCTTGATCGGTGTGTTGACGTCGTCCATGCGGTGGTCGAAGTCGCAGATGTAGCACCAGTCGGCTACGAGCGTCGACGCACCGATTTCGATGTCGAGATAGGTGTTGACGACGTTGTCCTTGCCGAAGACGACCTTGTCGCCGATGCGCAGCGAACCTTCGTGGCAACGGATCGCGTTGCCGTCGCCGATGTGTACCCAGCGCCCGATCTCGAGGCGGGACAGATCGGGGGTGGAATGGATTTCGACGTTCTTGCCGAGGAACACCATGCCGCGCAGGATCACGTGCGGGTTGGCCATCTTGAACTTGGCGAGACGGTAGTACCGCACCAGGTACCAGGGTGTGTACGCCTTGTTCGCCAGAACCCATTTGAGGGAATCGACGGTCAAGAACTTGGCCTGATCGCTGTCGTTGCGGCGTGATCCCCGCCATCGAGTGCGCAACGGTGCGCCCCACATGCTCGTCATGAGTGTTCAGCCTACGTGGGGCCGACTCACCGACCCTCGGGGTGTGCCCCGTCACGTTGCCCCGGTCGGGATAGTCTCTGCTCCGGGCTTGTGCAGTTACCGAAGGCTCTTGACGAAGTGAAGGCAGGGAGATTGTGATGCGGCGGGTCCTACGGTCGTCCGTGATGGTGTCGACGGCGATCGTTGCGGTCCTGATCGCCGGTTGCGGCAGCGACGACGGACGGGTGGACCGGTACGCGTCGGCGGGTTGGCCGGCCATGCACGCCGACGCCCGCAACAGCGACACGAGCCCGGTCACCGGTTCACGCGATGTCGAGTTCGCGTGGTCACGCCCCCTCGGCGGTCCGGTTGCCGCGTACGCGTCGGTGGCCGCGAACGGCCAGAGTTTCGTCACCGCCCGCACCGAGAACGGCTGCAATCTCTTTTCTTTCCAGATGGATTCGGGTCGCAAGAAGTGGTGCGCTCGACTCAACGACGGAGTAGTCGCCTCGACGCCCGTCGTCGACACGGCCACCAATGTCTACGTCGGCGAGAGCGGCGCGATGATGTCCTTCACCGAGACGGGTCAATTGCGTTGGCGCACGCTCGTTGTGGGCACTCCCCTCTCGTCGCAGTTCACCGGCGACGGAAACCTGTTGTTCATCACCCAGCTGGGTCAGATCAACGTGCTCAACCCGCAGACCGGCGCAAAAGTTCTTCCGTCGTTCGACCTGATCCCGCCGCCGTCGATCGACCAGGGCTCGAATGCAGAACTCATTCCCGACAACAAGGGTTTGAACGAGTGCTTCCTCGGTACCGCCGGCTGCCCGGTGGCCAATACGCCGGCAGTCGACCTGGGCACCGGCAAGTTCTACTTCACCTTCTACGGACCCAGTTCTCAGGCAGCCGATCTGGTCGCCATGAAGTACACGGGCGGTGACAATCCGTCCATCACCCGCGAGTGGTCCACCGACGCGCTTCCCGGTGGGACGGCGTCGAGCCCGGACCTGTCGAAGGACGGCAAGACCGTGTACGCCACCGACAACAACGGGTCGCTGTGGGCGGTGGACGCCGAAACCGGTGACACCAGATGGAGTTACGACATCGGCTTCAACTCGGCCGGTAGTGCCTCGACGTCCGACGACGGTTTGATCATCCCCGCCGGCGGCGACAAGGGTCACCTCCTTGCCGTGCGCGACGAGGGAGATCACGCCGAACTCGCCTGGGAACGCAAAGACCTTCTGCAATTGGGCGTTCCGGCGCAGACCGCCGGCAACACCGGCTACACCGTCGTCCGCGAGGGTGAGAACGGACTGAGCCTGATCACCTTCGACACCGAGACCGGTGAGACGGTGGATCAGGACACGCTGCCCGGAGCGGTCGGCTTCACCGTCGGCACCTCCATCGGTCCGAAGGGTGAAGTGTTGACGCCCAGCGCAATCGGTGAGCTGTTCGTCTTCAAGTGAGCTAGCGGGACGCCTCACAGATGAAGGCCGACGCCGATCGTCCGATCCGCACGATCACGACGCTCAGCGCAAGCGAGCCCTTGAGCTTGAGCCGTGGACGCAGCACTGCCGGATCGACGTCGACTCCTCGCACCAAAATTTCGGCCACACCGCAGTCCCTCTTGGACAGCGTCTGTTTGAGCAGTTTCTCCGAGTACTTGATCTGCTCGAGGATCCGGAATCCTCGAACTCCCTCAGGGACGCTGTCGCCGGTCAGATAGGCGATCCGCGGATCGAGCTGCCACAGGCCGTGTCTGGCCGCGTAGTGGCGCACCAGGCCTGCGCGCACTACCGCTCCGTCCGGGTCGATGATCCACTCCCCCGGAGCCTGCTCCGGAATAACGTCGTCCTCGGCGTCGGTGATCGCCCACCCGCTCCCGTCGGAGCGAAGCACCGAAGCTCGACGCGTGACGCCGGACTCGGCCAGTCCCGTCGACCACAGGCAAGCTTCCTTGACTCCGCCGTCGAGCGAGACGACCTCGACTTCGCCGGCCCAGCCGAGGTTGTCGAAATCGAGTCCGGGAGCGCACTTCACGGCGAGATCACGGCCGGAGTACGCCTCGATGAGGTCCGGTAACGGCGGCATCAGGGCTGCGGGATCGTGAGTGCGACGACCGCCCGATCGCCGCGCCGGGTCCGCCAGTACGACGGTCTCGCGTGTCGTCGGGCGGAGTGCGTCGGCACGCAACAACGCTGCACTCGGTACATTGCGCTGCGCCATCGCCAGCCGGACGGAATCGATGTCGCTGCCGATCACGCGATGCGCAACTCCGGTCAAGGCGTGCAGTTCGGCGCCGATCGAGCACGTCACGTCGTGGACGTCGCGCCCGATCAGACGCTGCGCGCGGTGCGCCGCCACGACGCCGGGAGTGGCCTGCTGCATCGCGTCGTCCGTGAACAGCCACTGATCACTGCCGGGCAGTTTCGCAGCGGCTTTGCGTCGAAGCAGGACAGTGTCCACGAGCGCAGGCATGTGATCACCGAAACGCGTACGCGCCCGGCCGATGTCGGCCAGACGCGTACGCGTGGACAGTTCGAGCTGATCCACCTCGGCCAAGGCAGCTACGCCGGAATCACTTCCGAGATAGTCGACGTCGCCGAGGGTGAAGTCATAACCCAATTCAGTTGCCGGGCTTCACGCCGGTGATCATGACGTTGTAGAAGAATCCGCGAGGAACGACGTGGCGGAGCACCTTCTCGTCGACCCAGCTGAGCGTCTTCCAGCCACCGAAAGCGAAACGCCCCCAGCCCCAACCGAGCTTCTCCGGCGGAACAGCCGCCTCGAAGGTACGGACCGGCCAGCCGAGCAGCGCCGCGGCGAATTCCTCGGTGGCAGCGTGGACCTGATCGGCGCCGGCGGACTTCGCCATGTTCTCGAGGTCCGTGGGGTCGAACGTGTGGATGTCGACGACAGCCTCGAGAGCTGCTGCTCGCGAAGACTCGTCGAGCTCCTCCTGCGGGCGACGCCAATCTGCCAGGAACGGCAGCTTGGTCACGCGTGTGGTTGCTTCCCACGTCGCGCGGCCGAGCCAGCGGGCGTAGAAGTTGCCGACAGTCGTGGGCTCACCGGCGAAGACGAAACGGCCGCCGGGCTTGAGAACACGGAGGACCTCGCGCAGCGACTTCTCCACGTCCGGGATGTGGTGCAGCACGGCGTGGCCGACCACCAGGTCGAAGGTGTTGTCCTCGTACGGAATGGTCTCGGCATCGGCAACACGGCCGTCGACCGGCAGGCCGAGGCTTTCGGCATTGCGCAGTGCGACCTTGACCATGCCGGGCGAGAGGTCGGTGACCGAACCGGTCTTCGCGACTCCACCCTGCATCAGGTTCAGGAGGAAGAATCCGGTGCCGCAACCCAGTTCGAGGGCGCGCTCGTACGGGAGCGGCTGGTCGCCCGCGACGGCGTCGAAACGACCACGTGCGTAGTCGATGCAGCGCTCGTCGTACGAGATGGACCACTTGTCGTCGTAGGTTTCGGCTTCCCAGTCATGGTAGAGCACCTGAGCGAGCTTGGTGTCCTTACGAGCGGCCTCGACCTCTTCGGCCGTGGCGTGCGGCCGCGGCGCGGGGTCGACTACCGAGGTGTCGGTAGCGGCGGGCGGCGTGACGGTTGCGTCGTCATTCGGGCTGGCTGTCATGGCGGCTATCCTACTCGCTGGTAAGAGATGAACAAGTTCTAGTTTAGGGGAGCCTACTCGCCCGTGAACTCGGCCTTGCCCGGACCGTTGGCGATGAACGACTCCATGCCGATCGTCTGATCCTTGGTCGCGAACAATCCGGCGAACAGATGCTGCTCGATCTTGAGGCCGGATTCCAGGTCGGTGTTCAGACCTTCGTCGATGGCTGCCTTGGCAGCAGCCAACGCGCGTGACGCTCCCCCGACAAACTGCGAGGCCCATGTCCGGGCCGCGGTGTAGACGTCGTCGGGAGCGACGACCTCGTCGACCAAACCGATGGCCAACGCCTCGTCGGCACCGACGAAACGGCCGCTGAAGACCAGATCCTTGGCCTTGGCCGGACCGATCAGCCGAGCGAGGCGCTGCGTTCCGCCGCCACCGGGAATGATTCCGAGCAGAATCTCCGGAACTCCGAGCTTGGCGTTGTCTCCGACGATCCGGCGATCGGCCGACAGTGCAACTTCGAGACCGCCACCGAGTGCGTATCCGGTGATCGCGGCGACGGTCGGCTTCGGGATGGACGCCACGGCGCCGAGTCCTGCCTGCATGCCGCCGATCGCGTCACGGATCTGGCCGTAGTCCATCTCGGCCATTTCCTTGACGTCGGCGCCGGCAGCAAAAACCTTCTCGCCGCCGTAGACGATGACTGCCTTGACTGCCTTGTCGACGGTCGCGGCGTGCGCAGCAGCAGCCAACTCGTCCTGGACCTGACGGTTCAGCGCGTTCATAGGCGGGCGCGCCAGACGGATGGTGCCGATGCCTTCGGAAACTTCGAGAGTCACAAATTCAGCCATGATCGAGAATCTACTTTGCCACCTTGATCGACCACGGATGCGGTCCGGCGGTGTAGTAACCGTCCTGGTTCGGGAATTCGACGCGCAGCGTTTCCTCGTCGGTGATCAGCGTCGGCAGGATGACGGGGATCTCCGGCTCGGCTGCGAGTATCTCCGCCACCGAGCTGAACTTGGCCAATTCGGTCAGCTGGCTCCACGTCGGCGGCAACAGGATGCTGCCACCCTCCCGCCAGTGCGCCAGCGCGTCCTGCGGGCTCTGCCAACGCACCTCGGCGGCCTCGGAGGTGACCCCGTCCGCGATCTGTCCGGTCGGTGACGCTGCGACGAAGAATCGGGTGTCGTAGCGGCGTGTCTCGCCCACCGGCGTGATCCAGTTCGCCCACGGCCGCAGCAGATCCGTTCGCAGGACCAAGTTCTCCTTCTTCAGGAAATCGCTGAACGACAGCTCGTGCTTTTCGAGAGCAACGCGGTCCTGTGCGTAGCCGGCCGTGTCCGCGACGACGGTGTCCGCGGTCGGTCCGGCGAGCAGGACGCCGCACTCCTCGAAAGTTTCCCGCACCGCAGCCAAGACGAGAGCCTTCGCCCGAGCCACATCCGTGCTGAATCGCTCGGCCCACCACTCGACGGAAGGGCCGGCCCACTCGACCTCGGCCGTCGCATCGGACTTGTCGACGCCGCCGCCGGGGAAGACCGTCATGCCCCCGGCGAACGCCATCCCCTGCACTCGTTGAAGCAGGAAGATCTCGATACCGGATTCGGCATCGCGCACCAAGATGACGGTCGACGCATCCTTGGGCTCGGGGACAGCGTTTGCATTCTCATTAGCCATGCTTCGCGAACCTACGCGATCTGTGATCTGGGCCGCATTTCAGGTCCCACTGACGCTCACGCGCGATGAGCTCCGGACGGCCTCGCACGTCGCGCGAAGTATCGGCCGTCCGCCTTGTCGAGGCTGATGGACTGGCTGAATGCCGCGCTCAGATTTTCGGCGGTGATCACGTCGTCCAGAAGACCCTGGGAGACGACCTCACCTTCCTTGAGAAGGAGTGCGTGCGTGAAGCCCGGCGGGATTTCCTCGACGTGATGGGTGATCAGAACGGTAGCCGGGGCGTCCGGATCGGCAGCCAGTTCTGCGAGTCTGGCCACGAGTTCCTCACGGCCACCGAGGTCGAGCCCAGCGGCGGGCTCGTCCAGAAGAAGAAGTTCGGGATCGGTCATCAGGGCTCGCGCGATGAGGACTCGCTTGCGCTCGCCTTCGGAAAGCGTCCCGTACGTCCGATCCGCCAGGTGCTCGGCGCCGAGGCTTTCGAGCATCTCCACAGCACGCGAGGTGTCCATGGATTCGTACTCCTCGCGCCACCGACCGAGGACGGCGTAGCCGGCCGACACGACGAGGTCGCTGACCTTCTCGTCGCCGGGCACCCGGTTCGCCAACGACGACGAGGACAGTCCGATTCGCGGGCGCAACTCGTTGACGTCGACCTTGCCGAGAACTTCACCGAGGAGGTGGGCAGAACCGCTGGTCGGGAAAGTTTCACCGGCTGCGATTCGCAGCAGCGACGTCTTGCCGGCACCGTTGGGTCCGAGCACCACCCATCGCTCGTCCAGCTCCACTTTCCAGGTGACGGGCCCCACGAGAGTGGACCCTCCCCGGCGGATGAGTACGTTGTCGAAATCGATGAGCAGATCTGGATCAGGTAGCGGCACCCGAACATCTTCCCGCACATTCTCCGGCCGTTCACGGCAGGATCATCTTGCGTGTCGCCTCTCATCGAAACTCCCGCCCCGACGCCCGGGTCTCCATTCCCACTCGGCGCCCACATCGTGGACTCCGGAACCCAGTTCGCGGTCCACGCACCAGCTGCGTCGAGCGTCCAGATCTGCCTGATCGACCAGGACGGAAACGAAGATCGCGTCGAACTCCGGCAACACACGTACGGAATCTGGCACGGGATCATCGCCGGGATCGGCGCGGGGCAGCGGTACGGAATTCGGGCGAGCGGCCCGTGGAATCCGCGTGCCGGACTGAGACTGAATCCACACAAGCTGCTCATCGATCCGTGGGCGCGCCGCATCGAAGGGGAACTCGGTGACCACCGCGCCCTCCTGTCGTACGCCGACGATCCTTTCGGCGACCCGTCGACGCTCGACTCGCTCGGCCACGTGCCGCTGTCCGTGGTGACTCCCGGCCTCGCTCCCGCCTCGGCCCGCCTCGAGACGCCGTGGGAGGAAAGCGTGATCTACGAACTGCATGTCGGCGCATACACCGCCGCTCATCCAGGAGTTCCCGCCGCCCACCGCGGAACGTACCTCGGCCTGACGGCACCGGCTGTGATCGATCACCTCGTCGCACTCGGCGTCACCGCCGTGGAACTGCTTCCCGTACAGGCGTTTCTGACCGAACACAGCGTCCGCGAGCGAGGGATGCGCAATCACTGGGGATACTCGACGGCGTCGTACTTCGCCCCACATCCCGGATACGCGGCGACTCCGGGCGGCGAAGTCACCGAGTTCCGGATCATGGTCGACGCACTCCACGCGGCAGGCATCGAGGTCATCCTCGACGTCGTCTACAACCACACCTGCGAGCAGAGCGTCGACGGAATCAGTGTCAGCTGGCGAGGTTTGGACGGCCCTGGCTACTACCTTCTCGACGGCAACGGCCGCGACATCGATCTGACCGGGTGCGGCAACACGGTCGACGCCTGCTCCCCCATCGCCGTCCGCATGATCACGGACAGCCTCCGTTACTGGGCCACCGAAATGGGTGTCGACGGCTTCCGATTCGATCTCGCGAGCGCGTTGGGTCGGCCGCGCGGCGGGGCCTTCGACCAGCGCGCGTCCATCCTGTCCGCCATCTCCTCCGATCCGGTCCTGACTCGGTGCAAGCTCATCGCCGAACCGTGGGATGCGACGGCCGACGGTTACCAGGTCGGAAACTTCGGACTCCAGTGGTCGGAATGGAACGACAAGTACCGCAGCACCATTCGCCAGTTCTGGAACGGCGGCTCCAGCGTTCGGAAGGTCGCGTCGCGCCTCGCCGGTTCCGAGGACATCTTTGCCGGCAGCGGCCGTCGCCCCTGGGCGTCGATCAACTTCGTCACGGCGCACGACGGGTTCACCGCCGCCGATCTCGTGGCATACAACCACAAGCACAACGAGGCCAACGGTGAAGACAATCGTGACGGCGCCGATCACAACGATTCGTTCAACCACGGAATCGAAGGCCCGAGCACCGATCCCGAGATTCAGGACGCCAGGGCACGTCACGTACGGGCGCTACTGGCCACACTCGTGCTGTCGACAGGCACACCGATGCTCACCGCCGGAGACGAGTTCGGCCACAGCCTGGGCGGAAACAACAACGCGTATTGTGTTCCCACACTTGCCTCCCCAACCGATTCGTGGGCACTGGACTGGGCGAGGGCCGATCAGTCGTTGGTGCAGTTCGTCTCCCGAGCGTTCGGGTTACGCCGAGCGGCACCGGCGTTGCGTCAGCCCGAATTCTTCGAAGGCAGAAGGAGACTGGAGCACCCGGACCTCGTCTGGTTCGACTCTGCCGGCGTCGAGTTCGACGACACCGCATGGTACGACGAGAGTCACCGAACGCTGCAGGCCTGGATCGACGGAGCCGACGTTCGGTCTCACACTCGGACCGGGCGCCCGCTCGGTGACGACAGTTGGCTCCTGATTCTGCATTCCGGCGGACCGGTTCAGGTCACGGTCGGCACTCCGGAATGGTTCGACGGCACCTTGACTGCATCGTTCGATTCGGCGTCACCGACCGGCGAACCTGCCTCCACGGCGGAAGTTCCCGTCGGCACCGAGATCTCGTTGACCGGACCCACGGTCTTGGCCTTACGTTCGGTGTCACGTCCGCCGGTAACCGCTGCTGTCATGGAATCCGGCAGCACCTTGATCAGGAATTGAATGGTCGGCCCGATCCCGAAGGCGTACAACACGGTTCCGACGCCAACGGTTCCACCGAGAAGCCATCCGGTAGCGAGGACCGCGATTTCGATGCTGGTACGCACGAGCCTGACCGACAAGCCGGTGCGCGCGACCAGTCCTGTCATCAACCCGTCGCGGGGACCCGGCCCCATGCCTGCGCCGATGTAGAGAACGCTGGCCAGACCATTGAGGAGGATGCCCGCGACCATGATCGCGGCACGAACTGGCATGGAATCGAAGACCGGCAAGAAGGCCAGTGAAGTATCCACCGAGATTGCAATGACAACGACATTCGCGACCGTGCCGAATCCTGGCCGCTGACGGATCGGAATCCAGAGCAGCAGTACCACCGCACCGGTAATGGCAGTGATCACACCGAAACTGAGCGAAACATGCTCGGCCACACCCTGATGAAACACATCCCAGGGGTCCAGTCCGAGGCCGGCAGTGATCATCATGGCCATCGAGAAGCCGTACAACCACAGACCGACGAACAGCGAGGCGAATCTCCGTATCAGCACTCGACCATCTTGAAGGCCACTGGACTGTTCATCCATAGCCAAGTTGCCGACACTGGACTGGTCGGGTGAGGTCTCTACGGAACAGCGATGACTGTCATGGAGCCTGGTGCCACTTCCGTGAACCCCGCATCGCGCACCGCGACGGCCTCCGACCTCTTCAATCGTCCTACTGCCTCGGCCCACTGTTTCGGACTTGCGTCGCGTACCGAGCAACGGAAGTCGTTCTGCGCCCATGCCCAGCACTGTTTCTCGGACATGGCCGCTGCCAACAACATCGAGGCATGCCCGACCTGTGCCGACGCCTTGCCTACCGTCATCTCGAGCGCCGAGTCGATCCACAGCACCGGAATGCCAGGCTCGGGCTCGCCAGGCTCGTCGTGCTCGAGGTCGGTGCCACCGATCTGCAACTTCTTGATTCGCGGGTCCAGTTCTCCGACCGGCCCGGGAACCAGAGCCCTCGCCTGGGCGCCATCCACGTCGACGGTGATTCCCGGCACCTCTTGCGCGGCGAGCCACTGGACTCCACGCGCTCGGCGAGACACTTTCCGGATCCGGGCACCCACCCACGCCGAATAGTCCTCGTGCCACGGGCCGGGCTCCCCGTCTTCGGTGAACCCGACGCGTTCGTCCAGACACAGCGCCACTGCCGCCGTTGCGGCAGCCTCGAGCAGTGCGGTGCGCTTGGGCGGATCTGCCTTCGGAATGTGGAGAACGATCGGCATGGCCAGCACCAGCGCCGGATCCGCGGGGTCGTCTCGCCCACCGTAGCCAGCAGTCAACACCGCGTGGCGCTCGCGCCAGCGAGAATCGGGGCCGGACATCACAGCTGGATCGGAACTGACTGCTGGATCGGAACTGACTGCTGGATCGGAACTCATGGAATCGGTACGCGTCGTACGCCACCGTCGACGGCGTCCGCAGCCTCGACCTCGTCGCGGGTCACACCGAGAATGAACAGCACAGCATCGAGGAAGGGATGCGACAAAGCCGCGTCCGCGACCTCCCGCAACGCAGGCTTGGCGTTGAACGCCACACCCAGGCCTGCGGCGTTGAGCATGTCGATGTCGTTGGCACCGTCACCGACAGCGACGGTCTGTTCCATCGGAACACCGACCTGATCGGCGAACTTGCGCAGCGCGACGGCCTTCGCAGCGCGGTCGACGATTTCACCGATCACACGTCCGGTCAGCTTGCCATCGACGATCTCGAGGGTGTTGGCGTGCACGAAGTCCAGTTCGAGTTCGTGTGCGAGGCCTTCGATGACCTGGCGGAAACCGCCGGACACCACGCCGCAGTGGAATCCGAGGCGGCGCAGGGTGCGAATCGTGGTGCGCGCTCCCGGCGTCAGTTCGATGCTCTCTGCCACCTCGTCGATGACGGAGGCGTCGAGTCCGGCGAGTGTCGCCACACGCTGGTGCAGTGATTCGGTGAAGTCGATCTCGCCGCGCATCGCAGCTTCGGTGACGGCGCGGACCTCGTCCTCGACTCCGGCCTTCGCGGCGAGCATCTCGATGACTTCGCCCTGAACGAGCGTCGAGTCCACGTCGAACACGATCAGACGCTTGGCACGGCGAGCGAGACCTGCGCGCTCGACTGCGATGTCGACGTTTTCGAGAGCGGCGACCTCGGCGAGTCCGGTACGCAGTTTCGCGTCGCCGTCGACAGTATCGGCAGCGCTGACGCTGAGTTCGAGGCCGGTGACCGGATAATCGGCGACACCACGGATGGAGTCGATGTTGGCGCCCTGCTTCGCGAGTTCGCGTGCTACCGAGCGCATGGCGCGAGCATTGACCGGGCTGCCGAGAACAACGACGGCGTGAGTGGACACTGCAGGTCGCCCGGGATCGGCACCGATTTCGATGTCGACGTTCATTCCGACCGTCGCCATCGCCTGTTCGAGCTCTTCCTGAAGAGCTTCGGGATCGTTCGGGCAGGCCACCATGACCCCGAGTGTCAGTCGACCTCGAATCACCACCTGCTCCACGTCGAGCAGACGCACATCGTGCCGCGACAGCGCCGCGAACAGTACCGAGGTGACGCCAGGGCGGTCCGGCCCGGTCACAGTCACCAGAACAGTGGTGTCAGAGGCACCCACCGAAAACTCCGATCGTTTCTTCGTTCGCGTCTTGATCGTCACTATTGTGCCAAGCGAAAGGCCCCACCCGTTACTCGGGCGGGGCCTTCGCTGATTACTTCAGTGTGTTACTTCGCTCAGGAGCGGCTGTCGGTGCCGGGGTCGCCTTCGTCCCCGACTGTCAGCGGCTCGTGACGAGCATCTTCGAGCACGGTGCTGGCGTTCTTCCCGCCGTGACCGGGGCCGACGTGCGCTTCTGCGCGCATCCGCTCCACCATGTGCGGGTAGTGCAGCTCGAACGCCGGACGCTCGCTACGGATGCGCGGCAACTCGGTGAAGTTGTGACGCGGCGGCGGGCAGGTGGTCGCCCACTCCAACGAGTTTCCGTAACCCCACGGATCGTCGACGGTGACCACTTCGCCGTAGCGGTAACTCTTGAAGACGTTCCAGATGAACGGCAGCGTCGAGGCACCGAGTACGAAGGCGAAGATCGTGGACACCGAGTTCAGAACCGTGAATCCGTCCGAGGGCAGGTAGTCGGCGTACCGACGCGGCATACCTTCGGCACCGAGCCAGTGCTGAACGAGGAACGTGCCGTGGAAACCGACGAACGTGGTCCAGAAGTGCCACTTGCCGAGGCGCTCGTCCATCATGCGACCGGTCATCTTCGGGAACCAGAAGTAGATACCGGCGTACGTGGCGAACACGACCGTACCGAAGACCACGTAGTGGAAGTGGGCGACGACGAAGTAGCTGTCGGTGACGTGGAAGTCGAGCGGCGGGCTCGCGAGGATGACACCCGACAGACCACCGAAGAGGAAGGTGATCAGGAAGCCGATCGAGAACAGCATCGGCGATTCGAAGGTCAATTGCCCCTTCCACATCGTTCCGATCCAGTTGAAGATCTTCACGCCTGTCGGCACGGCGATCAGGAACGTCATGAACGAGAAGTACGGCAGGAGGACAGCGCCGGTTGCGTACATGTGGTGAGCCCACACAGCGATCGAGAGAGCGGCAATGGCCAACGTTGCGTACACCAGACCGCTGTAGCCGAAGATCGGCTTACGGCTGAAGACCGGGAAGATCTCCGAAACGATGCCGAAGAACGGCAGCGCGATGATGTACACCTCGGGGTGACCGAAGAACCAGAACAGGTGCTGCCACAGGAGCACACCGCCCGTTGCCGGGTCGAAGATGTGTCCACCGAGATGGCGGTCGACGAACAGGCCCATGAATGCAGCGGTCAGCAGCGGGAACGCCAGCAGGATCAGGATGCTGGTGATGAAGATGTTCCAGGTGAAGATCGGCATGCGGAACATGGTCATACCGGGTGCGCGCAGGCAGATCACGGTGGTGACCATGTTGACGCCACCGAGGATGGTGCCGAGGCCGGCGACAGCCAGACCCAAGACCCACAGGTCGGCGCCGACGCCGGGGCTGTGCAGCGCGCTGGTCAGCGGCGTGTATGCCGTCCAACCGAAGTCTGCTGCGCCACCGGGCGTGACGAATCCGGCCGTCGTGATGATCGCGCCGAACAGGTACAGCCAGTAGCTGAACGCGTTCAGACGCGGGAAGGCGACGTCGGGTGCACCGATCTGGAGCGGAAGAATGTAGTTCGCGAAACCGAAGACGATCGGGGTCGCGTACAGCAGCAGCATGATCGTGCCGTGCATGGTGAACAGCTGATTGAACTGTTCGTTGGAAAGGAACTGCATACCGGGTACAGCAAGTTCGGCACGCATCATCAGTGCCATGAGGCCACCGATGAGGAAGAAGGCGATGGAAGTCGCCAAGTACATGATTCCGAGCACCTTGGGATCGGTGGTCGTGATCATCTTGAAAATGAATGAGCCCTTGGGTCCCTGCCGCGGCGGGTAAGGCCTGGCCGGCGCTATCGTGGGGACTGGCTGGGGCGCTACGGCAGTCACTGATCCTCCTGAATGTGCCTTTGGTCGCTCCGCAGACTCCGTCAAAGAGCCCTTGGTTGCGCCCGCAGGGTCCGTCGCCCGGGCTGCGGACAACGGCTTCTGGCTTGCGCTCATCGAATCGTAGACCGTGACTCCGAGGCACCGCGACCCGGTCCTACTCTGCGTCGTACTCGAGCATCCGTTTTTCACGGCACCGAACGAACGACCTGCGGTTTATGTTCCCTCGGGAGTCCGAAGCCACTTCCGAATCGGCGTGTCGTACCCGTCGAAGAATTCGGCCGGTGTCCGTTTTCGGCCAACTCCTCCACTGATAAGGTCACCCTCGCCTAACTCATCTCAGGAGTCAATCAGTGAAATTCTTTCCCCGCCGGGCCGCGCTGGTAGCGGTCGCAGCCTCGATCGCCTTGGTCGTTCCAGCCTGCTCGAGTAACGACGAGCCCGCTGCAGCCACCACCTCGACCGAGTCGGGCGCATTCCCCCGTACCGTCGAGCACTTCCGTGGAAGCACCGAAATCCCGGCCGCACCCCAGCGGATCGTCGCGCTCGACAACAGCTTCACCGACGCCGTCCTCCTCCTCGAATCCCCGCTCGTCGGCTACGTCGACTACCGCGAGCCCGGTCTGCCCGACTACCTCGGATCCTCCAGGGACGAATTCGCCGCGGACGCCGTCTCGGTCGGCACTGTCAGCAGCGCGAGCCTCGAGAAGATCGCCGCACTGCAACCGGACCTCATCATCTCCGCCGAGGTCCGCGACGGGAAGAACTACGACCAACTGTCCGCGATCGCGCCCACTGTCTTCACCCAGACGACCGGTCCGACGTGGAAGGACAACATCCGCCTGGTCGGTGAAGCGTTGGGCAAGGAATCGCTGGGCGAGGCGAAAATCGCCGAATACGAAACTCGAGCGACTGCAGTCGGCAAGGAAATCAACGAGAAGGCGAACAACCCGGTCATCTCGGTGGTCCGATTCGCCGGTGAACCGACGGCTCGCCTCTACCGCACCACTTCCTTCAGCGGCATCGTCCTTCAGGACGCCGGATTGAAGCGCCCGGACAACCAGGGGCCCGACCCCGCCGATGCCGGCAACATCATGATGAAGATCAGCCCCGAGCTGATCAACGAAGCCGACGCGGACGTCATCTTCATCAGCACCTGGCAGGACGCCGAGGGCAAGAGCGCCGAAGCTGCGAAGCCGTTCCTCGAGAGCCCGCTGTGGCAGACCCTTCGAGGACGCAAGGTCGACGTGGACGATTCACGGTGGATGTCGCCGGTCAGCATCCAGGGCGCCCACATGATCCTCGACGACCTCTCGGACACGTTCGAGGTGGACAAGCAGAACAGCTGAGTCGAACGGCTAACCTGAACGGCGCCCGCTCACACAGGAAGCCGTCGACTTGTCTGTTCTCTCACGCACGTCTGTTCTCTCACGCACGATCGCCCGCACGTCCGTTCGTCGTGTCTCGATCCTGGGGATCGCCGCCACGATGCTCGTCCTCGGCGGTTGCTCGTCCGACTCGTCGGACGATCCCGCGAGCACCATCGTCCGGACCACTACGTCGATCGCCGGTGCCGGCGTGATGGGCATCGAACGCGACACCGCCACCGCGTGCCCGACGCCGACGCAGGCCGACCCGGGTGCCGGCCCTGAGGTGAAGCGTCGAGTCGTACACACTGCGGGCGAAACCGAGGTTCCTTCCGATCCCCAACGGATCGTGGTCCTCGACAGCGTCTCGATGGACGCCGTGTGCGCCCTCGGTCTGTGGGAGCGGGTAGTCGGCGCCGCGACCGGCGTCGACTCGCCTCAACCGTCGTACCTCGGTTTCGGTATATCGGAGATTCCGAGCGTCGGCCCCGTGAGCGCACCCGACGTCAACGCCGTGAAGGCCGCCGCGCCGGACTTGATCCTCGGGTCCAGTCCGGCGTCCGACGGTGTGTACGGGCAACTCGACGCCATCGCCCCAACCGTGTTCGCCGGTTCCGATCCCGTGTTCTGGAAAGCGCAGTTCGCGCTCGCCGGCCAGGCGCTGGGCCGTTCGTCCGCAGCTGCGACGGAGCTCGACCGCTACCAGCAGGACGTCGTGCAGCTTGGCGACGCATTGAATGCATCGCAGACGCAGGCTTCAGTGGTTCGGTTCGGTTCGAAGGACCTGCAGATCGAGGGACCCGCATCCTTCGCCGGACAGATCCTCAGCGACGTCGGCGTCCGGCGCCCACCGGCGCAGCGATTGACAGATGCGACCACAGCACCGATTCCGGCCGACGATCTCAGCGCCGCCGAAGGTGACTTGATCTACGTACTCTTCGACGGGCCGAACGGTCGGACCTACGGCACCGAGATCATGAAGAGCGACCAGTGGCAGGACCTCGCCGCTGCCACCGACCGGCGTGTGTTCGTCGCTGAAGACGACATCTGGAACGGAAACGGGATGACTGCCGCCCGGGCCGTACTGGCGGACTTGAAGGGAACCTTGAACGGATATGCAAGCTGACCGGAACGAACGACTACTCCCACCTTCGAGGCGGCTCGCCGCAACTGTGATGTTCGGGTTCTGATCATGCCGATTCCCGAATTCATTGTCGCACTGCGCGAGAAGGTCGGTCATGCGCCGCTCTGGCTGTCCGGAGTGAGCGTCGTGATCCGCGACGACAACGGCCGGATCCTGCTCACCCGCCGCGCCGACAACGGTCAGTGGGCCGTTGTGTCCGGCGTTCTCGAGCCTGGCGAGGAACCGTCGTCGGCGGCGGTGCGCGAGGCGAAGGAAGAAACCGGCGTCGACGCCGAATTGATTCGGATCACGAGTGTCGATGTCACAGAGCCCATTACGTACCCCAACGGTGATGTGACTCAGTACCTCGACGTGTGCTTCCTGGCCAGGTGGACCGGCGGAGATGCACACGTGGCGGACGACGAAAACCTCGAGGTCGCGTGGTTCGCGCCGAGCGAACTGCCGTCGGACATGACGGAAACCTCGCGTCTGCGCCTCGCAAAAGCGTTGCTGGACAAGCCGGAAGCGTGGTTTCAGCGCTAGTCCACTCCCCCGTACATGACCGAAGCCCGATTCCCGCGTGTGCAGGAGTCGGGCTTCGGCATGTAAAGGCGGGTCGTCGCTCTAGAAATCCCAGTCGTCGTCTTCGGTGTTGACGGCCTTGCCGATGACGTAGGAGCTACCCGAGCCGGAGAAGAAGTCGTGATTCTCGTCCGCATTCGGCGAAAGTGCCGACAGGATAGCCGGATTGACGTCCGTCTCGTCCTTCGGGAAGAGGCCTTCGTAACCGAGGTTGTTGAGCGCCTTGTTGGCGTTGTAGCGCAGGAACTTCTTGACATCCTCGGTCAGGCCGACGCCGTCGTAGAGGTCCTGGGTGTAGTCGACCTCGTTCTCGTAGAGCTCGAAGAGCAACTCGAACGTGTAGTTCTTGAGCTCTTCACGCTCGGCCTCGGTGAGCTGTTCGAGGCCCTTCTGGTACTTGTAGCCGATGTAGTAACCGTGCACGGCCTCGTCGCGGATGATCAGGCGGATGAGGTCTGCGGTGTTGGTGAGCTTGGCGCGTGATGACCAGTACATCGGCAGGTAGAAGCCGGAGTAGAAGAGGAAGCTCTCGAGGAGCGTCGAGGCGACCTTGCGCTTGAGCGGCGACTCGCCGTTGTAGTAGTCGAGAACGATCTGCGCTTTGCGTTGCAGGTTCGGGTTCTCCTCCGACCAGCGGAACGCGTCGTCGATGTCGGGGGTGGAGCACAGCGTCGAGAAGATCGAGCTGTAGCTCTTGGCGTGCACCGATTCCATGAAGGCGATGTTGGTGTAGACCGCTTCTTCGTGGGGGGTGATCGCGTCCGGGATGAGGCTGACAGCGCCGACGGTTCCCTGAATGGTGTCGAGCAACGTCAGGCCCGTGAAGACGCGCATGGTGAGCTGCTGCTCCTGCGCGGTCAGCGTTCCCCAGGACGGGATGTCGTTGGAGACCGGCACCTTTTCGGGCAGCCAGAAGTTGCTGACGAGGCGATCCCACACCTCGGCGTCCTTCTCGTCCTGGACGCGATTCCAGTTGATGGCGGAAACGCGACTGACCAGCTTGACCATAATTCCTACCTAGCGAGAGAGATACTGCCGAATGTTGGCTTGCCTGAACACTACCCGTTGTGTCGGGTCCGCGATGCCAACACAACAACATGTGTCGCATGCGCCCCTCCACGAGTACAAAAAATGTGATATCAATTAAATATCACTTACCGATGGAAAGCGAGTCTCGCATGACCAGCACACCCACCGTGGCCGAGAAACCGACCGGTGTCGCCACCACAACGATCGCCGAACGCCCAGGCTGGGACCTGTCCGGCAGCTGGATGCTCCTCGGCGGCGTACTTCTCTTCCTGGCCGGAATCGCACTGTCCGTCGTTGGCGGAGTTCTGGGACTCTTCGCCCTGATTCCGGTCGGAGTGGTGCTGTTCATCGCGTCACTCCCGCTACTGATGGGTCTGACCTTGGTGCAACCGAATCAAGCCCGAGTTCTGCAACTCCTGGGAAGCTCGTACAGCGGCACCCTGCGCACGCCGGGACTGCGGTGGACAAATCCGCTGACTGTCCGTCGATCGATCTCGACGCGTATCCGAAACCACGAGACCGGTCAGGCGAAGGTGAACGACGCCGACGGCAATCCCATCGAGATCTCGGCGGTGGTCGTCTGGCAGGTGGCCGACACAGCGCTCGCCTCGTTCCAGGTGGACGACTACGAGGAGTTCGTCTCCGTACAGACCGAGGCGGCCGTCCGCCATATCGCCGGCAGCTATCCGTACGACGCCGAAGGCCGAGTCTCGTTGCGCGAGAACGCCGATATCATCACGACCACCTTGTCGGAGGAGGTTCACGCCCGCGTACGAGCGGCGGGTGTCGAAGTGATCGAGACGCGCATCAACCGGCTCTCGTATGCACCGGAGATCGCCAGCGCAATGCTTCGGCGCCAGCAGGCGGGCGCTGTCATCGCCGCCCGTCAGCAGATCGTCGAAGGTGCGGTGTCCATGGTCGACATGGCACTCAAGCAGCTCGAGGAAAAGCACGTCGTCGAACTCGACGAGGAACGCAAGGCGACGATGATCAGTAACCTTCTGGTCGTGCTGTGCGGCGACCGCGACGCACAACCGGTGCTGAACACCGGTTCGCTCTACCAGTAAAGGAAAGGCCACATGGCCACGGATCCAGCTCCGCGATCCGAGCGTAAGAAGATCCTTCTTCGGTTGGACCCAGCGGTGCACTACGCGCTTGCCCGCTGGGCCGCCGACGATCTCCGAAGTACCAACGCCCAGATCGAGTTTCTCCTTCGGCGCGCACTCACCGAGCACGGTCGAATGCCGAAGAATGCCGGCAAGATGCACGGTCCAGGCCGCCCGCCGGCTTGACGAGCAAGCCTGAAAAGCAAGCTGCCCCCGTGAGCCTTTCGGTAGCAGTCACTACCGAAAAGGTCCACGGGGGCGAAGCCATTTACAACATGCAGGAAACGCAGCCCTCGACCTCGGTGCCTTCGAGTGCCATCTGACGCAGACGGATGTAGTACAGCGTCTTGATTCCCTTGCGCCACGCGTAGATCTGCGCCTTGTTGATGTCGCGCGTGGTGGCGGTGTCCTTGAAGAACAGTGTCAGCGACAGGCCCTGGTCGACGTGTTGCGTTGCGGCAGCATAGGTGTCGACGATCTTCTCGTACCCGATTTCGTAGGCATCCTGGTAGTACTCCAGGTTGTCGTTGGTCAGGTAGGGCGCCGGGTAGTAGACGCGACCGATCTTGCCTTCCTTGCGGATCTCGATCTTCGACGCCACCGGGTGGATGGAGCTGGTGGAGTAGTTGATGTACGAGATCGAGCCGGTCGGCGGGACGGCCTGAAGGTTCTGGTTGTAGATACCGTGCTTCTGAACCGAAGCCTTCAGCTCACGCCAATCGTCCTGGGTGGGGATGTGCAGCTTCGCATCGGCGAAGAGTCCGCGAACCTTGTCGGTTGCAGGCTCCCAGACCTGGTCGGTGTACTTGTCGAAGAATTCACCCGAGGCGTACTTCGACTCCGGGAAACCCTTGAAGTACGAGCCGCGCTCGATGGCGATCTTGTTCGATGCACGCAGTGCGTGGAACAGCACGGTGTAGAAGTAGATGTTCGTGAAGTCGATGCCTTCTTCGCTGCCGTAGAAGATCCGCTCACGAGCGAGGTATCCGTGCAGGTTCATCTGACCGAGGCCGATGGCGTGAGAGTCGTTGTTGCCCTGCTCGATCGACGGCACCGAGTAGATGTGTGTCTGGTCGGACACTGCCGTCAATCCGCGGATCGACACTTCGATGGTCTTGGCGAAGTCGGGCGAGTCCATGGTCTTCGCAATGTTCAGCGAACCCAGGTTGCAGGAGATGTCCTTGCCGACCTTCGAGTAGGACAGGTCGTCGTTGAACAGTGAAGGCGTCGAAACCTGCAGGATCTCCGAGCACAGGTTCGAGTGCGTGATCTTGCCTTCGATCGGGTTTGCCCGGTTCACCGTGTCCTCGAACATGATGTAGGGGTAGCCCGATTCGAACTGCAATTCGGCGACGGTCTGAAAGAACTCGCGAGCCTTGATCTTGGACTTGCGAATTCGCTTGTCGTCGACCATCTCGTAGTACTTCTCGGAGACGTTGATGTCGGAGAACGGAACTCCGTAGATGCGCTCGACGTCGTACGGCGAGAACAGGTACATGTCCTCGTTCTTCTTCGCGAGCTCGAACGTGATGTCCGGGATCACGACGCCGAGAGAGAGCGTCTTGATGCGGATCTTCTCGTCGGCGTTCTCACGCTTGGTGTCGAGGAAGCGGTAGATGTCGGGGTGGTGCGCATGCAGGTACACGGCGCCGGCGCCCTGACGCGCACCCAACTGGTTGGCGTAGGAGAACGAGTCCTCGAGAAGCTTCATGATCGGGATGACACCCGAGCTCTGGTTCTCGATCTTCTTGATCGGGGCGCCGTGCTCACGAACGTTGGTGAGCAGCAAGGCAACACCGCCACCGCGCTTGGACAGCTGCAGTGCCGAGTTGATGGAGCGACCGATGGACTCCATGTTGTCTTCGATACGAAGCAGGAAGCAGGACACGGGCTCGCCGCGCTGCTTCTTGCCCGAGTTCAGGAACGTCGGGGTGGCGGGCTGGAAGCGTCCGGCGATGATCTCGTCGACGAGTTCGACGGCCAGGTCTTCGTTGCCTGCGGCCAGGGTGAGCGCAACCATGCAGACACGATCTTCGAAACGCTCGAGGTAGCGCTTACCGTCGAAGGTCTTGAGCGTGTAGGAGGTGTAGTACTTGAATGCACCCAGGAACGTCGGGAAGCGGAACTTCTTGGCGTACGCGTGATCTATCAGGAACTTCACGAAAGTACGTGAGTACTGATCGAGAACCTCGGGCTCGTAGTAGTTTTCCTCGACGAGGTAGTCCAGCTTCTCGTCCAGATTGTGGAAGAACACGGTGTTCTGGTTGACGTGCTGCAAGAAGTACTGACGGGCTGCAGCGACATCCATCTCGAACTGGATCTCACCGTTGGCGCCGTACAGGTTGAGCATGGCATTGAGTGCGTGGTAGTCGAGACCGTTGGTGGAATCGCCGCCGCGTGCATCACGCTCTACGCTTCCTGCCGCGATCGTGTCAGTGATGGTTGGCGCCACTGCCCGTGCTCCTTCTCTGTTTCGAGATGATTCCAGAACTCCCCCAAGCCTTCTCGTACTCGGTCGACGTCTTCGGCAGTGCCCATGAGTTCGAACCGGTACAGAAAAGGAACGTGGCATTTCTGGGAAATGATGTTTCCTGCATAGCAAAAGGACTCACCGAAATTGGTGTTTCCCGCCGCGATCACTGCTCTGATCAACGACCTGTTGTGTGGATTGTTCAAAAAACGAATGACCGGCTTCGGCACACAACTGGTGTCGCGCCCTGTCACGGTGACGCCGCCACCATAGGTGGGCAGAATCAGCACATAGGGCTCGTCTACGCGAAATGAGCCGTCACGGTCATGGATGGGTATACGTGTCGCAGGCAGGCCGAGACGTTGAACGAATCGGTGGGTATTCTCCGACACGCTGGAAAAATAGACCAGCGAAGTCATCGGTTGTCACCATTTTCTTGTACGGTGCCCGGAACTACTCAGATGTGTCGGCGGAGGTCTCCACCGCCGACACTGCGGCGCTTCAAGCAGCGACGGTCAGGGTCTTGATGCGATCGGGACGGAAGCCCGACCAGTGATCTTCACCGGCAACCACGATGGGTGCCTGGAGGTACCCGAGAGCCATGACGTAGTCGCGGGCTTCGGCATCCTCGGTGATGTCGATGACGTTGTATTCGAGACCGGCCTTGTCGAGGGCGCGGTAGGTGGCATTGCACTGAACGCAAGCGGGCTTGGTGTAGACGGTGATGCTCATGAGAGTCCCTCTTTCGCTTAGCCAACAAAGGCCGATGTAGTGATGTTCAGCACCGATTCGACCGATTGCCGGAGTCTCGCTCGAGGCGTTCCGCGTTGTGGTCTCTCAGTGCTCAAGACACTACACCTAGTGGCCGACAGAAACACATAACGCGAGATGTTGTGAGTCACATCGTTGAAATTCCCAGGTCGCCCCTGTTCAGCGCACCCAACTTCCGGCGCGTCGGCGTGTCGCGCGTCACATTTCGGTCGCGGGCTCGACAGCATCTGAAAACCACTTCTCGGACCTACCATGAGCGTCGTGGAAACACCTCCGAAGGACGAAGCTCCGCGCCACCAGGCAACCGTGACGAGAACGCAGCAGGTGACACCACTGATGCGCAGAATCACCTTCGGCGGTGCGGGCCTGAGCGACTTCGAGACGAGCGGGAGCCCCGACGAACGGGTGCTCGTCAGATTCCCCCTCGATCCCCCTCACGCCCGTAGTTACACGGTCCGGCGCTGGCAGCCCTCGAAGAACGAACTGGAGATCGACTTCGTTCTCCACGGCCACGGCGGAGCTGCGCTCTGGGCCGAGAATGCGCAACCGGGCGAGACCGTCCATCTCTCGACTGCGAGCGGGTGGTTCAAGCCGCCGGCAGAGTACGACTGGCTGCTACTCGTCGCCGATCACGCCGCCCTGCCTGCGATCGGGCGGATCTTGGAAGAATCACCCGACGGTCTACCGATCCACGTCATTGCACAAGTGCCCGCGCCGAGCGAACAACAGACGTTCGCGACACGCGCCGACGCTCACTACCGATGGATCGCGGAAGCAGACTCACTGCTCGCCGAATTGGCCGGCGTTCGCATGCCTCCCGGCGAGGGCTACATCTGGTGCGCAGTCGAGGCCGCGACCGCCAGACGCATCCGCGCCCATCTGCGTCGAACATGGGAAATCCCGGCAACCCGCATGCACGTGATGGGTTACTGGCGGGAGGACAAGGAGAACTGGGAGCGTCGGTACGCAGTCGTCGCCGACCGTATCGATGCCGCGATGGGCGAAGCGATGTTGGCCGGCAAGGATTTCGAGTCGGTTCGCGACGCCGTCGACGACGCGATGGAACGCGAAGGGCTCTAGCGGACGTATGGCCCTCGCTCGCATACGAGTGAGGGCCATACCTTCCGGCATGGCCCTCACTCGAGAAACGGTTTACGCGTTGACGAGCTGCTTGCTGGCGTCGACGAGGTCGGAGACGACCTTGGAGACCTGAGCGAGCACCTCTGCGTTCTCACGCGGGTGCAGCTCACCGAACAGTGCGCCGGTTCCACCGATGCTCAGTGCGGTGTCCTCGACGACCTTGCCGCCGGCGATGCGGACTGCCTTGGTGGTGTCTTCGTGAGCCCACTTGGCGCCGTTGCCGCTGGGCGAAGCGCTGATGACTGCGACAGCCTTGTCCTTGACTGCACCGACACCGTACGGACGCGAGATCCAGTCGATGGCGTTCTTCAGAACTGCGGGGATGGTGCCGTTGTACTCGGGGGTGACGAGCAGGAACGCGTCAGCGTCGCTCGCAGCGGAGCGCAATGCGTCGACAGCGGGAATGGAAGCACCCTCGACGTCGATGTCTTCGTTGTAGAAGGGGACGTCGGCGAGGCCTTCGAAGACCGTCAGCGTGGCACCCTCGGGTGCGGCGGACACAGCCGTCTCGGCAAGCTGGCGATTGACGGATCCGGCGCGCAAGCTGCCGACGAGAACGAGAACATTGGTCTGTGACATAACGAGATTCCTTCGAGAGTGGTGCGGTTGGTGGCTCCGGTTGAAAGTTATATCAACTAAACGGACCGCGGTCCACTTACATTCCCCGGCCCTGTAACCTGATCCCGTGAGCGCAATCCCCCTCCCCCAGATCGGCGCCGCGCCGGTCGAGCGCGGCGACGCAGCACGTAACCGCGTACTTCTGCTCGACGCAGCAGCACTCCTCGTCGCCGAACGAGGTGTCGACGCGGTCACCATGGATGCCGTCGCTTGCCGAGCCGGTGTGGGCAAGGGCACAGTTTTTCGACGCTTCGGCAATCGATCGGGACTGATGCAGGCACTGCTCGATCACACCGAGCGAGAACTGCAGCAGGCATTCATGTTCGGTCCCCCACCACTGGGCCCAGGCGCACCGCCGATCGAGCGCCTCATCGCGTTCGGACGAGCCCGCATCGCCATGGTGGAAGTACAAGGCGAAGTCCTCCGTGCTGCGGAGAACGCTCCCGAATACCGTTTCGGCGGTCCGGCCCGGGCGCTCGGCATCGCTCACGTCATCGGACTTCTTCAAGGAGCCGGCGTCGAGGGCGACCTCGATCTGCTCGCGTCAGCACTGTTGGCGCCGCTCGAAGCATCTCTCGTCCTTCATCAGGTCCGCGATCTCGGGATGACCACCGAGCGCCTTGCCGCCGGCTGGGAAGACCTTGCCCGACGCGTTACTCGATGTTGACTCCCCAGATCCGTCCCACCACTTAATGTGAGCCCATGCGCATCGCTGCTGCCGTCATCGGCCTCCTGACCATCGCCGCGGTAAGCGGTTGCTCCGCTTCGTCCGACTCCCCCGAGGACAAGACGGACCCCTCCGGCCGCGTCTTCATCTCGACCTCCGTCGACGGAACACAAATTCCCGGCGGCGGCCCGCTGACTCTCGATTTCAGCCAAGCGGGTCGAGTGTCCGCGAGCGCCGGATGCAACACGGCAAACGGCTCGATCGAGTTCACCGACGGCAAGCTGACCACCGGCACCATGGCATCGACCATGATGGGCTGCCCTCCCGGCATCGCCGAATCCGACACCTGGACAACAACATTGCTGACCTCCGCGCCGACGTGGAGCCTCGACGGCGACACCCTCACCCTGACATCGGACGACGCCACAGTGACTCTGCAGGACAAGAAGATCGTCACGCCGGATCGACCTCTGCAGGGCACGACGTGGACCGTCACGTCACTCATCAGTCCCGATGCGATCAGTACGAGCCTCGCTCTGGAGACGTCAGCTCCCGAACTCACGATTGCCGCAGACGGTTCGGTCAGCGGAACCACCGGATGCAATCGCATGACCGGAAGCGCCCAGGTATCCGACACCACAGTCACGTTCACGCCGATGGCAACCACGCGTATGGCTTGCCCCGAGGAAAACATGGACATCGAGCGCCGGATCCTGGCAGTACTCGACGGTGAAGTGAGCTACACCGTCGACGCCGACACGCTGACCCTGCGCAAGCCCGACAACACCGGATTGATACTGACTGCGCAGGCTTGATCGGACGCTGCAGGTTGATCAGACGTTGTTCACCAGCCAGCGTCCCAATTCGCGGGCGCTGGCATCGATCATCGCGGGCCAGTCCAGGGCCGAGTCGTCCGCATGGTCGCTGACGTGTTTGACGAGCCGGCAGGTGGCACCCGCGGCCTGCGCGGCGAAGGCGATGGCAAAACCCTCCATGTCGACCAGATCGGCTCGCTGAGCGAGGGCGTCCCGGGTCGCAGCGTCGGCAATGAATGCGTCGCCGGTCGCCAGCACGGAGTCGTCTCCGTCGGCGAGCACCAAACGGTCCGCGACGTCGTGCCCCAGCGCTCGGATCGCGGTGCTGCTGATGTCGTGATTGATGACGACGCCGGGAACATAGAGGCCGCCGTGGTGCGCGTGCAGCGCACCGGCGGTCCCGATGTTGACGACCAGTGGCAGATCTTCCCGCTCGTACCGAGCCAGAGCAGAGGCGACTGCTGTTGCAGCACTGACCTTTCCAATACCTGTGATCAGCAGTTCGTATCCTTGCGGCACATAGGCCGCTTCCGACTTCGTCGCACTGACCACCAGAACGTTGTTCGCACTCATGTGCGCGACCGTACCGCCCACGTTGTGGTGGCACTGCGCGCGCCTGCTCACATCGCTAGAGTCCATTCATGGCCACACTGCGTGAAAGCATCATCGAAGAACTCGGCGCAAAGCCGACAATCGACGCCGCAGCGGAGGTTCGCGCGCGAGTCCAGTTCCTGAAGGACTACGTGCGCTCGACCCCCGCCAAAGGATTCGTTCTGGGAATCAGCGGCGGTCAGGACAGCACGCTCGCCGGCGCCCTCGCCCAACGTGCGGTCACCGAACTCCGCGAAGAAGGCCACGAGGCCGAGTTCGTCGCTGTTCGACTCCCCTACGGTGCTCAGGCCGACGAGTCCGATGCTCAGATCGCACTCGGATTCATCAAGCCGGACCGCTCTCTCACGGTCAACGTCAAGCCAGGTGCCGACGCCACCGCCCGTGAGGCCTCCGAGGCGTTGGGGAACGGTGAACTGCGCGACTTCGTCCGCGGCAACATCAAGGCGCGCGAACGAATGGTCATTCAGTATGCGATTGCCGGTCAGCTCGGCTACCTGGTAATCGGTACCGACCATGCTGCGGAGGCGATCACCGGCTTCTTCACGAAATTCGGTGACGGCGGCGTCGACATCACGCCGCTCACCGGCCTGAGCAAACGTCAGGGCGCTGCGCTCCTGCAGGAATTGGGCGCACCCGAGAGCACGTGGCGCAAGGTGCCGACCGCCGACCTCGAGGACGACCGGCCCGCACTGCCCGACGAAGTTGCCCTCGGCGTCACGTACTCCCAGATAGACGACTACCTCGAAGGAAAGGACGTTTCCTCCGAGGTAGCCGAAAAGCTCGAGAAGATGTTCACCAACACTCGTCACAAGCGCACGGTGCCGGTCACACCACTCGATGACTGGTGGAAGTAACTCCTACCAGTACTTTTACCAGCGACTAGCTACCGAACAGGCTGCCGAAGACGTCGCCCAGCGAACCTGTTCCCGAAGCCGGATCCTTCTTCGCGAAGTTGGTGGTGCATCCGTTGAACTGCACTGCATCGACCAGCGTCGACGTGGCGGCGGAACCGGTGCCCACACTGACGCCGTAGTGGTCGACCACCGCGTTCGGGTTCGCGGCGACGATGTCTGCCAACGGAACGGACACGCGATCCTTGGCACCGTCGATGTTCTGAGTGCTCCACCACACCCCCTTCTGGAGATCCGCGTGAACGCCGCCGTCAGCCGTCGGCGTCGCGTCGGGTCCCGGGACCCACACCAGGGTGGTGAATCCGTTCTCGAACCTTCCGCCGGTGGTTCCGGTGAGGCGGAGCTGGAACGCCGCAGTCGGCGTGGCGGCGCGCTCGGCAAAGCCGATCGCCTTGCCGACTGCGTCGGACAGCTTGATACCGCCGGCCGAATGGTAGGAAACCGAACGATCGCCGGTACCGTCGACGGCCAGCTTCAGTGAACCGTCCTTGTCGAGAACGTTGTCGGCCGAGTACGACGCGGTCTGATCCTTCTCGTCGGTGAACGGGATGCCCCACCCGTTCGGCGTCGCTTCGGTGGACAGGGTCGAGCACGAGGCTTCCGGCGCAGAAGAGCCGAGAGAACCGGTGGACGGAAGCGCAGTAGCAATTGCCGGAGCGGTGAGTGCAGCTGCCCCGAGGAGCGCTACGACGACTCCGACACGGCGCGTGGAATTAATCGACATTGAAATACCTTTCACATATCTCGAGTGGAATTGCGCCAAAATTAACACATGTCGACAATTACCAACAGCGAAGGTATTTCTTTTGTCATCCAAACAGATGACAATTCACCTTGGCAATTAGAAGTGCATTCGCTCCCCCAAAAGTAGGAGAAACTAAACAAAACGACCAATGCTGGACAATTGACCAACAATGGAGAGCACGGAGATAGATGCCACTCGAGCTGGAGTGATCAAGATATAAATATTTGGACCGGAAAACCGAAAAAGGACAATACGTCGGCAGCCCACAAATAGCTACGCCGGCAATTCTCGGACTAGCCTCCAGCGAAAGGCGGAAGAATATCGACAGCGCTACCGGAGGCTCGAGAGACGTCGCGGGTCAACTCGTCACCGACGAGGAAAGCCGAGACCGACAGCACTCGCTCCATCTCCGGTCCGTATCGCCCGACCAAGACCGCCACCAACTCGGCAAGTGTGTTGTCGGGCGAAATGGCGACTACCTCGCTACGGCAACCGGATACATCCGCTGCAGCAGCAAAGTAACGAACCGAGATCGAATGCGGATCAGCCACCGATCGCTCCCATACTTCTTTCCGGCGGAACGAAGTCCGCGGCGTCGATGCCGTGCCCTGCCCACTTGTTCCACATCGCACCGCGCCACAAATCCGCAAGTTCGTCGTCACTTGCTCCGGCCCTGAGCGCGGCACGCAGATCAACTTCACGGTCACTGAACAAACATGACCGAATTGTCCCCTCTGCAGTCATTCGCGTCCGATCGCAATCACTGCAGAACGAGCGCGTCACCGAAGCGATGATCCCCACCGTCATTTCAGTCCCGTTGACACGCCATTCTTCAGCAGGAGCCGACGGGTCTTCGCGACCGATTGCGGCCAATTCGAAACGGTCACTCAATACCGACAGCAATTCAGCCGCAGTCACCATGTTCTCGCGCGCCCAAGCATGGTCTGCATCGAGAGGCATTTGTTCGATGAACCGCAATTCGACTCCGGCGTCGAGGCACCACTGTAAAAGGTCCGCCGCGCCGTGGAGCGTTTCGCGCATGAGAACGGCATTTACCTTGAGCGGCGCCAGGCCAGCCACCGCGGCCGCTCGGATTCCCGCGAGAACCGAAGGCAACCTGTCTCGACGCGTCAATTCCGCGAAGTGGGCGCGATCAACCGAATCCAGGGAAACATTGACGCGGGTCAAACCAGCTGCAGCCAGCTTTGCGGCACGATGTTCGAGCCCAACGGCGTTGGTGGTCATGGCAAGTGGAATTCCTGGCACGCGCGCGGCGCACCCAGCGATGATCTTTTCGAGGTCACTACGCATCAGCGGTTCGCCGCCGGTGAACCTCACCTCGCGAATACCGACTCGTTCGACACCGATTCCGACTACTCGAACGATCTCGTCGGCACTCAGAAGGTCTTCCGCAGCGATGGCCGGCAAGCCTTCCTCCGGCATGCAATAGGTGCAACGAAGTGAACACTTCTCGGTGATCGAGACTCGCAGATCTCTGGCAACACGCCCGAACCTGTCGACCAGGAGATCCGTCTCGGGACGACCGGCGAGGGAGGCAGCGTCAAACCGCACGGTGGGAATTCCCATCGAGACCACTGTCATCACTTCACCAACTTCCGTATTGCTCCAGTATGACCGAAAGCCGTACTCCGTGTGTCGGACGGACCACACCGCCTAGGATCAAAACATGTCGAGGTTGTCGAGGTTACTGTCATGAGCGCGCGTTCGGTCGAGGAACACGCTGCGCACATCTCCGGATTGCTCACCGGCCTGCACACCCTCTCTCCGTCGGCGGTTCCGACGGCAGAAGCGTTGGGGCGCATAACGTGCTCGGATATCGCATCGCCGGTGGACCTGCCCCTCTTCCGCAACTCACAGATGGACGGATATGCGGTCGATGCTGCTTCTGTGGCCTCGGTTCCGACCACACTGACGGTTCGAGGCGTGATCGCCGCTGGAAGCGGAAAACCACCGAAACACCTTCCAGGATCGGCATTTCGCATCATGACCGGTGCGCCGCTCCCCGAGGGTGCCGACGCCGTCGTTCCCGTCGAGGACACGACGGGCGTCACCGAACACGTGGTCACCATCGAACGGGGCAGGTCTGTAGGCGAATTCGTTCGCGAGCGTGGCAGCGACATCACTGCCGGAATGCTACTGGTCACGGCCGGAACACACTTGGAACCTCGCCATATCGCCGCGCTGAGCGCTGTGGGCCTGGCCTCGCTCGACACGTACACGAAGCCACGGGTCGCGATAATTACGACGGGCGCCGAACTGAAAAGTGCCGGAACAACTCTCGAACCCGGCGAGATCTACGATTCCAACGGACCAGCTTTGGCAACATTGGCCGAAGCCAACGGCGCCGATGTCGTATCCGTCGCCCGAAGCAGCGACGACCCGGCCGAGTTCCGCGAATTACTCTCGTACGCAACCTCGGTCGCCGATCTGGTTTTCACCTCCGGTGGGGTGTCCATGGGGGACTTCGAGGTGGTGAAGGAAACTCTCACCCCTCTGGGTGCACACTTCGGCCACGTCGCAATGCAACCTGGTGGCCCGCAAGGCACCGCCGTGGTGAACGAAGTGCCGGTACTGAGTTTCCCGGGCAACCCGGTCAGCACGATGGTCTCGTTCGAGGTCTTCGCCCGCGGCGAACTGCGCCGGGCCGCGGGTCTGCCCGAGATCCCGCGCGAACGGCTGCCACTGACTGCACCGCTACGTTCGGTGGATGGCAAGCGCCAGTTCCTGCGCGCGCGTAGAACTGCGGACGGTATCGAACTCGTGGCCGGACCCGGCTCGCACCTCGTTGCAGCAATGGCGTGGGCCGACGTCCTGATCGACGTCCCCGCTGCCGTGACCGAACTCGGAGCGGGCGATCTCGTCGATGTCCTCCCGCTCTCGGCTTCCTCGATTTGATTCACTCGATCTGATTCAAAGGACACTCATGACCGAATTGACACACGTCGACAGCGAAGGCCGAGCGCGCATGGTCGACGTCAGCGCCAAGGCCGAGACGACGCGCATCGCCGTCGCTGCCGGTGAACTCGTCACGACCGCCGAGGTAGTTCGCCTCGTCCGCGCCGACGGCATGCCCAAGGCCGATGTCCTCACCACCGCGCGCATTGCCGGAATCGCCGGTGCAAAAAAGACGTCAGAGCTGATCCCGTTGTGTCATCAGCTCGCGCTTTCGTCGGTCAAGGTGGAATTCGGGTTCACCGAAACCTCGATCACCGTCGAAGCGACGGCAAAGACTCGCGGACAGACCGGCGTCGAGATGGAAGCACTCACCGCCGTCGCGGTAGCCGGCCTGACCTTGCACGACATGGTCAAAGCGGTCGATCCCGGAGCCACTATGAACGGTGTTCGCCTGCTCACCAAAGACGGTGGTAAACACGGACATTGGACCCGCGACACTCAGAACTCACAGACATCTCCGGCGCACGCCTTCACCTCGCCACGATCCGCAACCGTGCTGGTCGCTTCGACCGGTGGCGCGAACGGCACCAGACCCGACACCACCGGTCCGACGATCGCAGCCTGGCTACGCGAGCGGGACTTCGAGGTGCGTGGACCGCTTGTGTACGCCGACGCGGACATCGCAGCGGGCATTGCGGACGCAAAAGAGGGCTCCCCGTCGCTGGTCATCAGTACCGGCGGCACCGGCGCTTCCCCCACGGATGCAACGCCGGAAGCTACCCGGGCAGTCTTGACCCGTGAGTTGCCCGGGGTCGCAGAAGCTATCCGAACGAAGGGCCTCGAAAAGACCCCACACGCGTCACTGAGCCGTGGTGTGGCAGGTCTCACAGGCACGACGGTCATAGTCAATCTTCCGGGTTCTCCCGGTGGAGTGAAGGACGGTCTCACCGTCCTCGAACCCATCATCGATCACCTGCTCGCGCAGGTCGCAGGCGGAGGAGCACACGATGAGTGAGCTACTGGCTCGGATCTCCGAGCAACCGATTCACGCAGACACCGTCGACGCCGCCGTTGCCGGCCCGAAGAACGGTGCTGTTGTGGTGTTCACCGGGACGGTACGCAATCACGATGGCGGTCAAGCGGTTTCAGCGTTGGAGTACCAAGCCCATCCGGATGCCGAACGCTTCCTCCAGACGTGCTGCCAAGAGGTTGCCACCTCGACCGGCCTGCCGGTTGCCGCGATCCATCGCGTCGGACACCTCGAGATCGGCGACCTCGCACTGGTGGCCGCCGTCGCCGCCCCGCACCGAGCGGAGGCATTTGCCGCGTGCGCCGAACTGGTCGAGCGCATCAAGCACGAGGTACCGATCTGGAAGCGCCAACACTTCGCGAACGGCGTCTCCGAATGGGTCGGGTTGTAGGTCGAACACTCCGGGAAGGTAGAGTTGCGATCACTAGGTGCCCGAAATCGGGCATCCAGCGTCGTAGAACGCAAAATTTCTTGCTGAGTGCTCAACGCACCCGCTCTTCTTACGGCGAAGAAGCCTGCCGACCGGCAGCGCCGCCACCACTGTGCTTGATTGTTCGACCGGTTCATTCCCGTGTCGGCATCCGGGCACGAACACGTGCCCGAAAGGCTCTGAACACACTTGTCTGACATCTCTACGCCCGCTACCACCTTCGCAGCCCTCGGCGTGCGCGCACCGCTGGTGAAAGCTCTCGAAGACGGCGGAATCACTTCTCCGTTCCCGATCCAGATCGACACCCTCCCCGACACTCTCTCGGGGCGCGACGTCCTGGGTCGTGGAAAGACCGGAAGCGGTAAGACGCTCGCGTTCTCCATCCCCATGGTCTCCCGCCTCGCCGGCGAACTGTCCGGAGGAAAGCGTCGTCCGGGTCGACCGCTCGGCTTGGTGCTCGCACCCACACGTGAGCTCGCCACCCAGATCACCGCAACCCTCGAACCGTTGGCCGCGGCATACGACTTGCGCGTGACGACGATCTTCGGTGGCGTCTCGCAGCACCGCCAGGTTCAGGCCCTCAAGGCCGGAGTCGACATCGTCGTCGCCTGCCCCGGGCGCCTCGAAGACCTCATGAAGCAGAAATTCGTCAGCCTCGACGCCGTCGAGATCACCGTGCTCGACGAGGCCGACCACATGGCCGACCTCGGCTTCCTGCCCGTCGTCACCCGCATCCTCTCGTCCACGCCGCAGGACGGGCAGCGTCTACTGTTCTCGGCAACGCTGGACAACGGCGTCGACAAGCTCGTCAAGCGTTTCCTCAAGAACGAGGTCATGCATTCGGTCGACGAGGCCAACTCCCCCGTCGCCGCGATGACGCACCACGTGTTCGACGTCGACGGCGTCGAAGCGAAGAAGGCTCTGGTCGAGAAGCTCGCTTCCGGTACCGGTCGTCGCATCCTGTTCATGCGCACCAAGCATCAGGCTCGTAAGTTGGCTCGACAGCTCACCGAGTCGGGTATCCCGTCCGTCGACCTGCACGGTAACCTCTCGCAGGCCGCTCGCGACCGAAACCTGGCAGCATTCTCCGCCGGTGAAGCACGCGTCCTCGTCGCCACCGACGTCGCAGCACGCGGCGTCCACGTCGACGACGTCGAACTGGTCGTCCACGTCGATCCGCCCGCCGAGCACAAGGCGTACCTGCACCGCAGTGGTCGCACCGCTCGCGCTGGCAGCGCCGGCGACGTGGTCACCGTGGTCCTGCCCGAGCAGCGTAAGGATCTCGCGATCCTCATGCGGAAGGCAGCCATCAAGGTGACACCGGTTCGTTCGACTGCCAACTCCGAGCACGTCGTCAAGTTGGTCGGCGACATCGCTCCGCACGTCACACCCGCTCCGAAGGCTCCGGCCCAGCCGAACGGTGGACGCGGACAGCGTCCCGCCGGCCAGGGTGGACGCGGCGGCGCAGCACGGTCGGGTCAGGCTCGCTCCGGACAGGGCGGTCAGTCACGCGGCGCTCGCACCGGCGGAGCTGCCCGTCAGGAACATGCAGGCGGCGGCGCTCGCCGTCCCCGCACGGGCGGCGGCGCTCGCACCGCAGGCTCCACCGGTGGCCGCCCCGCTCGCTAGGCCGCCCCACACAACTCAATAGGTTTCGTAATGGACAGCGTCGGCCAATGGCCGGCGCTGTCGCCATCCGAAACGCTCGAGATCCGGAACCTGTTGAAACTCAGTCACCTTCCCGACGCACAGCCACGCAATGGGGCGAACGGGTGACGGAATGCGCATGAGTTCGGTGAGGTACTTCTCGTCGTAGAACGAGACCCAGCCGATTCCGATCTCTTCGGCTACCGCAGCGAGCCACAAATTCTGAATTGCGAGTACCGCCGAGAACAGTCCGGTGTCGTCGACGGTGTGGCGGCCGAGGATGTTGGGGCCACCGCGTGCCGGGTCGTAAGTGACGACGATGCCGGTACCGCTCTCGGCGATTCCCTCGATCTTGATGGGGTCGAACGTCGAGCGGCGATCCTCGGGCAAAGACTGCGCGAAATTCAGCCGGGCTTCGGCGACGTGTGCCGCGAAGGTGTCGAGCGTCTCCGGATTCCGAACGACGACAAAATCCCACGGCTGCGTGTTTCCCACGCTCGGCGCGCGATGAGCGGCGTCGAGAATGCGCATCAGAGTTTCGTCGGGGACGATCTCTCCCGAGAACTCGGCGCGAACGTCTCGGCGTCGCCGAATCGCTTCGTACACGGATACAGCTGATTCACTCACGCCCCGACGGTATAGCGGTGCAATCCCAGCATGGCGTCGGGGTGCGGTTCGACCGTTTCTTCGCGCACGCAGTTGCGGAGCGCGCTGCCGACCGCTCCCGAGTCCATCCCGGTGCCGATCACAACCAGTTGCGTGGTTCGAGGCTCGCCGGACTTCCACCGCAGCGGCGTGATCCGAACATGATCACCCACCGATTGGATCTCGAATTTCCCTGTGTAACCAGGAATCTCGAAGTTCACGAATCCCTTGATGCGGTACACGCCAGGCGGTTGATTCTCGAGGAAATGCGTCAGGGCCCTGGCGTCGAGAGCCGCCTCCGATGTGAAATCAACCGACTCGTAACGGTGGTGCAGGTGATCGTGATGACACGAGCCGTCTTCGTGCCCGTGCTCGTGCTCGCGCTCGTCACGCAGGAGTTCATCCAGGCTCAATTGGTCGCCCGGAGCCGGAGGGGTCACCTCTCCGGTATCGAACAGCAGAGCAGGGTCTACCCGCGAATGTGATGTTTCCACAATCGGCGCTCGCGGGTTCAACTCACGGATTCCGACCGTGAATCGCTCGCGCTCGGAGACCGGAACGCTGTCGATCTTGTTGACTACCACCAGGTCTGCCAGACGGACATGTTGATCGAGTTCGGGATGCTCGCTGCGAACGGTGGAAAAATTGGCTCCGTCGACCACCACCACCAGGCCGCCGTAGACGACGGACGGGTTCTCACTTCCGAGGACGAGTCGAATCATGTTCCGCGGCTCGGCCAACCCGCTGGCCTCGATGACAATCACGTCGATCCCGGATTGCCGGTGCGCCAGCTTGTTCAGCATCTCGTCCATGTCGGAGACGTCGACAGCGCAGCACAGACAGCCGTTGCTGAGAGAGACCATCGAATCGACTTGACCGGCGACCATCATCGAATCGATGTTGACGGAGCCGAAGTCGTTGACGATCACGCCGATGCGTACGCCGTCGTTGTTGCGCAGAAGATGGTTGAGCAGCGTCGTCTTGCCCGAACCGAGAAAGCCTGCGACGACAATTACGGGAATCTGCTTCTTCGCCACCACACAACCTTCCGAAACCACACCTACCGATCAATGATCGTAGTGGAGTGTGGCTTCGGAAGGCTCACGCTGACGGCAGGCTCACACCGTGCAGAGCGGACGGATGTCCGACGCACCCTCGGTGGTCGGTGACGTCAAGATCGTGCACGCGTTGTAACCACGGGATTCGGCGACCCGGCGGATCTCGCTCCAGCCTGCCGCGTCGACAATCGGGGACCGTGACAGCACGAACCCGGAAAGCCGGAGTGGATCACCCACCAGTGCCCACGAATAGTCGTCGGCGATGTACGTGACGATGTAGTTCGGCGGACCGTCCAAGCTTTCCTGAGTGGGCACCCCCGGGAAGCTCACATGCAACTGAGCACCCGTTGCTGGATCGGTAACTCGGGCATTCCCGACGATCTCGTTGGCTTCACCGGTCCACGTCGTACACGTGTTCTTCACGCTCACGTTCGAGGAATCGACCAGCCCGTAACTCGCCCGGGTGTCCTTCGCGCACGCGAGGTTGAACGGCTGAGGAATCGCCGCCACCTGGTTCCACTCCCCTACGTAGCGCGCGGCGTCCAGATTCGGCACCGGCTGCAGGGGCTCCCAGAGTGGGTCCGCCTGCGCGGTTCCCGAAAACATCGTTACTGCGGCACACACTCCCGCAATCGCAATCGCACTTCGCCCCGACCACTTCATGTCACTGCTCCTCGTCTGCGCAACGCTCGATCGGCATTGGTTCCTCAAAGTATTCGGAGCAGTCGGCCTGAAGGATGGGGACGTATGGAAAACTACTTTCGGTTTGTTATGGACCTCTTTCACAAACCTTATGTAGTCTTTGCTAAAAGATAGCTGAAAGTCGGACGGAGCTACTGTGATGAAGGTTGTCGACTTAGGTCTAGAACGCACTCGCTATGCAGTCATCGACGAGACGATCGAGTCGAGGTGGCGCAGAGTCACCTCGATGCAGCACGACGCCGTTGCCGTCGTGACTCCGCGCGACCGAATCACTTTCGCCGAACTCGAACTTCGAACCGACGCTTTGGTCCGCGAACTTCGGTTGCGCGGGTCACAGGGGGCCTGCCCGGTTGCAGTCGATCTCGAACCAACCGCCGAATCGGTGCCCGCCATCCTCGCTACTCTGATTTCCGGCCGACCGTTGGTGATGATCGACCCACAACTCCCCGACGCCAGGCGCGCACACATCATGAGCACCTCAGGGGCCGTCGCGCTGCAATCGATCCTCGACGAATCAGCGGCGACCGGATTCCGTTTCGACAACGCGCTCGAACCGTCCAGTTCCGACCCTGCCATGATCGCGTTCACGTCAGGCACCAGTGGGACGCCCAAGGGAGTCGTCCTGAGCCACTCCATGTGCCTGAACAAGGCCGACGAACTTGCCGCGGCAATCGACCTGCGACCCGACGATCACATCGGGAACCTGCTGCCCGTCAGTTTCGGCGCCGGAATCACGGCACTGATCATGGGGCTGATGAACGGAGTCACGGTCTTCTGCTGGGATCCACGTATCGACGGCGTCTCGGGCATCGACGACTGGCTGATCGAGAATTCGATCACGACTGCGCACTGTGCACCATCCTTTCTTCGGGTGTGGTCGGATCTCGAAGGCGAGGAAGCAAAAGAAGATTCGATCGGTTCCCTCCGCGTCGTCGTGACGTACGGAGAAGCAGTCCACGGCGAAGACTATGCGCGCCATCGCAGTCACGGCTTCGCTCGCGTCACGTTCGTCAACTGGCTGGCCACCACCGAGACAGGTGTCATCGCATACAACGAGTTCCCGCCACATTCCGAACTACCCGCCGGAGTGGTTCCGGCCGGACGGGCCCGCGACGGCAAGGACGTACAGATCGTCGACGTGAACGGCGTGCCTCTCCCCGACGGAGAGATCGGCGAGATACAGGTTGTCTCGACCGATCTTGCCGACGGTTACCACAACGACCCCGAGCGCACTGCAACACGATTCACTCGTCTCGGCGACGGAGTCGGTATCTACCGGACCGGTGACCGAGGCCGTATCGACGAACGCGGCGAACTACAACTCCGAGGACGCGTCGACGACGCCGTCAAGATTCGGGGATACCTGGTAGAGCCGACGGAGGTCGAGTCGCACATTCGTCGAATTCCCGGCATCGCCGATGTTTTCGTGGGTGCAGTTCTCGAGAATGATCGACCGGAGATCGTTGCGTACGTAGTCCAGAACAAAGCCGTGATGGCACGGTCGGGCGCCGAGATGCGGCGCGAATTGGCGAGAAATCTGCCGGCCTGGATGCTTCCCCGACATTTTGTTCCGATGGCAGCGTTGCCCCGCAACGAGAGGGGAAAGGTCGATCGAACAACGCTGCCGTCCGTCGAGGTGCGTTCCACTCCACCGACTCTCGCCGGGCCCGCCGAATTGTGGCTGTCCTCGATCTGGGAGTCGATTCTCGGCATCGATTCCGTCGACCGTGAGGACGACTTCTTCGAACTCGGCGGAGATTCGCTCGCTTCCACCGAAGTGGTGGCAAAGATTCACGACATGTTCCGGATCCGGATCACGACGGCGGAGTTCGCGGCCGCGAGCACCGTCAAAGAACTTGCAGCGCTGGTAGATCGGTGCAGAATAGATCCCGATGATCGCGTCTGTCACAACACGATGGTTCCACTGAATCTCGAAGGGACTGGGCGACCGCTGTTCATCATGAACGGAGCGGGGTGCCCCTCGACGACCCTGTCCACCCTGGCGAAAGCGCTCCACACCGATCGCCCGGTCTACGCACTTCAGCCACACGGCTTCGAATCTCGCGGACTGCCCGATCGGTCGGTGAAAGCAAGCGCACGCCGTTTCATATTCGAAATCAAGAAGATCCAGCCCACCGGGCCATACCTCCTGGCCGGCTACTCGTACGGCGGCTACGTGGCGCTGGAAATGGCAACACAGCTGTCCGAATCAGGTGACACCGTCGAGCACGTCACCGTTCTCGACACCAGAATCTCCACCGAAACTGCCACCCGACTGGCCACCCGAGCCGGAATCAGTTTGGATCCGTCGATCGTCGACCTTGCCCCACAGCCATCCACCAATACCCGATGGAAGCCGGCCAGACGCACCGTCGCCGCTATGTGGATCCGCACACTCTTCGCCGGCATTCTGCAGTACCCGCCGGCCACCCAGTGGACTGTGTTCCTCTACATCGGAGGCCAGGCGCTCCGGAAGCATCGGATACGAGCATGCGCCGCGCCGGTCACGGTGATCCGTGGAGCCACCAACAACCGTGGACGCGAGATCTGGTCACTCATCGCCACGGGCTCACTCGATTTCGACGATGTCGACGCGTGTCACGAAGACGTCGTCCGTCAACCGTACGTCCGCAAGACTGCAGCGATCATCGATCGGGTCTGTGATCGAGCGTGACCAGCGCTGCTCATGTCCAGCTGTAGAAGAGAGAGCGGCGCGGGGTGACAGCCCAGTCGGTCGTCGACGAACAGACTCTTTCCTTGACGAATGCACCTGCCCTGCCTGCAATGAACATCCTCGTTGCCTCGTCGACGCGAGTCGTCCGCTGGAACACCCCGTGCCGCCTACCAAGACTGATGCACTTGCCTGCAAACTTCGGAGTCACCGGGCGCGGTGCGGAACCGTCGAGTCGATGCAGGATCGTTTCTGCCGCATGAACTCCCAAGGGGATCGCGGCCTGACAACTCATTCTCAGTGAGTTCTCACCGACTGTGACCGCATCACCCGCACCGACGATGTCGGGATGGGACGGGCATTCGAGTCGGTCGTTCAGTTTCAGGCGACCGAGATCGTCGACGGGGAGGCCACTTCGACGGGCTAGCTCCGGGACACCGAATTCTGTTGCGAGAATCGTGCACTCCGCCTCCACCCGCATGCCACCCGCGAGCTCGCACGACGAACCGTCGATCCGCGTCACCCGCGATTCGCTGACGATATCGACCCCGAGATCGGTCAACGTTCTGAGAATTGCCGATCGCGCACGCTCGGACAGGTCCGGGGCCACGATTCCACCCGTCACCAAAGTGATTCGGTTACTTCGCTGCTCAGCCAATTCTGCGGCTGTCTCGATTCCGGTGAGACCGCCGCCGACAACGCAGATGGCAGCCTTCTCGTCGAGGGTCGACAGCCTGGATTCGAGTCGGGTCGCGTCCTCGAATTCGGCGACGCTGTACCCATGCTCTGCCGCCCCGACGATCGTGCTGGGCAACTGCCTACTTCCGACTGCGTAGACCAAGTAGTCGTAGTCGAGCACGATGCCGTTGTCGAGGGTAAGCCTGCTGACCGCGGCGTCGATGTCCGTCACCGTTCCGAATACTCGGTGTGCCGAATGCGGTAATGCGCTGTCGAACGAGACCGTCGCGTCGTAGCCAGCTGCGATCATCTGATGGAGCCTGATTCTTTGCACGAAGTGTGGGCGCGGATTCACGACGCTCACCGTGATGTCCGACCGAGTTCGCAGCAGTCGCTTCGCTGCCATGACGCCCGCATATCCTGCCCCGATTATCACCACGTGTGCACTCATGGTTCTCCGTTCCGCCGACGGTCCCCATGCCGAGAATGCACGGGATGATCAAGCCTCATCGCGGACAGTATTGCGCACGAAACAACAAATGCTCTGCACCGATTGGTGCAGAGCAATTGTTCGGGTGGAGCTAAGGGGACTCGAACCCCTGACCCCCACACTGCCAGTGTGGTGCGCTACCAGCTGCGCCATAGCCCCGTATTCAATTCACTCTAACAGTCGAACTCGCAGCGGCTTTACTGCTTTCCGCTTGCTGGAAGAAAGTTACACCACTTGACTCCTGGGCAACAAATCGCCTGGTCAGAGCGAGGCGGCCGCTCCTCGTCGGAGCGGCCGCTTCCGCTCAGGAGGAGAGCTTGGAAACCCAGTCGCTGCTGCCCGTGTCAACGATCTTGCCGTTCGCCACGACCGTGGGGGTGCCGTTGGACCCGACATCCTTGAGCGCCTGGCTGGCGGCTGCGGCGTTGGCCGCGGCGGCTTCGACGTTGGTACCGGAAGAGATGCAGGTTGCCACGTCGTCGGATGCGCCCGCATCACGAGCGATCTGGGCGAGTTCGTCGTTGGTGTCGTCGCTGCTGCCACCCTCGGCAGGCTGCGTGTCGGTAGCGAAGAGCTTCGTGTGGAATGCGGAGTACGCGATTGCGTCGCCACTCTGAGCGACGCACAGCAGCGCCGCGCCGGCCCGGGTGGAGTAGTCACCGCTGCCCGACGCCCGGTTGAGGAAGTTCAGCATGTGGTAACGAACAGCGACGTCACCGTTGTCGACGGCGGCCGCGAGAGCCTGGCCACTGAGGTGCTCGAGCGCAGCGCAGGCCGGGCACAGCGGATCCTCGAAGAGATCGATGGTCGTCGCGGCGGAGGGCTTGCCGAGCAGCACCACGCCGTTGTCCTGCACCGTGACGGCAACTTCGGAATTCTGCACGGAGCCGTAGCCGTCGTTCTGCGGCTTGTTCTTGCTGTTCGTCCACAAGACACCGCCGATGACGAGGGCCGCGATCACGAGCACCGCGAGGCCACCGATGATGTAGGTGGAGCGGCTCGAGACCGGTTCCGGCGAATATTTGTTCTTGCTGCTCTTGGTGCTCACGCTGATGCAGTCCTTCGTGCGTCGAAACGATTTACCGATTGCTTACCTTGCCACTGAAGACTGAGTATCCACTGAGAACGGCGCACGTGATCCCGGCCCCAATGCGAGCGGCGAACGCGGGAACACGAGCAGCCAGACGGCAAGTGCCAAGAAGCCCAGGTCCCGGAGAATCTCCTTCAGATAGTCCCAAGCGCCGACGTCGGCTGCACCTCCGCCGCCGAAACATCCGCAGTCGATGGACAATCCTCTGGCCCACACCGAAATGATCACCGCAATGAGAACCGTCAAAATCACCACCGAGACTGCGGCGGATACTCGCACCGCCAGCCCGACGAGAATGAGCAGACCAAGGACTATTTCGACGAGGGGAAGCGCCGTTGCCACCGGACCGACCAGTGACTCGGGCAAGAGTTGATAGGCACGCACCGCGATCTTCGTCTGCACGGGATCAAGGAATTTGAGCCCCCCGGAAATCAGCCAGACGGCCGCCAAACCCAATCGGGCTACAAGACTCACGATACGAATTGCCACCCGATCGAGAGTACAGAATGCCCGGTCAGTCCAGGTTTGTCCGCGCAGGAGTATCCGTCAGCGCCGTCACATCGGTCAGATCTTCGACGACGGACTCGACAGGCTTCGTTCGCGACGGGACGAACAACCAACCCGTCGCCGACACGACGACTACGGCCCCCATCACGGCGAATGCTGCCGAGTACGACACATGCTGAGCGATCAGACCGGCACAAATCGGTGCCACTACGCCGCCGATGTCCGACATCATCTGGAATACCGCCAGAACGGGTCCGCCGCGGGCCGTCGACCCGACGACATCGGCAACCGCTGCCTGCTGAGCCGGGCTCATGAGCCCGGAGCCGACGCCCGTCACAGCAGCGATGGCAAAGAACAGCACGAGGTTGTCCGTGAATCCCATTGCGATGGTTCCCAGACCACAAATGAGCAGACCGCTCACGACGAAGGGCTTACGCCCGAAGCGGTCCGAAAGTCGTCCGGAAACGATCAACACCAACGCATTTCCGACGGCAAAGATCGTGAGAGCGTAGGCGGCAATCGACGGGTCCCGGTCGAGGAATTCGACGACGAACAGGGGAACCATGGCAACGCGAACTCCGAAGATCACGCCGCCGAAAGCGAGATTCGATCCGAGGGCGGCCCGGTACACCGGCGACTGGAGGCCTTCGGTGAGAGTCATCGACTTCACATCGACGGCCTTGTCCGGTGACGCCAGGTGCGACCCGCGCAGGCTCACGAAGACCACGAGCGCGGCGATCACCAGCGCAATCGCGTAGATGATGAACGGCATCCGCAGACCGAACTGCAACAGCGCGCCACCGACCAGCGGGCCGCCGATCGAACCCATGAGAAAGCTTGTCGCGTACAGGCCGGACACGCGTCCACGGCTGTCCGGTGGTGACATGCGAATGATCAATCCGAGGGCCGACACGGTGAACATGGTCGACCCGATGCCGCCCAAAGACCGGAACAGCAGAAGTTGCCAGTACTCCCCCGCGAAGGCGCACGCACCGGTCGACACCGCGACGATCAGAAGGCCGACGATGTAGACCGGCCGTTCACCGAGCTTTTGTACCAAAGTGCCGCTCATCGGCGCGAACACCAGTCGCATGAATGCGAAAGACGAGATCACGATCGTGGCGGCGGTGACCGATACGTCAAAGCTGCGCGCGAACTGCGGTAGCGCCGGAGCGACCAATCCGAATCCGAGGGCGATGACGAAGCTGGCGGCGACCAGTACCCAAATTTCCTGTGGCAGCTTGGCTGCACGAGTTTTCATGTCGCCCGGGATTCTAGCCGGGCGACACGAACGCTCCGCGAGCTAGTTCGCCTTCAAGACGCCGGACACCAAGTCCTTGGCCGCTGCCTGAACCTGCGCCAGATGATCGGCACCCTTCATCGACTCGGCATAGATCTTGTACACGTCCTCCGTGCCGGACGGCCTCGCTGCAAACCATGCACTCTCCGTCGTCACCTTGAGACCACCGATCGCCGCGCCGTTTCCAGGCGCCGCGGTCAGTGTCGCCGTGATCGGTTCACCCGCCAGTTCGGTCGCACTCACCTGATCGGGAGACAGTTTTGCCAAGACTGCCTTCTGTGCGCGTGTCGCCGGCGCATCGATCCGTGCGTAGGCCGGGCTCCCGAACTTCTCAGCCAACGCGTCGTAGTGCGCCGACGGAGACTTTCCTGTCACCGCCGTAATTTCCGACGCGAGCAACGCCAGGATGATGCCGTCCTTGTCCGTCGTCCAGACCGAACCGTCATGGCGGAGGAAGGACGCTCCGGCGCTTTCCTCGCCGCCGAATCCCACAGACCCGTCGAGCAGACCGGGAACGAACCACTTGAAACCGACTGGAACCTCGAGCAATTCGCGGCCCAAACTGCTGACCACGCGATCGATCATCGAGGAACTCACGAGTGTCTTGCCCACCTTGGTGTCTGCACCCCACCCTGGTCGGTTCGCGAACAGATACTCGATGGCAACCGCGAGATAGTGATTCGGGTTCATCAAACCGCCGTCGGGCGTGACGATGCCGTGGCGGTCGGAGTCTGCGTCGTTTCCGGTCGCGATGTCGTAGCGATCCCGAATCCCGATCAGCGAGGCCATCGCGTCGGGCGACGAGCAATCCATGCGAATCTTGCCGTCGGTGTCGAGCGTCATGAACCGCCAGGTCGGATCGACGAGAGGGTTCACCACTTCGAGATCGAGTCGATGAGTTTCGGCAATCGCGCCCCAGTAGTCGACGCTTGCACCGCCGAGTGGGTCTGCACCGATCCGGATTCCGGCGTCGCGGATCGCATCGAGGTTGAGGACCGAGGGAAGGTCTTCGACGTAGTAGCGAAGGAAGTCGTAGCGTTCGACGCGGTCCAGTGCCTGCGCCGCCGTGACACGCCGTACCCCGGAAAGCCCCTTGCGCAGTAGCTCGTTCGCTCGATCGGCGATAACCGACGTCGCATCCGTGTCCGCGGGCCCACCGTGTGGCGGGTTGTATTTGAAGCCACCGTCGCGCGGCGGGTTGTGCGAAGGCGTCACGACGATGCCGTCGGCCTTGGCTTCCGGCCCCGTCGAGTTGTATCGCAAGATCGCGTGGCTCACAGCGGGGGTGGGCGTGTAGGCGTCGCGTGAGTCGACCAGCACGACGACGTCGTTGGCGACGAGGACTTCCAACGCGGACAGCCAGGCGGGTTCGGACAGCGCATGTGTGTCCCGGCCGATGAACAGCGGCCCGTCGATACCTTGCGAGGCGCGGTACTCGACGATCGCCTGGGTCGTGGCCAGGATGTGGGCTTCGTTGAAGGCGGAATCGAGGCTGGAACCGCGATGTCCGGAGGTGCCGAAAAGTACCTGCTGCATCGGGTTCTCGGGATCCGGGGTGCGCGTGTAATACGCGGAAACCAGATGAGGAACGTCGATCAGATCCTCTGGCAGAGCCACTTGTCCTGCTCGTTCGTGCGCCACGAATCCCCCTCGGCCCGGTGGTCGACCACTGTGTCGACGCGACTGTGGACAATTGTCTACCCTGGCTGCGTGGCGTGCACGCTCGGCGCCGGATCGGTCAATCCGTGATCTGGATCCCCACCCACGCAGCGGACAAGCCGACGATGAGACTGACGACGATGTAGATCAGCGAAAGCGTCGTCTGGCGCCGCTCGACCATGCCCACGTTCTCCGTCGCGAAGGTCGAGTAGGTGGACAGGCCACCACAGAAGCCTGTCGCCAGGAGAGCGGCCATCTCGGTGGAAAGAGCTGCTCCGGTGAACAATCCGAGGAGGAAGCAGCCGATCACGTTCGCGGCGAACGTCGCAGCCGGGAATCCCTTGTACGCGGGCACATACCGCGCCAACAGGTACCGGCCACTCGCACCCGCGCCGCCGCCGAGCGCCACCAGGAGAACTGTCATGCCGACGCTCCGTCCCGCGTGCGGATCCAACGCTCACCGAGCCCTTTGCCCAATGCTGCGGCAAGGATCGCGGGGACAAGCGTCCCGAGTACATAGAGAATCGATCGCCATGGACTCTCCGTCACCGCGTGAACCGCAAATGACGAGAAGGTGGTGAACCCTCCGCAGAACCCGGTGCCGAGAAAGAGGTACCCAGCCTTGTTGTGCACGAGGAGGGCCGCGAGAACGCCGAGCACGAACGAGCCGACGACGTTGATGACCAGCGTCGTCCAGATGTGAGGAAAGAGCTCCCCCAAACCGTAGCGGCTGAGCGCACCCAACGCTCCACCGACGGCAACCGCGCCTACCGCAGCCGGCAGTTTCAGATCACCCATGCTCTGGCCTCACGCGAAAGAGCCTACGTCCCGGAGCGGGCTTTCGGCGGGCGAGGAATGAAGTAACTTGTCCGCTGCTGATACTCGCGATAGCCCGGACGCTGTTCCATGTGTCGCTCGAGCAACCGCGCTCCGGTGGCGAAGACCAGGAAGTACGTCATGGCGATCGGAGAGAGAACGGTCAACACCCCCGGCCACACGGAAGCCGAGACGAGGAAGATCCCCCACCAGACGCACGCGTCGCCGAAATAATTGGGATGCCGTGTCCACGCCCACAAACCTTGATCCATGATGTGGCCACGGCTGCCCGGATCGGATTTGAACTCCTCCATCTGTCGGTCGCCAACCGTCTCGAACGTGACGCCTACTATCCACAGCGCGATACCGAGTACGACAAGAAGTCCGAAGCTGCCGTTCGATACTGCCGCGACCTGGATCGGCAGGGAGACGAACCACAACGAAATACCCTGCGTGAGATAGATCTTGCGGAGCGCATACAGCGTTCGGCTACCCGTCGCTCGTCCGAGCATTTCTTCGTACCGCGGATCTTCACCCTTGCCTCGCGATCGGATCGCCATGTGCGTCGCCAACCGCAGACCCCAGATCGCCACCAGCGCAAGCATGAGCAACCGGCGCCAGAGGTCGCCGGTTCCAACTATCGCGGACACGAGCGCAATCAGAACGAAGCCGGCGCCCCACGACACGTCGACGACATTGTGGCGCCCGATCCGTACACCGATCGTCGCTGTCACTGCCATTCCGACGGCGATCGCCAGCAGACTCGTGAGCGTGACCACTCCGAATGCGCCCCAGTCGAATCCGTTCATCGCCGCGACACCCACTGCGGCCGAACCGAATCCATACCCGATCGACCGTCACCGTGCGGCCGGACCGACAGAATCTGATCGACGCCCATCCGGCCGTCCCGAAATGCCATTCCGCCGCCGACGAGGTAGAGGCGCCACACCCGAGCGACCTCGACGCCGACGAGATCCACGACGCGATCCCAGTTCGATTCGAAGGTCTCGATCCACGCGTCCACGGTCCGCACGTAGTGCTCACGCAGGGCGTGGACGTCACGGACTTCGAGTCCACCTTCCTCGATCATCGCAACGGTGCGGCCCACCGGTCTCATGTACATGTCCGGCGCGATGAACGACTCGATGAACGGGCCTCCCCCGGGATGCGCGCCGGTGCGTGACATCTGTTGAATCAGCACACGGCCACCGGCAATCACGTTGTCGTGGAGCGCTTTCACGTACGTCGGATAGTTGTCCTCCCCGACGTGCTCACCCATCTCGATCGACGCGACCGCATCGAAAGGACCGTCGGGAATCTCTCGATAATCTTGGAGCCGGATCTCGACCCAGTCTTCCAAACCGAGTGCGCGGATCTTCGCGTCGACAAAAGCCTTCTGCTCCGCCGAGATCGTGATACCTACGACCCGAGCCCCGTACTCCCGCGCCGCGTGCAGGCTCAGCGAGCCCCAGCCACAGCCGACATCGAGAAACCGCAAGCCTCGCGCTCGATCGAGACCGACCTTGCGGCACACCAGGTCCAGCTTGTCCGTCTGTGAATCTTCGAGTGTGTAGTCCGGTGCGTCGGAAGTCCAATAGCCCGAGGAGTAGGCCATGTTGTCATCGAGGATCAGTTGGTAGAAATCGTTCGACAAATCGTAGTGGTGCCCGATTGCCGCGCGGTCGCGCGCGAGACTGTGCAAGCGACCCTTCACCTGAGCCTGCGACGCCGGTGGAGCCAGAGGTCTCCCGAAAGCACCGAAGGACCGCGCAGCCTTGACTGCAGCCAGGACGAGCGACGGTGTGGGGGTGATCGACCCGAGTCCCCGCTCGGCAGCCACCTTCCACACATGCGTCAGCGCATCGCCGAGATCGCCTTCGACGTCGAGTTCACCGAGCACATATGCCTGCGCTGCCCCCAACTCGCCGGGATTCCAGAGCAAGCGTCGCAACACGTTCGGGCTGTAGAGCGTCACTTTCGGAGCATCGTCCGGACCTGCTGTGCTGCCGTCCCATGCAGTCAACCGCACCGGAAGTTCGCCGCCCACAAGTGGACTGAGGATGTCCGAGAGACGGCCCGCAACGCCGGTACCGTGCGTCGTTCGATCCATCGTGGCAGTCATCGCTGGTTCCTCCGATCGAGAACAATTTGCTGGACGTCGAGATAACCCGAGCGGAAACCCGCCTCGGAATAGCAGAGGTAGAAATGCCACATGCGCGCGAACACCGCATCGAATCCGAGCGCGGACGCCTCGTCGGTGCGAGCACTGAAACGCTCGTCCCACAGTCGCAACGTCTGCGCGTAGTGATCGCCCATCGACATCCGCTCACGCACCCGGAGGGTTGTCATGCGTTCTGTCACATCCTCGATCGCCCGCACCGACGGGAGAAATCCGCCGGGGAAGATGTACTTGTGCACCCAGGTGTAGGTGTTGCGGGTCGCGAGCATTCGATCGTGCGGCATGGTGATCGCTTGGATCGCTGCGCGTCCACCCGGCGCCAGCAGGGCGTCGATCGTCTGGAAGTAGCTTCCCCAGTACTGGTGGCCGACAGCCTCGATCATCTCGACCGATACAACGGCGTCGTACTCCCCCTGTACTTGCCGATAGTCGAGAAGATCGACCTGAACGCGGTCTGCCAGTCCCGCAGCGCTTATGCGTTTCGCTGCCAATTCCTGCTGTTCGACCGACAGTGTCACCGAGCGCACCGTTGCTCCGCGCTGGGCTGCTCGTATCGCCAATTCTCCCCAGCCTGTGCCGATTTCGAGCACTCGCGAACCTGGACCGACACCCGCGCCGTCCAGCAGGCGATCGATCTTCCGATGCTGCGCCGCTGCGAACACGTTCCACGACGGGGTACCTCCTACCGACAGATCCTCGAAGAGAGCACTGGAATACGTCATGGTGTCGTCGAGGAACAGCTCGAACATCTCGTTCGAGAGGTCGTAGTGCCTGGAGATGTTCGAGCGCGTGTTCTGCGTCGAATTCCGCTCACTGCGAGGCTGCTTCGGAATGTAGAGGCCTCGTAGCCGCTGCAGGAAGTCAGGAATCAGCGTCGCCACACGGGAGGCGAAGACTTCCAGGACCGCGGTGAGGTCGGAGGCTTCCCAATCGCCCGCCATGTACGACTCGCCGAATCCGATCAAACCACTGTCACCCACGCGAGCAGCGAAGTCGTCCGGGCGGTGAATGACCATCAACGGCGAATCGGGGCTACCGCCACCGGAGAACTCACCGTTGGGCATCTGGACGCGCAGTGGCAAACGCGCTACCGCCTTGTGGAACAGGGCGCGGGCAACCGGTGATGCAACCCGCACTTTGAGCCCGCTCGGCACTGTGGCGACGCCCGGCCACCGCTCGGTTTCGATCGTGTGAGCGGAAGGTTCGGTGCCGAGAGTGGTTGTGGTCATTGCACTGCCTCCTGCGGGTGATGTTGCGGTCGGGGAACGATGGGTAAGCGCCTGGCCCACAGCCGGATTCCTTGAAATCTGATCTGCGCGGCGACTCGGAGCGGAGCCAGCGGGATGGCGAGCCCACTGCGGACGATCTCGCGCGTCGTCGCCGGCACACAACGACCGGACACCGTGGCCACGAATGGAGCCTTGCCGTCACGGGCCAGAACTATCGAGAGCGCGAGCGCGGTGTCGGGTAGCGGAAGTCGCATCCGGTACTCGCCGTCCAGATCGTTGAACGGAGAGACGTAGAACTCTTTGGACGTGCGAGCCCCGCCACGTTCGTCGGTTTCGAGCAGGTAGCAGTGTCGCTCGCCGTAGGTGTTGTGAACCTCTGCCACGACGCACCGCTGACTGCCGTCGTCGTTCAGACACCAGAACACACTCAGCGGGTTGAACACATGGCCGAGAACACGTGCGTTCGCAAGCATGAGGATGCGGCCGCCTGCGAACTCCACCCCGTTGGCTGCCAGAAACGTCTCGACGTTGGCACGAATCGATCGAGTGGGGTCGCCCAGGTGATCCCCGGCGTCGAATGTCGCCAAGGGTCGCAGAGCCTTCGGGAGCTCGGGCAAATCGTCGACGTCGACGAGCCAGCTGTAGCTTCGGTACTCGAACTCGTTGTGCAACGGCTCCGTTCGTACGTGACGGATGCTCGTATGAACGATGGACGGCGTGATGGGTGTGGGCGGGGTCAGGGGTGTGGTCACGGCCACCGACCTCCGACGCGTTCGGCGGCGCGCAGGCCGGACAGTGCACCGTCCTCGTGGAAGCCCCATCCGTGGTACGCACCGGCAAACGCGAGCACGTCCGAGTCCAACTCGGGAAGCCGCGCTTGAGCGGCAACGGAGGTGGGTGTGTACTGCGGATGCTCGTAGGTCATCTGATCGATCACCGACTCCGGGGACACCATCTCGTCTCCCCCCAACGTCACTAGGTAGCGCCGACCGGTCTCCGGCAGCCGCTGCAACCTCGTCATGTCATAGCTGACCAGAACGTGATCTGGCTTCGCGTTGCATTCAGGGATGTAGTAGTTCCACGACGCGCGCGCATTGGTGTTGCCGGGCAGCACATTTTCGTCGGTGTGAAGTTGGGTGAGGTTGACGGAGTACGGCATTGCGCCGAGGACCTGGGATTCGGCAGGCGTCGGATCCGCCAAGATCTTCAGCGCTTGCTGCGGATGCGTTGCGACGACAACTGCGTCGAAGGTCTGGATCTGGTCGTCGCCGTCGCGGATGTCGACGCGATCGTCGAATCGGTGGATGGCGCGAACCGGCGTGTTCAGACGGATATCGCCGACGCTCTTGGCAACCAGGCGAACGTATTCGCCCGATCCACCGGTGACTGTTCGCCAGGTCGGCGATCCGGTGACGCTCAGCATTCCGTGGTGATCGAGGAACGAGAACAGGTATCGCGCGGGATATTTGAGCGCCGAGCCGGGATCACAGGACCAGACTGCCGACACGAGCGGAGTCATGAAGTGAGCGGTGAAGTAGTCGGAGAACCGTCCACTGCGCAGGAACACTCCCAGTGTCTGGTCGGGTGTCGACGGATCCGTGTTGTCGAGCAAGGCGCGGGCACGGCGATGAAAGCGCTTGACCTCCATCAACATCGACAGAAAACTGCCATTCACCAGCAGCCCCGGCGTCGGCAGAACGCCGCGCAACCCTTGGCCTCCCGAGTACTCGAGCCCGCAACCCCCACACCTGACCGACATACTCATATCCGATTCCTGCGTAGGCACATCGAGTTCTGCGAACAATCGCAACAATGTCGGGTAGGTGCGATCGTTGTGGACGATGAACCCCGTGTCGATGGCGAGGCTTCGCCCTTCCGGGTCGGTGACCGAATGGGTGTCCGCGTGCCCACCGAGCCGTGAATCCGCTTCGTAGAGGGTGACGTCACAGTCCTTACTCAGCACCCACGCCGCTGTCAGACCTGCGACCCCACTACCGACGACGGCCACCTTGCGCTTGTCCGAACTCATCGTCGTTCTCCCGTCTTCGTTGCGGTTACCCCGCGACTGATTTCTGCGACTGCCTCGGCGACGAGGCGATGCCAGGTCGCCACGCGGCGGAACATGAAGTGGCCTGCGCCGTCGATGCCGATCCATTCAGCGCACTTACCCGACTTCTGCAGTCCGTCAACTTTCCGACGAGACGCTGCCGGATCGGTCCATGAGTCGGCCGTGCCGTGGAGCACAACCAGTGGTGTGTCCGAACGCAGATTCACCGACGTTCCATCGGGCCACCACGGCGCCAGCGCAACCACACCGACCACCGCCGGATCGCCACACAGATCGGCGGCGACCCGCCCGCCCATCGAGTGCCCCAGCAAAATCACCTGAGCTTGTGAATTACGTTTCGTTATCGCGTCGAGTGCGGCGCGAGCGTCGGCGACCGGACTGCGCTCGGCACCATTCCAACCACGAACCCGATAGCGAGCCTGCACCGCTTTCACACCGGAGCGGCGAAGCTGAGCGGTGAACGGGCGCATCCGAAGGTTGGACAGATGCCAGGCCCTGGCCGGGCGATGGCTCGAGACCTTACCTCCAGGCAGCACGAGCACCACCAGGTGCTGGTCACCGTCCTGCTGTTGCCGTCGGTTGGGCGTCATGCATGGCATTCGGAGCCGAAAACCATTTGGATGGGGTTCGTAGAATTTCTTTTGTGAATCATGAAGCACTCGTCGGTGACGTCCTCGACGCCATGGACGCCAACTTGGTTTCCCATGCCTGCCACCTGCATGAACACTTGCCGACTGCATCGGTCACGGTCACTGCAGATGTTGTCGTCGCAGACAGCGGCCTCGCCGACGACACGTTCAACATCATCGCTGGTGCTCGCTTCGCCGTACCTGCCGACGGGCCCGAAGATCGGCGACTGATCGACATCCTCGCCTCGATTCGAGCAACCGGACGTCCGTTCTCCTGGTGGACCGGACCCCGCGACAATCCCTCTGACCTCGGGGCTCGCCTGTCCGCCCTCGGCTGTCTGAGCTCCGAGGAAGAACGAGCGATGACGGCGGACCTTGACGTCGTCCCTCATCCGACGCCTGTCCCAGAACTCTCCGTTCATCGGGTGACTACTCGTACCCAGCTCGCCGACTATGCCGCCGTGATGGCCGCCAATTGGTCGCCGCCCTCAGCCGCAGTTATCGGTTTCTTCGAAGACACCGCCGATGCCGCTCTCGATGAGCGTTCGCGGAGTTCATTCGTCGTGGGGTACGCGAACTCCCAGCCCGTCGCCGGAGCCGAGGTCCATTTTGCGGCCGGCGTCGCCGGACTGTACGGCGTCGTCACGCTCGAAACGGCTCGCCGACGCGGATTCGGCTCGGCGGTCACCCTTGCCGCACTCGACATCGCCCGCGAGCGAGGTGCCCGAACCGCCGTACTTCAGGGGTCCAGCGACGGCGCACAGCTCTATCGAAACCTCGGCTTCGAGGACGTCGGCACCTACACCGAGTACTCGATCGGCAGCGGTTAGACGTCCCCGCGGGGACGCTTTCGGCCCCCGTTCGGAAATGTGTGTCGGTACCCACCTCTAATGTCGAACGTACATTCGAATTGACGTCGGAGACAGGCCGGGGGGCAAGTCATGAACGCAACACTGATCGATGAAGAAACGCAGGGTTCCAACCGAGACGACGTGGATCAGCTCGGCTCAGAAATCTGCGCCCTCGCCGGCCAGATCGCTGCAGCCACCGCCCGATTCCTCACCCTCCTCGCAAAATTCGACGAAGACCGCGGCTGGACCGGCCCTGGACTTCACTCCTGCGCCCACTGGCTGTCATGGAAGTGCGGAATGAGCCTGCACACCGGCCGCGAATATGTTCGCGTCGCCAAAGCACTCCGATCATTGCCAGAGATGCGGAAGGCGTTCGAACAAGGCCGCCTGTCGTACTCGAAGGTTCGCGCACTCACGCGAGTCACGACACCTTCGAACGAGAAGCAGATGGTTCGGTTCGGCTGCGAGGCGCCCGCAGCCCAGATCGATCGTCTCGCTGCCGGCCTGCGTAAAGCAACCGACAACGAATCCGGCAAAACCAAAGCGCCCGCACATCTTCAAGTCCGCTGGCATTGGGACTCGGATACGGGCGAGTTCGTCATCAAAGGACGCCTGCCTGCGCAGGACGGCGCCCGAATCCTCGCAGCGTTAGCTCTGGCGGAACGTGAACGCACTCGAACCACCGCCACCGTCCCCGCCGACGAGACAGCCACCAAGAACCCCGTCGGAAACATCGGGCCGGGCCTCGTCGCAATGGCTGAGCTCGCCACCGCCGCGGCCGCAGACCGCACATCCAAGGCCGCCGCGAACGAAGTTGTGTTCTTCCACGAAGCGGACTCTGTCCGCATTCCTAGCGGGCCCGCCCTCTCCGAAAACGATGCCGAGGAAGTGCTCTGCAATGCCAAGCTTCGCCTGGGAACAACAAAGGATGGATGCGTTCTGAATCTGGGCCGGCGGACCCGCGTCGTCAGTGCCAAACAGATGTTGGCATTGAATTACCGCGACGGATGCTGCCGCACACCAGGATGCGGACGGACCCGCTTCCTGCACGCACATCACGTGAAATTCTGGGGACGCGGCGGCAATACGGACTTGGACAACCTGATCATGCTTTGCGGTACCTGCCACCGCGCGCTGCACGACGGCCTGTTCACGATCACTGCACTCGGCGAGCAGAAGTTCGAGTTTCGCTATGCCGACGGCGACGTCATCGACCCAGCACCGCCAACCGAGGGGTTCGCCGATGACCTATTGCGCGGGGACGTGCCCGACGACGCGATCGTGCCGGCGTGGGGCGGAGAGCCCCTCCACCTCGATCACGCGGTCAGCGTCATCCTCGACGGCTGGGCCGCGTGAGCAAACATTGGTCTAGTCCAATCTGAATCCGTCGTGAACAATCGGACAACCCTCGCATTCAGATAGTGCAATTGGTCTAGTCCTATCGCAATATCTTTAGCGTGACCAAGAAAATCGCACGCACCTCAGCAGCTATCACACTCCTCCTCGCCGGCGCTGTTGCTGCCGGAACCGCAACTGCCGCAGCAATTCCCGGATCGTCCGACCTCAATCCGTCGGCCGCCGAGAAGACAGTTGTCATCGGGCTCGACGGCACTATGCTCAGCCACATCAAGACCGCCGATGCTCCCCGTCTCCAGAAGCTCATCGCCGAAGGAACCAGTGGAGAATCTTCCATCCTCGGCCACACCACCATCTCCGGACCGTCGTGGTCGACCATCCTGACCGGAGTCTGGGACACCAAGCACGGCGTCAAGGACAACACGTACGCGGGTGCCCGCTTCGATCTCTACCCGAGCGTGTTCACACGGTTGGAAACAGCACAGCCATCTCTGCTCACCGAGTCGATCTCCACCTGGGGTGGCATCGACAACATCGCCTCCAGCGGCACGCCGAAAGCCGACGTTGTCGTCACCACTACCGATGCAGGGTCCGGAGCGGCCACCGATGCTGCGACGGCTGACGCCGTCGCCCGCGACATCACCGACAAGGGACCTGACCTGATCTTCACCCAACTCGATCAGGTGGACGGCGCGGGGCACAGCGGCGGCACCAACGACGCTGCGTACGAAGAGTCGATCGCCTCCGTCGACGCCCAGGTAGGCAAGATCATCGATGCTGTTGATCAGCGCGCTGCGAAGACCGGTGAGAAATGGACCGTTCTGGTCACTGCGGATCACGGCCACAAGCCCGCCGGCGGACATGGAGGTCAGACACCGGCGGAAGCAACAACATTCGTCATCGCGCGTGGTGCGGGATACGCAGCCGGTAAGACTACCGACTCGTACACGATCGCCGACATCACTCCGACCATCCTCCAGAGCCGGGGTGTCGCATTGCCTGCCGATCTGGACGGTAAGCCGCTGACCAAGGACGCTCCCGGCTTCGTCGGCTCGATCGACTTGGGATTCTTCGGCTCCTGATCTCGAGAAGACACCGACGCTCAGCAGAGTGCTGCAGCACCACAGCAAAGAGGTCGGGCCGGAGAGCGTGTGCTCTCCGGCCCGACCTGTTGTGGAGCTGCCGGGAATTGAACCCGGGTCCTACGTTGAATCGCTAGGGCTTCTCCGTGTGCAGTTCGCTAAGTCTCTACTTGGATCTCCCAGTCTCGCGAACAAGCCAGGATGACGATCCCAGTCACTGTTTGATGTCCCATCCGACTCCGTGACCGAGCCGAACAGTAAAGCCCTCTAGCTGATGCCAGGAACCGGGTCGAGGGCAACCCCGGGCTGACAGACACGCTTCGCTACTTAGGCAGCGAGAGCGTAGTCGCGCTGATTGGAATCGGCGCTTATAGGTTTGCAGCGACGCTTACGGTGGTCTCTTGCCTGCACCGACACGCTTCCCCTAACTCAACACACGCAGTCGAAACCGTTCAGCCCCGTGTGTGCCCCGCGTCTTTCGTGGGGCTATTCACTATAACGCGCCGAAGTTCGGAAGTCATACCAATTAATCGGCGGCACTTTCCGTGTCCTGCACCCCAGCCGTTTCCTGCAGCCCAGCCGTTTCCTGAACTGCAGCCATCTCACGCTCGGCAGCACCGGTGATGTTGGTGATCATCCCCTGGAAGACGACTCCATGGAAAGGCAGGATCGAGTACCAGTACGCCCGGCCGGCCAACCCGCGAGGGAAGAAGACCGCACGCTGATCGAGATGTGAACCCACCGGCCGTCCATCCGCACCCGCCGGACCTTCCGACACTCGCAACTCCAACCATGCTCCGCCCGGGACCTTCATCTCGGCGCGCAATCGGAGCAACTTGCCTCGATCGATTTCTTCGACCCGCCAGAAGTCCAGGGCTTCACCGGTGTTGAGCCGACGTGGATCCCGTCTACCCCGGCGAAGTCCGACCCCGCCGACCGCCCGGTCCATCCACCCCCGGATGGCCCACGCCAAAGGGAAGGAATACCAACCATTCTCGCCGCCGATCGACTCGACCACCGACCACAGGGTTTTCGGATCCGCCGAGCAGTCACGTTCGCGATGATCGACGTAGACGGCTTCGCCGGCCCAATCCGGGTCGGACGGAAGAGGGTCGGATGGAGCCCCCGCGATCGTTGCACCGGACCACGCCGTCTCCACCTCACCGGTCTCGATCTTGCGAAGCGCCAAACGCACTGCTTCCCGGTACGGCGTGAGGCCACCGGCCGGAGGCGGGATGAAGTCGTCGATGTCGTGATCGTGCATCACCGCGTCGTTCTGCAGTGATTCGATCAGCGGCATCGCCAGACCTCGCGGGATCGGCGTGACCAATCCCACCCAGTGACCGGCCAGACGCGGGGTGAGGACGGGCAGGACGAGGATGCGTCGGCGTACCAATCCTGCGACGTCGGCGTAGGTGTTCATCATCTCGCCGTACTGCATGACATCGGGCCCACCGATGTCGAAGGCGCGGTTGACCTCCGGCGTCGTCGCCGCGGCTGCGATCAAGTAGTGGAGTACGTCACGCACGGCGATCGGCTGAATGTTGTTGTGCACCCACTTGGGTGTGGTCATCACCGGAAGTCGATTGGTCAAGTGGCGCACCATTTCGAAGGACGCCGATCCCGATCCGATCACCACGCCGGCCTGGAATACAACCGTCGGAACGTCGGAGTCGAGCAGGATCCGACCAACTTCGAGCCGAGACTGCAGGTGAGTCGACAGCTCCCGATCGGACGGATGAAGCCCGCCCAGGTAGACGATCCGGCGCACCCCCGCATCGCGCGCAGCGGCGGCCACATTCTGCGCGCTCTGCTTGTCGATATCGGAGAACGAGCCTCCCCCACCCATGGCATGAACGAGGTAGTAGACCACGTCGATATCGTCGAAAACACCTGAGAGGGAATCACTGTCGGTCAGATCCCCACGCGTGATCTCCACCGAATCATGCCAGGGCACATCGCGTAGTTTCTCGGGGCTTCTCACCACCACACGCACATGATGGCCCTCTTCGACCAGGCGAGGGGCAAGACGGCCGCCGATGTATCCGGTCGCACCCGTGATCAACACTCTCACTGCGTCCATCACCCCACGCTACGCAGAATTCAACTGCGAAGCGCGAGTGCAACCTCGAGGTCGTCGTTGGTCAACATCATGTTGATGCCCGCTCCGGCCTTCGCCCCGGCGGCCGCGGCCATGATGACCTGGGCACCTGGGTCGACGACGTTGCCCGCGGCGAACACCCCGGGCACGCTTGTGGCCCCCATCATGTCGACCGTCACGAAATCGCCCATCATCGTCTCGGCGCGCGATGCGCCGAATGCGCGCAAGATCGCATCGTTGGGGTCCATCGTGAGGGCGCCACCGACAAAGACCGCCGAACGCGCGACCACAGTGCTGTCGGCCAAACGCACGCCCACCAACCGATCGTCCTCGACGACGGGACCGGCGACCTCACCCTCGACGATCGAAATACCGCGAGCTGCAAGCTTTTCCCGGTCCTCGGAACCCAGTTCGGTGATTCGATGGAGGAAGAGAACCACGTCGTCGGACCACTGGCGAACCATGAGCGCCTGGTGCATCGCAAATTCCGCACTCTTGGCGATCACGCCAAGCGGCTGATCACGCACGCCGTACCCGTGGCAGTACGGGCAGTGCAACACATCGCGGCCCCAACGCTCGCCGAAGACTTCGAGTTCGACCGGCAGACGGTCCGTCAGACCTGTGGCAACAAGGACTTTGCGCACCTGAATCTTGCTGCCGTCAGCGAGTTCGACGGAGAAATCGGCCGAAAGATCCTCACTGTCCCGTGTCACGGAGACGACTGTGCCGTCATGGAACTCGCCGCCGAATTTGCGGACTTCACCTCGGCCGATGGTCAGCAATTCGGCGGGGTTCATGCCGTCGCGGGAGAGGAATCCGTTCATGTGATCGGCGGCCGCGTTCCGTGGTGATCCGTTGTCGAAGACGATCACGGACCTGCGTGCCTGACCAAGGATGAGTGCGGCGTTCAGCCCTGCCGCGCCGGCTCCGATTACTGCTACGTCGAATGAGTTCTGCGTCATGAATCCAGAATGACAAGAGATCGCGTTCTTGACAAACACTGTTGCTACTTTGGCAAAATAGATCCATGACCGAAACATCGTTCGAAGCCGTTCTAGCCGGCATCGGCCCTCGCCTACGTGCGTTGCGCCAGCAGTCCGACATGACCCTGGCCGACCTGTCGAAGACCACCGACATCAGCGTCAGCACACTGTCGAGACTCGAATCCGGCACTCGCCGAGCCAACTTGGAGCTTCTACTGCCGATCGCCAAGGCACACGGCGTCCCGTTGGACGACCTGGTGAACAGCAAGATCAAAGACCCCCGCGTTCGAGAAGAACCGCGAACGGTCGGATGCATGACGGTCATTCCGCTGACGAGTCAGCCCGGCAACCTCCAGGCCTACAAGATGATCATCTCCCCCACCGACGACGATCGCGAACCGGGATCCCACGAGGGCTACGAGTGGGTCTACGTTCTGTCCGGGCGCATCAGACTCCAACTCGGCGACCGCGATTTCATCATGGGGGCAGGCGAGGCCGCCGAGTTCGACACCCACATTCCGCACCGCATCAGCGCTGCCGACGGCCGACCTGCCGAGGCGATCAGTCTCTTCGGCAAGCAGGGCGAGCGTGTTCACCTACGCGCAGCGCCGGCCGACAGACGCGGCTGAACTGCCAGGACCGAATCAGGCGCCCGCAACGGCAATCATGCCGACTGCCGCCAGCGCCAACAGCATTCCCGCTTGTTGCACGCGGCTTACCCGCTCGCCCAGCATCACCATGGCGAGCAGAACCGTCGCAGCCGGATACAGCGAACCGATCACACTGACCAGTGAAAGCATTCCACCTTGGAAGGCGTAGATCATCGTCCCGTTCGCGACGACGTCGAGGACGCTGACGTACACCGCGAGCTTGAGTGGCTCGCCTCGTGGGAGAACGAAGTGACCGGCCGCCAGCGCGACCAACCACACCACGACGGTCGCGGCGCACCGCGACACGGCCAACGCCCACAGCCCGCTGCCCTCGCCGATCTGGTGAAGTGCGATGAACGAGAGTGCAAATGCACCACCGCTTCCGACCGTCAGAAGCGCCACCTGTCTGGTGAAGCGGAGAGTGATTCCGCCGGCAACCTCACCCGCGGTGTCGTCAGGCGACTCGCGGCTGACCAGGACGACGGCGACCAGCGCGACGGCGATACCCAGGTACGCGATCAGCCCCGGCCGCTCGCCGAAGGCGAATCCGACTAGCACCGGAATACCCGCCACCAGAACAGCTGTCAGCGGTGAGACCACAGACATAGGTCCGGTCGCCAAGGCGAGATAGAACCACCACACCGCCAGACCACTCGTGACGCCCGCGATCGCGCCCCAGATCAAACCGTTCAGCGTCAGCGTGCCGGAAACGAAAGGTGCTGCGATCAGAACGATGACGAGCGAGAGCGGATACGAGACGATCACCACACGGAGTGCGGCAACTCGTCGTGACGCAACTCCGCCGACGAAGTCGCTGACTCCGTAGGCAACTGCCGCCACGAGGGCAAGCAGGATGGAGGTCAGCGCATGCCCTTGATACGACGACCGAGCTCGCGGGTCACCTCGCGCTCGGCGGTGCGCTTGGCCATGTCCTGGCGCTTGTCGTAGTCCTGCTTACCCTTTGCCAGTGCGAGTTCGACCTTGACCTTGCCGTCGTTGAAGTACATCGACAGCGGGACCAGTGTCTGGTTTCCCTCGCGGGTCTTGCCGACGAGGTGCTCGATCTCACGCTTGTGCAGCAGGAGCTTTCGGGTACGACGCGGCGAATGGTTGTTCCACGTGCCTTGCGTGTACTCGGGAATGTGCAACGAGCGCAACCACACTTCGCCGTTGTCCACGGTGGCGAACGCGTCGACGAGCGACGCCTTGCCTTCGCGCAGACTCTTGACCTCGGTCCCGACGAGCGCGATACCGGCCTCGTAGGTGTCGATGATCGTGTAGTTGTGACGTGCTTTGCGATTGGTCGCAATGACCTTGCGGCCCTTTTCCTTCACTGTCCGGGCCTCTCAGTCCGCTGTCTTGCTGTCGAATACTGTCTTACCGTCAAATACAGTTCCAGCATAGAAGCTCGTGCAAACCGATTATTCGCGGACGTACAGACGCAGCGTCACGTACGCCGTCACCGCGGCCATACCGACACCGGCAAGCACGAGGATCGGCGAGACGAACAGCACGTCACTGTTGGAGATCCGCGCCACGATGTTGGCTTCGTAGACGTCGGACAGGACCCCGTCGATAAAGACGTTCTTCGCCGTGAACAGTCCGGCGATGGCGAGCACCGCACCGATCAAGGCCGCAACGACGGCTTCGAGGAGGAACGGAAGCTGGGTGTACCAACGCGTCGCGCCGACCAATCGCATGATGTTGACCTCGGTACGACGCGTGAACGCCGCGATCTGGACCATGTTGGCGATCAGCAGGATGGCCGCGATCGCCTGGACGATCGCGATCGCGAACGCTGCGTTGCGCACTCCGCCCAGCACGCTGAAGAGCCGGTCCACCAACTCGCGCTGATTGAGCACACTCTCGACGCCGGGCCGCGAACCGAAGGTGTCGTTGATGACGCCGAATCGCTCCGGGTCACTGAGCTTGACCTTGAACGACGCCGGGAAGCTGTCCGGGCTCACCAGCGCTGCCAGTTCGGGCTGGTCCTTGAACACGCGCTCGGTGGCGTCCTTCACGGCGTCTTCGCGGTTGAGGTACTGAACGGCGACGACGGACGGCGTCTGCTCGAGTTCCTTGCGCAACGAACTGCAGATCTCCTGCTCGCAACCGGGATCGGCCGAAGAGATGTCGTCGGTCAGGAAGATCTGCACCTCGACGCGTTCGAGGAAGATCTGCTGGGTCTTGCCTGCCATCTGCACGACCAGCAGACCACCGCCGAAGAGGCCGAGGGAGATCGCCGTCGTCAAGATCATGGCGATGGTCATCGTGATGTTGCGGCGTAGGCCGGTCAGGACTTCGCTGAAAATAAAGCTGGCGCGCATCGGGGAATCCGATTCCTTTTCGAGAGGCCGGTTGTTTCACGACAACCGGTGGGCGTACGGGACGTGTGGTCGTAGTCGGCGCTACCTGCCGACGCCGTACACACCCCGCGCTTCGTCTCTGGTCACCTTGCCGAGATCGAGTTCGATGACGCGTCGACGCATGGAGTCGACGATGTGGTGGTCGTGGGTCGCCATCACGACGGTGGTACCCGTGCGGTTGATCCGCTCGAGCAGCAGCATGATGTCCTGGCTCGTTTCGGGGTCCAGGTTGCCGGTGGGCTCGTCGGCGAGCAGCACGAGCGGGCGGTTCACGAATGCGCGGGCGATGGCGACGCGCTGTTGTTCACCGCCGGAAAGTTCGGTAGGCAGTCGATCGGCTTTTCCGGCCAGCCCGACCATGTCGAGGACCTCGGGCACAGTGCGCGCGATGACGTTGCGGGGTTTGCCGATGACCTCCAGGGCGAAGGCCACGTTCTCGGAGACCGTCTTCTGCTGAAGCAACCGGAAGTCCTGGAACACACAGCCCATGCTCTGACGAAGCTTCGGCACACGGCGAGCCGCCAGCTTGTTGACGTGGAAATCCGCGACCTCGATATCGCCGGACGTGGGCGACTCCATCTTGAGCAGCAATCGCATGAACGTCGACTTGCCAGAGCCGGAGGGGCCGATGAGGAAGACGAACTCCCCCTTCTCCACCTCCACACTGACTTTGTCGAGCGCCGGCCTGGTGGAGGCCTTGTAGGACTTCGACACATTCTTCATGCTGATCACAACTAGCCAGTCTAGCCGTTATCTAACGGTGACCTTGGCGCCACGCGCGACGAGCCTCGTCCTTATCCGGTACCGGTGGTCTCAGGTGACTGCGGCACCGACGTCGGTGCCTGCATTGCCGCGCCAGGTTGCGGGACGGTCGTTGTCGCCGGAGTGGTCGGCACTGTGGTTGCGGACTGTTCGGCGTTTCCCGGAGCCGGGGCGGGACCCGACGTCGGCGTCGGCGAACCGGAACTGCCCGTGCTCGATTCCGAGGACGGAGTCTCGGATGTGGTCGTCGGCTCGGTCGAGGACGGCACGGGGGTGGTCGTCGACGGTTTGACCGACGGAGCGACGTACGGCTCGGTCTGCGACGTGTCCACGCTGGGCGGCGGTGTGGCTGCGGGCTGTTCCTCAGGATTGAGGTACGTATGCAACAGATACGTCGCCAGCCACGCCACGATGAGGATGAAGGTCGACGTTCGCATCCGGCCACCGAAGAGCCGTGACGGAAGCCAGTCCAGGTGAAACAGTCGGTCGAGTCCGCGGCGCGGTTCCTGATCGGTCATTCGCTCGCCTCCTCGGTCCGTGCGGTGTGCAGATCCGGTGACACCGTGATCCCCTGTCGTCGCAGTGCCGCGGCGACGCGGACACGAAGAGCGCGTCCGACCTGGAACTGTTTGCCAGGGAGCGTTCGCGCGACCATCCGCACGTTGACCTGATCGACCTCGAGGCTTTCGACGCCCATGACGGTGGGCTCGTCGAGCAGAAGTTTCTTGAGTCCACGGTCGGCCATCGCGTCGACTCCGACCTGGCGAAGCACCTCGTTGACTCGGGTGAGGTCCGCGGTCGCCGGAACCGGCACGTCGATGACGGCGCGCGCCCAATCCTTGGACAGGTTGGTCGCTTTCACGATCTGGCCGTTGGGAACGGTGATTACCTCGCCGTCGGAGTTTCGCATCCGCGTCACGCGCAGGGTCACGTCCTCGATAACGCCTTCGGCGTCGTCGGAGGAGCCGGTGATCGCAAGCCGGACGGTGTCACCGAAACCGTACTGGCGTTCGGTGATGATGAAGAAGCCGGCAAGGATGTCCTGCACGACGCGTTGAGCACCGAAACCGAGCGCCGCACCGAGAACAGTTGCCGGCGCCACGAGACTTCCGATCGGCAGGTTCAGTTGGTCGAGAACCTTCAGCGTCGCGATCACGTAGATGAACGTGATGACCACCCAGGTGATCACCTGCGCGACCGAGTGACGATGCTTGGTCGCCTCGGAGCGAACCAGCGCATCGCCCAACTGATAGTTGGAGTCGATCTGGTCGGTGACCTTGTTGCCTCCCCAACTGACCAGCCGGGCGAGAATCATCGCGCCGAGCACGGTCATGAGGACGGACAAACCGGTGGTTTGAAGCCAATCGAGCAGGTTCTGCCCAGGTCTGAGTAAAGTCATCGTGCCTTTCGGTATCCGAACGCTATGCGGACTGGTTCTCGCTCATGCGCCAGCGGATGCCGGCCTCGAGGAACCCGTCGATGTCGCCGTCGAGCACTGCCGACGGGTTGTTGACCTCGTACTCGGTACGCAGGTCCTTGACCATCTGGTACGGATGCAGAACGTAGGAGCGCATCTGGTTACCCCACGAGCTGCCGCTGTCGCCCTTGAGCGCATCCATCTCGGCGCGCTCTTCCTGACGCTTGACCGCGAGCAGCTTGGCCTGCAGGACGCGCATCGCCGACACCTTGTTCTGGAGCTGCGACTTCTCGTTCTGACAGGTGACGACGATTCCGGTCGGGATGTGTGTGAGTCGAACAGCGGAGTCCGTCGTGTTCACGGACTGTCCACCGGGACCGGACGAGCGGTAGACGTCGACGCGGATGTCGTTCTCGTTGATCTCGATGTGATCGGTGGTCTCGACGACGGGCAGGACCTCGACCTCGGCGAACGACGTCTGGCGACGCCCCTGGTTGTCGAAGGGGCTGATGCGAACGAGCCGGTGGGTGCCCATCTCGACGGACAGCGTGCCGTACGTGTACGGGCCCTTGATCGCGAACGTCGCGCTCTTGAGTCCGGCCTCTTCGGCGTACGACGTGTCGTAGACCTCGACGCCGTAGTCGTGCTTCTCCGCCCAGCGGATGTACATGCGCATGAGCATCTCGGCCCAGTCGGCAGCGTCGATACCGCCGGCACCCGAGCGGATGTTGATGAGTGCGTCGCGCTCGTCGTACTCGCCCGAGAGCATGGTCTTGACTTCCATCGCCGCGATGTCGTCACGCAGGCTGGCCCGTTCGGCGTCGGCATCGGCCACTGCGTCAGGGCCTTCGTCTTCTGCCAGTTCGTAGAGGATCGGCATCTCGTCGAGTCGCTCGCGCAGTGCCACGATCCGGCGCAGTTCGGCCTGAGCGTGGGAGAGCTGGCTGGTGACCTGCTGGGCGTGTTCCTGGTCGTTCCACAGACCCGGGTCGGCTGCCTGGTGCTCGAGCTCGTCGATGCGTCGGCGCAGCTCCTCGACGTCCACAACCGATTCGCAGGTGCGAAGGGTGGTGTCGAGGGCGTTCAGGTCTGCAATTACGTCGGGATGCACGGTTCTCAAGGCTACCGGGTGCCGACCTGGGCTCTGCCGTGCGTCACCCTCTCGGCTCGCCCCGTCCGTCACGTATTGGGATCACCGGGACTGGAAGCCTTGCCAACGTCCCTCCGAGGGAACCTACTGGAACGATGACTGTCACCGACGAATACCTGCAGAACAACGCCGCCTACGCCGAGCAGTTCACCGGACCGCTCCCCCTCCCACCCAGCCGACACGTTGCCGTTCTCGCGTGCATGGACGCCCGTCTCGACGTCTATCGGGTGCTGGGAATCGAGGAAGGTGAATCGCACGTCATCCGCAATGCGGGTGGAGTCGTCACCGACGACGAAATCCGTTCCCTGGCCATCAGCCAGCGTCTGCTGGGAACCACCGAGATCATCCTCATCCACCACACCGACTGCGGAATGCTGACGTTCACCGACGACGACTTCAAGCGATCCATCCAGGACGAGATCGGCATCAAACCCAACTGGGCTGCCGAATCGTTCCCCGACATCGACGAGGACGTTCGTCAGTCGTTGAAGCGTATCGAGAACAGTCCGTTCGTCACCGCGACGACCTCCCTACGCGGATTCGTCTTCGACGTCGCCACCGGAAAGCTGAACGAGGTCCTCCCCGCTTGAGCAGGTAGGTTGTGTACCCGTGACCGATCGCGCATCCGACCTCGCACTCGCCCTCCGTATCGCCGACGAGGCTGACGCGATCACTCGCGCCCGCTTCGGCGCACTCGATCTTCGAGTGGACGACAAGCCGGACCTCACCCCCGTCTCCGACGCCGACCTGGCTGTCGAGCGAGCAGTGCGCGCGACGCTCGGTGAGCATCGCCCTGCAGATTCCGTTCTGGGGGAAGAATTCGGCGGCGACGTAGTCTTCGAGGGCAGGCAGTGGGTGGTCGACCCCATCGACGGGACCAAGAACTTCGTCCGCAACGTGCCGGTGTGGGCCACGCTGATCAGCTTGCTCGAGGACGGTGTACCGGTTGTGGGCGTCGTGAGCGCACCCGCACTGAATCGACGATGGTGGGCGGCAACAGGTTTGGGCGCACATACGTCTTTCGGAGACGGTGACGCTCGGGCGATCCGGGTATCCGCCGTCGACCGCAGCGAATCAGCGAGCCTGAGCTTCTCGAGCCTCTCCGGGTGGAAGGACCGCGGAATTCGCGATCAGTTCGTCGAACTCACCGACCATGTGTGGCGCGTGCGCGGTTACGGGGACTTCTTCTCCTACTGCCTCGTGGCCGAGGGTGCCGTCGACATTGCTGCCGAACCCGAGGTTTCCCTGTGGGATCTGGCAGCGCTCGACGTATTGGTCCGTGAGGCCGGCGGCGCGTTCACCGATCTGGACGGCGGCGCGGGTCCGCACGCCGGGAGCGCGGTCGCCACCAACGGACTGCTGCACGAGGACGTACTTGCTCGCCTGAGGTAACCAACCGCGTACCAGAACTTCCCACCCGCCGCAAGGGTCCGAGGGAGGAGTTCCGACAGGCCCGTCGGCAGGATTCGGCACGACATCTCGGCCCGTTGACTGGAAGTAGTTGATCACGCACTACTTCCAGGAGAACGATGAACCGGATTTCCAGGCGCACGATTCTGTTCGGTCTGGCCGCCGCGCCCCTCGGGCTCGCGGTGGGCTGCGGCGCCGACCCGGCAGCGAAGAGCGTCACGCTGGCGGTGGCCGGAACTTCGCGTCCGCTACCGATTCCGCCGCTTGCCGAATCCACCGTCGACGACGCAGGTGTTCGCCACTTCACACTTCGTGCCGGTACCGGAACTACCGAGATCGTCGCGGGAAAACTCACCGACACTTGGGGTTTCAACGGATCCATTCTGGGGCCGACCGTCCGCGCCGAACGCGGAGAATCTGTCGCATTCACGATCGACAACACACTGGCAGAGCCCACGACCGTCCATTGGCACGGCATGCATCTGCCCGCCAGATACGACGGTGGCCCGCACCAGACCATCGAAGCCGGCGGACGCTGGGAACCGGCGTGGACGATCGGTCAGCCGGCGTCGACGCTCTGGTATCACCCACACCCGCACGGATCCACCGAGCGGCACGTGCAGCGCGGTCTCGCCGGACTGTTCCTGATCGACGATGCCGACACGCGGGCATTGGACATCCCCAAAACCTATGGTGTCGACGATGTTCCGCTGATAATCCAGGACCGTCGATTCCTCGCCGACGGCAATTTCGACGAATCAGATCCGACCGACATCGGCCTGCTCGGCGACACGATCGTCACCAACGGCATCTCCGACGCCTACCTCGACGTCACCACCGGGGTCGTCCGGTTGCGCATTCTGAACGGCTCCTCCGGCCGTCTCTACAACCTGGGGTTCCCCGACGACCGGACGTTCGATCTGATCGCCACCGACGGCGGACTGCTCGAATCACCGATTCCGATCAAGCGGATTCAGCTCAGCCCCGGCGAACGAGCCGAGATCGTGGTTCGCGTCGACCCCGGCGCGACGACCACACTGGTGTCGTTCCCGATCGAGGACGGCGGCGGCGTGAGCGCCTCCGACGCAGAGAACTTCGGCATGAACGACCGCTTCGACATCATCGAGCTGCGGGGGGTCGCCAGCCGCGCGTCACGGTCGAGTCTCCCGGCGCAGTTGGCCGCCCTGCCGCGTCTCGATCCGTCGAAGGCAAGCGTGTCCCGAACCTTCGATCTGCAGTGGTACATGATCAACGGGCAACGAATGGACATGAACCGCATCGACTTCGAGGCCGAGGTCGGCGCCACCGAGGTGTGGACGATCACCAACAAGGACAACTGGCCACACAATTTCCATGTCCACGACGTACAGTTCCAGATCCTCGACGTCGACGGTCGCACTCCCCCGCCGCACTTGCGCGGACCCAAGGACACCGTCTACGCACCGCCAGGCAGCAGGATTCGCGTCGCACTGCAGTGGTCCGAGTACACCGATCCCACGTTCCCGTACATGTTCCACTGCCACCTGCTGATGCACGAGGACCAAGGGATGATGGGCCAATTCCTCGTCCTCGAACCGGGACAGAAGGCGGCTCCGATGCAGATGGACATGCCGATGGACATGCCGATGCCTTCTTCTGGTTCGCACTCCGGTCACTGAAAGTTTTGCAAGTGGTACACGGCGAGGCGAACCCGATTGTCGCAACCGGTCTTCGACATCAGGTTCGCAACGTGCGTCTTCACCGTGGTCACACCCAGATGCAGCGTGTCCGCGATCTCCTGATTGCTCTTCCCTTCTGCAACCAGTGCGAGGACCTGCGATTCGCGATCGGTCAGCGGAACCTTCTCTGTCACAGCCGTGTCTGCGATACCACCGATCACCGCTCGATCCACGACGCGGCGGAGAAGTTCCGGAGTGAACACCATCTCACCCTCGGCGATTCGCCGAATGGCACCGAGCAACTCGGCGGGTTCGGTGTCCTTGACGAAAAACCCCGAGGCCCCCGCGGCGAGCGCGGGATACAGATGATCGTCGTCGTCGAAGGTGGTCAGCACGAGAATTCGCGCTCGTCGACCTGCCTTGACGATCTGCTGCGTGGCACCGATCCCGTCCAGCCCGGGCATTCTCAAGTCCATCAGAATCACGTCGGGATCCAGTTCCGCAGCGAGCGCTACCGCATCGACGCCGTTCGACGCCTCACCGGCCACGGTCATGTCCTCGGCTGCCGCGCACAGCATCCGCAAACCGGCGCGTACCAGTCGCTGGTCGTCGACGATCAGCACGCTGATCACGAGACACCGCCCGAGACGACCAGTGGAATACTCACGTGCACTTCCCATTTCCCGTCACTATTGGTGCCGGCGGTCATCTCGCCGCCGACCAACTCCGCGCGCTCCTGCATTCCCACCAGGCCATGACCTGCATTCCGGGGCGATCCCTCGACGTCGTTGACAACTCTGACGTCCACCCGGTTGTCGTCGCGACCGACCGAGACCGATACCAGCCCCTTCTTGTCGCCGTGCTTCATGACGTTGGTCAGTGATTCCTGAACCACCCGCAACAACGTCAGCCTCCCGATCGCGTCGAGGTCGGCTGCGCCTGACCCGACATTCCCCTGGGTATCTAAGACTGCCTGCACCTCGAAACCCGCCGCACGCACACGATCTATCGCCGCCTCGATTTCCGCGTCGACGGCATCCGACTCGACCAGAGCGACTTCACCGAGCGAAGGATCACGAAGTGCGACCAGGAGGCGACGGATATCGGCCAGCGCATCGGACGCAGTCCCACGCACATCCGCGAGGACCTCGCGCACGGCCTCGTCTTGGGGTGCCAAGACATGTTGAGCCACACCGATTCTCAGGACGATCGATGCCATGTGGTGTGCAACCAGGTCGTGCAGTTCGCGGGCGAGCGCACTGCGCTCCGCAGCGCGGGTCTGCGCAAGATTGTTCGCGGCCAATTCACGCTGCGAGCGCAGATACAGTCCGAGCAGCAGTGGCAACCCCACGTACGCAAGCACTTTCACAGCCGTGGTGACAGAGAAGAATGCTTCGTGAGATTCGAACCAGATCCCCGCGAGCACCGAACCGCACCATCCGGCTGCCGATACGGCAACTGTTTCTCTACGCTCGGCCCGCATCGTGACGTCGACGACGGCGACCGCCCCGAGATACGGGACCAGTTCGGACAGTCCCCAGGCGTCGGCAACGAACATCGGAACAGCCAGCGCCGAGATGACCAGGGACGCGAAGACCGGCCATCGACGGCCGACGACGAAGGCGAGCGCCGACAGCATCGACAGAATCCAGTAGCTGACGGGAACTCGATACTCCCCCGGATATGTGCTGGCAATCAACAGGCACGGGACCACCACCAACGGTGCGTAGCGCACGTACCGCTGCATCCGATCTGGCACCTCTGTCCGGTTCACCCCTCGAGCCTATGACGCGCATCATTTCGCGGTTTCTCGACAACAGACCTTACTGATGAGTAAGATAAGAATCGTCCAACGCCCCAACACCGAGAAACAGCTGGTGATCATGACCAAGCAAGACAGTGTTGCCCCCGACAAGAGCGCTCAGCGCAGCGAATCGGGCGCGCAGCGCGGCGGCGCCAAGGGTGCGCCCCGCGACACGTCCGCCGTCGGCCTGAACCCGATCAAACGCGACGCCATGGGCGCAGCCATGCGTGTGCTTACCAAGATCACCGGTTCGGAACTGGCCGAGAAGTTCAATCTGCGTCAGACCATCGATCGCGTGACCTACGAGGGCACCAAGACGGGCTTCAAAACCCTCGGTGCCGCTACTCGCGGATTCCAGAAGGTCTCGGGCAACGGTGCACCCAAGCGCCTGCCCGACAACCCGAGCAAGAACGCCGACTACTTCGACCTCACCCCCGACGACGACCAGAAGATGATCGTCGAGACGGTGCGCGAGTTCGCGGCTGAGATTCTGCGTCCAGCAGCGCACGACGCCGACGGCGCAGCGCAGGCACCCGCCGATCTCTCCAAGCGCGCGGCCGAGCTCGGTATCACGCTGATCAACGTTCCCGAAGAACTCGACGGAGCAGCTGCCGATCGCGGCGCAGTCACCAATTCTCTTGTTGCCGAAGCACTTGCGCACGGAGACATGGGACTTGCACTTCCGATCCTCGCACCCAGCGGCGTTGCAGTTGCACTGACGCAGTGGGGCACCGACGCGCAGCAGAAGACCTACCTTCCGGCCTTCACCGGCGAGCAGGTCCCCGGCGCAGCAGTGGTGGTCAACGAACCACGCGCACTGTTCGATCCGTTTGCCCTGCAGACCAAGGCAGTGCGCTCCCCCAGCGGCTACAAGCTCAACGGCGTCAAGAGCTTGGTGCCCGCCGCCGCTACGTCCGAACTCTTCGTCATCGCCGCAGAACTCGACGGCAAGCCGTCCTTCTTCATCGTCGAATCCGACACCAAGGGACTCGTCGTCGAAGCAGATCCCAGCATGGGTCTGCGCGCCGCCGGTCTGGGTCGCCTGATCCTCACCGACGTCGCCGTGTCGGAGTCCGCACTGCTCGGCGACGGTGATGCCGATCAGCGCAAGGCCGAGTATGCCGACGCGATTCGACTGGCCCGCCTCGGTTGGGCGTCCATGGCCGTCGGAACCAGCCAGGCAGTTCTCGACTACGTGATTCCGTACGTCAACGAGCGCGAAGCGTTCGGCGAGCCGATCAGCCACCGCCAGGCGGTTGCATTCATGGTCGCCAACATCGGCATCGAACTCGACGGACTGCGTCTGGTCACGCTTCGCGGCGCTTCACGCGCCGAGCAGGGCTTGTCCTTCGCTCGCGAATCCGCTCTGGCCCGGAAGCTGGCTTCCGAGAAGGGCATGCAGATCGGCCTCGACGGTGTGCAACTCCTCGGTGGACACGGTTTCACCAAGGAACACCCGGTCGAGCGCTGGTACCGCGACCTCCGTGCCATCGGCGTTGCCGAGGGCATCGTCCTCATCTGACGCCGCTGAACTTCCAGGAGAACCACGATGATCAACCTCGAACTTCCCAAGAAGCTCAAAGCATCAGCGAACCAGGCACATCAGGTCGCGGCGCAGATCTTCCGACCCATCTCACGTAAGTACGATCTTGCTGAGCACGAGTACCCCGTCGAGCTCGACACCATGGCCGCCATGGTCGAAGGTCTCTCCGATTCCGGTGGAGACATCGGCGGTGCCAGTGGCGGACGGTCAGACGCGAGCGCCAAGGGCGGCAACGCCAACGGCGGCAACATGTCTGCGCTCCTCAACTCGCTCGAAACATCTTGGGGCGACGTAGGACTCATGCTCTCGATCCCCTACCAGGGGCTCGGCAACGCCGCGATCGCCGCAGTGTCCACCGACGAACAGCTCGAACGTTTCGGCAAGGTGTGGGCGTCGATGGCCATCACCGAACCGAGTTTCGGTTCCGACTCCGCCGCAGTGACCACCACCGCCGTTCTCGACGGCGACGAGTGGGTACTCAACGGCGAGAAGATCTTCGTCACCGCCGGTGAGCGTTCGACGCACATCGTCGTGTGGGCGTCGGTCGACAAGTCGAAGGGTCGAGCGGCCATCAAGTCGTTCGTCGTTCCGCGTGACGCACCGGGCCTGAGCGTTGCTCGTCTCGAGCACAAGCTGGGCATCAAGGCCTCCGACACCGCAGTACTCCTGCTCCAGGATTGCCGCATTCCCGCGGACAACATCCTCGGCAGCCCGGAGGTCAACGTGGAGCAGGGCTTTGCCGGCGTCATGCAGACGTTCGACAACACCCGGCCCCTCGTTGCAGCCATGGCCGTCGGCGTCGGACGCGCAGCTCTCGAAGAACTGCGCGGCATCTTGACCGAAGCCGGTGTCGAGATCTCCTACGACACACCGGTCTACAACCAGCATGCAGCTGCAGCCGAGTTCATCCGTTTGGAAGCCGATTGGGAGGCCGCGTACCTGCTGTCTCTGCGCGCGGCGTGGATGGCGGACAACAAGAAGCCGAACTCGCTCGAAGCGTCCATGTCCAAGGCGAAGGCCGGCCGCACCGGCACCGACGTGACGCTCAAGGCAGTCGAGTTGGCCGGCACCTACGGCTACTCGCAACGCCCGTTGCTCGAGAAGTGGGGCCGCGACTCGAAGATTCTCGACATCTTCGAGGGCACCCAGCAGATCCAGCAGCTGATCGTCGCACGCCGCCTGCTCGGAAAGTCGTCCGCCGAACTGAAGTGACGGTCGAATTGAAGTGACGGTCGCACAGACCCGATCCCGACACACTCCGCCCCGCCACCTTTCGAGGTGGCGGGGCGGACTGCTCGGTCGCCATCGTGAAACTTCACCACCGAAACCTGATTGCCCATTAGTGTGTAATCAGTCCTACAACGACGCTCGGAAGAGGTTCACGTATGCCCGGATTGGTCACCAAGGTCACTGACACCATCGGCGCGGCGGGGGTCATGATCCGAGCCGGACTCGTCCCGTTCCCTCGCCTCGATCGCGGGCTCAAATCCATTGCAGCCGTGGACAAGTACGGACCCTTTGCCGGGCCGGTCCATGCACACGCCGAGAGCGGCTACGACGCGGTGGCGATCATCGACGAACGCGGACCCATCACCTATGCCGAGCTCGAGCGTCAGAGCAACGCGTTGGTCCGGGCGTGGCAGGCCGACGGCATCACGTCCGACTCCGTCATGGGTGCGATGTGCCGTAACCATCGAGGCTTGGTCCTGACCATGCTGGCGGCAGCGAAGAACGGAACAAAGCTCGTTCTCATGAACACGGGCTTCGCACGGCCCCAACTCGTGGACGTCGCCGCGCGGGAGAAGGTGGTCGCCTTCGTCTACGACGACGAGTTCGCGGACATCGCCGATGCCTTGCCGGACGACGTCGTCGTCTATCGTTCCTGGCCAGAGGGCACGGCCGCTGACGGTTCCACGGCAGCGACTCTCGACGAGGCCATCGCCGGACGCACCACGTCGTCGGTGCCGGCACCCGAGAAGAACGGTGGTTTCGTCCTCCTCACCAGCGGGACTACGGGAACTCCCAAGGGTGCGCCGCGTGGCCACACCTCCCCTCTCGCGTCGGCACAATTCCTCGACCGCGTGCCGTTGCGCCGCGGACAAACCATGATGATGGCGGCCCCCGCCTTCCACGGAACCGGCGTCTCGCAGTTCGCTCTCGCATTGGCACTCGGCCAGACCGTCGTCATGCATCGAAAGTTCGATCCGGAGAACACGATCAAGCTTGTCGCCCAGTACAAGTGCGACAGTCTGGTCGTGGTCCCGACGATGCTCACTCGCATCATCGACCTCGGTCCCGAAGTGCTGTCCCAGTACGACACGTCGAACCTGAAGATCATCTTCTCGGCAGGGTCGTCACTCTCACCCGACCTGTGCAAGCGAGTCACGGCCTCGTTCGGGTACGTCCTCTACAACCTGTACGGATCCACCGAGGTCGCAGTGGCCACGGTCGCAACACCCGAGGATCTGACCATCGCTCCGGGAACCGCCGGTCGAGCCCCGGTGACGTGCCACGTCGAACTGTTCGACGAGAACAACAAGAAGATCACCACCCCACACACGATCGGCAGGATCTTCGTCGCGAGCGGACTGAGCTTCGAGGGATACACCGACGGGCGTGACAAGGAACGTATCGACGGACTCCTCTCGACCGGCGACGTCGGACACTTCGACGCCAACGGCCTCCTCTTCGTCGACGGCCGCGACGACGACATGATCGTCTCCGGTGGCGAGAACGTCTACCCGCTCGAAGTCGAGAACTTGCTCGCCGACCGCGAGGACGTCCTGGAGGCGGCAGTCATCGGTGTCGAGGACGCCGACTTCGGTCACCGCCTGCGAGCGTTTGTCGTCGTCGCTCACGGCGCCGACCAGAACTCCGAGGAATTGAAGGATCACGTCCGGTCGAATCTGGCGCGCTACAAGGTTCCCCGCGAGATCGTCTTCATCGACGAGCTTCCCCGCAACGCCACCGGAAAGCTGTTGCGCCGCGTCCTGATCGAGATGGAGATCAGCGAAGGCTGAGCACGGTCACATCGCGCTGAGCGTCCGTATCAATTCCGCCTCGTCGACGCGCGTGGAGTGCCCGTCGCGGAGCACGACCTCGCCCGCAACGAACACCGTGTCCACGATCTGACGACTGCCCGTCGTGAGAATGGACGCGCCCGGATCTCGCACCGGGAGGCAGCCGAAGTCACGTTCGAACCGAATCATGGTGAGGTCGGCGGGATCGCCCACGGAGATCCCGCCAGACCTGGCCGGCAGACCGAGTGCTGCGTTTGCACCGCCGGATGCGATGTCGATCATGGCCTCGAAGCCGAACAGGTCGGCGCGGCCGCGCGCGGCTCGCTGCACATAGGCACCGGTGCGCAGCGTCTCGAGCATGTCCTGAGTGTCGTTGCTGGCTGCGCCGTCCACACCCAACCCCACCGCGATCCCCGCGTCGAGGAAACTCGGGACGGGCGCGATTCCGCTACCGAGGCGCATGTTGCTGACGGGGTTGTACGACACTCCGACGCCGCGCTCCGCCAACACCTTCTGACCACGGTCGTCTAGTTCCACGCAGTGGACCGCCAGCACCCGGTCCCACAAAAACCCATGGGAATCCAGGTAGTCGACCGCGTTCACGCCCGCGTGTTCGGTACACATCGCGTTGTCGGTCTGCGTCTCGAGCAGGTGAATCGAGACCGTCAGGTCGCGAGCCTGCGCGAACTCACGCACTTCCGACATCCCCTCCGGGGTCAGCGAACGCGGGTTCGGTACCGCGACCGCCACGTCGACGCGGGAACCGACAACGTCGCGCATCATCTGATCCGTATGTGCGAGAACATCTCCGAGTGGTTGCATGAGCCGCGGATCGAAGCCCCACTTCCTCGTCTTGTCCGCCCGGTCTGCGGTTCCGCGTCCCAGCACGGCTCGAATTCCGGTGTCGTGCAACGCCCGGATCACGGCATCGTGAACCTCGCTGGACGGGTGCGGCCACATGTGTTCGACCAGGGCCGTCGTACCGCTGCGCAATGCCTCCAGCGAGGCTGCGACAGATGCCGCGTATGCGCGCTCCGGCGTGATCTGAACCGACTCTTCTGCGACCGCGAGTAGCCATTCGAGAAGCGGTGTCCCTTCGGCTATGCCACGCATCAGTGACTGCTGAAGGTGCGTATGTGTGTTGACGAACCCAGGGATCAGATACGCCCCCGAGCCGTCCACACTTCCAGGTGTGGCAGTGCCGGTCGACTTCTCGATCGATTCGACCACCCCATTCGAGACGACGACGTCACGGCCGGTCAGCCATTGCCCGCCGCTGTACAACGTCACGTCCCGGATGATCGCGTCGGTCATGTTCTTGGGCGCGGTAGTCATCGCCAGTTCTCCTGGAAGTGTGTGACGGAACGGATACGGATCAACGCGCGAAGTTCGCGCGTACTCGCTGGTCGATGTAGTCCTCGGCAGTAATCGGCGGGTACTTGCCCGCTGGGCCCTCGATGGTCACGTCGCGGTTCGCCTGAGCGAAGAACGCGAGGCTGTAGCGGGCTCCCCGATAGTCGGTGACTCCGGGACTCTTGACTCGATGAAAATTCGACGGCAGGACGTCATCACTCCATCTCATCAGCATGTCGCCGATGTTGCAGGTGATCGCTTCCTCGGCCGGCACCACCGACGTCCATTCCTGGGTGTCCATCTCCTTGCCCGGGCACAGTTGCAACCCGCCCTGACCGTCACGCTGGAAAAGCAATGTCAGGCAATCGAAATCGGTGTGTGCTCCGGCACGCCACATCCCTTCGACATCTGCGTCGGCGGCAAGGGGGAAGTAGTGGAGTAGTCGCAGTGTGCTCTGGTAGGTGTCCACGGACGGGTCATGTGCCCTGGTGAAGAAGTCTCGTTCGAATCCCAGCTTCTCGGCGAAGCACGAGAGCAGGTCCATCGCAATGCCCCAGCACTTGGCTTCGAAGTCCAGGATCGTTTCGCGGAATCCGCCCAATTCGTCTGCAGTGGGCCACAGATCACCCATATGCGGGCGGGTCACCTGGTAGGACTCTTTCTGATCAGGTGTTCCGATGGAGGGACGCACCTGCGTCATGCTCTCCCAGCCGGAGTTGAAACCCTTCTTGAGCGGATACTGCGCTTTGACCTCAGTGGGCAGTGCAAAGAATCGCTCGGCCGCCGCGAAAGCCTCGCGGACCTGGTCCAGATCGATTCCGTGATTGACGATTTGAAAGAATCCGATGTCGGTCGCTGCCGACCACAACTCCTCGGCGATCTCGCTTCGCCGGTTCTCGAAGTCCGAGAGATCGATTCTTCGGACCTCGCGGTCGGTGGTCTCCGTGCCCAGGCCACCCATGCGAGTCTCGCGGTTGAGTTCTGTCATGTCGTACGTCATTTGCTGTCAGCTCCTTCAGCGGATTCCGATGGACCGATCGGTGAATTTGTCGGTGTAGATCTCTTCAGCAGTCAGTGACTGCGGTATCGCCGCACCCCCGGAGTTCAGGATGGGCTTCAGTTCTTCGACGGTGTGGGCGACTCGCGTCATGTCGAACGTGCCGACAGATCCGTCTGCCTCGTTCGCGATCAGGCCTTTTTCTTTCAGGAGCTGGGCACTGAACGCTGCTTCACCCTCGGTGTAGGGAGAGAACGACACGTCCTGCGAGACGACGTCGACAATGGCAGCATTCGCCGTATCCGGCGCAGTGATGTAGTCCGCGGTGGCCTGCTGAATGATCGGAACCAGCTTGCTCAAACACGGCGAGAGTGTCTCGACCTTGTCGGCACGAACGGAAACATTGGACGCGTAGATGTCGAAACCCGAATCTTTCAGCAGGTCATAGGAAACCGGCTTCTCCCACGCCGGCGTCTCCTTCTCGTACGTGTACGGTTCCGAATTCGCGAATCCTTGCTGAGCGATGGTCGGGTCACCGACAAATCGCGAGGGAGCTCCGTCGTAGCTCGTGTCGAGCTGAGACTGCTTCAGTAGTCCTTTCGCAACGAGCCACTGCGGAAAGAGTTGCTCTTTGGAAACGACGACACTCGCGTCGGACTTGCCGATGTCGGCAACACTCGTCCAGTCCGGATGCGACTCTTTGTCCCACATGAGGATTGCCGGACTGTATTTGAGCAATGGCGTGACGGCCACAACGGGCTGACTTGCCGCGGCCGCGATCACCTGATCGCCGTGCACCAATCCGAGAGTGATGGAATCGTCGACGTACATCTGGGAGCTGACGGATTGGAATCCGATTGCCGGTCCCCCGGCCCGCAAGGTCAGGTCGACTCCGGTGTCCTTCCCTCCGGCGACGAGAGTCCCACTGACGGACTTGTCGTCGGTGTCGACCGAATAGCCGGGACCGAGCATCTCGAAGAGCGCTCCCATATCCGACTGCGGCTGCCATTGGAGTTGAACCACAACGTTTTCCGGACAGAGTCCCGCCAGGTTCTGAGCCTCAGCAGCTGGTTCGAGAGATTCAGCCTTGGCCGTCTCGGCCTCACTGGAGCTGCACGCAGTCAATCCGATGGCTGCACACAAGGCCAGTGCCGCGCCCGCCGCTCCCACACTTCTGCGATTGGAATGCATCTTGCGGTTTGAACACACAGCGTCTCCTTCGTGAAAACAATTGGGATGTGGGCGAACCAGGCAGGGTGATCCGATGAGCACACTCTGCAGCACTTGGATTACATGCAATGCACTTGTTGTTTCCATCAGGTAACGCACGCCGTAGTTCGACCTTCACCTGCAATGTCACCTCACATTTACATTCAGCAACATAGACGACATACATGCAATTTAAGATAGTTCCTATAACTTGAAGAACTTTTGCATGCATTATCGAACCGGAGGCTCAGATGGAACTCGCGAACACGATGCAGGATGCCGACGCTCGCAAGCTCACCGCGCCGATGCAGATGGTCTTTTCCGACGTCGTCAAGAAGTTCGATACCGGCACTGTCGCGCTGGACGGCATCGATCTGGACGTGGAGCGAGGAGACTTCGTCGCCGTGGTCGGGCCCTCCGGCTGTGGCAAGTCGACTTTGTTGCGCATGGCGGCCGGCCTCGAGCGACCGACCGGCGGAGCGGTTGCCCTCGACACCGAATCAGTTGGCTTCATCTTCCAGGAGCCGACTCTCCTCCCCTGGCGAACCGTGCAGGCCAACGTCGAATTATCCGCCGAACTCGGTGGCGGCGACAAAGCAGCGCGAAAATTGCGAGCCGACGAGGCAATTCGCGCAGTGGGCCTGGTGGACTTCGCGAAACAACTGCCCAATGCGTTGTCAGGCGGAATGAAGATGCGCGTCTCTTTGGCGCGAGCGCTCACTCTCGCACCTGCTGTGATGCTGCTCGACGAACCTTTTGGTGCGCTCGACGAGATGACACGACTGGAGATGCAGGTAGAGCTCCAAAGGCTCTACACCGACAAGGGGTTCACCTCGATGTTCATCACGCACTCGGTATCCGAGGCCGTCTACCTCGCAAACAAGGTGGTCGTCATGACCGCCCGGCCTGGACGAATCCATTCGGTCGTGGACATCGATTTCCCGTACCCGCGTAGCCCGGAACTGCGCTACGACGCCCGATACACCGAATACGTCGCCGAGATCTCGGCCAGTCTGCACGGGAGCCTACGATGACCGAAGTTCTTGCGGTTCAACGAGAAAACGCCACACGCCCTACCGTTGTTCGCCCCGATTCTGCGACAACGAGCCAAGCCGAGGTACAGCCTCGACGGTCCTCTCGAATGAGAGCGTTCGGCGCCCTGGTGCTCTATCCGTTGCTCTCACTTGCCGGCGCGGTCGCAGCGTGGTCGATCGTCAGCTACCTCGTCCTCTCCCCCGAACGCCGGTTTCTCCTCCCGCCCCCGAGTCAGGTGCTGACCAAGTCGCTGCTCGACTGGAAACATCTCTCTCCCATGCTCGAAGCCCTCGCCGTGACGGCGCAGGTTGCGCTGGTCGGCTTCGTCGTCGCAGTGGCAGTCGGCGTCGGAACCGGCGTGTTGATGAGCCAAGCCAAGTGGATCGAGCGGATCGTCTATCCGTACGCCGTTGTTCTGCAAGTCATTCCCATCCTTGCCATCGTCCCTCTCATCGGCCTCTGGTTCGGCTACGGCATGACCGCTCGTACTCTGGTGTGTGTTCTCATCGCAGCCTTCCCGATCATCACCAACACACACTTCGGATTACAGTCGGTCGATCGCGGATTGCACGAACTCTTCACCCTCGGACGAGCGTCACGGTGGGATCGACTGGTGAAACTCGAACTGCGAGCGGCAATGCCGGCCATTCTCACCGGCATTCGCACCGCCTCCGGCCTCGTTGTGGTCGGTGCCATCATCGGCGACATGTTCTTCGCCAAAGGACAACCCGGGATCGGAACCCTGCTCGACGTCTACCGAAGCCGCCTTCAGTCCGAGGATCTGATCGCCGCGATCGTGATCGCGTCGGTGTTCGGCGTCCTCGTCTTCTCTGCCTTTGGATTTCTCTCACGTGTGCTCGTCGGCAAGTGGCACACGTCCGGCCGCAAGGACTTTAAATGACCCACGAAATTCCTGTCTTCGACATTCCTACGATCGATATCACCCCGTACCGCCGCGGCGAGGCAGCGGGTGCGAACGCAACCAACAGCACTGCCTGCGCGGAGGTCGCAGCCCAACTCGATCGTGCGTGCCGGGAGGTCGGATTCATACAGATTGTCGGACACGGCATTCCACGATCGGTGACCGACGGACTGGCCGACGCTCTCGACGAATTCTTTGCTCTCCCACTGACGGTGAAGAACAACTATCGCCGTCCCTCGTCCGAGAACCGTGGCTACTCACCACCGAAGTCGGAATCACTCAGCATGAGCCTGGGCGTCGCCTCTGCAAACCAGATGAACGATTTCTACGAAGCGATAGTCGTGGGCACGCAGGTGAGCGACTATCCGGGCGTCGACCTGCCCGAGTCCAGCTACGCCGCCAACACCTGGCCCGTGGCCGCGCCCGGATTCCGACCGGCCATCGAAGAGTATTTCCGTCATGCACAGGGCTTGGCACGAATCCTGATGTGCGCCTTTACCGACGCCCTCGGATTGCAGCCCGGGTACTTCGATTCGATGCTCGACCATTCGATCGACGCGATGAAGATGAACAACTACGCACTGCCCGAGGGTGAGATCCGCATCTCCGGCGACATGACGGGAATGGGCGCTCACACCGACTTCGGAATCTTGACCATCCTGTGGGCAGATCAAGTTCCGGGCCTTCAAGTTCTGAGTGCCGATGGCGTATGGCACGACGTCCAACCTGCCGACGGCGCACTCTTGATCAACCTCGGCGACGCGATGGCACGCTGGACGAACGACCGATGGCGCTCGACGGTGCACCGAGTCGATCCACCTGTCGTCGATGGTCAGATCATCCGACGTCGCTCTGCTGCATTCTTTTTCGACGGAAACCACGACGCCGTCATCGAAGCACTGCCAGGGACTCTCGCACCGGGCGAAGTGGGATACCCGCCGATCACGATCGCTGAGAACATCGCGGCCAAAGTGGCCGGACTGAAAGGCGCGACGGCGCCCGAGGTCGACAGTCGCAGCGCTGACCGAGTGCGCGCCGCTGGATAGCCGCTCCCGGGTACGGTCGAGATCGTGCAGGATCGAAATGAGGACAAGATGACCACCACCGAACGAGCTTTACTCACCGAGTCCGTGCACGAAACGCTTCGCGAACTGATCTTTTCGGGAGAGTTGGCGCCGGGGACACCACTGAGTGTTCCCGCACTGGCGAGCAAACTCAACGTCAGTCGAACGCCGGTCCGCGAGGCCGTGCAGCAGTTGATCTACGAGGGCATCGCCGTCCACACCCGAAATGCGGGTGCAAAAGTTGATTCACTGGACGCAGAGTCGCTGCGCGCGGTCTTCGAGGTGCGTGAGGTTCTCGACGGTCTCGCGGCATTGCACGCGACAGCCAATGCCACGCACGAAACCGTGTCACAGCTGAACAAGATGGTGCAGGTGCAACGCGAACTTCTCGAGAGCCCGCCGGATCAGCGTCGGGATTCGAAGCTGGACCTCGAGTTCCACACCTTGATTCGTGAGACTGCGTGCAATCACCCGCTCAGTGAAGCCCTTCACCGACTGGACGGACAATCACATCTCTTCCGTTCGGACATGTGGAGCCTCGAGCTCAATCGGCGGATCGCTGTCACCGAGCACGCTCGTATAGTCGCGGCCATCGAATCGGGTGACGCCTTGGGAGCCAGAACTGCCGCGAGCGCACACGTAGCCGGGCTACTCGTCCGAACAACCCGGACCTGAAGCCTCACCGAAATGACGGGAACAACGAGTCCGGCCAGGCGATGTCGCCGTCGCTCTCGTCCACCAACGAACCGACACAGTCGCGTCCCAGCGCACTGATCGTTCCCGAGAGCACCTCTGGATGCTCGAGTTCGGTGAGGTGGTCTGCTCCGGTTCCGGCACCGGGAACGCCATCGATGTACACCCGGCACTGGCCCCCGTCCAACCGACCGTCCGCCCACTCACCCGAGCTCTGTACCACCGAATAGTAGGCGGAACCAGGAGTGTCCTCACCTGAGTTCAGCTTGGTCAGAACCTCGGAGAACATGCAGGTGTCGTAACCGTCGACAGGGCCTTGCACGCAGCCACCGGGGCTGCCGTATTGCGGCGCTCCGATTGCGACCAATGAATCCACGGTGTCGGAGCCACCGAGGAACTTCGCGTAGTACCGGGCACTCAGTCCGCCGGCGCTGTGCGCGACCACGCCGACATATGTGGCGTCAGCAGCGTAGGTACGAATCGCCTCGGCGATCAATTCGGCATCTGCGGCAATCGTTTTGCCGGGAGCACCGACGAAGTGCGTCTCGTAGCCCGCATCCTTCAGTGCCCCGTCGAGGGCGCGGTAAGGCGCCTGATGTGCCTCGCCTGAGCTGTACAGCTGCTGGCCCGGAACGATGAAGACCACGCGTTTCCCTGTCGCGCCCCCTCCACCGGCGGTGGCAATGCCACCAGAGAGCACCAACGCAGCCGTCACGAGGAAAGCGGTCACTGCCGAAGACACGGGCACCGTCGAAAATCGCACGTCGCAACCCTACGACGGACGCACGCAAAAAAGGACCGCCGCACTGGAATCCAGTGCGGCGGTCCTTTTCTAGTAGCGGGGACAGGATTTGAACCTGCGACCTCTGGGTTATGAGCCCAGCGAGCTACCGAGCTGCTCCACCCCGCGATGCATGGACAAAGTTACACGAGCAGATGAACGGAACGCAAATCGCCTGCGCTGGAGCGAAATACACGCCTGAAAGTCACAAATTCGAGTGACTGGGTTCACAAAATACTCGTGAGGATCAACACATAACAGGTATGTAACGAACACACCTCGAAACCGCATCGGAACGGCCCTACCAGCGCAAACTGCAAAATTCGCCTACAAGAGCCGACCGGGCAGTCCGGAAAATCGCGAATCGACCCTCGTTCAGCGCTCCCGTACGGTCGGTCCCGGCCCGAATCAACCGGGCGAACGCCGACCCGCCGCTGCTCGACTCTGCCCCGCGGGATCGGAACCCCCGAAACCTTCGAGGGGCAGAGGCACGGAGAGACAAGCGCCCGGGAAGTCAGCATCACCGCGACCCGCAGGCCCGCCGATGTCAGCAAGCGCGGAGAGGATTTACCCCGACATGACGTACACCAGCATCAGCAAGCGTGCATTCGGCACATTGGCAGTAGCCGGCGCACTTGTCGCAGTGCCCCTCACCATGAGCACCGGCACCGCTTCCGCAGCCACCCACAACTGGGACGGCGTCGCACAGTGCGAGAGCGGTGGCGACTGGAACATCAACACCGGAAACGGCTATTACGGCGGCCTGCAGTTCTCGCAGAGCACCTGGACCGCCAACGGTGGCACCGGCTCGCCGGCCAACGCTTCCAAGGAAGAGCAGATCCGCGTCGCCGAGAACACCCTGCAGAGCCAGGGCCCCGGCGCATGGCCCGTCTGCGGCCAGCGTCTGACCGTCGCGAGCGAGCCTGCAGTCGAAGAGGCTCCCGCCGCAGCACCGGCTCCCGTCGCCGAGGCACCAGCAGTTGCTCCCGCCATCGAGATTCCGGCCGAGCTCAAGCCCGCCGCACAGCAGGCTTACGACACCGCTCGTGACCTCGCCGGCCAGTACGGCTTCGCCGCACAGTTCCAGCAGCTCGCCGATGCCAACGCACCGATCGTTGCTGCACTGCGCTGATTCAGCTCGCACAGCTTCACCCTGAGCACACAAGAAGGCCCACCATCCGATCGGATGGTGGGCCTTCTGTGACTCACGAACGATGTCGACTAGCTGGGCGGCAGCGCCTGGTAAGCGTCTACCGCCTTCTGCAGACGATCCAGCGCAGCTCCGTAACCACTGAAGTCACCGTTCTGTTGCGCGGACTTCAGCGCATCCATGGCAGCGTTGACCTCTGCCAGAGCCTTCGACACATCTTCCGATGATGCCGGACCTGTAGGCGTCGTCGGCGCCGTCGGTGCGGGGGTGGTCTCGGTTCCCGCCGGCGGTTCCGTCGTGGCAGTTCCACCCGGTGCCGTGGCAGCGCCGGCGGCTCCACCATTGTCGAAGACCTGATCAAGTGCCTCGGCCAACGTGGATGCGTATCCGACACGAACCCTGCTGCCTGCCTTCGCAGACTCCTGGTAACTCACGAGGACTCGGGAGAGCTGTGGGAACGAGGTCGTCGTGTTACTTCGCTCGGTATACATGGGTTCGACGTAGAGAATTCCACCCTCAGCGATCGGCAGGGCCAACTGGTTGCCGTATCGGATCGTGTTGGTTCTCTCCAGCAGTGCCTTCTCCGAGCCCACACGAGCATCCGAGATCATCGAGTTCTGCGACTGTGACGGACCCTGCGTCTGTTTGTTGACGGGCAACTGCAGGACAGTGATCTTGCCGTAGTCCTTCGGATCCGAATTCACGGTGATGTAGGCCGACAGGAAGTCTCGCTGGAATCCCACCATCGGACTTGTGAGCCGGAACGACGGCGCGCCGGTTTCCTGGTCCCCCACCATCACGTAGTAAGGCGGTTCGTTCTCCTTCGAATTCTCGACCGTCGGCTCGTTGGGCACCGACCAGAAAGCATTGTTGGTGAAGAACTCGGTCGGATTGTCGACGTGGTACTTCGCCAACATTTCTCGCTGGACCTTGAACAGGTCTTCTGGGTAGCGGAAGTGTGCCCGCAGATCGTCCGAGATGTCACTCTGTGGCTTGACCGTGTCCGGGAACACGCCCTTCCACGCATTGAGAACCGGGTCGTTGTCGTCGACCTGATAGAGCGTCACGGTGCCGTCGTAGGCATCAACGGTTGCCTTGACCGAGTTGCGGATGTACGACACTTCCTTCTTCGGCAGCAAGCGGCCGGTCGTCGCATCCACACTGTCCGCGACCAGTCCGTCCAGTGAACTGCGCTGTGCGTACGGATAGTTCTCCAGTGTGGTGTACGCATCGACGATCCAGACGATCTTGCCGTCGACTGCTGCCGGGTAGGCATCTCCGTCAGTGGTCAACCACGGAGCAACCTGACCGACGCGATCGCGAGGATCACGGTTGTAGATGATCTTGGAATCCGAACCGACGGCACCCGAGAAGAGAATGTTCCTCTCCGTGTACTTCGCTGCGAAAGCCAGGCGATTGACCCAGTTTCCGATCGAGACGCCACCGGAACCGGTGTAGGTGTACTTGGTCTGCTCGGTGTCGTACTCGCGAGCTTCCGAACCACCCGCACCACCGACGATTGCGTAATCGTCAGCGCCTTGACCGATGACCTCGCCGTAGTAGATGCGCGGCTGATCGACCTTGATGACCTGTGTTCCCGCGTCCTGCGAGGCGATGTCGCTGACCGTGTAGATCGGGTAGCCCGCATTGTTGTTGTTGGCGTTGTCCTTCGTCGGGTCGAGGACCGGCGCAGTGATCTTGTTCGCCGGAGCGGCCACCAAGCCGTCACCGTGCGTATAAACGGTGTGCTTGTTGATCCAGTCCGTCTGGTTTCCCTGCAGGTTGTTCGGTGAGATCTCACGCGCCGCCACGATGTAGTCGCGCATCTCTCCGTCGATGTCGTAACGATCGATGTCGAGCGAGGGTGGGAACCCGTAGAAGTTCTGACGCTGTTGCTGCTGAGTGAAGGTGGGCGACAGAATGTTCGGGTCGAGAAGTCGAGCATTGGCAATAGTGGTGACATCTGCCGGCACTTCGCGCGGAACCGCGTCACCGTCACCTGAGTAAGGCTGATAGGTGACCTTGTCGTCCGTGATTCCGTAGGCCTGCCTGGTAGCCGCGATGTTCCGCTCGATGTACGTGCTCTCCTTGTCCGCCGCGTTGGGCTTGACGGAGAACTGCTCGACGATCATCGGCCAGACTGCGCCGACGAGCACTGACGAGAGAACCAGCAGAGCAACAGCCATAGCCGGGATACGGAGGTCGCGGGTGAAGATCGCCGCAAAGAACGCCAAGGCACAGATGATCGCGATGGACATCAATATCAGCTTTGCCGGGAGCACAGCCATGATGTCCGTGTAACCCGGGCCGGTGAACGTGGGCTCTTTACGGCCGCTGGAAAGCAACGAGTAGCGATCGAGCCAGTAGGCGACGGCCTTGAGCAGTACGAAAGTTCCCGCCAGGATGGCCAACTGCACACGAGCGGCGGTCGTGAACGTCCCCGCCCGTCCGGCCAATTTGATTCCACCGAAAACGTAGTGGGTGATCAGATTTGCCACGAAGGCAAGCAGGATCGAGACGAACAACCAGTTCAACACGAAACGGTAGAACGGCAGATCGAACGTGTAGAAGCTGACGTCCATGTTGAACTGCGGATCGGTGATACCGAAAGCCTGGCCGTTGAGGAACAACTGGATGGTGACCCAGTTTGCCTGCGCGATGAGACCGGACAAGACGCCGATCGCCACCGGAATGATCACGCCGAACAGACGAAGCCGCGACATGACGGTGGTGCGGTAGCGCGCGATCGGATCATTGGGTCCGGAAACCGGGACGAACACCGGACGCGCGCGGTACGCGAGAAGCATCGCGAGCCACACGATGGCTCCGACGACAATTCCGACGACGAGGAAGAGTACGAATCGCGTCAGCAGAACCTTGGTGAACACACCACGGAAGCCGACTTCACCGAACCACAACCAGTCCGTGTACATGCCGATCAGTCGCGGCCCCACGAGCAGCAAGGCCGCCACTACGACAGCCACCACCAACAAGATTCGACTGCGTCTGGACAGAGAGGGTAAACCTGCGGGGGGCCGCATGCCCACGTGCCACGCTCCAAGATTTGGCGACGCCGTGGCGTCGCAACCGATTGCATCGATCACTGCGGCCACGCCCGAGTGGACTTGGCCGTTTCCGACCACTCTACGTAACAACGGTCACGGGTTGACAACACGGAGAGCGGGGACACGGACAGAAGGTGGGAGGATGAACGTGTGAGTGAAGAGAATATGAGCAGATCACCGAGTGCCCTCGCCCGGTGCGTTCATGAAGTTGTCGACCACATCGACGCCGAAGGCTGGGATCAACCGCCGAAGCTGTACGCGTTGGTGCCCACCGAAATGCTCGCCGCGGCCGAGCCCGGACTGCTCGACCAACTCGCCGAGGGCGCCGAATACACACCGATCGAACAGGAATCGCTTCCCGAGGACATCATCGGCGGTTCTCGCGCACTCGACGAGTTCCTGGCTACGACCCATTGGCCCGAGTCGGTGCAGGGCTGCATCCTGGTGCAGGAGATCGTCGTCCTGCCGCCCGAGGCGGAATCGGATCTCGATCACGCGACAGCGCCGGTGTTGACCGATCAGCACGCGGCGGACGAGGTCGCCCGACTGACTGCCAACGCGCATCCCGATCGACGCGAAGCGCGACTGTTCGTCGGCGTGCTGCGAGACGGTCCTTCGCTGTCGCTTCTACAGATGCGTCCCGACGAGGATGCGGATCCGTACGGCGACTTGGAACTGCTCACCTACGACGGTCTTGCACCTCACCTCGTGCACGCGCTGTACGCGACGCTCGACGAGGTCGACGAAGACTGACGGCTCTCTATTCTGCAAACAGCTTTCAGCAGCGGGGTGCGTCGCCGCCCGTGTTGAGACTCTCCAGTGAGTCCACTGCGCCGGGCAGGTTGTCGACCTTGACGAGTCGAAGCCCGTCCGGCGCATTCTGTTTCGCCTCGTCACAGTTCTGGGCCGGTACGAGGAAGGTCTCCGCACCGGCTTCGGAGGCGGCGATCAACTTGTACCGAATGCCGCCGATCGGACCGACTTCGCCGGCGGAGTCGATGGTGCCCGTCCCGGCCACGAACTTTCCGCCGTTGAGCTCCCCCGGAGTCAGCTTGTCGACCAAGGCGAGTGTGAACATCAGTCCGGCAGAGGGACCGCCGATGTCGGCGAGATTGAACTGCACGGTGAAGGGAACGTCCGGGACCTCGTTCGGCGTGACGCCGAGGTAACCCGATTCGGGCTTGTTGGGCCGCGCCCCGACCGTGACCGGCACAACGGTCTCCACACCCTCACGAAGGACGGTGACGTCGATCGCGGTGCCGGGCGCGATCTCACCGACCGTGTCCTGAACGCCGGTGATGGTGGTTACCGGAGTGTCGCCGATCTTGACCAGGACGTCGCCCTCTTGCAGGGCACCCGCAGCGGGGCCGTCCGGAGTCACCTTGGACACAGTGAGTGCCACCGGCTTGCCGAGAAAGTGCAGTGCAGCCAACTCGGCGCTGTCCTCGGACTGCTGGAAATCGGCGGTGTTGGCCTGCTGGATCTCTTCCTTCGACTTCTCGGGCGGATAGATCTCCGAGCGTGGGACGAGTCCGTTGCTGCCACTCGCCCACAGCCCGAACGCTTCGAAGATGTTGAGGCCGTCGCGAACCGACACCGTTGTCATGTTGAGGTTGCCGTCGGTGGGATCGACCTCGGTCCCCTGGATGTCGACGACGGGCTTACCGTCGACGTCGCCGAGCGTGTTGAAGGTGGGGCCCGGACCGAGTGCAACATAAGGAACAGTGACCATTGTTCCGACGACTCCCAACACGACGATGGGTGCGAGTGCGGCCAGGAGCGTCACTATCCGTCGATTCACCTGATCCAGAGTAAAGCGCGACGGCGCCAGAGCGCCGATCGCACCGCCTGAGCGCCGCGCGTGTTCGCCGTCAGCGTGACTCGGAGGGCGACTCCGACCGCTCGAGCCTTGTACCGTTGAGGTATGAGCAATATGCCGTTCGGCTTCTCCAACTCCGACGACGATCCCGATCGCGACAAGAACGCGGCGGGTGGCAATCCGTTCGGGGGTGGTGACATGCCGTTCGGGTTCGGCGCGAGCGGTGAGGGATTCGATCCGGCTCAACTCGGCCAGATGCTCACCCAGTTCGGGCAGATGCTGAGCGGAATGGGCTCGTCGATGGGCCAGGGCGGTACGTCCGGCCCGGTCAACTACGACATCGCCAAGAAGCTGGCACGCCAACAGATCGGATCGGTCACACCGATCACCGAGGGCAACGTCAAGGCGATCGCCGACGCCGCGCACCTGGCCGAGATGTGGCTGGACGCAGCGACAACGCTCCCGGCCGGAGCGAGCCGCACTCTCGCCTGGACTCCCAACGACTGGCTCGACAACACGATCGACACGTGGAAGCGACTCTGCGATCCGGTGGCCGAGAAGGTAGCGGGCATGTGGGTCCAAGGACTTCCCGCCGAAGCGCAGCAGATGGCGGGCCCGATGCTGGGCATGCTCGGCCAGATGGGTGGACTCGCGTTCGGCTCGCAATTGGGCCAGGCACTCGGCCAACTGTCCACCGAGGTGCTCTCCTCCACTGACATCGGCTTGCCCCTCGGACCCGAAGGCACCGCGGCCCTTCTCCCCGCTGCGGTTCAGGCGTTCAGTGAGGGTCTCGAACAGCCGCATCAGGAAGTTCTCGTGTTCCTCGCCGCGCGTGAAGCGGCCCATCAGCGCCTCTACAGTCACGTTCCGTGGCTGCGCCAGCGTGTTCTCGCCACAGTCGAGGAGTACGCCCGCGGGATCACGATGGATTTCTCGGCGATGGAAGAGTTTGCCAAGGACCTCGACCCGTCTGCTCTCACCGATCCGAGCAAGCTCGAGGCGCTGATGCAGCAGGGCACGTTCGAGCCGCAGAACACTCCGGAGCAGAAGGCTGCTCTCGAACGTCTCGAGACACTGCTTGCGCTGGTCGAGGGTTGGGTCGAGACGGTGGTCACCGCCGCACTCGGCGAGCGACTGCCCGGTGTTGCCGCGATGAGCGAGACGTTGCGTCGTCGCCGTGCCACCGGCGGCCCCGCCGAACAGACCTTTGCGACGCTGGTCGGACTCGAACTTCGTCCTCGTAAGGTCCGCGAAGCGGCCGGATTGTGGCAGAAGCTCACCGCGGAAGCCGGTATGGATACTCGCGACGGCGTCTGGTCACATCCCGACCTGATGCCTGATTCGAGCGATCTCGACGCACCGGACGGGTTTGTCGCCCGTGTCCTCGGCGGCGGCGACACCGACAATTTCGACGACCCGATCGCCCAGCTCGAAGCCGTCCTGGCAAAAGAGCGTGCGGCCGAGGAAGCGATGGACAAGACCCGCGAGGACGACGAAGAGAAGTAATCTCTTTGTGCCACATTTTCGCAGATCAGCCACGATGACGGCCTGTGGATAACTGCCGCTGAGGCAGACTCGCCGGACGAACGCCATGCCAGCATCGAACGATGACCGGTGACAGGCAACACGACGCCACACAGAACAGCACTTCACAGCGATCCGCGGGACCCCGATGGGACCCGCGGATCGCTGTTCTGTCGCGCCCGGACGGTCGACTGCAGCTGGGATGGACACCCGGACGTGCCGTCCTGCTGACGCTGCCTGCCGGGGTCGATGCTCGCGCAGTGAAGTCGATCCTGCGCACGATGGACGGCTCGAAATCCCGCGCGGCCATCCTCTGGGAAGCGTCGAGGCGCGGGATTCCCACGTCGGTGACGGAGCAGTTTCTCGCGCAACTCGCCGATTCCGGTTTCGTCCACACTGCCCGCAGAAACACCGCGACGGTCCGGATCCACGGCGTCGGTCCACTCTCGGACGCCGTCGAGCGCGCACTGGTCACCGGCGGAGTCAGCACGCGTCGCTCGCGCGGGTATCGCAACACCGATGTCGTGCGCTCGTGGAACGAGCAACTGGTGGTCCTGGCCGACGACGTCGTCACCGATCCACGTTTGGTGAGCGATCTCGTTCGCTGCGGACTCCCCCACCTTTCCGTCCGCATCCGGGACGGTAACGGTGTGGTCGGCCCTCTGGTCCTGCCAGGTCGGTCGAGTTGCCTGCGGTGCGCCGACATCATCCGATCCGAACTCGACCCTCATTGGCTTCATCTGTCCGCGCAGCTACTCGGCAGCGCGGGTCACGCGGAATCAGCGATGATCCATGCAAGTGTCGCGCTCGCCTTGGCCGAGATCGACGCGACTCTCGGTGCCCTGGACCTACCCGGTGTCGAGGACCTGCCCAGTGCGGCTACTGCGGCCAGTCTGTCGTCGACGCTCGAGATCGCGCTGCGCCCGTATCGGATCACAACCAGGCGCTGGCCTCGGCAAATATCCTGCAGTTGCCAATACCTGGCACCTGTTTCGGGCAAAGGACGCCCCAGTCAGACATGATGGTGTGGTGTCCGAGATCCCACGCAAGAGTTCTGCCCGTACTGCCAAACTCGCGAGCATCCCCTTGGGGATGGCCGGTCGCGCCGCCATGGGCTTCGGACGCAAGCTCGCCGGCGGCGACAAAGGCGAGATCGACGCGCAGTTGAGCGCGAAGGCCGCCGAGCAACTGTTCGCGGTGCTGGGCGAACTCAAGGGCGGCGCGATGAAGCTGGGCCAAGCGCTCAGCGTCATGGAGGCGGCAATTCCGGAGGAATTCGCGGAGCCGTACCGCGAGTCGCTGAACAAGCTTCAGGCCGCCGCCCCGCCACTGCCGACAAAGCAAGTACACAAGATGCTCGACCAACAACTCGGAACCAAGTGGCGTGACCGATTCCAGTCGTTCGACGACGAACCGACCGCGTCGGCCAGCATCGGGCAGGTTCACCGAGCGGTCTGGGCCGACGGCCGCGATGTAGCCGTCAAAGTTCAGTACCCCGGCGCCGACGAAGCTCTGCGCGCCGATCTCAAGACCTTGGGCAGATTTGCCGGCCTGTTCGGTTCGGTCATGCCGGGGGTCGATGTGCGGCCCGTGATCGAGGAGTTCACCGCACGCACGGAGGAAGAACTCGACTATCGGATCGAGGCGAACAATCAGCGAGCTTTTGCCAAAGAGTTCGACGGCGATCCGCAGTTCGTGATCCCGCACGTCGTGGCGAGCGCGCCGAAAGTGGTCGTGACCGAATGGATGACGGCAACCCCGCTGACCAGAATCATCGAGAGCGGAACGCCGGAGCAGCGCAATGCTGCCGGTGCACTGCTCGCCGAATTCCACTTCGCGTCTCCGGCCCGTGTCGGCTTGCTCCACTGTGATCCGCACCCCGGCAACTTCATGCTTCTCGACGACGGTCGACTCGGCGTTATCGACTTCGGTGCTGCTGCGCCGTTCCCGAACGGGCTGCCGCGGGTTCTCGGCACGATGGTGCGCTTGGCGGTCGAGGAACAATTCGACGAATTGACGGAGTTGTTGCGCGCCAACGGTTTCGTGATTCCTGGACGCACAGTGACCGACAAGGAGATCGCGGATTACCTGCGACCATTCACCGACCCGATCCAGACCGAGTCATTTCACTTCACTCGAGCGTGGCTGCAAAAGGCCGCCGGAACTGCCACTGACTTCAACAGTGCGCAGTTCCGAACGGCCCGTGCACTCAACCTTCCGGCCGAGTATTTGATGATCTTTCGTGTTCTTCTCGGTTCGGTCGGCATATGCGCCCAGTTGGACGCATATGCCCCGTACATGGAAATCCTGACTCGCTGGTTGCCCGGGTTCGCGGAGCCGGTTCTGGATGAAACCGGCTCCGCCGAATAAGACACCGGCTCCGCCGCCTAAGACACCGGCTCCGCCGCCTGAGACACCGGCTCCGCCGAACAGGGCTCTCACGCGCACACAAGTTGCTTGCGTGGGCGCCCTCTCGGTCTCTTGCGCGCTATGACGGCCCCCTGATCGAGGATCTCGCCTCCCCACACCCCCCATGGCTCGGCGCGGTCGAGAGCCGCACTGAGACAACGGGAACGGATGGGGCACTGCGCGCACAGTGCCTTGGCCTGCTCGAGTTCGGCCGGAGCTTCGGCGAACCAGAGATCGGGGTTGGATGCCCGGCACGGCAGGTCGCGGCGGGTGGACGCGGCCTCGATGAACGTGACTGCAGCCGAAGTGACGTCGGTGGAAGTTACTGCAGTGGTGGAGTTTTCGGATTCCACGCGGATTGTCTGGGCAGACAACTCGGTCTCCTAGTGCTCGGATGCGAAACTGTGTCGCACGATATGGGTTCGATGGGTGCGAACCTGAGCCGAGTCGGAAACCAGATCAAGAGGAGTATCCAACACAAAGGCCACGGTCCGCAGGGGCTGCGGGTCCGTGGCCGTAAGTGAACGGATGTGTCCTACCGAGGAATACCTCGATGGCTTAAGAACACGGACTCGACAGCTGCTTTCTTTGCTGCTGCTTGAGGGCGCAGGCGGAACGCATGCTGCGCCCATCCCGCTGCACGCGGCAGCATGGGGGCGGCAACAGCGAACTTTGCGCTTGCGCACGCTTCGTAAGAGATCAAGTTCGTCATTTTTTTGCCACCTCCATTTCGTGTCGGTCCGGATAGTTTCTGCGCACAGGTTGCCCCGTAACACTGAAAACCAGAGTAGAGAATCCGTCGAATCTGCACAACCTATTTTTTACCTGCGGTTATGCAACTCACGGTTGTCGATTCGGATGTGTTGTCAGATATCGAGTGTTGCCGCTCGCAGTTCACCGCGAATGACAGCTAGTACGTCTTCGCCGAAATTGTCGAGTTTCTTCGGCCCGATTCCGGGAATCGAGACCAGTCCACGATTGTCTTGTGGTCGTTGTTCGGCAATAGCCATCAGCGTGTTGTCGCTGAAGACGACATAAGCCGGAACTTTGAGTTCTCGGGATTTGTCCAGACGCCAAGCCTTGAGATGTTCGAGCAATTCCAGGTCGACATTGGACGGGCACTTCTCGCAGCGTCCGAGCATTGTCGCCGACGTCCCGATCAACGGTTTGCCGCAGACTCGGCAACGCGGACGCTTCTTGTTCCCCGACGACGGCGCGGCTACGCGTGAAGCCGGTGAGTCCTCGGGAATGAGCCCGTTGAGGAACCTCGACCGGCGACGGGACTTGCGGCCACCCTCGTTGCGAGCCAATGCCCACGACAGCTGCAGATGCTCGCGGGCGCGAGTAACCCCCACGTACAGAAGCCGACGCTCCTCCTCCACGGCGACGTCGTCGGCGCCCGAATTGGCGTCGCCGAGAACGTGTTGGATCGGCAGCGTGCCGTCATTGAGGCCGACCAGGAACACCGCATCCCATTCGAGGCCCTTGGCGGCGTGAAGCGAAGCCAACGTCACGCCCTGCACGGTCGGTGGGTGCCGCGCCTCGGCTCGGGCTGTGAGCTCTTGTAGAAGCCCGGTGAGCGACAGTTCGGGTTCGTGGACGAGTTGTTCTTCGGTCAGCGCCACGAGAGCCGAGAGCGACGCCCAGCGCTCGCGGGCCTGGGTGCCCGAAGGTTCTTCATTGGTCAGACCGAGTGGTGCGAGTACAGCACGAACCAGTGACACCAGTGCTTCGCCGTTGTCTGCGCCTTCGGGGAGGTCGTCTCGTCCGGCAGCCTGACGCAGCGCCGCCACCGCCTGACGAACCTCGGTGCGAGTGAAGAAGCCCTCGCCGCCACGCACCTGGAACGGGATGCCGAGCTTGGTGAGTGCCTGCTCGTGCGCCTCGGACTGAGCATTGATCCGGTACAGAACAGCGATCTCGGCGGCGGGGGTGCCTGCCGCGATCAGCCGTTTGATCGCCCGCGCAACCCCGAGTGCCTCGGCCGGCTCGTCGTCGAACTCCATGAACTCCGGTTCAGGGCCCGGTGCTCGTTGCCCGATCAACTGCAGGCGCGTCCCGGCGATCCGCCCGCGCGCCGCACCGATCACACGGTTGGCCAACGACACGACCTCAGGGGTGGAGCGGTAGTCCCGTTCGAGCCGAACGACGGTCGCTTCGGGGAACTTCCGGGAGAAGTCCAACAGATAGTTCGGGGTGGCGCCGGTGAAGGAGTAGATGGTCTGATTTGCATCGCCCACCACGGTCAGGTCGTCGCGGTCCCCCAGCCACGCGTCGAGCACGCGCTGCTGCAGCGGGGTGACGTCCTGATACTCGTCGACCACGAAGCATCGATACCGCTCGCGGAACTCGTCGGCAACCGTCGAATGCTCTTCGAGCGCAGCCGCTGTGTGAAGGAGGAGATCGTCGAAATCGAGGAGCATGCCGTCCTGGCCGCGAGCCTTCAGTTCTTCGTATGCCGCGTAGACCTGGGCCACCTTGGCAGCATCGACCGGCGCCTCGCGACGAATCTTGGCTATCGCGCGTGGGTAGTCCTCCGGCGCGATCAGCGACGCCTTGGACCATTCGATTTCACTGGCGAGGTCGCGGACGCTTTCCGTGCTGGTGGACAGTCCCACCCGGGCCGCGGCACTGCTCACGACCGCGAACTTTCGATCGAGCAGACGCCACGGCGTGTCACCGACCACCTGCGGCCAGAAGTACTTCAGTTGCCGGAGGGCGGCCGCGTGGAAGGTACGAGCCTGCACCTGCGGCCCACTCCCACCGACGCCGAGCTCACGAAGACGCCCGCGCATTTCCCCGGCCGCGCGCGCGGTGAATGTCACGGCAAGCACCTGCCCGGCCGACACATGACCGTCGGCAACCAGATGAGCGATCCGGCGCGTGATCGTTCGGGTTTTGCCTGTTCCAGCGCCCGCGAGGACGCACACCGGGCCGCGTGGCGCGAGCACGGCGGCCGATTGTTCTGGATCCAGTCCGGTGTCCGCAGGCATGGGGACCATCATGGCAGGACGTTCCGACACTCCGAACGCCGCGCCCGACGGTATGTGGGCAAGAGAACACGGCCCGATACGGAACAACGCTCACGGTCGTGGTGTTATATCGGCCGTGACTTCTACCGAAAATGCGCCTGCCCTGACCATCTACTCGACCACATGGTGCGGCTACTGCCGCCGCCTCAAGACGCAGCTCAATGCGTCGGGGATCGAGTACACCGAGATCGACATCGAGAACGATCCGGCGGCAGCCGATTTCGTCGGCAGCGTCAACGGTGGCAATCACGTCGTTCCGACCGTGAAGTACGGCGACGGCAGCGTCGCGACCAACCCGTCGCTCAACCAGGTGAAGCAGGCCCTGGGTCTGTAGATCTTCTCCGGCTGCTACTTGACCCGGCTCTTACTTGACCCAGCTCTCGAGCATTCCGCGAGCGATGGAGATCGACCCGGGCAGCAGCAGTGGCGCGTCCGCTTCCGAACCCCAGTCGCCGAGTTCGAGAGCGGAACGCACCTCGTCCTTCGTGAACCAGGTGCCCTCGGCGATCTCGCCGTCCGCGAACAGAAGCGGAGCGGCGGGGTCGCCGATTGCGGCGAAGCCCAACATGACCGATCGAGGGAACGGCCAGGGCTGGCTCCCGAGGTATCGAACGCTGTGCACGTCGATACCGACTTCTTCCTTGATCTCGCGGACAACGCAGGTTTCGAGAGACTCACCGGCCTCGACGAATCCCGCGAGAATCGAGAAACGCCGCTGCGGCCAGGTCGGCTGACGCGCGAGTAGAACTCGATCGCCGCCGTCGTGCACCAGGCAGATGACCGCCGGATCCGTTCGGGGAAACTCCTCGTGACCGGTGGACGTGGAAATGCGTGACCATCCGGACATGGTGGGTTCACTCGGTGCGCCGTCGATAGCGCTGAATCCGGCACTGTCGTGCCAGTTGAGGATCGCGACGGCGCCGGTCAACAAGCCGGCGTCCGCGTCGTCGAGTGTTCCGCCGAGCATCCGCAGTTCGGACAACGCGCCGGCGAGCAGCGACACTCGCACCGCCCAGACGTGGCGATTCTCCCGAATTCCCAGGAACACCGCGCCGCGCACCGGCTCGGGCCCCAACTCGGTTGCCTCGGCGAAGACCAATTGACCTTCCGGCGACACCTTGACCTGCCCCCGTGAATTCACACGAAGGAGCAGCGCATCCGCCCAACCCGTCGTCAGTGCAGCGGCATCCGACCGCAATTCCTCGGCGCGGCCGACGCTCGAGCGTGAGAGCAGCGGTGTTTCGGTCAGCTGGAAGTCGTTCACGCTCACGACATTACTGCGCGCACGAAGCTCGGTAACACTCAGTTCGTGACGCGGCGGATGTACAGCAGGCGATCGTTCTCCTCCACAGCGTCCACCTCGGGCGAACCGACGCGAACCAGGCGGCCGTCGCGAACGACGCCGAGCACGATGTCGGAGAGATGACGCGGAGAGCCGCCGACCTCGTCGCGCTCGACGGCGCGCTCGGCGATCGCGAATCCGGCTTCCGGGGTCAGAAGGTCTTCGATCATCTCCACGACAGTCGGCGTCGTGGTCGCGATGCCGAGGAGCCGACCTGCCGTCTCCGAGGAGACGACGACGGAGTCCGCACCGGACTGACGCAGCAGATGCGCGTTGTCGGCTTCACGGATGGCCGCGGCAATCTTCGCTTTCGGTGCGATTTCCCTCGCAGTCAGGGTCACCAGAACGGCGGTGTCGTCACGATTCGTGGCCACGATGATCGACGACGCGTTCTGTGCGCCGGCCAAGCGAAGTACGTCCGACTTCGTCGCCGAACCGAACACCGTCACCAGGCCCTTGCTCGCCGCGGAATCGAGGACGGTCTGATCGGTGTCCACGACCACGATCTCCGACGCCGGTACTCCGTCACCGAGCATTGCTTCGATTGCCGTCCGCCCCTTGGTCCCGTATCCGACGACGACGGTGTGATTACGCACGTGCTGCCTCCAACGCTGAATTTTGAACGCCTGACGCGAACTCTCGGTCAGAGCTGAAAGTGTGGTTCCGACCAACACGATCAAGAAGAAGATTCGAAGTGGCGTGATCAACAGGACGTTGACCAGGCGCGCCGACGGCGTGAACGGAGTGATGTCGCCGTAGCCGGTGGTCGAAAGCGAAACCGTCGCATAGTAGATGCAGTCGAGCAGCGAAAGCTCGTTGTCCTGCGCGTCGCGGTATCCGGCGCGATCGATGTACACGATCAAGACGGCGGCGGCGAGAGCACCGAGAGCGATGAGAACTCGCTTGTAGATGGCCCGCGCCGGGCTGGTCTGTAGCTGGGGAATGCGCAGCACCCCGACAAGGGCGAAGTCAGGCTGATCGGTCAATGCTTCCGACCTGGTCAAACGCGCCCGGAGCTTACCGGCCATACATCGACTCTCTCACTCGAATTTACGAAATAACTACACGGACATCGGCAGGCAGCGTAACCCTCGAAGATCGACTTCGGAACTCGGGCGCCCATTAGCGCACCGGTTGTGGGCGCCGATACTGGCAAGAAGGTCCACCGTGAGGCAGGCTGGGCAAATGCCTTTCACCAGTTCGACGTCCACTCCCAGCCAAGCAGCAGCTCTTCGCTTGTCGGCCCTCCTACTCGGCGCCGGCACCATGCATTTCGTAGCGCCTTCCTTCTTCGACAGCACCGTTCCGCGCCAGCTGCCCGGCCAAGCGCGCACATACACCCAGGTGTCGGGCGTCGCGGAACTGGCGATCGGCGCTGCCTTGGCCGTGCCGAAGACCCGCAAGCTCGGCGCGGGCCTTGCCGCCGCGCTCTTTGTTGCCGTGTTCCCGGCCAACATCCAGATGGCGATCGACTGGTGCCGAAGCCCGAAGACGTCCACACCGCAGAAGATCGGTTCGATCGCACGTCTCCCCCTGCAGGTTCCGCTGGTGACCGAAGCACTCAAGGCTCGTCGAAACGCAAGCTAATCTTGCGCGCCTGCCGTTCGGATGAGGCGAGCGAGAGCCTCACCGTCCGGCAGGTTCTCGGGGGCGATGGTGCGACCCGATCGAACGTAGTGAAACGCCGCCCGCACCTTGTCGGCGGGAAACTGTTCGTTGCGCCCGGCCGAACGAGCTCTGGCCGACATCAATTCGGCCCAGGCCACCCGGTACGCGGCCAACTGCATGACAACAGCGTCCTCGTTGGCGGCCGACGGTTCGGCACCGGTCTTCCAGTCGATCACCGTCCACCCGCCGTCGGGATCGGCGAACACCGCATCGATCCGACCTCGCAAAACCGTTCCGGCAATGGATGTTTCGAAGGGAACCTCCACTTCGATCGGACTGCGATTGGCCCACGGGGACCGCAGGAACGCATCCTGAAGCTTCACCAGATCGGTCTCGGGCCCCGCGCCGGTATCCGCGGCGCCTGGTAGCTCGTCGAGATCCAACAGCCGGGTCGCACCGAACCTTCGCTCGATCCAGGCGTGAAAAGCCGTGCCTCGCCGAGCGAGCGGATTCGGTGGGTACGGCAGTGGCCTACGAAGCCGTGCCGCGAGTTCGTCCGGATCTGCCTTGAGGTCGACGAGTTGAGTCACCGAAAGCTGCGCCGGGAGAATCACTTCGGCACGCGCGTTCGCCCGGGCTTCACGCTCGGCCAGGAGCACGTCGACGTCCGAGGCCCAGTTCTCCGGATCGTCCTCCGGTTCTTCCGTCTCCTCGCTGTCGTTCGGCAGCGATGCGAGAGCGGACAGGACGCTCGCGGCTCCGGCCTCGACGGCGCCGCGGCGCGCACCCAGCGGATCTGGCGGCCACTGCGCGGTTCGGGGCGTGGAGGCCAACGGGTTCTCGGTGTCGGGTTCCGGGGCCGGTGCCCATTCCTCCACGACGCCGATCGCACGGTGCGAGTCTGCTTCAGCGGGATCGTTTTCGGCAGTGACCATCTGCTGCAGCTCGTCCAGGAACTCCGAAGGCCCCTTCGGTTCCGAACCGGATTCCGCCCAGTGGTGAGCCGAGATGAACAGCGCCCGTTCGGTTCTGGTCAGCGCGACGTAGAACAACCGCCGATCCTCGTCCAGTCGACGGTTGGACAGCGCCTTCTTGTGCGCCGTGATGGCGTTCTCGAGGTCCTTGCGGTTGTACAGCTCTTCGAGGTCGAGCACGGGCACACCGTCCGCCGAATCCGCGTCGACGGCCCGGTCACCGCGCAACGACGGTGGCAGTTCGGCGAGCGCCCCGAGCCACGATCCGGACGCTGTGGACGAGGGGAAAACCCCGTCGCTGACATGCGGGATCGCCACCACTTCCCATTCGAGCCCTTTCGCCGAGTGCACGGTCAAGATCTGGACCCGATCCGGCGCCACCTCCACTTCGCCTGGCGTGAGGCCCTTTTCGATCTGTTCGGCTGCCGCGAAGAAAGCCAGCATCCCGGTCAGATTGGCCGTTGGACGCGTCGCGTAGTTAGCGACAACGTCGGCGAATGCGTCGAGATGCTCGCGGCCTGCGGTCCCGACGACACCGACGCGGGTCCGCGCGCCCGCCTCGATTCCGATCCCGAGCACCCGCTCGACCTCCGCCACCAATTCGGTGAGCGGCTGGCCGATACGTTCGCGCAACGACGCCAACTCTGCCGCTATCGCGTTGATGCGTGTGTACCCGAGAGCCGAATAGCGTTCTGCCGGGCCTGGATCGGAGATCGAGTCGACCAATCCTGCTTGCTCGGCGTTCTCCCCGGGCAGAGCATCGTGGACCGCCGAGGTGAGCGCCTCGGCGTCGGTGACCGCACCCGCCGTTCCGTATCCCGCGGAGATGGCAAGTTCGCGGGAGCGTTGAGAGAGTGCGGCGAGATCCTTCGCGCCGATCTGCCATCGCGCGCCGGTGAGCAGCCGAACGGCAGCGCTGCCCGCCAGCGGATCGGCGACCACCCGGAGCATGGCGATCACGTCCGCCACCTCCGGTGTGTGCAGGAGCCCACCGAGTCCGACCACTTCGACCGGCAGACCCTTGGACCGCAATGCTTCGGCCAGCGGAGCAGCATCGGCGTTCCGGCGGATCAACACCGCTGCCGTGGGCGTCGGGCGGTCTTCGGCACGTGCCGCCTCGTATTCTCCGGCGATCTTCTCCGCCACCCACTGACGTTCCTGTTCGACGTCGCCCAGCAACGCCAGTCGAACGTCTCCGGCGACGGCTCCGGGCCGCGCACGAAGAGTGCTGACAGCCACGCCGCGTCGACGCAACGGCGCCGACGACAGGTTGGCCAGCTCGAGAGCCTCCGGCGGGTTACGCCAACTGGTGAGCAGTTCGAGTGTCGGAGCCGGTTTTCCGTTGGCAAGCGGGAAGTCGGTTGCGAACCGCGGCAGGTTGGCCGCCGACGCGCCGCGCCAACCGTAGATCGACTGCATCGGATCACCGACGGCCGTCAACGCCAAGCGGCCGTCGGCTCCCCCACCGAACAACGAGGACAACAACACTCGCTGAGCGTGGCCGGTGTCCTGGTACTCGTCGAGAAGAACTACCCGAAAGCGCTCACGCTCGGTTTGCCCGACCTCGGGATGCTCGGCGGCGACCCGTGCCGACAACGACATCTGACTTCCGAAGTCCAACGCCCCCTCACGCCGCAGTGTCTCACCCAACCGGGCGACGAGAGGCAGCAACTCGATCCGTTTATGTTGCACGTCAAGGTAATTCAAGAGCTCTTTGCTCGGTCCACCCCGCTGTTTCGGGCCGGCAGGCAGAGTGTGGATCAGCTTGTCCAACTCGGTGTGTGCCTCGAGCAACTGCTCGGGATCGACCAGATGCTCCGCCAACTGACCGGAAAGGGCCAGGACGGTTTCGGTGATGGACCCAGGATTCTTGTCGGTGTCCAGATCGCTGTCCCAACCGCTCACGACGCGGTGCGCAACCTGCCACAGTTCGGTCTCCGACAACAGCGTCGCCGAGGGCTCGATGGGCAAGAGGAGTCCGTGTTCGGACAGCAACCGTCCCGCGTACGCGTGGTAGGTACTGACTTCGGGTTCGCCGGCCAGAATCCGGGAACGCACTCCGCCGGTGGGGTCGAGTGCCCGCAGAACGTCCGAACCCGCCAGCCGCGCCAAGCGCTTGCGGATTCGCGAGGTGAGCTGTTGCGCCGCTTTACGCGTGAAGGTGAGGCCCAGAACCGCCTCGGGATCGACGAAGCCGTTGGCCACCAGCCACACGACGCGAGCAGCCATCGTTTCGGTCTTACCGGCACCGGCACCGGCGACCACCAACGTCGGACCGAGCGGTGCGGCGATCACTGCCGCCTGCTCGGGCGTCGGCGGGTGCTGACCGAGCGCAACCGCCAGGTCGACAGGGTCGATCTTCGGTCGGCGTGCCTTGGGCGTTGCGGCAGCCACTTAGTTACTCACCTGTCGTCCCTCGTCGTGTGCCGGGCAACTCGACCGCACCGGGCAATGTCTACATCCGTCGTTGACGCGGGCCAGGTATTCGGGCCCCTGCGTCGCTGCCGCAGCATTGTGAATGACGTCTCGCCACATCTCGACGGCCTCGGCAGTCAGCGGCGGCTGAACTCGCTGCGCCGCACCGTCTTTCTTGTTGGACTTGGCCACGAATACCAGGCGTGCACCGCCGGGTTGTGTGGCCGGTTCGCCTGCAATCGCACCTTCGGCCGCTGCGACCTGGTACGCCGCCAACTGCGCGTGAGATTGCGCGGCCTCGTTGCTGACGGGGTTTCGCGCAGTCTTGACGTCGACAACCACCGGACGACCTTCGGTGTCGCGCTCGAGCCGGTCGATCCGGCCGCGAAGCTTGACCGCGGGCGCTCCTTCTTCGCGCGGTTCGAGGACCCCCTCGACCGCGACCTCGACGCCGACTTCGGTCAGTTCACCGCGAGTTGCATTCATCCAAGCGGTGAACGTCGCCAGCATCTCCCGAGTTCGGTTGAGCTCGCGGCGCGAATACCACTGCGACCCCAGGTCTATCGATTCCCAAGCATTTTCGAGCGCCTTCTCGACCTGGTCCGGCGGAATCCTACCGGCCAGCGCCTGGACCAGGGTATGGACGAGAGTGCCGGCGATCGCGTGGGTATTGTCTCCGTCGCTGCCGCCATGACGCTCGAACACCCATCGGAGCGGGCATGTTTCGAGAAGCTCGATGGTGGACGGCGAGAGTGACACCGGTCCGTCCTCGGGTTGCCACATGGGAGCCGCGGTGCTCGGCTCTGCTGTGCCGTACCACTGATCCGGATGCGCGCCTCGTACTCCGGCGGCAGCCAGACGCGCCAACTGGCGAGCTGCACGGGAATGCTTCTCTGGGTCGAAATGCGCGATGTCGGGATCACACACCACACTGCGAAGCTGTGCGACCAGCGCGGGCAGCGACAGAACCCGGGTATCCCCGGTCTCGGGTGCAACGACGTCGAGATCGGACGTCGGATCATCCGAATACGCGTCGCCACGGATCAACTCGTCCACGAAACGCGAAGGCACCAGATCGGTGTCACCCGAAGCCGACTCGACCGCGGTGATCAGCAGGCGACGACGAGCACGGCTACAGGCGACAAGGAACAACCGGCGTTCCTCGGCCAGCAGCGGCGCGGTTCGCGAGAGTCGTTCGGCGGCCGAGTCACTGCCGTCGGAGACTCCGTTGACCAGGTCGATCAGTGCTTCGGTACGCAGCAGCGAGCCGCGTGCCCGCAAACTCGGCCAGAGCCCCTCCTGCACACCCGCCACCGCCACGACCGCCCATTCGCGCCCCGCTGCGGCGTGAGCGCTGACCACGGTGACGGCGTCGGGAGCGATGACCGATCGGCTCCGCGAGTCGGTCGGTATCTCCTGGCTGGTCAAGTAGTCGACGAAACCGGCGAGTTGCGAACGCGGCAGCCGGTCGACGTAGTTGGCCGCGGCGTCGAAGAGCGCGACTACGGCGTCGAGGTCGCGATCGGCTTGTGAGCCGATCGGTCCCCCGCGCGCCGACGCAGCCGCCCAGCGCCGTTCGAGGCCCGTCGCCTGCCAGGCAGCCCACAGAACTTCCTCGACCCCGAGACCTCGCTCGAGCGGTACTCGGGCCTTGCGAAGGACCGACAGCACGCGATTCAGCGCAGCAGCCTCGACGTCCGTCAGTTTGCCCATGAGCCGCTTGGACTGCGCGCGATCCTCGTCGATCAGGATGAGCCGCAACAACTCCGACGAATCCCGATCACTTCCCGACGCCAACTCGACGCGGCGCAGACCACGACGCAGCCGGCGCAGGGTGACCGGTTCGGCGCCGCCGATGGGGCCGGCCATCAGGGCCAGGGCGTCGTCGCCGGTGAAGTGATCGCCGCCGAGCGCCCGGAGGACCAGCAGCAGGCCGGACACTCCGTGTTGCCGGGCGAGCGGCAACTCGGTGGCAGCAGTCGTCACGGGTACCCCCGCTGCGAGCAGAGCTCGCCGTAGCGGGGCAAGGGTGCGTGGGACCGAGCGCACGACAACCGCCATGTCGGACCACGCAATCCCGTCCAGCAGATGCGCCCGGCGCAAGGTATCTGCGACGACTGCCGCTTCCTTGGCCGTCGTACCGAGAACACGCACCGACGCCCGTCCCGGGTCCTCATCGGTGAGATCGGACGGAACCGCGATGCGGTGAGCGAGGTTGCCGGGCAGTCGCGCAGCGATCTTGGCCGCGATCGACGCGACGTCGGCATTGTTGCGAAACGTGGTGGGCAGGATGACTTGGCGCTCGTCTCCGCGCTCGGCGAGTTCGAGTAGAAAAGCCGAATCAGCACCGCGGAATCCGAAGACCGACTGATCGGGATCGCCGGCTACGACCGTGCCCGCAGTGCCGGTGCCGATCAGTCGAACCAGTTGCGCCGCCTGCGGATCCAGATGCTGTGCATCGTCGACCAGGAGGTGCCGGATACGGGCGCGCTCGGAGCGAAGGAGCTCGGGATCGGTGGCGAACGCCGTCAACGCCGCACCGATCAACTCGGCCGCGTCGAGTGCCGGCGCCGTGGCCTCCGGGGCCTCGACGCCCACGCTGCCACGCAGCAGCACACCCTGCTCGTAAGCCTCGGCGAACCGGCCGGCCGCCACCCACTCGGGGCGGCCGCGCTTCTTGCCGAGCTTGACCAGATCTTCGGGACCGAGCCCGCGCTCGTTGGCGCGCAGCATCAAGTCTCTGAGTTCGACGGCAAAACCGTTCAAACCCAGCGCAGGACGTAGGCGCTCGGGCCAGCGCAGTGCGCCGTCCTCGATGTCCCCACGCAACATCTCGCGCAGTACCGAGTCCTGCTCGGCACCGGTGATCAATCGTGGCGGCGCGTTGCCGTGTGCGGCGGCTTGGAGCCGCAGCACGGCAAAGGCGTAGGAGTGAACGGTGCGTACCAGCGGCTCACGGGTTGCCTGCGGTCCGCGTTCCTGTTCGTACCCCAGCAATCCGGCTGTGATCTGCTCACGAACCTGCGTCGCAGCCCGACGGGATTGCGTCAGCACCAGGACCGATTCGGGGTCTTCGCCACCGGAGATCCTCTGCACCGCCAGATCCACGAGAAGGGACGTCTTGCCGGTTCCGGGGCTGCCGAGTACCTGCCAGGGATTCCAGGCGTCCGCCGAGCCGAATGAAGCAGGGCCGAACGCGAGCTGGAACGGATCCTCGGACGGCGGCGCGAACAGCCGGGCCGTCCCTTCGTCCCACGTTCGGGGTGTCCGAGACGGCGCAGTTCGGTGCACCAACCGCGCCCGCGGAATGGTCACTTTGCTGCGTGTTGCCGTCTCACTCACCCAGGCATTCCACCAGAGCGCACCGACAACTCACACATCGCCTGCATCCGGCATGATTGCTCGTGTGTCTGCACTCCATACGTATCTCTACGGACCCGCCGGGGCGCCTGAGATCCTCTCGCTGCACGGCCTGACGGGTCACGGTCGACGATGGCAGTCGATGGCCGAGAACCAACTGCCCGAAGCACGCTGGATCTCGCCCGATCTACGCGGTCACGGGCGCTCGACCTGGGCTCCCCCGTGGAACCTCGAATCCCACGTGGCGAGCTTGCTGGAGACACTCGACGAACATGCCACCGGACCGGTGGTGATTCTCGCGCATTCGTTCGGCGGAATGCTGGCATTGCACCTCGCTGCCACCGAACCGGAACGCGTTCGTGGTCTCGTCCTGCTCGATCCGGCGATCGGCTTGGATCCGAATTTCATGCAGGAAGTGGCCGAACTCACAATCGGCTCACCGGATTACACCGATGCCGCCGAGGCGTACTCGGAGAAGATTCACGGCTCGTGGGGTGAGGTTCCCACCCAGGACCTCGACGTCGAGATGGCCGAGCACCTGATCCGACTGGGCAACGGGCGCGTCAACTGGCGCCTGTCCACACCGGCCGTCGTCACCGCGTGGGGAGAGCTTGCCCGCCCGATCGTGCTGCCCCCGTCGTCGATGCCCACCGTGCTGGTTCAGGCGATGAAGGTTCAGCCGCCGTACGTCACCGACGAGTTCCGAGCAGCCTTGACCGAACACCTCGGTGAAAATCTCACCAGCGTCGAATTCGACTGCGACCACATGGTCCCGCACGTGCGGGCCGACGAGGTGGCAGACCTCGTCCGAACAGTGCTCTGACGAGGCAACGATGGCAACCACCACGGAAGAGCAGATCGAAGAGGTGAGGCGGCTCATCGCCTCGATTCCCGCCGGTTTCGTGGCGACGTACGGCGACATAGCCGAAGCCGCAGGACTTTCCAGCGCTCGCACGGTCGGGTGGATCATGCGGACGGACTCTGCCGACTTGCCGTGGCACCGGGTGCTCGGCGCCTCCGGTAAACCGTCGGCACACCTGGCTCATCGTCAGATCGCCAAGCTCGAACTCGAAGGAGTACCGATCAAGGACGGTCGAATCGACCTGAAGAAAGCTCGGTATCACTTCTGATCCCGTGTCACCGGTCGTCGTCGCCCCTGCCATGGGGCAGCATGGAGACATGACCACCACGCCGCCCACCGCCGCCGTCATTCTGGCGGGTGGTCGCGGGACCCGAATGGGCGGCGTCGACAAACCCGGCATGATCGTGCACGGCCGCAGACTCCTCGACATCGCGCTGTCAGCGACGGCGCATCTCGACGCCGTCGTCGTGGTCGGCCCGCATCGACCTGAACTTGCTGCACACATCACCCAGACCCAGGAATCTCCGGCCGGCGCCGGCCCTGTCGAGGCGATCTGGGCCGGGTTGGCCGCGACCCGGTTACCCGAGAACGCCGTGGTGGTGGTGCTGGCATCCGACCTGCCGTACGTCGAGGCCGGATCGGTCGACGCGCTGATCGCTGCGACATCGACCGACAATCCGGTGACGTGTGCGGTGGACGAGAACAACCGAACCCAATTCCTGTTCTCCGCGTGGACCCTTCGCGAACTCCGACAACGCCTCGCTGCTCTGCGCCGGAGTTCGGGGCTCGAGAATCAACCGATGAAAGCGCTTGCCACCGAGCCGTTCTCGACCCTACGCGTGGCGGGCACCACCGACTGCGACACGCCGGCGGACATCGATCGCGCGAGAAGCCATCCCCGCCTGACGATCGAGCAAGCCCGCATCGTCATCACGAATGCCTTGACTCCGCTAACCCCGCACCGGGCCGATCTCGCCGACAGTCTCGGAGCAACGCTCGCGCAGCCTCTCGTCGCCCTGGGTGATCTCCCCAGGTCAGACGTTTCGGCGATGGACGGGTACGCCGTCTCCGGCGATGGTCCGTGGCGGGTGCGCACCGAGATCCGCATCGCGGGCGCCGACGGGCAACTCGACCTCCGCGAAGGCGAAGCGATCCGCATTGCCACGGGAGCTCACCTACCTGCCGGCGCTACCTCGGTGATTCGTGACGAGTACCTGTCCGTCGACGCACCGTCTCGAACACTGCGTCGACTACCGGATGCGCCGCACCGCAACGACGCTCGCCCACGAGGAGAAGACTGGAGCACCGGATTCACGATCGCTCCGACCGGTACCGCGGTGACTCCGGCGGTAATCTCCGCTGCTGCCAGTGGCGAGGTATTCGACGCCCTCGTCCGTGGCCCGGTCCGGGCACGCGTCGTAGTCACCGGCGACGAGATCCGCCGGACCGGCCCACTGCGGGAAGGTCAGACTCGCGACTCCGTGGGCGGGATTCTCCCCTACCTGCTCGAACGCAACGGCGTACGGTGCGTGTCGAATTCGCACTTGCGCGACACGGCCGACAGTTTCGAGCGTGTACTGGCTGATGCGACCGAACAGGACCTGCTTGTCGTCATCGGTGCGACGGGTGGCGGCGCTGCCGACGAAATGCGCAGTGCGCTCGATCGACTCGGCGCTCGCACGATTGTCGGGCGAGTCGCCTCGCGCCCGGGCGGATCTCAGATAACGGCGGTCCTGCCCAGTGGCCGGGTGGTTCTCGGCCTCCCCGGCAACCCGTACGCCGCGGTGACCACCCTGTTGACGATGCTGCCTACCGTCGTGGCCGCCCTGACCGGGAGCGAGACGCCTCCGCCACTGCTCGGCATCATCGAGAACGCTGCTGCGGTGAGTTCCGATGCGGTACGCCTGTTGCCGGTCACACAATCCACCGACGGCCGCTGGCGCGCCGATCCGTCTGTACGTACTGCACACCTGGCGGGGATGATCGGGCGCTCCGCGTTTGCTCTCGTTCCGGCGCACGCGCAAGACGGTGCCCTCGCCGAAGTGGTTGTCCTCCCCCGCTGATCGGGTCAGTCGTTTCGGCGCCTACGCCGGTTGACCTCCGCCATCCCGATCACGCCGACAACTATCGCGAGCACCAGGGAATACGCGCCCCACAGCACCAAGAACGGCAGCAGCCACCCGGCATCGACGGTCTGACCACGCGGTCCGACGCAATACAGCGTGAAATTGGTGGACGTACCGTCGCCGTCGGTAAAGGTATCGGAGACGACCATCGCGCTCGATGTGGGATCTTCACAGAAGATCGGCGCCAGGTGAGCCACCTGGCCGGGCCAGATCACCGAAGACAGCAGTGCGGCAAAGATTCCCACGACCACGATCACCACTACGGAGATCAGCAACGGAGCGATACGGCGGCTCACAGCGGCTGCACCAGATAAGGTGTGCCGTCAGGCTCGAAGACCACCAGCACCCGCGAGCGTGGGGATTCCACCATCACGGAAGCGTGTATCGCCTCGGTGCGAGAGACCGAGATCCCGGTGACTTCGCCGTCGTCGACACCGCTGCTCGCCAGCGCGTCGTCGACCAACTTCTCGACATTCGACAATGCCGGCACTTGATCCAGCGTGAACGATCGAGCATCGAGGTCGTCGGTGACGCTGACTTGCACGGGACTCGGCTCGCCGAGAATGACGCCGTCGAAAGAGAACCGGTCGAGCTGTGACGGCTTCCCGGGGTCTCGAACGGTGACCCCGAGCGTCTCGATCGGGCTGATGTCGACGCTGGTCACCGACACTGCGCCGACACCGTAACTGTGTGCGAGGCTGTCGAATCCGTCCCGCACCAACTCCGACGTCAGCCCACCACCACGTTCACGCATCTGGTTGTCGAAATCCATCCGATCGACGGCACCGATACATCCGCTCAGACTCGCGGCCGTCAAGGCGATCGCTACCGTCCACAGCGCCGACCGCACCTGCGAGGACGCGAGTTTCATGAGCGGAGCGTACCGCGAGTGTCCGGTTCCATCCCGGTGGACTGCGCGTCGCACGAATTACTGTCGGAGACTCGTGGGATCATCGCGCCATGAATCGTGTCGACGAAGGATTCGAACCGCCGGACGCATTGGTCGAGTGGTGCCGCTCGCGCACCTTTCCACTGCACGTCCTCGACGACGAAGCCACCGTCGACCTGGATTGGTGGAACGCACACTTGAAGGACGCCGGCCACACCATCAGCCTGCGCGGGCGTGATCTCGACGGCAAAGTGATCACCGAAGGCCGAGCCATCGTTCAACGCAACGACCTTCGCCCGTCGAGCGATCTCGTCGTCGCCGAGCATGACGGTCTCGGACTGCTGTTTCTCTGTGCGGCCTGGCAGGGCTCGCACGAGAGCAGACGGTTCACGCGGAGATTCCCCAACGTCTTCAATCCGCATCACCGCGAGGACGAGGATCCGCTGACCCAGATCACAGCCATTCTCGATCACTGTTCGAAAAACAAGTCCATGCCGGTAGTCCGACGCGACACCTGGTCGGGCTGGCCGCTCACCCCCGGTGTCGGGGTATCGCTGATGGCCGCTTTCATGTGGGCGGTAGGCGTGCAGGACGAGGGCCGACGCGCTCAGATGATCGACCAGTACGGCGTCTCGACGCTCATCCACGAGGGCTGGCTCGAGGATCCTTCCGTCACCGGCTTCACGACACGCCGCTACCGCCGGTACTGCGAACTCCTCGACAGTTGGGCCTATGCGGCCGGCACCCAACCCGAGATCGTCGAGATGTGGTTGGTGAAAAGGTGGAGTGCGCGGTTGGCCCAAGCACGCAACGACGTCAGCTCCCCCACCCTGTTCTAATCCTCGACACGGCTGGATCTCGGAACGATTGTCAGAACGGCCAGGCCGGGAGGGTAGGCAGCCCCACTCTCGTCGGCCTCCCGACCAACCAGGCCAAGGTCTCCGCGTCGGACAGCGAAGGAACTCGTACACCCGGGACAGCCGTCTCCAATGCGCCCAATTGACTGGCGAGAGTGAATTCCACGAATTCGGCGGGCCAGTCGTGGCAGGTGTAACCAATGTCGAGGTCGATCAGGTGAATCTCGATCTCGTTCCAGCGCAGGATCGGTAGATCGAATGCGGTGACAGGTTTGCGCCACGCAACCGGAGTGTCCAGCCGATCCGTCGGCAGGTCAGCCAATGCGTCGACCAGCCTCGTTCCCGAGAAGCGGTAGTCGAGTGCCAACAACTCGGCCGGGCGATCGGCGCCTTCCTCGATTGCGGCATTGCGCGCGTCGGGTCCCCCGGGGTACATCTCCCCCGACTCGCCGCTGTGCACACCGGCAACAAATCTGCCCAGCGCGTCGGCGTTGCGCGACATGTGTGTGACGACGTGTCCCCGACTCCAACCGGGTAGCCCGGACGACTCACGGGCTTGCTCTTCGGTCAGTGCACCGACGAGAGCCTGTGCCTTGACGTCGGATTCACGAACTGCTGCGACCAGGTCGGCATACGTCGGTGTCATGGAGTGAGACGTCATGCAGCGATACTAGTTCCCCTCGCGCACTCTCATACCGATTCACGACAAGGTCCACCACTCCTTGGTCGACACCAAGTGGTTCGGTGACACCGTCGGCCCCTGCCGCGTGCAACCGCTCGTGGAACAGTCCGTGCGCGAGGAGGTACGAGGCGACGAACACTCGCTTCGTGCCGCGAACGCGTGCTGCTGCAACAACATCGGCTACCTTCGGTTCCCCGGTCGCGATGTATCCGATGTCCACCCGGATCCCCGCCGCTTCGGCGAGCATCAGCGCGGCACGCTCGACGTCTCGCAGCGCCCGCGCATCGGAGGACCCGGCGGCCGCAAGCACAATCGCGTCACCCGGATTCCACCCCGCTTCGGTCAAGCGTCGGAGCAGCACGCGTGCAAGCGCCGGATCAGGTCCGAGGGCGGGCGTCACAGTCACAGTCGGGTGCTCACTGATCGCCACTTCGCGTCGAACATCGGTGTGAACGTGGTAGCCGGACGCCAAGAAGGCCGGTACGAGAATCGCTCGCCCCGGAGTGTCAAGGAGGACTTCCGAAGGTGACGGGCCGAGCACATCGACAAAGGCAACGCGCGTGCGTCCGACGCGCTTGCCGACTGCTTCGGCCAGGGCGGCAACCATTTCCACGCCTCGTGCACTACGTGTGCCGTGCGCTACCAGTACGAGGACATCGTCATCGGGTTGCATAGTCACCTGGATTCTGTATGTAGTCACCGGGATCGAGGGCAAGTCGATAGCCCCGCTTGACCACGGTCTGAACGGCTTTGGGGGCGCCGAGGCACGCACGCAACCGGGCGACGGCGGTCTCGACGGCGTGAGTGTCTCCGCCGCCACCGGGAAGGGAGGCAAGGAGTTCGTCGCGGGAGACGACCCGGCCGGGACTGGCCCCGAGTGTGCGGATCAACGACATCGCAGCGGGGGGCAATTGCTTCACTTCGCCGTCCACGACGACGCACCCCCCACGAATACTGATTTCGTGTTCACCGGCTTGAATCTTGTTGGCTCGCTGCGGGAGTTCGTCGACGATGTGCCGCGCGAGCGCTCCCAGGCGTGCCCGCGCCGGGGCTGTGGTCGGTACATTCAACGCTTCGAGCGGCGCCGAGGTGACCGGGCCGACGCACATGGCCGCCACCGGACCTCGCATGGCCGCGAGCATGTCGCCGAGATCCCCGGTCTTGTCGGCGCGCATCAGCATCGACGCAACGGCCGGCGCACTCGTGAAACTGACGGCGTCGATTCCGGCTGACGCGATGGCGTCGATCATCCGGTCGAGCAGCGTAGGGTCCTCCGGCGGTTCCCACCGATAGACAGGAACCGCGATGACCTCGGCGCCGGCCTCGCGCAGCACCTGACAGAAGTCGGGAATCGGCTCCCACTCGGTGGTCGCGCCATGCAGTTGCACAGCGATTCTCTTTCCCGAGACACCTTCTGCAAGAAGATGTTCGAGCACTTCGGCGGAAGACTCGGATGCCGGTGACCATTCTTCACGAAGGTCGGCCGCGCGGATTGCTCCCTTGGCCTTCGGCCCACGCGCGAGCAGACGAGCCGAACCGAGCGCAGAGCCGAGACTTTCGGCTTCGCCCCATCCGTCGGCGGCTTCCAACCAGCCACGGAACCCGATGCCGGTGGTGGCGACGACCACCTCGGGAGGATCCGAGATGATCTGCTGTGTCACCCTTTCAAGCTCGCGGTCGTCGGCGAGCGGGATGATTCGAATCGCCGGAGCGTGAACGACATCCGCTCCCCGGCGGGTCAGCAACGTCGCGAATTCCTCGGCGCGGCGCGAAGCGGTGATACCTACCGTGAATCCAGCCAACGGCATGTCGTCACTCACGAGACTGCATCGTGAACAGTCGAGCGAACGCCCTGCATCTGCAGGCTGTGGACCTGCACCACTCCGGCCCACACGCGAACCCCGTAAACCGGCAGGGCGACCGCGGAGTCGTCCAGCGCTCTGCCGTCGACCAGTGAGAATGCCTGCTTGAGCAGCGGCGAAACGACGATCGATTCACCGTCCCGGTCGCCGACGAGTCCGCGAGACATCACCGCGGCACGGCCGTACGGATCGAAGTTGCTGACGGCCCGGAGTGTGCCGTCCTCCAGCAGGAACAGTGCCACCTGCTCGCCGCCGCGAAGAAGCACGGCGACCCCGCGCCCAGGGATCAGATGGCTCAGCGGGCAGGCCGACGTCCATTCGAGTCGATCCGAATCCAGCTTGGCGATCTGCGCATCGATGACACTCATCGAAGTCCTCCTGTCGATCCGGCGACAACGTCGCGCGGGTTCTTGTCTACGTTTCTACGGATCCCGTGTTTCCCACGGGTTACGCGACTATTACCGGCGCGTGGGGATGCTCGGCATGCCCATCAGGACCGGAACCTTGCGCACTCCGGTCTCGTCGAACACAACCGTCGGGTCGGCTTCTTCCGGTGCGTTGACGAACGAGACGAACCTCGACAGTTTCTCCGGATCACCCAGCACACCAGCCCATTCGTCCTGGTACCCCTCGACGTGCTTGGCCATCAGCGCCTCGAGTTCCTCACCGATTCCCAGGCTGTCTTCACAAATCACGGCCTTGAGATGATCGAGTCCGCCTTCGAGTGATTCGACCCACGGCGCCGTGCGCTGGAGGCGATCGGCGGTTCGGATGTAGAACATGAGGTAGCGGTCGATGTACTTGACCAACGTCGCGTCGTCGAGGCCTCCGGCAAGCAGCTGAGCGTGTTTGGGCGACTGTCCGCCGTTGCCGCCCACATACAGATTCCAACCGTTCTCCGTCGCGATGACGCCGACGTCCTTGCCTCGCGCTTCGGCGCATTCACGCGCGCAACCCGAGACGCCGAACTTGATCTTGTGCGGCGAGCGCAGACCGCGGTAGCGGTTCTCGAGGTCGACAGCCATACCCACGGAATCCTGGACACCGTAGCGGCACCAACTCGAACCCACACAGCTCTTGACCGTCCGGAGCGATTTGCCGTATGCCTGACCCGATTCCATCCCGGCGTCGACAAGACGCTTCCAGATCGCGGGCAACTGTTCGACGCGAGCACCGAACAAGTCGATGCGCTGACCGCCGGTCACCTTCGTGTACAAGCCGAAGTCACGCGCCACCTCGCCGATGACGATGAGCTGCTCACCCGTCACCTCGCCGCCAGGCATCCGAGGCACCACGGAGTACGTACCGTTCTTCTGGATGTTCGCGAGGAAGTGATCGTTGGTGTCCTGCAACGACGCCTGCTGGCGGTGCAGGATGTGATCGGAGTCCGTCGATGCCAGAATCGAAGCGACTACGGGCTTGCAGATGTCGCAGCCTGCGCCCTTGCCGTACTTGGCGATCAGCGCCGAGAAGGTTCTGGTCTGCGTCGACTGCACGATCTGGAACAACTCGGCCCTCGACTGCGCGAAGTGCTCGCACAGTGCCTTCGACATCACGACGCCGGAATCAGCCAGCAGCTGCTTGACGGTGGGAAGGCAACCGCCACAGGTGGTTCCGGCACTGGTGCACGCCTTCACCGAAGCGATGTCGCAGGCACCGGCCGCGATTGCGCCGCAGATGGCGCCCTTCGTCACCGCGTTGCACGAGCACACCTCGGCGTCGTCGGGCAGCGAGCCTGCACCCGGCTTCTCCCCCGCGGGCGAGATCAATGTCGCCGGGTCACCGGGTAGTTCGCGACCGACCAGCGGGCGCAGTGACGCGTAGGCCGATGCGTCACCGACAAGAATGCCGCCTAGCAGGATCTTCGCGTCATCGGAGACCACGAGCTTCGCGTACGTCCCCTTGGACGCGTCGCTGAGGACAACTTCGAGAGCGCCCGGTGAGGTCGCCATCGCGTCACCGAAACTGGCGACGTCCACGCCCATGAGCTTGAGTTTGGTGGACATGTCGGCGCCCGGGAAATCCGCGGCGCCGCCGAGCAGACGATCGGCCACGATCTCGGCCGTCGTGTAACCGGGAGCGACCAGACCGTAGCAACGGCCTTCCACCGCAGCACATTCGCCGACGGCATAGACGTTCTCGTCCGACGTCACACAGCCGAGGTCGGTCAGGATGCCGCCGCGCTCACCCACAGCGATACCGGCGTCGCGAGCCAGCTGATCACGCGGACGTACTCCGGCCGAGAAGACGAGCAGCGACGCGTCAATGGTGGAGCCGTCGGACAGCTCGACCACGATTCCGTTGTCGGCCTGCGAAATTCCCGCCGTCCCGACTCCGGTGTGAACAGTGAGCCCGAGTTCGGTGACGAGCCGAGCGAGCAGTGCGCCGCCGCCCTCGTCGACCTGCATCGGCATCAGACGCGCATTGTGCTCGACGACGTGTGCCGTCATTCCCATGAGCGAGAGAGCATTTGCGGCCTCGAGTCCGAGAAGACCACCGCCGACCACGACGCCGACAGCGCCAGGACCTGCCTTCTCGGCGGCGGCCCGGATACCGTCGAGGTCGTCGAGGGTGCGGTAGACGAAACATCCGTCGCCGTCGTGCCCCGGCACGGGAGGCACGAACGGATACGAACCGGTCGCCATCACCAGAGCGTCGTAGGAGATCGTGTCGCCGGTGGTCGTCGTGACCGTGCGTGCATCTGTGTCGATCGAGAGCGCGCCTTCCCCCACCCGAAGATCGACCAGGCCGTCACCGACGTAATCGTTGCCGGCCAGTGCCAATTCCTTGGGGTCCCACGCTCCGACGTACGAGGACAGCCCGACTCGGTCGTACGCTGCGTACTGCTCGTCGCAGAGTACGGTCACCGACCAGGTGTTCGCTTCGTCGCGCGAACGCAGTGCCTCGACGAATCGGTGTCCGACCATTCCGTGTCCGATGACAACAACCGACTTGCTCATCACGCCTACTTCCTGAGGTACGAGATAGTTCTGAGATTCCGCGGACCGCTCACGCCGTGACTGCGACCTTCGCCTCGTCGACGTCTGTGGTCAGCGTCGACGGCTTACGCAGGAAGACGAACCAGGTGACTGCGATGCAGGCGATGTAGAAGGCCAGGAAGACCCAGAAGGCCATGGTCGCCGACTTCGCGGGGCTGCTGTACGACGCGCGCAGCACCAGGTTGATGCCGACGCCACCCAAACCGCCTACCGCACCGGCAAATCCGATGAGAGCGCCGGAGATACTGCGCGACCACGTTGCCTTTTCGCTTCGATCCATGTGGTCGAAGCTCTGAGCCTTCGCCTCGAAGATCGCCGGGATCATCTTGTAGACGGATCCGTTTCCGATGCCGGAGAGCAGGAACAGGGCGATGAATCCGAGAACGAACGTCACCATGATTCCGGCACTGGCGACGCCCGCGGTGTTGTCGTCCATCGTTCCGGCCGTCACGAGGATCGATGCAGCGAATGCCATGGCGACAAACGTCCACATCGTGATCTTGCCGCCGCCGATGCGGTCTGCCAGTTTGCCGCCGAGGGGCCGAGCGATCGAACCGAGGAGCGGTCCGATGAAGGCGATCTGTGCTGCATGCAGCGCCGCTGCGGCCGGAGTTGCACCACCGGCGAGGAAGTTGATCTGCAGAACCTGACCGAAGGCGAAGCTGAATCCGATGAAGGAACCGAACGTACCGATGTACAGGAAGCTGATCACCCACGACTCGGAGAACTTCAGCGCCTTGGCCATCGAGCGCAGGTCCGACTTCTGGTTGCCCAGGTTGTCCATGAACAGCGCGGCACCGACGGCAGCGGCCGCGATGAACACGAGATAGACGGCGCAGACGATCCACGGAGCGCGGTTACCGACGGTGGCGATCACCAGCAGACCGATCAGCTGGATCATCGGCACACCGATGTTGCCGCCGCCGGCGTTGAGACCGAGCGCCCAGCCCTTGAGTCGCTGCGGGTAGAAGGCATTGATGTTGGTCATCGACGACGCGAAGTTGCCGCCGCCGATACCGGCAGTGGCCGCTACCAACATGAACGTGGTGTACGAAGCACCCGGGTTCATCATCAGGTAGAGCGTGAGAAGTGTTGGTACGAAGAGGAACAGCGCACTCATGACGGTCCAGTTACGACCGCCGAACCGTGCGGTGGCAACCGTGTAGGGAATACGGAGGACCGACCCGACAAGTGTGGGAACTGCGACGAGGAAGAACTTTCCGGCCGCGTCGATGCCGTAGATATCCGTCGGCATGAACAACACCATCACGGACCAGATCGACCAGATCGAGAAGCCGACGTGTTCGGCTACCACTGACCAGATCAGGTTCCGCTTCGCGATGTCCTTGCCGCCGGATTCCCAGGCGTCGACGTCCTCTGCATCCCAATGCTCGATGTAATGACTCACCAGGGCCTCCTGAATATGTTGGAGACCCAAAGGTAGAAAACGGTTATTGCGCCGGTGCTGCGCGCGATGACCGCGAAGTCAATTGATCCTCACCCGGTGACGAACCCGGGTGTGAGCTAGTTCTTCGCCGGTGCGTGCCAGGAATCCTCGAGCATCCGAGGCTTACATGCCTGGTAGGCGCCCAGAAGCACCACGATCACAGCAACGACGAGCAGGCCGAACGGCGCAGCGTATCCACCGGACACGTCGTGAAAAACGCCGAACAGGAGCGGGCCGAGGCAGGCAACGGAGTAACCGATGCCCTGGGTGAAGCCGGACAGCGCGGAGGAACCGATATGCGAACGCGTCCGCAGATTGATCAGCGTGAGCGACATCGGGAACGTGCTCGGACCGAGGCCCAGGACCACAACCCACACGATCGGCGCGGCCATGGGGGCGAAGTAGAGTCCACCCATTCCGACGAGGTAACAGACGGCGCACGCGATCACGACGGGGAACGGGTTGGCCATGCGGGCGCACAGCGTCGGTGCGCCGAAAGCTGCGACGAGTCCGATCACCGAGAACATGCCGACCATCGTTCCGCCGAAGGCGTCACTGGCGCCGGCATCACGAAGGATCGAGGGAATCCACGTGAACATCGAATACGTGATCAGTGAGGTCATGCCGAACATACCGGCCATACCCCAGGCCACGGGCGAACGCCAGACCTGACCACGTGGCTGTTCTGCTACTGCTGCAACCGAATCCGATGCATTGTCGGTGGTCCCGGCTTCATTCGCGCGTGCCTTGCGCGAGCGAGCGAGGGTGATCAACCACGGCACTGCTGCGGCGAATCCGAAGGCGGACCACCAGCCGATCGAGAACCGCCAACCGAAGGCGTCGGCAACCGGGACTGCGACGAACGCCGGGACGATGGTGCCGATCTGCACGGCCACGATGTAGACCGAACTCATGGTGGCGAGGCGATCCGAGAAGTACCGCTTGACCAACGGCGGGATGACGACATTGCCGATTCCCATGCCTGCGAGTGCCAGAGCCGAGAGGGCCAACAACGACCACGTCTGAGACATCATGGCACGCAACAGCATTCCGACGCCGGCCATGAGCATCGCGACGAGGGCCGTTCGCTCGAGCCCGATACGTTTCGCGATGGCGGGAGTGATGAGACCGAAGATGGCGAACATTGCGGTCGGAACCATGCCGAAGACACCGACGATCGAGGCGGAGAAGCCGATCTCGTCGCGAATCTCGGCCGCCAAGGGCGAGAACGAGGTCACCGCAAGTCGAAGTACGAGCGCAGACATCGCAATCGCTGCGAAGACGAGCACACGGCCTTGTATCAACGAGCGGGTTTCGGTTCTCTCCAGTTGAGCAGTCACCGGCAAATCATAGGATGACCGGACGAACTCGCACAAGCGCGGTAATCTAACGTCACATTCACACCACTAACCCGGACCCGAGGAAACAACCACGTGCAACCCGTTCGACGCGCAAGTCTCATCTCGCAGGTCACCGAACAACTCCGCAACGAGATCCGAAGCGGAACCTGGCCGATCGGTTCCAAGATCCCCACCGAACCGGAACTGTCGGAGCTGACCGGCACCGGTCGCAATACCGTGCGCGAGGCGGTCCAGGCGCTCGTTCACGCCGGAATGCTGGAACGTCGTCAGGGATCGGGCACCTACGTCGTTGCTGTCTCCGACCTCGGCGGCACTCTGGGGAACTACTTTGCCGGCGCCCACCAGCGGGATGTACTCGAACTTCGGCGCGCACTCGACATCACCGCGGCCACCCTCGCCGCCGCACGGCGAACCGAAGACGACATCGCCGAACTGACGCGGTTACTCGCGCTTCGCACCGCTTCGTGGGAGGGTCAGGACGTCGACGCCGCCACCACTGCTGACGTCGCCCTGCACCGAGCGATCGTCGCGGCCAGCCACAACGAGGTCTACCTGGAGTTCTACGACTCCCTGCTCCCGGTCATCGAAACCACGATCCAACAGCACATCGACGCGACCGGTGAGGGATTTCACTCGCAGCACGCGAACCTCGTCAACGCTGTCGTCGACGGGAACACCGTGGCCGCCTCGAACGCCGCACGCGAATTGTTCGAGGGCCTGGTCTCGGACTTCGGTACCGGCGCCCCGATCTAGAGCAGCAAGCGCACGATGTCGGACGTTCGGGCCAACCCCGGGAACGCGTCCGCCGTCGAGCGGGGATGCAGAACATGAACTGCCAAGCGGAACATCACCGCACGTAGAAGCATCTGCGGCCACTCGGGGAGATCTTCCCACCGGCCGACCAGTGCCTCGTCGGCACCGCCCCACGATATCGCGTCGACCACGGCGACGGCGGCGGCCCACGCAGCCGGCCGCCAGTACGGCGTGATGTCGGTGATTCCGGGCGCCATACTGCCCGAGAACAAGACTGTTCCGAACAGATCGCCGTGCACGAGCTGGTCCGGGCTCTGCACCGGCTTACGCAACGTGGCGAGTCCGGCAATCAGTTCCAGACTCTTGCGACCGTCCGGAGTAGGCGTCTCGAGTTGCTCGACACCCTTCGCGATCCTCAGTGGAACCGTTTCCCACGCCGCGCGATCAGCGGCTACGAATACGTCGACCTCGGCCCACGGCGGCACCGGCGGTTGTGCAAGGAAGCGCGGGCGCTCGAGCGAGGCCGTCGCCGCATGCAGTCGGCACGACATCGAGACCACTTCGTCGTGACGCGGTTCCGGCGATCCGACGATGAATGTGTCGGCGCGCCAGCCCGAGACGACGTAACGACCGTCGGTCGAACGGACCGGTCGAGCGAGCCGGACGCCGTCGACTTCGAGGTTCTCTCGCACCTTCGCCGACCACGCTGCGCGGGCATGATCCGCAACTGCTGAAAGGACGACGTCTCCACACAGCCACCCGCCGTCCCAATCCGCACCGAGTGGGATGGGATCGACTTCGCGGAGGCCGAAGGTGGAGCACACGTGCTGGGGAGGTTGGCCTGTGCTCACACCCCAACGCTACCGGTGCGCGGCGCCGCCTCCCGCGAGGCGCGCCTAGTAGACCGGCAGACTCGCATCCACCTGGTTCGCCCAGGCGATCGCGCCGCCTTGAACATGAACTGCGTCGGAGAAACCGGCTTTCTTGAGAAAGGCCAGTGCCTCGGCCGAACGGATGCCGGTTTTGCAGTACAGCACTATCTGCTTGTTCTGCGGCAACGTCGCCAGAGCTTCACCGGAAAGGATGCGGTCCTTCGGGATCAGCACTGCCCCCGGCAGATGCATGATGTCCCATTCAACCGGTTCTCGTACGTCGACCAGCTCGATCGATCGTCCCTCGCCGATCATGGCCTCCAGTTCGGGCGCCGTGATCGTCGAACCGACGGCAGCAGCGCTCGCCTCTTCGGACACGACACCGCAGAACGCGTCGTAGTCGATCAAGGCGGTGACGGGCACGCGGGTCGGATCACGCTGAAGGCGGATCGTCCGGAAGGTCATCGCCAGTGCGTCGTAGATCATCAGGCGTCCGAGAAGCGGTTCACCGATTCCGGTGATGAGCTTGACCGCCTCGGTCGCCATGATCGAACCGACGGTCGCGGGCAGGACTCCGAGAACACCGCCCTCGGCACAGGAGGGGACCATGCCCGGCGGCGGGGCCTCCGGGTAGAGGTCGCGATAGTTCAGTCCCGCGCCGTCCGGGGCGTCTTCCCAGAAGACCGACACCTGCCCCTCGAAGCGGTAGATCGAGCCCCACACGTACGGCTTTCCGGCGATGACTGCGGCATCGTTGACGAGGTACCGCGTCGCGAAGTTGTCCGTGCCGTCGAGAATCAGGTCGTACTCGGAAAACAGCTGGACCGCGTTGGAGTTGTCCAGACGGAACTCGTGCAATCGGACGTCGACGTGCTCGTTGATCTCGAGAATCGACTCGCGGGCGCTGACCGCCTTGGGGCGTCCGACGTCCGAGCGTCCGTGAATCACCTGACGCTGCAGGTTCGACATGTCGACCTCGTCGAACTCGACGATCCCGATGGTGCCCACTCCCGCGGCCGCGAGATAGAGCAGTGCAGGCGAACCCAATCCACCGGCGCCGATGAACAGAACCCGTGCATTCTTGAGACGCTTCTGGCCGGTCATACCGACGTTCGGGATGATCAGGTGCCTGCTGTACCGGGCAACTTCCTCCCGGCTCAACTCGGCTGCCGGCTCCACCAGTGGTGGCAATACGACGGGTGTTGCAGACACCGCGAAACACTCCTAGTTCAAGACGAGATCAGGGATTCTCGATCCGGTCACGCTCGGGGGTACGGCCACGGATTGAAGCGGCACGTGAGTCCGTTCATCGGAACGACGCCCTCGGGATCAAGCCTAGCGATGTCGTTGTTCGCAGTTCCGAAGGTCTGCTGCATCATGATCGGTGCGAGCCCACCTTCGGTCTCGCACGGCTGGTGAGCGGCGTATCCGATGGCATGGCCGACCTCGTGATTGATCTGATACTGCCGATACGAGCCGATGTCACCCTGGAACGAAATGGCGCCTCGCACCCATCGCGGTTCGTTGAGCAGGACTCGGTCCATGCTCGGGTTGTAGCAGGATCCTTCGAGTTCGATTTCGTATCCGCAGCCTTCGCGGATAGTCATCTGCGAGGTCAGGGAGATACGGAAGTCCGGCTCGCCCGCGTCGACACGCCGGAACGCGACCTTGGGATCGTTGGTCCAACTCTTCGGATTGGCCAGGGTCTGATCGACCATGCGTCCGTACGATTCGTCACCGCCGAAGCCGGTCGTGTCGACGCCGTCCTCGATCTCGACCGTGTACGTGAACTCGCGTTCGGTTCCCTGACCCACCTTGCCCGTCGTACCCGGTACGACGTGCCACGTTCCGCCGCCCGCGACGGTGAACGGACCACCGTCGGGAAGTGCGCCGGACGGTATCGACGACGCAAAAGTTCCGTCCCCGGCCGGCGGCGCGCCGATGACGTCGGTTCCGTCCGTGCTGTGTGCGAGGTCGGCGGTGGCCGACGTCTTGCTCGCGGAGTCGGTGGTGTCCGGACGTACGGCGTCGACGATGACGAGGATGGTGAGCACCACGAGAACCGGAATCGCGTACGCACGCCAGCCGTAGGTCGAGACGAAGCGCCCGAGCTTGCTCTGCTTTCGCGCTGCCCGGTCCGGCCGCGGGTTACGCGGGGTTCGGCCCACTTCTCGTTTGGTCGGATCCCACTGGGCACGCAAGGGCTGATGGGAAGAAATGCCGCGATAGTCGCGTTCGCCGTAGGCACGATCATCCGGCACCTCTGGCCGACGTTCGTCGCGAGGCGCTCCAGTTCCGCTACGCATTCGACGTTCCTCACGTTCAGGGTTCTGCGTAGTTCGTCCACGCATGCGCGGTCCCCCTGGGTCAGTCACGTCGTCCAGAATCTCACACACGGCAAGTCGCTCGCCCGGGCTGACCGAAACCCGCTGGTCCTGGCGTGTCATGGCAACCCGTCCTGTAACGAGAAAGACTGCTGGTCTCGCTCACCGAGGCGCGCGCGACTCGCCCGGCCGACACACGGTATCGTTCATTCGGCTACGACCGGTGTGACGGAGGATACTGGCGGGTACGCACACGCGACTCGCGGATCCGCGCGCCGACCGAATTACTTTTGCTCAGATTGGAAGCGACATGACAGAACTCGCGGATCGGACAGACTCCGATCGCGGTACATCGGCTGGCAAGCCTGCCGGAACACGTCGCAGCACCCGACTCCCCCGCGATGCGCGCCGCCTCCAGCTCCTCGCAGCTGCAAGCGAGGTATTCGTCGCGAACGGGTACCACTCGGCCGGCATGGACGAGATCGCCGAATGTGCGGGTGTCAGCAAGCCAGTCCTGTACCAACATTTCCCAGGCAAACTCGAACTGTATGTCGCAGTCCTGCAGAGTTACGTCGACAGCCTCATCTCGGGTGTACGCCAGGCCCTGCGATCGACGACGGACAACAAACAGCGTGTCCGCGCCGCAGTGCAGGCGTTCTTCGACTTCGTCGACAACGACTCCCAGGGCTTCCGCCTGGTGTTCGAGTCCGACATCATGGGCGAACCTCAGGTCCAGACACGCGTCGAACAAGCCACCGAAGCCTGCGTCGACGCCGTGTTCGACCTGGTCAGCCAGGATTCCGGACTCGATCCGTACCGCGCGCGCATTCTTGCGGTCGGTCTTGTCGGTGCCAGCCAGTTCACCGCTCGATACTGGCTCGAAGCTGCGCGGCCGATCCCGAAGGAAGAGGCCGTGGAAATCACGGTGACCCTGGCGTGGGGCGGTCTCTCCCATGTGCCACTGCAAGCCGAAACCAAGTAATCGGCCACACTCACACGCGAAAGGGCGGGCAGTCTCACGACTGCCCGCCCTTTCTGCTGTTACAGCTACGCGTCAGACGGTAGGCGCGAATCCGACCTTGCGGATATCGGACGGACCGATCTCCACGTACGCGACACGGGAAGCCTGCACCAGGAACTTGCGGCCCTTGTCGTCGACCAGTGCCAGAACCGGCTCACGGCCACCGAGGACGGCCGCGACCAGTGTCTCGACCTCGTCAGGGGTCTGTTCGCTGTTGACGATGAGCTCACGCGGGCTGTCGATTACACCGATCTTGACCTCCACGGTCAACCTCCGAACTGTTCGTGAATTACATCCGTTGTCGACGCAAGGCTAATGCAGCAGAGACCGCCCACGCTCCTCCGCACGCTGTGCCCAGAGCGAACACGTCACCTAGACGAGTCCGAGAACCGCCATCCGCTCGGCGTGCTTTGCCTGCATACCGTCGAACAACGCGACAACTCCGTTGAGGTCGCCGGAGGCCGAGATCACCAGATCCGTGAGGTCCTCACGCTGCGCCAGCACGAACTGTGCCTGGGTGATCGCCTCACCGAGGAGTCGGCGTCCCCACAGCATCAACCGGTCCTTGGCGCGGGTGCTGGCCTCTACCGCGGCCTTCACCTCGAGCACCACGAACTCCGAATGGCCCGTCTGCGAGAGCACGTCCTCCACGATCTCGGCGACGTCCGCCGGGAGGGAGTGACCGATCTCGCGATAGAAATCGGCAGCGATTCCGTCTCCGACATATGCCTTCACGAGCGATTCCAGCCACGTCGACGGCGTCGTCGACGCGTGATAGTTGTCGAGCGCGCGCACGAACGGATCCATGACGGCAAAGATCTCGTGGCCACGTTCCGTCAGGGCCGTTTCCAGAGTCTCGAAGTGGTCCATCTCGGCGGCGGCCATGCTGGCAAACGCCACCTTGCCGCGCAGGTCCGGAGCCATTTGTGCGTCTTCCGCCAAACGGTAGAACGCCGAAATCTCGCCATACGCGAGAACGGCAAACAAATCGATCACGCCCGGGTGATCGGAAGCGACTCGGCCTCCGGTTCCAGCGTCCGTCGAAGCATCAAGATCGTGTGCGCCCATGACTACGAACTGTAGTGCTTCGACGGCCGACGCGACTGCCGAGGACCGCATGTCCGATTCGGTGATCTTCGACATGTCATCGCGAGGGACGGACAACGTGCAGCTACAATGGTCTTGGGAGTTCGCCAGTTCCCCCGGGCCATTTGGTTAGCCGGGACGGCTGTCTTCACACGAACCCCACCGATAATGTGCGCGCACCTGCATCGACGGTTGTTGCCCGCTTCGCCGAGATCGCCGGACGGTTCGAATTCGTCCGAGTGGAATTCAGTGCTGAGGCGTAGGCATGACCGAAGAAAAAGAGGGCATCGACATCGGCCGACTTACGGCCTGGCCCCTTACCTTGTGCGTGCGTACCGCCACGAGGAAAGGCTAGTCCCCTGAGCAAGATCACTGTCGACCACGAAGACGAAGCAACCGAGAACACCGTTTCCGTCCAGCTCGACGACACCCATGTACCCCCGACCTTCGCCGAACTCGGTGTCCGCGACGAAATCGTCCGCGCACTGAACGAGATCGGCATCGAGCGCACCTTCGCCATCCAGGAACTCACCCTCCCGTTGGCTCTCGCCGGTGACGACCTCATCGGTCAGGCACGAACCGGTATGGGCAAGACATTCGGTTTCGGCGTCCCGCTCCTGCACCGCATCGTCACCGCCGAGAACGGCACGGCGGTCCTCGACGGCACTCCCCGCGCGCTGATCATCGTTCCCACCCGCGAACTGTGCATCCAGGTCGCCCGCGACCTCGAGAACGCCAGCAAGTACCTCCGAGTCGGCGATCGTGGTCTGCAGGTTCTGCCCATCTACGGCGGCCGGCCGTACGAGGCGCAGATCTCGGCACTCCAGAAGGGCGTCGACGTTGTCGTCGGCACCCCGGGTCGCCTGCTCGACCTCGCCAACCAGTCGCACCTGATCCTGGGCAAGGTCGGCGTTCTCGTCCTCGACGAGGCCGACGAAATGCTCGACCTCGGCTTCCTCCCCGACATCGAACGCCTCATGGGCATGGTCCCCGACAAGCGTCAGACAATGCTCTTCTCGGCCACGATGCCCGGCCCGATCATCACTCTGGCCCGCACCTTCCTGACGCAGCCGACGCACATCCGCGCCGAGGAAGCCGAATCCTCCGCAGTGCACGACCGCACGAGCCAGCACATCTACCGTGCGCACGCTCTCGACAAAGCCGAGATGGTTGCCCGCGTACTGCAGGCCGAAGGCCGCGGCGCGACGATGATCTTCACCCGTACCAAGCGCACCGCCCAGAAAGTCGCCGACGATCTCGCCGAGCGTGGTTTCTCCGTCGGCGCGGTCCACGGCGACCTCGGACAGATCGCCCGTGAAAAGGCACTGAAGGGCTTCCGCAACGGCAAGGTCGACGTTCTCGTCGCCACCGACGTCGCTGCACGCGGTATCGACATCGACGACGTCACTCACGTCATCAACTACCAGTGCCCCGAAGACGAGAAGACCTACGTCCACCGCATCGGTCGTACCGGCCGCGCCGGACGCACCGGCATCGCCGTCACGCTGGTCGACTGGGACGACATCCCTCGTTGGCAGCTCATCGACAAGGCACTGAGCCTCGGAATCCCCGATCCGGTCGAGACGTACTCGAGCTCGCCGCACCTCTACGAGGAGCTGTCGATCCCGGCCGACGCCAAGGGCACTGTTCGCAAGGCCAAGGCTGCGCCTGAGAAGGCTGCAACCGACAAAGCCGCAACGGACAAGGCCGACGCGCCGAAGACGACCGACTCCGACGGCAACGAAGAGAAGGCCGCTCCCCGCCGCAACCGGACCCGTCGCCGCACCCGCGCCGGCGCTTCGGCCGACGCCGCGACGTCCGCCACCGCTACCGCGACCACCGCTCCCCCCTCGGCACCCGCCGCAACCGGTGCCGAGAACACGGACGACGACGGAGCAGCCAAGCCGCGTCGCCGTCGGCGTCGTCGCCCCGCGGCTACCGCGACGGCAGGCGCCGCAGAGTAAGCTGCCGATGTGCTGGCTCCCGAAAGGCGTACTCGCTCAGATCTGATCGGTGCGCTGGCTCTCGCGCTGGCCGTAGTCGTAGCGGTGACCGTGGTGTGGTTGCGCAGTGATGCGCACGGAACCACCTCGGTCACCGCAGACACGTCACTCCCGCCTCTCTCGACGTCGGTGTTGTTGCCCGACATCCTGAAGCAGACGTGGGAATCCCCCAGTGCCGATTCGTCGTCGCCGATCACCGTCGGCAATGCCGTCGTCACCGCCGACGGCTCCGAAGTGATCGGCCGCGATCCGGCAACGGGTGAAGAAGTGTGGCGTTACGCGCGCAACATCCCCCTGTGCGGTGCGATCGGTTCATGGGATCGCGTCGTCAGCGTCTATCAGGACGATCGCGGTTGCTCCCAGGTCACGTCACTGGTCGCGGACACCGGCGCCCGAAAAGACCAGCGCAACAGCGACGCCGATTCCGCGGTCAGTTTGTCGGCGGACGGCACCTACCTGATCTCACGCGGCAGTGAGCGAATGGAACTGTGGCGCTCGGACCTTGTCCGAACCCTCGAGTACGGCCGGGTCGACGCGAAGGTCAATCCCAACAAGCAACCTCGCACCGGATGCACGCTGCTCGACGCCGCGTCGAGCGCCAACCGTGTCTCGGTACTCGAACGCTGCCCCGGTGAAGCCTCCAACAGGTTGACGGTGATGAATCCCGCTCCCAAGGACGCCCAGGAACCCGAGGAGTACGGATCCTCGATTCTCCTCGACTCCGAGGGCGCCCGCCTGCTGGCCGTGGCCGGCGAGAAAACGGCGGTCTACCTCCCCGCCGCCAACGGAACTGTTTCTCGCATCAGCATTTTCGACGGATCCGGCAGCCCGATCGTCGACTATCCGATCGAGGGAGCGGTGACCGAAGATGCTCGCACCCACGCCGACAAGGCTTCGATCACGTGGTGGACCGGGTCGCAGACGGTCAACCTCCGACTGAGCGATCTGGCTCCGACGTGGATCGTCAACGGAACGTCCGGGCCCGGAAGCATGGTCGCCGGTCAGATGCTCATCCCCGTTCCGGGCGGCATTGCAGCCGTCAGCCCGTCGGACGGAGCGGTGCAGCGCATGATCGCCGTCGACCGCGGTGAGACGGCGACACCGATCGTGCTCGCCAGTGCGGGCGAGACGATTCTGGAACAGCGCGGCGATACCTTGTTCGCGCTGCGCTAGAAGCTCGCCTTCCTCAGAGCGCCAGTTCCGGCGCGAAAGTCACGACTTCGTTTCCAGCCCAATGCTTTACGAGATTGTCGGCGAGTTCGCGATAAGCATCCGCGCCCTTGTTCTTTCGTCCGGCGAGGACCGTCGCGCCCGACGCGGACGCCTCGGCGAACTTGACGGTGCGTGGGATCGGCGGCGCCAGAACGGCGAGGGAGTAACGGTCGCTGACGTCGGCGAGCACGTCGCGACTATGCGTGGTTCGAGCGTCGTACAGAGTCGGAAGTGCGCCGAGCAGAACAAGATCCGGGTTGGTGATGGCTTGGACTTCACGAACCGTACGCAGCAGCTGTCCGACGCCGCGGTGTGCCAGGGTCTCGCATTGCAGTGGAACCAGAACCGACTGCGCCGCAGTCAATCCGTTGAGTGTGAGCACACCCAACGACGGTGGGCAGTCGATGATGACGACGTCGTAGGAACCCAGGAGCGGAGACAGCGCCCGCTTGAGCGCGAACTCGCGGCCGGGTCGCATCAGAAGCAACGCTTCAGCGCCCGCGAGATCGATCGTGGCCGGCAGCAGGTCCATGCCGTCGTCCGTCTTCAGCACGGCGTCGACCGCGTCGAGATCACCCGCCAGGACCTCGTTGACCGAACGCTCGAGGCGATCCGGGTTGTGGCCGAGCGAGAACGTCAGGCAGCCCTGCGGGTCGAGATCCACCACCAGGACTCGTTGTCCGAGCGCGGACAAAGCCGCACCGAGAGAGGCGACGGTAGTGGTTTTAGCCACGCCGCCCTTTTGATTCGCCACTGCGAGAACCGTCGTCACACGTAGATCCTTGCGCACTTCGCGCCAGGAGGCGAGCTACACACGCGAGGCAGCCTGCAATGATGGTCGACATGACCTCCCAGTCCACCCCCTCGTCGATCCCTCTCGGTGCTCGCGTCGTACTGATGCGCCACGGTGAAACCGAGTGGGCACGGACCGGAAAACACACCGGACGGACCGAGGTTCCACTGACTCCGCTCGGCGAAATGCAGGCCACCGCGACCGGAAACCGACTGCGGACACTCGACCTCCGCAATCCCATGATTCTGACGAGTCCGCGTTTGCGCGCACAGCTGACGGGTGATCTTGCCGGCCTGCCGGAGGAGCGAACCTGGGATGCACTGTCGGAATGGGACTACGGGGACTACGAGGGCCTCACGACACCCGAGATCCGGGCAACGGTGCCCGATTGGACCGTCTGGACACACCCGTGCCCCGGCGGCGAGCAGGCCGACCAGATCCATGCCCGCACCGACATGGTGCTGTCGATGGTGCGTTCGCAGCTACCCGAGCGGGACGTGATCCTGATCGGGCACGGCCACTTCTCACGCGCACTCATCGCTCGCTGGCTCGAGCTCCCCGTGACGGAAGGAAAGCGCTTCGCGTTGTCCCCCGGCGCATACACGGTTCTCGGTTACGAGCACGGGGCTACTCACCTCCTCCACCACAACGTGCCACCGCTCGTGGAGGCGTGAGGCTTAAGATCCTCTGCATGATCCGACGCGCCACGCCCGCAGACGTCCAGCCGATCACCGACATGATCTACGAGTTGGCGGACTACCAGAAGGCCCTCGACGAGTGCACCGTGAAGGCGGAACAGATCGGCGAGGCTTTGTTCGGACCGGCCGCGACGGCCTTCGCGCACGTCGCTGTGAATTCCGCCGACGACGTCGTCGGCATGGCGCTGTGGTTTCGCAATTTCTCCACGTGGGACGGCGCGCACGGCATCTACCTCGAAGACCTGTACGTCAAGCCCAGCCAGCGCGGATCAGGGCACGGGAAGGCTCTTCTGGCCGCGCTCGCCAAGGAGTGCACCGACAACGACTACACCAGGCTGTCCTGGTCGGTGCTCAACTGGAACACCCCCTCGATCAAGTTCTACGAGTCACTCGGTGCCGACGCGAAGACGGAGTGGACCACGTATCGCCTGACCGGCACCCACCTCGGGGCGCTCGCGGCCGAGGCCGAGTAGGAGTTCAGTCTTTCTTGCGCCCGGTGTCGCCGGTTCCTTCGGCGTCCGGACGTTCCTCGTCCGATGACGCCTCGTCGGCATAGGCTCCGTACTCCGCTGCCATCCACCGAGACGTCGGCGCCGAGAACAGGCAGCCGAGGGCACCGAGAACGACGACACCCAGAACGATGCCGAGCGGAACCTGATGTGAATCGGTCAGCAGCGACCAGGCAACCGGCAGGAGCAGCAGCTGGGCGACGACGGCGATGGCCCGGCCCCACCGGCGACCGGTCAACAGCGCTATACCGGCAGCCAACACCGCGCCGCCGAGGATCGCGACCCAGGCGGCAAATCCGTATCCGTTGGTGACGCTCTGATCGTGGCCGGTTGCACCGCGAATCACTGCGACGATCGCGAACCCGGCGGCAACGAGCCCTTGCAGCGTCACGAGGGCACCTGCCCATGTGACTGTCTTGGGCAGGGCGTTCGGACTGGCGGTATTCGGCACGAGGCCAGCCTAGAACACGACACCGGATAGGCTCATGCCCCGTGCGCGCACTGCTGATCGTCAACCCCAATGCCACCTCCACCACCGCTGCCGGTCGTGACCTGTTGGCACACGCCCTCGAGAGTCGGGTGCGACTTACTGTGGCGCACACCACACATCGGGGACACGCTGCCGAACTGGCGCGCGAAGCCCACGAAGACGGGTTCGGCTCGGTGATCGTCCACGGCGGCGACGGCACGGTCAACGAAGTGGTCAACGGACTGCTCGGGTCACCGCATCCCACGTCCATGAAATCGGTTCCGGTCGGTCCGATCCCGACGATCGCAGTCGTCCCCGGAGGCTCGGCAAACGTTTTCGCGCGCTCGCTCGGTATCGCCGCCGACCCGATCGATGCCACGAACCAACTCGTCGACCTCCTCTCCGAGCGCACGCGACGCCGAATCGGACTCGCACACTGCGACAACCGTTGGTTCACGTTCAACGCCGGAATGGGCCTCGACGCCGATGTCTGCGAGGCCGTCGACGCCAGCCGCAAAAACGGTGACGCCGCCACACCCGCCCGGTACGTCCGAACCGCAATCGCGGCGTTCTTCCGTGCCAAGCGAGCCGAACCAGCACTGACCGTCCACCTTCCCGAACAGGATCCCGTCTCCGGAGTCCACTACGCGTTCGTGTCGAACTCGAGCCCGTGGACATATCTGGAAGAGCGCCCCGTACACACCAATCCGGGAACGACTTTCGACAGCGGACTCGGCATCTTCGCCATGACGAGCACCAAAGTCCTACCGTCCTTGCGGGTTGTGCGACAGCTCCTCGCACGCGGCGCCGAGCCGAAATCGAAGGTTCTTCTCCGCACCGACGACGTCCCGTCAATCACCATCGAATCGTCGCGACCGATCGGACTGCAGATGGACGGCGACTACATCGGACTTCGCGAAAAGGTCGAATTCACCTCGGTCCCGGATGCACTGGAAGTGTTCGCGCCGATTGCGACGTGAGTCAGGCAACACGTTTGACCTGCAAAAACTCTGGTGCCGAATAGCCGAAATCGGGTAAAATGCCGGTGACGCCCAGGTGGCCGTCAGGTGTGTCACAAATTAGTGAGTTGGCCCACGAACCCGTTCAAACCTATTGACATACCGCGAGTTCGTGAAAGCATTCACAAGTAACAGTGCGGAAACATTGATGACGCACACACAAACTCATTGGTACCAAATGGTGTGAATACACACCCAATTAAGGAGCGAAAAAAGATGGACTGGCGCCACAACGCAATCTGTCGCGACGAGGATCCCGAACTGTTCTTCCCGGTGGGAAACAGCGGACCGGCCCTCGCTCAGATCGCTGATGCCAAGGTTGTCTGCAACCGCTGCCCCGTCACCGCCGAGTGCCTGTCCTGGGCTCTCGAGTCCGGTCAGGATGCAGGCGTCTGGGGCGGAATGAGCGAAGACGAGCGTCGCGCACTCAAGCGTCGTAACGCACGTACCCGTGCACGCACTTCCGTCTAGGTAGAACCGAGACGTTCGACTCGCGACGGAGAACAGCCCCTCCGCACAGTCGAAGACGACAGCCCGGCACCACATGGTGCCGGGCTTTTTGTCTGCTCGAATCAGTAACGATGCGCGAATCAGTAACGCGCAGTACGCCTACCGAGCGGCACACGCAGAACCGCGTCGGTGCCACCGCCGCTCCCCGGGTGCAGTCCGAGTGAGCCGCCGAGTTCGGCGCCCAGCAAAGTCCGAACGATCTGCAGTCCGAGGCGATCGGATTTCTCGAGGTCGAAATTTTCCGGGAGCCCGCGCCCGTTGTCGTGGATGATCACGTCCAACCAGCGTGCAGAACGCTCGGCGCTCAATGTGACCGTGCCGGTAATACCTGGATCGAAAGCGTGCTCGATGGCGTTCTGCACCAACTCCGTCAGCACCATGACCAACGGGGTGGCACGCTCGGCGGAGAACACTCCGAAACTTCCCTCACGCCGAATCGTCACCGGCACACCTACTCCCGCGACATCGGAGAGCATGGGAACCAACCGGTCGATCACCTCGTCGAGATCCACCTCTTCGTCCACCGACATCGACAAGGTGTCGTGAACGAGGGCGATGGACGTCACGCGCCTCACCGATTCTGTCAACGCTTGTCGCGCTTCGTCGTTGCCGGTTCGTCTGGCCTGTAGACGCAGAAGCGCCGCGACGGTTTGCAGGTTGTTCTTCACTCGGTGGTGAATCTCGCGGATGGTCGCGTCCTTGCTCAGGAGCGCGCGATCACGACGCTTGACCTCGGTGACGTCGCGGACGACGACCGCAGCACCGACGTGCCGACCGCCCGGCTTGAGGACCAGGGCTCGCAGCAGAACGGTCGCCCCGCGCGCCTCGATCTCCATACGGCGACCGGGCTTGTCCGCCAACGTATCCCGGATGTATCCCGCAGCTTCCGAAGACTCGAACGGGTCGGTGACCAACGAACGGGTCAACGCCGCGAGATCTTGGCCCACCAGATCCGAACTCAAGCCCATCCGGTGATAGGCCGAGAGCGCGTTCGGGCTGGCGTAGACGACGGTGCCTTCGGTGTCGAGACGGATGAACCCGTCGCCCGCACGTGGGCTCGAGTTCGTGTCCGAGCGCGATTCTCGGATCGGGAAGGTTCCGTCGCTGATCATCTGACACAGGTCTTCGGCGCAATCGAGATACGCGAGCTCGAGCGGACTCTGCGCTCGCTGGTGCGACAGGTTGGTGTCGCGGCTCAGAACCGCGATGACGCGCCCGTCCAGACGCACGGGAACGGCTTCCTTACGTGGCGGCATTCCTTCACGCCACGTCTCGTCTTCGCCGCGAACGACGCGGCCCTCCACGAGAGCGCGGAGAACCTGCGGGTGCTCGGACTCGGAAACGACCGTCCCGACCGCGTCCTCCGGAAAAGCCGTCGATGCCGTTGTCGGCCGGCAGTGCGCGACGCAGATGACCGACCCCTCCGAACGGGTCTTCTCCGATTCGGTGCCCACCCACAGAAGAACATCGGCAAAGGAGAGGTCGGCGAGCAGTTGCCACTCGCCCACTACGCGCTGGAGGTGGTCGACCGCCGCACCCGGGAGATCGGTGTGTTCGGCGAGGAGGTCACTGAGAGTGGACATCGTCCGACTTAGGAGATCACGGCGATCAGATCGCCTTGCTGAATGACATCGCCGACCTTGACGCCCACCGTCGTCACCGTTCCCGGAACCTCGGCCAGGACCGGAATCTCCATCTTCATGGATTCGAGGATGACCAGGGTGTCGCCGTCCGCAACGACGTCTCCCTCGCTCACGACCACCTGGTAGACCGTCGAAACCATCTCGGCGCGGACGTCTTCTGCCATCGTGAACCTCACTTCTGTCGGAACTGCACTCTGACCACGAAAATACGTCGACGGATCACTCGATCGACCTGCCAATGGAACCACACCGGCATCGGCGTGAAACAATGACGCGAAAGAAACAGAAGGGATACCAATCATGGGTAAGCGTGGTCGTAAGAAGCGCAGCCGTAAGGGCAACGCCGCTAACCATGGCAAGCGTCCAAACGCCTGACATGTAGCGCAACAAAACGTCCGAGGGGCGGGGAAGCATTGCTTCCCCGCCCCTCGGCGTTACTGCCTTACGCTACTACCGCTCAGATCGTCGCTGACGGGCTAGCTGTCGGTTTCGGTAGTCGTTATGACGATGGTCCGACGCAACTCGACGGTGAGCCGCTGACGCAGACTTTCCGGCGCGTGGTCTCCGCCGCACTTACGGTTGATCAGGCTCTTGACCTTCTCTTCGATCCCGTAGGCCTCGAGGCACGATCCGCAATCGTCGATATGACGTTGCAGGCGAGCACGACTGGAATCGTCACATTCACCGTCGAGCATCAACCAGACGTCGGCGATGACTGCCGAGCAGTCGAGCCTTTCGAATTCGTCCTGCTCACTCATCGTGTGACACCTTCCGTCTCGGTGGCTGCGACTGTGGCTGTGTCGACTGCGCCGTCCCGATTGAATCCCCGGTCCTTTGCGACATCGGCCAGAAGACCACGCAATTGCTTGCGACCACGGTGCAGTCGCGACATCACCGTTCCGATGGGTGTGCCCATGATCTCCGCGATCTCCTTGTACGGGAATCCTTCGACATCGGCGTAGTACACCGCCATCCGGAATTCCTCGGGAAGCGACTGCAGCGCCGCCTTGATGTCGTCGTCGGGCAACGCGTCGAGCGCCTCCACCTCGGCCGAACGCAGACCTGTGGACGTGTGCTCAGCGGTCGCGGCCAACTGCCAGTCGGTGATCTCGTCCGTCGGATACTGCGCGGGTTGGCGCTGCTTCTTACGGTACGAGTTGATGTAGGTGTTGGTGAGAATCCGGTACAGCCAGGCTTTCAGGTTGGTACCGGCACGGAACGAGCGGAAAGCGGTGTACGCCTTGACGTACGTCTCCTGCACGAGATCCTCGGCATCAGCCGGATTCCGAGTCATACGCAAGGCAGCGCCGTACAACTGGTCGAGCAGCGGGAGCGCGTCGCGCTCGAACCGGGCAATCAACTCATCCGCAGTTTCGGGCGTTTCGGACACTGCGCCGTCGGCAGGTTCGCTAACCCCTGACGGTTCGTCCTTGGGCCGGTCGTGTTCCAGCACTCTGATCCCTTCACTAGCCGTAGGGATCAAGGTTACCGCCAACTGAAGATCCGACCCACGGGCCGGTGGTGGCTCACACACAGCCAGCACGGTCGCTCCTTCGCTTCTCGGGACAAGTTTCATCAACTGGTACCAACACGGGAGTCTGCGACTCTGTTCCCGGCCTGGTCGGATGCACCTGCCGTCGATCCGCATAGGGTGTCCTCATGGCCGGAACAGCGACCCCTGCGACCGTACTTCTCGACAAGTCGAAGACACCGCACCGAGTCCACAGCTACGACCACGATCCTCGCGCCGAATCGTTCGGCGACGAAGCCGTGGACGCGCTGGCCGAGTCGACAGGCGTCGAGGCTGCCCAGATCTTCAAGACCCTGGTAGTCAAACTCGACACCGGCAAGCTCGCCGTCGCGGTTCTGCCGGTCCCGGACAAGCTCTCACTCAAGGCTGCGGCCGCTGCCCTCGGTGCGAGCAAAGCAGTCATGGCCGATCGCGCCGAAGCCGAGCGCTCGAGCGGCTACGTCTTCGGCGGCATCTCACCGCTCGGCCAGCGCAAGAAACTGCCGACCGTGATCGATGCGTCGGCGCTCGACTGGGACCGCGTTCTCTGCAGCGCCGGTCGACGCGGGCTCGAGATCGAGCTGGCTCCGACGGACCTCGTGCAGTTGAGTGGCGCGGTCACGGCGCAAATCACGGCGGGCTGAGTATCCGGTCGCTACGGTCTCACCATGCGACCACACCTGAAAACTCTTGCACTGACCGCTGCAGCGGCAGCCCTCACCGTCTCGCTGACGGCCTGCGGGAGTTCGGACAATGCCGCCAAGGAAGTCACGGTAGTCGGATCAGGGCAGGTCCGCGGAGCGCCGGACATCCTCAATGCCGACATCGGCATCGAGGTTGTTGCCCCGGATGTATCGGGAGCGGTCTCCGAGTCGAATGACAAGGCCCGTCAGATGATCGACGCGATAGTCGCCGCCGGCGTGGCCCCCGAGGACGTGCAGACAAGCGATCTGTCCGTCCAGCCGCAGTACGACGCCAGTGGTGGACCGTTCATCGGCGGCAACGTGACCGGCTACCGGGCAACCAACTCGGTACGGATCGTCGTCCGCGATCTCGACAAGGCCTCTTCTGTCTTGGACGCCGGCATCGCGGCGGGCGGAAACGCGGCACGGCTCGGCAACGTCGCCTTCGCCATCGACGACGACTCTCAGCTTCTGGCCGACGCCCGCACCCGAGCTTTCGAGGACGCGAAGAACCGTGCCGAGCAGTACGCGGATCTGTCCGGCACTTCGCTCGAGAACGTCGTGAACATCACCGAGGCGCACGACACGAGTGGCGGTCAGACCATGCGCGCTCCCGACGCCTCGATGTCCGACATGGTTCTCGCCCCGGGAACCCAGCAGGTCTCGTTCGAAGTGACCGTTACCTGGGCTCTCGGCTGACTGCTAGAGCAGGCTGATCTGCTCGCCGGCACGGTCGACGTCCGGCTCGATCAACTCGTGTCCGTTGTTCTTGACACTGTTGACCAGCGGCCGGACTCGATCGACGTCGATTCGTTCGAAGAGATCCGGTACCGGCTCGAGCAGGGCCGAATCGACGGTGTTGTCGGGATCGAGCCACGCCTCCCAGCGGTCACGAGGCAGGGCGAGGGGCATGCGGTCGTGAACCTGCTCGAGGTGACCGAGAGAGTCGACTGTGACGATCGAGCAGCTCAGGACGGGGCTCGCGTTCTCGACCCTCGGGTCCCGCCAGGCAGACCACACGCCCGCCATGAACAGCCGCGATCCGTCGTCGGGGTGCATGTAGTAGGGAATCTTCGCGGCCTTCTTCCCGCCGGTGGCCTCGGTCTGCCACTCGTACCACCCGTCCATGGGGACCAGGCAACGCTTGAACTTGAAGGCGGTCCGAAACGCCGGCTTCTCCGCCAGCGAGTCGGCGCGGGCGTTGAACAGGACCGGGCCTTTGCCCAGCTCCTTGGTCCACGACGGCACCAATCCCCACCGCATCCGCCGAATCCTCTTGGTCGGATCGCTGTCGGGGTTCTCTCGATCGTGGCGTTCGACGACGGTCAACACCTCGGTCGTGGGGGCCACGTTGTAGTCGGCTTCGACGGGCGCCGAGTGGTCCGTCTCGTCGAGCGCATCGAGTTCCACCGCCAGGGTGGCCGGGTCCGCTGTGGTCGCATACCTTCCGCACATGACACCCAGGGTGGCACGGTTTCGACCATTCCCCCACCGATGAGAGAAGATGGACCATGTGAGTCTGAGTCTGTGGAGCGCCCCGAGGGCCCAAGCACCCGTCGATGCAGTGGTGACGCTGCCCGGATCCAAGTCCATCACCAATCGAGCTCTGATTCTTGCCGCACTTGCGGATGGCCCGTCCACGATCACCGGTGCACTCCGCAGCCGTGACGCCGACCTGATGATCGCAGCTCTGCGTGACCTCGGCATCGGCGTCGAGGAAGCCGGCGATCCGACCACGCTTCGCATCACCCCTGGGCCCCTGCGCGGCGGCGAGGTCGACTGCGGCCTGGCAGGCACCGTGATGCGCTTCCTGCCGCCGCTCGCCGCGATGGCCGACGGCATCGTTCGCTTCGACGGCGACGAGCAGGCACGCACACGACCGCTCGGCACCATCTTGGAAGCCCTCCGCGGTCTCGGCGCACACATCGAGGGTGACGCACTCCCGTTCACCGTCACCGGAACCGGATCCCTACGCGGCGGGACGGTCACCATCGACGCATCCGGTTCGTCGCAGTTCGTCTCCGGTCTCCTCCTCTCGGCTGCTGCCTTCGACGAGGGTGTCACCGTCCACCACGACGGCAAGCCCGTCCCGTCCATGCCGCACATCGACATGACCGTCGAGATGCTCCGCGAAGCCGGAGTTTCCGTGACGACACCAGCCACGGGCGGTGACGCGGACACCTGGCGTGTGGCACCGGGGCCGGTGCGCGCCGTGGACTGGGCGATCGAACCCGATCTCTCCAACGCCACACCGTTCCTGGCCGCTGCCGCAGTGATCGGCGGAACCGTCAGCGTTCCGATGTGGCCGTCGTCGACCACGCAACCCGGCGACGCGATCCGCGGGATCCTCGCCTCGATGGGCGCCGACGTCGCTCTTGCCGACGGCGTGCTGACCGTTCGCGGCCCGGAGAAACTGCGCGGCATCGACATCGATCTCCACGACGTGGGAGAGCTGACCCCCACCGTCGCGGCCCTGGCTGCTCTCGCCGAGGGCACCTCGCATCTACGAGGTATTGCACACCTGCGCGGGCACGAGACCGACCGTCTGGCCGCCCTCGCCGACGAGATCAACAAGCTCGGCGGCTCCGTCACCGAAACCGATGACGGCCTGACGATCGTTCCCGCGGAACTCCATGGCGGACAATGGCTCTCGTATGCCGACCACCGCATGGCAACAGCCGGCGCGATCATCGGCCTGGTCGTCGACGGCGTCGAGGTCGACGATGTAGGAACCACCGCCAAGACACTGCCCGGCTTCGAGAACATGTGGGTCGACATGCTCGAGAGTTCGACTGCGACGCCGAAGGCAAGCTTCTGAGTCCGCGGCAGTACGACGAGTCCGACGTCCGGGTACGCCCCGGACGCGGATCCCGCCCCCGTACGAAAACTCGGCCCGAACATCTCTCGGCTGAATCGGGGATGGTGGTGTCGAAGGATCGTGGCCGTTGGGGTTGCGTCCTCGGCGGTGATCCCGACCGGCTGATCGTCACGATGCGCGCCCGCGAGTTGGGCCGCACCCCGATCGTCGTCGGCGATCAGGTGGACATTGTCGGCGACCTGTCGGGTAAAACCGATACTCTGGCTCGCATCGTCCGGGTCTCCGAGCGTTCGACGGTTCTGCGCCGAACCGCGGACGACACCGATCCCTTCGAACGCATCGTCGTCGCGAACGCCCAGCAGTTACTCATCGTCGTGGCACTCGCCGATCCCCCACCGCGCACCGGCTTCGTCGAGCGGGCACTGGTCGCCGCCTACGTGGGCGGCCTGACACCGATCGTCTGCCTGACCAAGAGCGACCTCGAACCACCCGAGGAATTCGCGAGCACTTTCGCCGACCTCGACATCCAAGTGGTCGTCGCCGGTCGCGACGATCCACTGGACGAACTGACGCAGATCCTCGAGCACAAGCTGACCGCCCTGATCGGGCATTCCGGCGTCGGAAAGTCGACACTGGTCAATCGTCTTGTCCCCGATGCCAATCGAGCGGTCGGCATCGTGTCCGGCGTCGGCAAGGGCCGGCACACGTCGACACAATCGGTGGCGCTCCCCCTCGCCGGCGGCGGCTGGGTCATCGACACTCCCGGCATCCGTTCGTTCGGCCTTGCACATATCTCACCCGAGAATGTGGTGGCGGCATTCTCGGACCTTGCCGCGGCGATCGAGGATTGCCCGCGCGGATGCACACACCTGGGGCCGCCGGCGGATCCCGAATGCAAGCTCGACCTGCTGGAGGGCAAATCAGCTCGACGCGTCGTCGCGGTGCGACAACTGCTGGAAGCGATCAAGTCCAACGATCAGTACTGAGCGACACCCCTGCACGACGCCCCAGCGCGAGAACAGCAAAGCGGCCCGACACCATCGAATGGTGTCGGGCCGCTTCTGTTCTGGTCAGCGCAGGCGGGAAATCAGCGAAGGCCCAGGAGGCTGCGCAGCTTGCCGCTCTTACGCTTGCGTGCGATGGCGCTCTTGAGGCCGCTGCGACGCCCGGTCACGGGATCGACGGTCGACGTCAGTTCGCCGTCGAACATCCGCTCCGACGCCGTCTCGGGCGCATTGTCGACGGTGTCCTTGAGGTACTTGTTCGGCAGCGACAGCTTGGCGATGGTGCGCCAGGACTTGGCGTACTGCACGGCAAGCGGGCCCGTCGTGTACGGCAAGTCGTACTTGTCCGCGAGCTGACGCACCGTGACCGCGATGTCCTTGTAGCGGTTGCTGGGCAGATCGGGGAACAGGTGATGCTCGATCTGGTAGCTCAGGTTGCCAGTCATGAAGTCCATGAGCGCGCTGCCCTCGATGTTGGCGCTGCCGAGCATCTGACGCAGGTACCACTGAGCCTGTGTTTCCTTGTCGATGTCTTCCTTGGTGAACTTCTCGGCACCGTCCGGGAAGTGACCGCAGAAGATGACCGCGTTGGTCCACACGTTCCGCAGGGTGTTGGCGGTGAAGTTGGCCGACAACGTGCTCTTCCACGCCGGTCCGGTGATGGCCGGGTAGATGACGTAGTCGCGCAGGACCTGCTTGCCGATCTTCTCGCCGACCTCGCGAAGCTTGCGCTGCGTCTCTTCCTTGTCGGCGCGGCCCTTGGCCACCTTGCCCAGCTCGAGGTGCTGAGCGGCGATGCCGTACTCGAAGAACAGAGCGAGCAGCGTGTTGTAGACCAGGTTGCCGGCATTGAAGGGCTTCCAGCGCTGATCGCGGGTGACGCGAAGGAGGCCGTATCCGACGTCGTCGTCCATTCCGAGGACGTTGGTGTACTTGTGATGCAGGTAGTTGTGGGTCTGCTTCCAGTGTGCAGACGGGCCGGTGACGTCCCACTCCCACGAGGTGGAGTGGATCTCCGGGTCGTTCATCCAGTCCCACTGCCCGTGCATCACGTTGTGCCCGAGTTCCATGTTCTCGATGATCTTCGAGAGCGTCAGCAGTCCAACTCCGGCAAGCCACGCCGGACGACGACGGCTGGCGAAAAGCACTGCGCGGCCCCCGATTTCGAGCGAACGCTGCAGGCGAATGACGTTGCGCACGTAGCGCGCGTCCTTCTCGCCGCGCGACTCCTCGATGTCGCGACGGATCGCGTCGAGTTCGCGGCCGAGCGCCTCGATGTCGGCGTCCGTGAGATGTGCGTATTCCTTGACATCTGCAATCGCCATGGAAAGCCTCCTAGCAGTGAGTTAGGCGCAAAGTAGTAAGTGCAGAACGATCATGAATGCGAATCGTTCAGATCAACTGCACCTACTGTAGCGTAACTTACGGCACCGTAGGTTAGGTTTTTCCCGATGTAACCTATATCACTTCCGGCGCTTCGGCATGCGGGAACGGGCCTGTGACTTGAGTGCGGTCAACAAACCGAGACGCTTACCGGTGACCGGATCCGTACGAAGGTCCTCGACCATCGCCATGGCTGCATCCCGGAATCCCGAGTCGCGGAACCGTAGTTCCGAAGAGGTTTCCGGAGCATTGTCCGAGGTTGCGGTCAGCCACTTGTCCGGCAAAGCCAACTTGTGGATCGTGCGCAGAGCCAGAAGATACTGCTTGAAGAGCGAACCGGTGGTGTACGGGAGATCGAACTTCTCGCACAATGCACGCATCTTCACAGCGATTTCGGGATAGCGGTTACTCGGCAGATCAGGGAACACGTGATGCTCGATCTGGTAACTCAGATTGCCGCTCATGAGTCCCATGAGCTTGCCCGAATTGAAGTTCGCACTACCGAGCATCTGGCGCAGGTACCACTCGTGACGAGTCTCCTGCTCGAATTCGGCAACCGTGAACTTCTCGGCACCGTCCGGGAAGTGGCCACAGAAGATGACGACGTACGCCCACAGGTTGCGCACGAGATTCGCGGTGGCATTGGCCGTCATGGTCGACTTCCACGCCGGCCCCGTCAGAGCCGGGAACAAGATGAAGTCCTTGCCCACCTGACGAAAGATCTTGCGCGCGAAGTCTTTGTTCGCCTGCGAGTTCAGTTGTCCCTTTTCCGCGCCCTCCAACTCGGCTGCCGCCGTGAGGTCGTGCAGCGCGATGCCCCACTCGAACGTGGCCGCCAAGATCACGTTGGCGATCGGCTGGAACAGGTTGATCGGCTTCCACGGCTCGTCACGCGTCATACGCAGAATCCCGAAACCGAGATCCTCGTCCATCCCGACGACGTTGGTGTACGTGTGGTGCTGGTAGTTGTGGGCGCGCTTCCAGTGCTCGGAAGGACCGGTCTGGTCCCACTCCCACGAGACGGAGTGAATCTCGGGATCGTTCATCCAGTCCCATTGCCCGTGCATGACGTTATGCCCGAGTTCCATGTTCTCGATGATTTTCGACAGGCTCAGCAGGGTCGTACCGACCAGCCATGCCGGTCGGTACCGACTGCCGAACAGCGCGATACGCCCGCCGAGCTCCAACGCCCGCTGGACGCGAATGACGCGACGAATGTAGCGGGCGTCCCGGATTCCACGAGAGTCTTCGATGTCGAGTCGAATCTGATCGAGTTCACGTCCGAGAGCTTCGACATCGGCCTCGGTGAGGTGCGAAAACTCTTTGATATCGGTGATGGCCACCGTGGTCCTCCGTGTGCCTAGAAGCTATGCGTCCAGCGTACAGTCGCCGGCGGCAGCGGAGATGCACGTCTGAATGCGCTCACCCTCCGCGTGCTGTTTACCCGAACGTAGATCGATCGCGTGGCCGGCAACGAGAGGTACGACACACGTCTGGCAGATGCCCATACGGCAACCGAAGGGCATCAAGGCACCGGACTGCTCGCCGGCCTCCAGAAGGGTCGTCGCGCCGTCGACGGTGATCGTCTTACCCGATTTCTCGAACGTGACCGTGCCGCCGTCCGCCGAAGCGTCGATGCGCGACACCGCGAACCGCTCCATGTGGAGTCGATCCTCGATGCCTTCCGCCTTCCAGACGTCTTCGAGCTCGTCGAGCAACGGAAGTGGTCCACACGCCCAGGTATGGCGCTCACGCCAGTCGGGGCAGACCGTGTCGAGTGAACTGAGTTTGAACTTTCCGTCACGGCGCGTGAGTTGAACGTGGCTCACGAAGTCCTCGTGCTCTGCGTGCAGTGCCGTGAGTTCGTCGGCGAACATCACGTCGGATTCCGTCGGAGCCGAGTGGATGTGCATGACGTCGGGCAATTGACCGCGCCGGTTCATCGTCCGCAGCATGCCCATGACCGGAGTGATGCCACTGCCCGCGGTGATGAACAGGATCTTCTCCGGCGGCGGATCAGGCAACGCGAAGTTGCCCGACGGCGTGGCCAGTCGAACGATGGTTCCCGACGGCACCGCGCCGCTGACGAGGTGGCTCGAGAGGAAGCCCTCGGGCATGGCCTTGACCGCGATGGAGATGCGCTTGTTCTCCCAGTTGGGAGGAGAAGTGAGTGAGTACGACCGCCAGTGCCACCGGCCGTCGATATGCAGGCCGATGCCGATGTACTGCCCCGGCTGGTAGTTGAAGTCGAATCCCCAACCCGGCTTGATGACGATGGTCGCCGAATCCGTGGTCTCGGGCCGGACTTCGACGATCTGACCACGCAGCTCGCGGGCGGACCACAACGGATTTGCGAGGTGCAGATAGTCGTCGGGAAGCAATGGTGTGGTCAGCCGAGCCGCCGCACCGCGAAGCAGATTGAGCTTCGACCGCGCTGCCGGAACTACCGACGCCGCCGGTGCCTCGATCCAGTCCTTCAGACCCATCAGACCTCCACCTCTCACCTTCCGAACCCACTGCCTACGGTACCGTAGGTTATCAGGTTACGGTACCGTAGGTTACTTGACGGTAAGCACATTTACAGCAGGTCGAGCAAGAACGGCAACTCCTGCGCGGCGTACCACGCCAACTCGTGGTCCTCCGCGTCGCCGAGCGTGAACTCGGCATCGGCATCACCGAGATCCGCCGCGTCGACTATGCCAGCAGCGCGCTCGATGTCCGATTCTGCCTGTTCGAGGTCGACATGCACAGATGCAACCTGAGCCATCGTGACAGGACCTGCCAATCGGACTACCGAATCGTCGAGATCGGGCCGCAACTTCACATCGGCATCGTCGACGTCGGCGGCAACGACAGCACGCCGGAAGGTGACGTCGCCCTCGGTTCCGGCGATCAGCCGCAGCGACGCACGCGCAGCCTCACCCATGGCGACCTCGGCCAACTCGTCGTCGTCCCCCGCCGCGTACGACTCACGCAACGTCGGGGTGACCGCAAAAGCCGTCCGGCTCATCGGGTCGAACTCCTGATCTGCGACCAACTTCTGCAAAATCTCGACCGTCGCCGGTACGTACACCCTCATGAGACCACCTTCATGCTCGTTCGTCACCGACTCGCATCCGTCAATTCCTCGAGTGACTCGAAGATCAGCGAACGAACGACGTCGACGTCCGACATCGCGTCACGGTCGGCATTCAAACCGTAGTAGACATTTCCGTCGTACGACGTCAGGGCAATGCTGAGTGTCTGATTCTTGAGCAGTGGCGACACCGGATACATCTCCAGCATCCGAGCTCCGCCGAGGTAGAGCGGGAACTGCGGCCCTGGCGCATTGGTGATCATCAAGTTGAACATTCGCTGCGACAGACTGCTGGCCGCCCGGGAGCTCATCGCATGCAGCGTCGCCGGCGCAAACCCGGACATTCGCACCATCGTCTGCGCGGTGACTCGCCGACCCTGACGCGCGAATGCCTCCGTCGCATGCGCCACGTGCGAGAGCCGAACCACAGCGTTGGGTTCACCGACAGGCAGGTCGATGAGGAACGAGGAAACATGTCCCGGCGCCTGCGGATCGTCGACGTCGGGACTCTCGGGGCCATCCGTGTAGACCGACATGGGCACCATCGCCCGCACGATGGTCGCCTCGGTCACCGGCTCGCCACGCGAGAGCAACCAGTTCCGCATCGCTCCAGCGATGACGGTCAGAATCACGTCGTTGATCTCGCACCCGTACCGCGCGCGAATGCGTCGATAGTCCTCGAGTGACGTCTTGGCCACCGCGAGGCGTCGATTGCGCGAGATTGTGGCGTTGAGCGGGCTCGACGGGGCAACCTGCGTCGCCGTTCGAACGACTTCTGCGAGCTTTCCGAGTGCGCTCACCGCCTCGGTGACGGACGTGGTCACGTCGTTGAACGCTGCACGCGCCCGCGCGATCCCCTCCCCCGGACTCGTCACGAGATCCGCCAGCGCACTGACCAACAAGCTGGTATCGCTCGGCGGCCTGGCGGGCATCCACAATTCTTCGGGGCCGGGCGCTCGATTCTTCTCCGGATCGAAGATCACCTGACTGATCTCGGGAGCCGCCTCGCCGTCCACCAACGACGAATGGGACTTCGTGAAGATGGCAAATCTGTTTCTGCTCAGACCCTCGACCAGGTACATCTCCCACAACGGTCTCGTGCTGTCGAGAGGTCTCGACGTCAGCCGCGCGATCAGATCCATCAGCTGTTCGTCGGACCCCGGCTTGGGCAGAGCCGATCGACGGACGTGATACGTGATGTCGAAATCCGAGTCGTCCACCCACACCGGGCGGGCCAGCCCGAACGCCACCTCACGAACTCTCTGGCGGTACCGCGGAACCGATCCGAGCCGATCTTCGACCAGGCGAAGCAATTCCTCGTGATCGATCCCGTTTCGCAATTGCCGGAAAATCCCCAACGAGCCGACATGCATCGGCGTCGTCCCGGCTTCGAGGAAGTAGAAGGCCGCGTCCTGAGTGGTCAGTCTGTTCACCATGGCTTCGTGTCCCCTCCTTCGCCGAGCTCGAACAGAATCGACAACTCCTCGATGGTCGATTCCGAGCCGACGTGATGGACCCCGACCATCCCGACGGCCACCGCCGCGCGAACGTTCACCTCGAGATCGTCCACGAAGACGAACTCCCCCGGATCGACGCCTAACCGACTCGCCGCCAACAGATAGATCTCGGCGCCGGGCTTCGCCATCTCGACGTCACCGGACAAGATCACGTCGTCGACCAAGACCCCGTCACCGAGATCCCGCAACCACTGAGCATTGGCACCGCCGGGATCGTTGCTGACGATTCCCGTCACGATTCCGCGGGCCCTCACCGCGCGCACGACCGCGCTCAAACCGTCGAGATCCGATCCCGGACCGAACAGCACGCCACCGACATCCAACAGAAGTCCCCGCACGCCATCACCCTAAGTCGCGATGGTGATCACGGCGACATCTCGAGCGTTTCGTGTCATGCTTCTCACCATCGCTCGGGGGAGCGAAGTCCGAGACGACCATCTCGGACGCACGATCATCCGGGGGGATGTCATGGAGCAGGACTGCGCAATCATTCTCGAGCCGGCGCCGCACTTCGAGCCGCACGCACACACCGTCGTGCTGGTGCGGCCACAGTGTCGGCCAGACCGAATGCAGTGTCGAACAGACCGGATGCTGCATCGCCCGCGAAAGTCGCCGCACAACGGAACGTCGCCCAGTGCCGGGTTCACTCACACTCCGGCACCGCGCTTGGCAGGTGCCGACATCTTCTGGAATCGATCGCTTCGCCTGGTTCTCGAAACCGTCGACCGACGACGAAATCCGCGACAGCTCAAGGGCGTGTTGACGCCGTCCGTCCTGGAAGTTGTTGCACGACTTTACACTTCGGAGTTTTCGGCCCGAAAGCTGGGCGGCGCGGCTGTTCACCGCACCCACGTTCAAGCAGTGTCGGAGAGTACCGCCGAAGTCTGTGCGACGTACACACGAGGCACGCAGACGTTTGCCGTCGCGGGTCGGATCGACCGCACAGACGGAACAGGCTGGACGGTCACCGCACTACACGTGGTGTGACCGTCCAGCCTGCCGAGTACTACCTGCGCTGGTTGCTCAGCGCTTGCGCTTGGACTTCGGAGCCCGATTGCTCTTCGACTGCGTCCGCGCTGCTTCACGACGTTCGCGACGCGAGGCGGCGCCGTCACCGGAGTCGGCGGCCGAGCCGCGAGTTGCCTTCGCCTTGCCGTCCTCGTCCGGGCCGGTGTACGTCAGTCGTGACGGACCTTCGTCGTCAAGTCCCTTGGCGCGCAACGCCGTCGGGGCAGCAGTTCCGACAGTCCTGGCCGCAGCTTCCTGCGTCGGGAGCGGCTTGGGCGCCGTGGCCGACGCCGCGGCGGCCGAGCCTGCGGTGACGGAAATTCCGCTCGCGGGCTGAGCCGGCGCTGCCTCGACCTGGAGATTGAAGAGGAATCCGACGGACTCTTCCTTCAATCCGTCGAGCATGCCGATGAACATGTCGTAACCCTCGCGCTGGTACTCGACCAATGGATCGCGCTGGGCCATCGCACGCAGACCGATTCCCTCCTTGAGGTAATCCATCTCGTAGAGATGCTCACGCCACTTGCGGTCCAAGACCGAGAGGAAGACACGACGCTCGAGTTCGCGCATACCGTTTTCGCCGGCGATCGCATCGATCTCGGCCTCACGCTTCTTGTACGCCGCGTGGGCGTCTTCGAGCAAAGCGGTTCGCAGGTCGTCACGACTCAGGTCACTGTTGATGCCTGCGCCGTCCTCCCCCGCCAACGTCTTGTGATCGATACCGACCGGGTACAGCGTCTTGAGCGCGGTCCACAGCTGCTCGAGATCCCAGTCCTCGACGTATCCCTCAGCGGTGGCGCCGTCGACGTAAGCGGTGACCACGTCGGTGATCATCTGCTCGACCTGGCCTTCCATGTCCTCACCCTCGAGGATCTGGCGGCGCTCCTTGTAGATGACCGTTCGCTGCTGGTTCATGACCTCGTCGTACTTGAGGACATTCTTGCGAATCTCGAAGTTCTGCTGCTCCACCTGGGTCTGAGCACTCTTGATGGCCTTCGAGACCATCTTGGCTTCGATCGGGACGTCGTCGGGCAGGTTCAGGCGCGTCATGATCGACTCGAGTGCCGAACCGTTGAAGCGGCGCATGAGCTCGTCACCGAGCGAGAGGTAGAACCGCGATTCGCCGGGATCACCCTGACGTCCGGAACGACCACGCAACTGGTTGTCGATACGACGCGATTCGTGACGCTCGGTGCCCAGGACGTACAGGCCGCCGGCATCGCGGACCTTCTCGGCGTCGGCCTTGACCTCGGCCTTGACCTCGTCCAGAACTGCGTCCCACGCTGCCTCGTACTCGTCCGGCGTCGTAACCGGATCGAGGCCCTTCTTGCGCAGCGCGATGTCGGCGATGATGTCCGGGTTACCACCGAGCACGACGTCGGTACCGCGGCCGGCCATGTTGGTCGCGACAGTGACCGCACCGGAGCGACCGGCCTCGGCGATGATGGTCGCTTCCTTCTCGTGGAACTTCGCGTTCAGGACGTTGTGGGCGACACCGCGCTTGGTGAACTGCTTCGACAAGTACTCCGAGCGCTCGACGCTGGTGGTACCGATGAGGACGGGCTGTCCGTTCTCGTGGCGCTCGACGACGTCGTCGACCACCGCGTCGAATTTGGCTTCCTCGGTCTTGTAGATGAGGTCGCCGTTGTCGACTCGAACCATCGGACGGTTGGTCGGGATCGGAATCACGCCGAGGGTGTAGGTCTGATGAAGCTCGGCAGCTTCCGTCTCGGCGGTACCCGTCATGCCCGACAACTTGTCGTACAGACGGAAGTAGTTCTGCAAGGTGATCGTGGCGAGGGTCTGATTCTCCGCCTTGATCTCCACCTTCTCCTTGGCCTCGATCGCCTGGTGCATGCCCTCGTTGTAGCGGCGGCCGACCAGCACGCGGCCGGTGAACTCGTCGACGATGATGACCTCACCGTCACGGACGATGTAGTCCTTGTCCTTGGTGTAGAGCTCTTTGGCCTTGATCGCGTTGTTCAGGTAGCTCACCAGCGGCGAATTCGCGGCTTCGTACAGGTTGTCGATACCGAGCTGGTCCTCGACCAGTTCGACGCCCGCCTCGTGCACACCGATGGTGCGCTTGCGGATGTCGACCTCGTAGTGAACGTCCTTCTTCAGCAGCGGGGCGATGCGCGCGAATTCGCTGTACCACTTGCTGGAGCCGTCAGCCGGGCCCGAGATGATGAGCGGGGTTCGGGCTTCGTCGATGAGGATCGAGTCGACCTCGTCCACGATGGCGAACGCATGGCCACGCTGGACCAGGTCGTCCAACGAATGCGTCATGTTGTCACGCAAGTAGTCGAAACCGAACTCGTTGTTGGTTCCGTAGGTGATGTCCGCTGCGTAGGCGACGCGACGCTCGGCCGGCGTCATGCCCGAGAGAATCACGCTGGTCTCGAGGCCGAGGGCGCGGTGAACGCGGCCCATCCACTCCGAGTCACGCTTGGCGAGGTAGTCGTTGACTGTGACCACGTGGACGCCGTCGCCGGCGATCGCGTTGAGGTATGCCGGAAGAACGCAGGTCAGGGTCTTGCCCTCACCGGTCTTCATCTCGGCGACGTTGCCGAAGTGCAGGGCCGCACCACCCATGATCTGCACGTGGAAGTGCTTCTGGTCGATCACGCGCCACGACGCCTCGCGGGCCACGGAGAATGCCTCGGGCAGCAGCTCGTCGAGGGATTCCCCGGCGGCGTAGCGCTCACGGAACTCGGTGGTCTTGGCTTTGAGTTGCTCGTCTGTCAGGCCTTCGACATCGGGCGACAGAGATTCGACATGCTCGGCGATGTGCTTGAGCCGCTTGACCATGCGACCTTCACCAACACGGAGCAGCTTCGATAGCGACAGCGACGGCACAGTCTTCTTCGTCCTCAATCTTCGGCGACAGGGGGTCACACACTGAAAATCCGGCCGGGGTCCGAAAACTCCGGCCGGATTCCATGGTAGGCGCTACCGGCGGCGAGCGAGCAAACCCACCACCGATTGGGTCATGTCAGGCGGATCAATCCGTAGTCGAAAGCGTGACGACGGTAGACGACGGACGGCTTGTCCGACTCCTTGTCATGGAAGAGAAAGAAGTCGTGTCCGACCAGTTCCATCTCGTAGAGAGCGTCGTCGATGGTCATCGGCTCGGCCGGGTGATCCTTCGTGCGGACCACGCGTCCGGGGCCGTCGTACTCGTCCGGCTCTTGACCGTTCAGCGAAATGTCCGGTGTGACTCCGAGTGAGTCTGCGTCGACGAGGGAGGCGGTTGCCTCCGCGACGGATACCGGTCGCTTGTCACCGTAATGGACCTTCTTGCGGTCCTTGGTTCGACGGAGGCGACTCTCGAGCTTGTCGATCACCGATTCGAAGGCGGCGTAGAAGCTGTCTGCGGACGCTTCGGCTCGGGCCACCGGGCCTTTACCTCGAGCGGTGATCTCGACGCGCTGGCAACTCTTCGCCTGTCGTCGGTTGCGTTCATGTTGGAGTTCCACGTCGAAGTGGAATATGGAGGGGTCGAAGTGTTCGAGTCGCGCCAGCTTTTCCGAAACGTAGATTCGGAAGTGATCGGGGATCTCGACATTTCGTCCCTTGACTACGACGTCGGATCTCGGAGCTGCGGCATTCTCGGAACGCTCGATGGTGGCGTCCTCGATGAAAAACGAGGCTTGCGAAGGGGTCGTCACTCGTACCTCCCAATTACGGCCCCGCCCCACGGTGGGCGGCGGCAAATTCTGCAAGTACCGAGAGGGGATCCGCCCGGCACCAGTATCGAAGTACCACCTCCTACCAGTATTTTCGGGTGTGCCGCCGACGCTAGTACGTAACGCGCGCGAGTGCCACTGTTCCAACGAAATTCATCTAAGCCCCTGCAAGGACAAGCACGAGAGTTGTCCGAATCCCACTGAGCGAGAGTGCCCGAACCGACTCTGCCGCAGTCGCTCCCGTGGTCAGCACGTCGTCGAGCACGACGATGTCGCAGTCTTGCGCCATGGAAGAGATCGCTGTGGTGTCGAGAGACACACGACCGTTCACATTGGTCACCCGGTCGGCCGCGGACAGCCCCACCGAGTCACGTACGCCCCGCGTCATCCGGAGAATCGGACACACTCGTATCGGACGAGCCACAGCAGAACCGGTTTCGCGCTTTTCGCGCACACTCTCGGCTACCCGGCGCACGGGATCACCCCCGCGAGAGCGCGCCGCGCGGGCGCGTGTGGGTGCCGGCACCAGGACGATCGGGTCCCGAATCCCGGTGCCGAGCTCGCCCCACCGTTCCAGCGTGGCCAATGCACCGGCCACAGCGATCCCCAGAGGCGTCGAGAGGTCCCGACGACCCCGTTCCTTCATCTCGATCACACTGCGCCGCCTGGGGCCGTCGTAGCGGCCGAGTGCCCACACCGGCACGCCCGGGTCGACGCGCGGACTCAGTTGAACCGGATGGTCACGCATCAGTTCCGCGCACTCACGACACCACAGAGTCCCCGTGCGGCCACACCCACCACACTCGCGTGGCAACAACAGATCGAGCAGGCCGGCACCGAATTTCTTGTCCCCCATGGCCGAATCATGACCTGGGGCACCGACATGAAACCGAGCGCCGACGCGTCAGCCGGGTGGAGACGCGTCAGCCAGGTAGAACCGGGATGGCTTTCTGTCCGGTCAGCACGGTCACTTCACGCCAACGACGATCCCCGGCGGGGTCGTTGTTGTTCAGTTGGAACACCGCGCGCGCGTCGGCCACGTACTCGGTGGTCGGCGACGCATCCACGGAGGTGACGGGAGCCGTCAGGTTTCCACTCGGCAGCGCGTCCATTCGGGAACCGTCGATCGCGACCTGGACGACCGGTATGTCGGCTCCACTGCGCGCGATCACGATGGTGTCGCTGTTGCTCCAGTCGAGCGAGAGCGCGGTGCTGCCCAAACCGGAGGCCACTGCGCGTGGACTCGTCAGGGCGTAGACGCCGCTGGCTGTGCGCACGACTACGGCCAGGTAGACCTTGCCGTCGATGATCATCGCCGCTCGCACACCGTCACGGGAGAGTCGTAGTTCCGAGATCGTGGAACCGACCGACGTCAGGGCCCCGACATCGACATTGGTGACCGACACCCGGCCGGTGCCTGGTTCACGGACGACCCTTACGACGGTATTGCCGTTCACGGCCGCCCAGACCGCGTTGTTGTCCAGCTCCCACGAAGGTCGGGTGATGGCACTGCCTTCGAGTACCGGAACGGATCCTTCGCCGTAGGTCCCGAGCGACAAGTCGAATCTTGTGGCTGGATCCGGCCGAGCAGTGTCCGCGACGGCTGCCACCAACTTGCCGTCCCGGGAGAGAGCGGCCGCTGTCAGGTTGCCCGCAGTGCCCGCGAAGCCGGGCACCGGAGCCGCCTCCTGCTCGGTGACGCTCACCAGTGAGCCGTTGCGCAGGGCGTGCAGTCCGACGGTCGCACTCGTGGTGGCCAGCGGGTTGGTGGATGCGACGTCAGCGGTGGTCCAGCCGTCCGCATGAGCTGCGTCCAGCGGTTCGCCGTCGATCTCCAGTACATACGGTCCCGCGACATCGGCATTGGCGAGCGTCCAAATGACCTGTGCTGCAAACAAACCGCGAGTAGCAGCATCCATCGGGTTGTCGAGGCGGAAGTTGATGCGCACGCCACCGAGCCCGACACCGACCTGTCCCGGCTTGCCGTCGGCCTTGGTGATCGGACCGATCACCGACACGCCGTTGCCGAGTTCGTTTCGTACAGCCGGCGCCAGCGCTGCCTTCGGTCCGTCGATCATCAGACCGATCAGCTGAGCTGCCACCTGGTCCTGTCCGCCGGAAATCCAGCGAAGGTCGGGGACGACCGTCTGACTCGTGGGGTCGAGGAAGAACAACGACTTGCGCTGATAGGCGCCGAGGAACTGCGGGCGCTCCATGATCACACCGGGTGGCAGATCACTGATCCGCCATTCGCCGTCGGTCAACGTCAGGGTCATCCTCGCTTCGAAGCTGCCCTCTTCGGGAACGTACAGTCCGCCCGGATCGAGGCGACCTACCTTGTTCACCCGAATCGTGTACACCGCTTCGGAACTGGTTCGCGATGCGGACAGGGTGTCGATCTTGTCGACGATGACGGCGCTGGACGCGTCGTCCCAGCGCGCCGACGCGTCCTTGGTGAGGTACTGACGTGCTGCGGCATGCCGGTTGGACGGGTCGGTACTCGCCTTGACGAAGTCGCGTACCAGCAGGTCCGGCTCTCGCCCTGATGCCGGTGATTCGACGGAGGTTCCGGGCACGGCTGTTGCCAGAGTTCCGATTGCCTGCGGCGACGAGGACTCGGGCAGACTCGCGCACGCGCCGGTCAGCAACAGCACGCTGAGCGTTGTTGCGAGAAGTCCCAGACGACGGCGGGTTCCGATCATGATCGATCTCCGCCACTGGACTCGTTCCGCGAGTCCGGTTCACGCGGCGTCGGCAGGGACGACGTGACCTCGCCGACGGTATCGGCGACGATGTCGGCTTCGCTCGGTGTGCGCACGAATTTGGTGGTCGTCGGCTTGAGCGGCAGCGGACTCGACACGACTTTCTTGCCGCGGGTACGCGAGAGCGTCAGCCGGAAGCAGGCGCCGACGCCTGGTTCGCCCCAGGCTTCGAGCTTGCCGTCGTGCAGATTCGCGTCCTCGACGCTGATCGCGAGGCCGAGTCCGGTGCCACCACTGCGGCGCACACGGGACGGGTCCGATCGCCAGAACCGGTTGAAGACCAACTTCTCCTCCCCTGGCCGCAATCCCACGCCACTGTCACGGACGATGAAGGCGAGAGCATTGTCGTCGGCGCGAAGGCGAAGCAGGATCGGCTTCCCTTCACCGTGATCGATGGCGTTGGCCAGGAGATTTCGCAGGATGCGTTCGACGCGGCGCGGATCCACATCGGCCATGACGGGCTCGTCGGGCATGTCCACGATCAGTTCGGTGCCGGATTCGCGGGCGAGATGGCGAACCGTGGAAACCGCCGCTCGAGCGCACATACGCACGTCGAGTTGTTCGGACGCGAGTTCCGCGACGCCGGCGTCGTGGCGGGAGATCTCGAGGAGGTCTGCCAGTAGCCCCTCGAACCTGTCCAGTTCGGCGACAAGCAGTTCCGACGACCGACGCAGCATCGGGTCGAGGTTCTCACTGCCGTCGTAGATCAGGTCGGCTGCCATTCGGACCGTCGTCAGTGGAGTGCGGAGTTCATGGCTGACATCGGAGGTGAAGCGCTTCTGCAGACTGCCGAACTCCTCTAGTTGGGTGATCTGTTTCGACAGACTCTCGGCCATTTCGTTGAAGGACATGGCCAGGCGCGCCATGTCGTCCTCGCCGCGGACCGGCATTCGTTCCTTGAGTCGGCCGTCTGCGAAACGCACCGCGATCCGTGAGGCCGATCGAATGGGAAGGACGACCTGTCTGGCGACCAACAGTGAAATCGCCGCCAGGAGCACCAGCAACACCGCGCCACCGATCAGCAGGGTGCTTCGAACCAGAGAGAGACTTCGGTCTTCGCTGGCCAGCGGGAAGATCAGGTACAGCTCGAGACCGGAGATCGACGACGCGGTGGGGCTACCGATGATCAGCGCGGGTCCGGAGTAACCGTTCGGGTTGGACACCGTCGCGAATTGGTAGCTGATCTGGCCGCGTTTGACGAACTCGCGCAGGTTGTCGGGGATCTGATCGACCGGGCCCGAACTCGTCGGCTGGCGCGGCCCGTCCCCGGGCACGATGAGCACCGGATCGAAGGTGCCGGCCGAACCGGAGGCCTGGCCCGAGGTCTGGTTTCGACGGCTCGTCAGTCCGGACGCCGCGCTCTCCAATTGGACGTTCAGTGCCGTCGAATCGTCGACGCCGGCGAGTTGGTCTTCCACGATGCCGCGGGCACGGTCCATTTCTTCGGTCGCCGCAGTGATCTTCGTTTCCAACAGCCGATCGGTGATCTGGCTGGTGAGCACGACGCCGAGAATGACGATGACGATCAAGGACAGCGTCAAAGTCGAGACGACCACTCGCAACTGGAGCGAGCGTCGCCACGTGTGCGCGAGGGTGTTGCTCATCGAGTGACACCACCGCAGGAATGGCGTCAGCCGTCGGTTGAGACGACGACGCCACCTGGAAACTCCGCTCACGGCGGTCCGGCCTTGTAGCCGACCCCCCTGACCGTCAGAACCACTTCGGGATTCTCGGGATCAGTTTCGACCTTGGCGCGCAAACGCTGAACGTGCACGTTCACCAGACGGGTGTCGGCGGCGTGGCGGTATCCCCACACCTGCTCGAGGAGGACTTCACGGGTGAACACCTGGCGCGGCTTGCGCGCCAAGGCGACCAGCAGGTCGAATTCGAGTGGTGTGAGCGAGATCTGCTCGCTGCCGCGGCTGACCTTGTGTGCCGGAACGTCGATCACGATGTCGGCGATGCTCAGCAGTTCGGCCGGTTCTTCTTCGGTACGGCGCAGGCGAGCGCGCACCCGCGCCACCAACTCCTTCGGCTTGAACGGCTTCATGATGTAGTCGTCCGCACCGGATTCGAGGCCGAGCACGACGTCGACGGTGTCGGTCTTGGCTGTCAGCATCACGATGGGCACACCGGAATCCGCACGCAGAACCCGGCATACGTCGATGCCGTTCATTCCGGGAAGCATGAGATCGAGCAGGACCAGATCGGGCCGAGTCTCACGCACTGCCGCGAGCGCCAGGGTTCCGTCGCCTACCACGTAGGGATCGAAACCCTCACCACGCAGCACGATCGTGAGCATCTCGGCGAGTGCCGTGTCGTCGTCGACAACCAGAATCCTTGGTTTCATATCCCTATCGTTGCATCTCGGAGCGATGAATCAGACCGTTACGTGGCCGTGCGGCGTGCCGCGTCTTTCCCTCTACTGTGCCGGAAAGTTCGAATCACGGCCGCAAGGGTGACCGATCACGCGAAATCCGCGAGCCTGTGCGCCAGGTCGGCCGGGTCCGTCTCCGGCCCCACGATCCACCAGGGTGAGACCCAGTCCGTCGCTGCCAACTGCGTGTACAGCTCACCGGTTCTGGCTTGCAGGCCGCCGTCGCGCTCGTAGGCGTCGAGCTGACGCGACGCGTCCTCGGCCTCACGCGAGCGGGCGCGCTGCTCGGCGAGCGCTACCGGCACGTCGAGGTACAACTGCAGATCGGGAGCGGGGAGAGCGAGTCGGCCCAGCTCCAATTCACGGACCCAGGCGACCATCTCGCCGTCCACGCCCTGATGCACGCGCGCCGCGTTGTAGGCGGCGTTGGACGCCACGTAGCGGTCGAGGAGAACAATGTCGTTGGTGGACAACAGTTCCGAGATCCGATCCGCAGCACCGGCGCGGTCCAAGGCGAACAGGACTGCCATCGCGTTCACGGATTCAGCCAGATCTCCGTGTGATCCTTTGAGTGCCTCGGCAGCAAGATCCGCGTGGATCGACTTTCCGTACCGCGGAAAATCCAGAGTTGCGATCGACGTGCCGCCGCGGCGGAGTTCGCTCTCCACTTTGCCGATCAACGTTCGCTTTCCAGCTCCGTCGAGGCCTTCCAATGCCACCAGTGTTCCCACGGCGGACAAGCCTATCCCCCGGCCTGCTCGCGCAGACCGGGGGACGGCGGGCACTACATTCTCAGCGACGAATCACCGAGTCAGTAGCGGTAGTGCTCCGGCTTGTACGGGCCTTCGACGTCGACGCCGATGTACTCAGCCTGGTCCTTCGTGAGCTTGGTCAGCGTGCCACCGAGTGCCTCGACGTGGATCTTGGCGACCTTCTCGTCGAGGTGCTTCGGGAGGCGGTAGACCTCGTTGTCGTACTCGTCCGGCTTCGTCCACAGTTCGATCTGTGCGATGACCTGGTTGGAGAAGCTGTTGCTCATCACGAACGACGGGTGGCCCGTCGCGTTGCCGAGGTTGAGCAGGCGGCCTTCGGACAGCACGATGATCGAGTGGCCGTCGGCGAAGGTGAACTCGTCGACCTGCGGCTTGATGTTGATCCGCGTGACGTCGCCGGACTTCTCGAGGCCGGCCATGTCGATCTCGTTGTCGAAGTGACCGATGTTGCCCAGGATGGCCTGGTGCTTCATGGCCTTCATGTGCTCGAACGTGATGATGTCCTTGTTACCGGTGGACGTGATCACGATGTCGGCCCAACCGATGGCCTGCTCGACGGTCTTGACCTCGAAGCCGTCCATGAGCGCCTGAAGGGCGTTGATGGGGTCGACCTCGGTGACTGCGACGCGAGCGCCCTGGCCACGAAGTGCCTCGGCACAGCCCTTGCCGACGTCGCCGTAACCACAGACCAGCGCAGCCTTGCCACCGATCAGAACGTCGGTGCCGCGGTTGATGCCGTCGAGCAGCGAGTGGCGCGTGCCGTACTTGTTGTCGAACTTGCTCTTGGTGACCGAGTCGTTGACGTTGATCGCGGGGAACGTGAGTTCGCCGGCAGCGGCAACCTGGTACAGGCGCAGAACGCCCGTTGTGGTCTCCTCGGTGACGCCCTGGACGGACTCCGCGATTGCCGTCCACTTGCCCTTGTCGGACTCGAGGGACTGACGCAGAAGTGCGAGGAAGACCTTGTACTCGTCGGAATCCTGGTCGTCGTCCGTGGGCGGTACGACGCCGGCCTTCTCGAACTGTGCGCCCTTGAGCACCAGCATGGTGGCGTCGCCGCCGTCGTCGAGAATCATGTTGGCGGGCTCGCCCGGCCAGGTCAGCATCTGCTCCGCTGCCCACCAGTACTCTTCGAGGGTTTCACCCTTCCAGGCGAAAACCGGAACGCCCTTGGGCTCTTCCGGAGTGCCGTGCGGACCGACCACGATGGCGGCGGCAGCGTGATCCTGCGTGGAGAAGATGTTGCACGAAGCCCAGCGGACCTCGGCGCCGAGCGCGGTCAGCGTCTCGATCAGAACCGCGGTCTGGATGGTCATGTGCAGCGAGCCGGACACGCGAGCGCCCTTGAGCGGCAATACCTCTGCGTATTCGCGACGAAGCGCCATGAGGCCGGGCATCTCGTGCTCTGCCAGACGGATTTCCTTGCGACCGAACTCCGCGAGCGAAAGATCTGCAACTTTGAAGTCGATGCCGTTACGGCTCTCGGCCACGGGCGTTGTTGAAACTGAGGTCGTCATCTGCCTCTCCTGGTTGACGTGCAAACTATGCACAAGCCTATCGGTGTACCAGGCTATCGGTTAGACGCCCTCTCCCGCCCGCCCCTCTCGCGCCACGTCGATGAAGGGCCCGAGCAACGTGCCCAGATCCTCCGCCACCGAAGCCCCGGACTCCGGCGGCATCGAAATGTAGCTGAGCCCGAGACGCGCGATCGCCCTGGCCAAGATCCCGGCATCAGCGGGTGACGCCTGTATCCACCCTCGCTGGAAACTCTCCGCAAGGCGTGACGACGCCCGCTCGATGATGACCGCGCTGTCGGTGGTGATCAGGCGAAGCAGATCCGGCTTGGCCTCACCGGTGAGGAGTGAGATCACCAACGGGTCGGTTGCACTGGAGGCGAAAAACGATCCGAAGCCCGCCATCAACGCCTCGACTGCACGTCCTTCGTTCGCCACCATGGCCTCGTCCACGGCGTCGACGAATCCGTCGGCAAGGCGAAGCGCGTACGCCTCGGCAAGCCCTTGCCTCGAACCGAACTCGTTGTAGAGCGTCTGACGACTCACACCGGCATGCTTGGCCAGAACTGTCAGCGTCACCTCCGACCAGTCGCGCTCGGTCAACAACTCACGCATCGAATCGAGCACCGACGTACGCAGCAGCAGGCGCGACGCTTCTTTCTGCGGCAGACGAGTGGGCGTCGAAGTCATGCTGACGACACTACCGCCGCACTCAGGTCTCTTCGACGCCGACGCATCTCACCGTCGTTCGACCTCCACCATGAAGAAGTCACTCTTCGCCGCCCCGCAGTCCGGGCAACTCCAGTCGTCGGGAATGTCGTCCCAGCGAGTGCCCGGCTCGATACCGTCGTCCGGCCAGCCGACCGCCTCGTCGTACTCGAATCCGCACTGCGCGCACTGATACAGCTTGTAGTCGTTCATGATTCACTCCCCGCCGGTGCCGGCATCGTTTCGAAGTCCAGCTTTTCCCTCACGCCGCAGTCCGGGCAGCACCAGTCGTCCGGAACGGCATCCCACGGCGTACCGGCCGGAAACCCTTCTCGTGGTGCACCCTTCGACTCGTCGTAGACGTATTCGCACACCGGGCATCGGTAGCTGCTCATCACGCTGCTCCGTACCGAGCGAGGATGCGATCGCGCTTGGACGGCTGAACGTTGACGCGGGTGATGTCGCCGCCGTAATGCGCAAGGACCTTGGGATCCATCACTTTTCGCCACAGCGGCGGAACGTAAGCGAGCATGATCATGCTCGCGTAGCCGCTGGGCAGGTTGGGTGCGCCGTCCATGCTTCGAAGCGTCTGATACCGACGCGTCGGGTTCGCGTGGTGGTCGCTGTGACGCTGGAGGTGATACAGGAAGATGTTGGTGCAGATGTGATCGCTGTTCCAACTGTGCTCCGGTGCGGCACGCTCGTACCGCCCACTGTCCAGACGACGACGCTTCAGACCGTAATGTTCGAGGTAGTTGACGGTTTCGAGCAGACAGAACCCGAAGACGGCCTGCAGCACCAGGAACGGCAGTACCGAGGGCCCGAAGACGGCGACGAGGACACCGAAGAGCACGACGGACATCAACCACGAATGCAGGACGTCGTTGCGAATTGTCCACGGCTTCTTACCCAGTCGATCGAGTCTGGCCTTTTCCAGGGACCACGACGAGCGCAGAGAACCCCACACACTGCGCGGCAGGAAAGTCCAGAAACTCTCACCGAAGCGAGACGACGCCGGATCCTCGGGCGTGGCGACACGCACGTGGTGTCCACGATTGTGCTCGATGTAGAAGTGGCCGTAAAACGACTGCGCCAGAGTGATCTTCGACAACCAGCGCTCGAGGTCATCCTTCTTGTGGCCGAGTTCGTGTGCGGTGTTGATCCCGATTCCTGCGACGCAACCGATACTGATCGCCAGGCCGATCTTGGAGATCAGCCCTAGTCCGCCGTCGATTCCGAGCCAGGACAGATCGGTGGCCGACCAGAGATAGCAGGCCACGACCAGGCTGGCCAACTGGAACGGTATGTAGATGTAGGTGCAGTACCGGTAGTACTTGTCGTTCTCGAGGCGTTCCATCACCTCGTCCGGCGGATTCTCGCCGTCCGGACCGAAGAAGATGTCGAGGATCGGGAGCAGAATGTAGACGAGCAGCGGTCCGATCCACCACCACACCGGCGAGATCGCATTCCATCCGAGACTGTTGAACAACGCGACCAACCCGACGGCAATGAAGACCGCCGTCGGCGGTACCAGGCCGAGCAGCCAGAGATACCTCTTCTTGTCGCGCCACTGCTCGGGTGGGAGCGTCTGCCCGGACTGCGAGTTCACGTGCGTCGACACGGTCTGCCTCCTCGATTCGGACCAACTCGGTAACTGTGAGTCAGTTCACTATGAGATAGACATTACTACTGATTTTGTACAAGCAATAGACAAATGGATAACTTTGTACACATCACTCGATTTCGCCGCGTTCGCGCTTCCCGATCATCGAATGCTGCCTGCTATAGGCGAAATAGATGACAACTCCGACAGCCATCCAGACCACGAACCTCATCCAGGTCTCCACCGACAGGTTGAACATCAGCCACAGACACGCGAGGACAGCCAGAATCGGGACCAGAGGGACCAGTGGCACCCGGAACCCGCGCGGAAGGTCCGGTCGCGTCCGCCGAAGCACGAGAACCCCGATCGAGACGAGAACAAACGCGAACAGTGTGCCGATGTTCACCATTTCCTCGAGGGTGCCGATCGGAAAGACTCCGGCGAGCACCGCGACCACGACGCCGACCAAGATCGTGATCCGCACGGGAGTTCCGTGCTTGCCCGTCGGCGCCAGCCGTCGTGGCATCAGACCGTCGCGGGCCATCGCGAAGAGCACCCTGGTCTGACCGAGCATCAGCACCATCACCACCGTCGTGAGACCGGCCAACGCTCCGAACGAGATGACGTTCTTCGCCCAGGTGATGTCGTGGAACGCGAATGCCGTCGCCAGGTTGGACGTATCACCCTCGAGTTCGGTGTATTTCACCATCCCCGTCAGCACGAGTGTCACCGCCACGTACAGAACCGTGACGATCAACAGTGAGCCCAGGATGCCTCGCGGCAGCGCCTTCTGCGGCTCCTTCGCTTCCTCAGCAGTCGTGGCGACGACGTCGAATCCGATGAACGCGAAGAACACCAGACTGGCTGCCGCGAGCAATCCGTACCACCCGAACGTGCTGCCACCGGCCCCGGTCACGTACGAGAACAGCGACTGGTGAATGCCCTCCCCCGTCGAGCCCGGTTGAGACGGCGGAATGTACGGCGAATAGTTGTCGGTGTCGATGTAGAACAGACCGACGATGATCACCAGCAACACCACCGCCACCTTGATCGCCGTGATCACCAGTGACACCCTCGACGAGAGTTTCGTACCGGTCGCGAGCAGGATCGTGATGACAGCGATCACCAGCACCGCACCCCAATCGAACGAGATCGGCCCCAACTCGACGATCGGGCTGCGTGAGCCCATCACTTCTCCGAGGTACAGCGACCAGCCTTTTGCCACCACCGAAGACGCCAAGGCGAATTCGAGGATGAGATCCCAGCCGATGATCCAGGCAACGAATTCTCCGAACGTCGCGTACGAGAACGTGTATGCGCTACCGGCGACCGGGACCGTCGACGCGAACTCGGCGTAACACAGCGCTGCCAGTCCGCAGGCGATGGCGGCAATGACAAACGCAAGGGAAACCGACGGCCCGGCGACGTTTCCCGCCGTCCGCGCCGTGAGAGTGAAGATGCCGGCGCCGATGACCACCGCGACGCCGAACACCGTGAGATCCCACGAGTTCAGCTCTTTCCGGAGTTTGGTTTCCGGCTCGTCGGTGTCCTTGATGGACTGCTCGATCGATTTGGTGCGAAACAGCTTCGACCGGCCGGATCCGGCCTGCTCGTCCTTGACAGCCATTGCCGCCTCCTTGCTGGGGACCCGCAGGTCCCACCATGGGCAAGTAGAGAGATGGCATCAGCCTAAGCCCGCAGGCGCGGCTTTGTTCAGGGTTTGTCGGGAGCCTGTAGATCTGTCTCAGGGCGGTCTGAACCAGGTCGATCCGCACTGAGACGATCGAGGTCCGGCTCGAGGTAGATCACCCGCGCCGCAGGCACTGCAGCGCGCACGCGGGACTCGGCCTCGTCGATCGCCGTCGCCACATCGGAGATCGTCGAGCCGAGAGGTACCGCAACCTTGGCCGCAACGAGGATTTCCTCGGGACCGAGGTACTGCGTCTTGCAATGGATGACACGTTCGATGCGAGTTCCGTCCACGAGGGCATTCAGGATCAGTTCGGTCTCGACCGGCGTTGCGCCCTCACCGATCAGCAATGACTGCATCTCGATGATCAGAATGACCGCGATGATGCCGAGCAGGACACCGATGCACAGGGTTCCGATACCGTCGAACACCGGATTTCCGGTCACCATCGTGAGGCCGACGCCGCCGAGTGCAAGCACCAGACCGATCAGTGCTCCGGTGTCCTCGAGCAGCACTACCGGAAGTTCCGGACTACGAGAGGTTCGGATGAAGTTCCACCACGACGCATTTCCCTTGAGCGGTCGTGATTCCTTCGCTGCGGTCCGGAAGCTGTAGCCCTCCAGGCAGATCGCGATCAACAGGATCGCGATTGCCACGAAAGCCGAATTGAGTTCTTCCGGATGCTGAATCTTGTGAATACCTTCGTAGATCGCGAAGAGCGATCCGAGAGTGAACAGCACGAGCGCGACGACAAACGAGTAGAAGTATCGGCTGCGCCCGTATCCGAACGGGTGAAGTTGGTCCGCCTCGCGTTCGGCCTTCTTCTGCCCCAGGAGCAGCAGTCCTTGATTGGACGTATCGGCCACCGAGTGCACCGATTCGGCGAGCATCGACGACGATCCGGTGATCAAGAATCCGGCGAACTTGGCTACGGCAATTCCGGCATTCGCTCCGAGTGCCGCCAGAATTGCCTTTTTGCCACCATGAGCCGACACAATGTCTCCTCGCTGTCGACCGGGATTCTTATCGTCCGAGATGTTCATCGACCGAGATGTTCATCGACCGACGACGGCACTGAAAACCTGCGCAGTCGGTGTTCGCGCACTCAGGTGTACTTCGGGCTCTTCGGCAGCGATCCACGCCGCTCGCCCCCGGTCGAGGTCGAGCGTGTCGGCACCGCACGTCGCAGTGACCGCACCCTCGGTGCAGATCAGAATCCGCGGGCCGCCGGCTTCGACAACGAGGTCGGTGGAATTCGAGTCGAACTCCAGACGCGTCAAACGAAACTCGGGTGCGGGCGTGACGTACTCGTATCTACCTGATCCTGACCGACCTGACGACGGGGCCGGATCGAGCACTTCGATATCGGCCCCGACGAAGTCCAGAACCCTCAACAGTTCGGGCACGTCGACGTGCTTGGGCGTCAGCCCACCGCGCAGAACATTGTCGGAGTTGGCCATGATCTCGACCGCGAGTCCATGGAGATACGCGTGGAGATTGCCGGCAGCGAGAAACAGTCCTTGGCCGGGCTCGAGGGTGACGCGGTTGAGCAGCAGTGCCGCCAGAACGCCGGCGTCGCCGGGGTACGCCTCACTCAATTCCAACGCGGTGCGGATCTCGGTCACGAATTCGGCGTCGTGATGCGCGACGTAGGTGATGCACCCCGCAAGTACGGCAGGGAGCAACGTCCCGAGCACTGTGGACGGCAGCGTGATCCACGTCGTGAACAAGGCTCGGAGTCCGTCGGAATCGGGTTGGCCTTCGAGCAGTCCGATGTACGGCTCCAACTCGTCCACGGCCAGAGCGCGCAGCAGTTTGACAGTTCGCGTCGGCTCGCGGAATCCGGCAAGCGCTTCGAATCTGCTCAGCGCGACAACGAGTTCAGGCTTGTGGCTGCCGTCCTTGTAGTTGCGAATCGGCGATTCCATGGGAACGCCGAGTGCGTTCTCACGACGAAAACCCTCGTCGGCTTGAACGGCGCTGGGATGCGCCTGAAGTGACAGCGGTTCTTCCGCCGCAAGCAGCTTGAGCAGGAATGGGAGTCGCTCACCGAACGCCCCGAGGTTCTCGCGGCCGAGTTCGCGTTCGGGTTCGCGGTGCAGGACCTCGAGCAACGACTCGCTTCCGGATTCGGTGATCACGCGCGCCGGGTCACCCGGATGCGCACCCAACCACAATTCCGCCTCGGGATGATTCGACGGAGTCGCAAGACCGCGTAGTTCGGCAATTGCCGTTCGCGAGCCCCACGCGTAAGAACGAAGTGCACCTTCGAGTTCACGCACTTACTTCGCACCGCCTGTCAACTGCACGTACGCCGCGGCCATGTCTACTCGAGACGCCAACACGAATACCTGCTCCATCTCCGAGATCACCACGTTGGTCTGGTCTTCGTCCGCCGCCACCACCAGATCGGCGTCGGCCAGTGCGTCCATCCGGCGTCTCGCCTCCCCTCGCGTGGATTCGGTCGCGAAGACGAATGCCCGCGCCGGCGGGGTCGGCAGTGCGCCGTCGAGTTGCGGATCGTGAAAGAACGGGTCGTGGAACACCGAATCACGTGAAGCTGCGTCCGGCGCGAACAACGCCCGCGCAGAACGAATCACCTCGGACAGTTCGGCGGCAGCGGCGTTCAGGCCCGAGCCCATCAGCGAAACACTCGAGAACTCTGCGAGTGCTGTTGTCACGGAACCACTTCCACACAGAACAACCCGTCGGCCGCTCAGTCTGGTGGCCAACGACTTGGCCGGGTTGTGGAACACCTCGTTGGCCGGCCCGTCCCGCAGCGCCTCGGCATCAACTGCGTCGGCGATTCGACCGAGTACCGCCGAACGGTCCTCGATCGATCCCTTGCCGTCGATTTCGGCGGCAACGGCCAGGAAGACGGCGAGGAACCGCGTCATCGTGTGCCGCGGCGAGGCGTAGAGCCGCGGCGGCAAAGCCATGGTGCGCCCGGCCGCCACGGCTCGCATGGGCCCCTCGTCGGGAACGGCGACAACAACTTCGGCGCCGCGGCGTACGGCACTGTCGACGGATTCGACCAGGCGTGGATCACCGGCATCGTCACCAGCGACGACGATCACGTCCAACGGCCCGGCCCACGAGGGCGTCCGGTCGAGTACGAGGAGCGGGCAACCGACCGAATCTCCGACGAGAGCGAGCGCGATCCTGGCTCCGTGTCGAGCGCCACCGGCACCGGGGATCAGTACGACGCTGCGCGGACGCAGACCGGCCAACCGAGAGATGACACCCTCGCCGACGGCCGATGCGGTGGCCCGAATCTGTGCGCCCCCCATGGCCACAGAACGCAGTAGCCCTTCCGAATCGGCAGCCGACAAACCGTCGCTGTCGTCGAGGTCGAGAAGCGGCATCGGCGCTGTCATCTCACCGCACCCCCTTCTCCGTTAGCAGTTCCCGCACCATCCAGCATTCCAGCTCTACGCGGTCCGTGGTGGCAAAGCACTCGTTCCCGAGGCCGTCGTCCCCGAGATAGTCCCCCAACTATCCCAGGGCTTCGGCTCACCGACAAACCGATCAGACTCGGATTCAAGCCCGGACGATCGCCAGAATTTCGTTCACCAACGCGTCGACATCGGCGGACGTGGGCGCTTCGACGTTGAGTCGCAGCAAAGGCTCGGTGTTGGACGCACGCAAGTTGAACCAGGCATTCCCCTCGAGACTGACCGTGACACCGTCGAGGCGATCCACCGACTCGGTGCGGTCCGCAAATGCTGCCAGCACAGCGGCCGTGCGATCGGCCGCGTCAGCCACCGTGGAGTTGATCTCGCCCGAGGCCGCGTAGCGGGTGTACTCCGCCATCAACTCGGAGAGCGGACGGTCCTGCTCGCCCAGTGCGGCGAGTACGTGCAACGCCGCAAGCATGCCGGAATCAGCGCCCCAGAAATCGCGGAAGTAGTAGTGAGCGGAGTGCTCGCCGCCGAACACGGCACCGGTCTCGGCCATCTCCTGCTTGATGAACGAGTGGCCGACTCGGGTACGAATCGCGACGCCGCCGAGTTCTTCGACCAGTTCGGGCACTGCTCGTGACGTGATCAGGTTGTGGATGATCGACGCGCCCGGTTCCTTCGCGAGTTCGCGCTTGGCGACAAGTGCGGTCACCGCGGACGGAGAGACTGGGTCGCCCTTCTCGTCGACGACGAAGCAACGGTCCGCGTCACCGTCGAAAGCCAAGCCGATGTCTGCTCCGGTTTCACGCACGTAGGCCTGCAGGTCCACGAGGTTGGCCGGATCGAGGGGGTTGGCTTCGTGGTTGGGGAACGTGCCGTCGAGCTCGAAGTAGAGCGGGAGGACGTCGAGGGGCATCGGCCCGAATACGGCCGGCGCGGTGTGCCCTCCCATGCCGTTGCCTGCATCGACTGCAACCTTCAGCGGGCGCAACGCAGCCAGGTCGACCAGACCGCGGAGGTAGCTCGCATATTCCTCGAGGACGTCCTTCGTGCTGGCGGTGCCTGCCGGTCCGTCGTACGCGGGAACACCCGAGACGACCTCGGCGGAGATGACTGCCAGGCCGGTGTCCTGACCGACCGGCTTGGCGCCGGCCCGGCACATCTTGATGCCGTTGTACTTGGCGGGATTGTGGCTCGCCGTGAACATCGCGCCCGGGCAGTTCAGCAAACCGGATGCAAAGTAGAGCTCGTCGGTCGAGGCCAACCCGATGTAAACGACGTCGAGGCCTTGCGCGAGCACGCCGTCACCGAAAGCCGAGGACAAAGTGGGCGACGATGCACGCATGTCGTAGCCGATCACCACCGTCGTGGCGGCGCCGGCCTCGTCACGGACCAAGCGGGCGAACGACGCACCGACGTCGCGGACAAAATCTTCGTCGATCTGCTCACCGACCACACCGCGCACGTCGTACGCCTTGATGATTGCAGTAACCGACTCGGCTGTTCGCCCCACTGAAAACTCTCCTTGTGCATGCACCCTCACAGACGGGAACGTCCGGGCGCATGGCGTCCGGAGATTCGCAGTACTCGGGTGTGGAAGTACTCGGTCGAGCCTAGCCTCTGCGGCGACGAATCTCGCGTCAGTTGGACGGGTCGGGCAGAACGCGGAGGTGTCCACGACGCCCTGTACGGGCAGTACTCGGAGCTGCGGGACGTATGTCCTCATCTGCATCGACGTTGGACTTGCTGCGATCTCCGAGACCGGCTTCACGCACAGCTTCGGCCAAAGCGGTCAGATCGTCTTCGTCGGGAGTGCTCGACGCGAATCCGCCTTCGTGGCGGACGAGTTCCCAGCCCTTGGGGGCGGTGATTCGAGAGCCGTGAGTGTCACACAAATCCCATGAATGGGGCTCGGCGACGGTCGCCAGCGGCCCGACAACCGCAGTGGAGTCCGAGTAGACATACGTCAGCGTCGCGACGGCGGGGTTCTTGCACCCGGGGCGGCAGCAGCGACGCAGAGATCTCACAGGTACGGAGCCTAGCCCTCCCCACGTCCGGAACCTACTCGGACACACCGAGCAGTTTCTTCTGTCGTAATCTGGGCGCCATGCCACAAGCCCGCCGCCGACGCTCGGTCACCACTCGTTCCATCGAACGACACGGCCGTGGCCTGCGCGGACCGCTACTTCCCCCGGAGGTACCGGCCAGACGCACCCGGGCCGAGAAGTTCGATCTCCTGGTGCTCGACGCCTTCTCGCCCGTCGACCTGGCGTGGCACGACCGGTTGACGAAACTCGACATCGCAGTGGACGAAGTTCCGAAGATTCACGCACACGATCCGGAGTCCGTCACGTGGCCGCCGGAGGTCATCGCCGACGGACCGGTTCCACTGTCACGACTCATTCCGGCCGGAATCGACCGTCACGGAAATACGACTCGCGCAAGAATTGTGCTCTTTCGCCGCCCGTTGGAGCAGCGCGCGAAGGATCCGGAAGAACTCACGGATCTGGTGCACGACGTGTTGGTCCATCAAGTCGGCACGTATCTGGGCGTCGACCCACAGGTCATCGACCCGACACTGCCCGACGAGGACTGATACTGCCCGACGAGGACTGACGCACCGTCAGACGAAAAAACTGATGTCACACGAAGAAGTAAATCCACACGAAGAACAAAACAGTCGTTGCTTGACCTGCAATTCCCCGTTGCAGGTCAGACTTTCGAAGACCGCCCGTCAGCCCCGACGCTGACAGAACCGATTCAGCAGCAGATCAGATGATCCCCCGCTTGAGTCGCCGACGCTCGCGCTCGGACAACCCTCCCCAGATTCCAAACCGTTCGTCGTTCGCGAGCGCGTACTCGAGGCACTCGTCACGAACTTCACAACCGAGGCAGATCCGTTTTGCTTCCCTCGTCGATCCACCCTTTTCAGGAAAGAACGCTTCGGGATCGGTCTGCGCGCAGAGAGCACGCTCCTGCCACTGATCCTCGATGGTGTCGAACAATTCTTCGAAGCCGGTGACGAGACTCAGCACTGGCCGAGTACTCATACCGTCGAACTCACTGCTGCAGGCACCTTCTGCTGCGCCTGCTCGGGAATCGGTCTGCGGTTCGTCGCTTACTGTCATTGCGAGAGAACTGATCTCGACATTTTCATTGGGCATCGTTCCGCCTCCTCACCTGTAATAGCGCAGAATTTTCACTCCATCTTCAACCCCACCCCGTCGACCGTTCGAAACTGTGTTCGAAACCGGCCCCGCTGCAAGTGAACTCACAAGTAGCGGTTGGAATGACACATTTGAGATTACACACGTCCAGCGTGTCGCGGTCAAGCTAAACGAGATGAATCCATTAGTATTCCGGCCCCCAATTGACGGGACCTTCTGCCCGCCAGACACGACGACGCGCCGACCGCCTAGGCTCTGTTGTCGTGAACGTGACTGTATTGGTTGGCGGCGTCGGCGGGGCCCGTTTCCTTCAAGGTGTGCAAAATGCGCTCGGAATCGTCGGTGGTGAATCCCTCGAGAAATACGAAGGCCCACATCGCATCACGGCCGTCGTCAACGTCGGCGACGACGTCTGGATGCACGGTCTGCGCATCTGCCCCGATCTGGACACTTGTATGTACACACTCGGCGGTGGCATCGATACCGAACGCGGGTGGGGGCACGCCGGTGAAACCTGGAATGCGAAAGAAGAACTCGCGGCATACGGAGCGAAGCCGGATTGGTTCGGCCTCGGAGATCGCGATATCGCAACGCATTTGATTCGCAGCCAGATGCTCCGCACGGGATATCCGTTGTCCGCGATCACCGAAGCGTTGTGCAATCGCTGGAATCCCGGTGTCGCATTGCTTCCCGTCAGCGACGACCGCAGCGAAACACACGTCGTGATCACCGATCCGGAAGACGGTGAGCAGAAGGCGATTCATTTCCAGGAGTGGTGGGTACGCCACAGGGCACAGGTGGAAACTCACAGCTTCGCTCACGTCGGCGCCGAGCAGGCCAAGCCCGCGCCAGGGGTGGTCGAGGCAATCGACGGTGCCGACATCGTGCTGATCGCACCCTCCAATCCCGTCGTGAGCGTCGGCGCGATCCTCGCGGTGCCGGGCATTCGCGGAGCCCTGCGCACCACCGCCGCCAAGGTTGTCGGCCTCTCCCCCGTCATCGGCGGAAAACCGTTGCGCGGCATGGCTGACGAGTGCCTCGAAGTGATCGGGGTCGAGACGACTTCCGAGGCGATCGGTCGTCACTACGGAGCTCGCTCGATCAACGGCATTCTCGACGGCTGGCTCGTCGACGAAGGTGACACGGCCGACATCGACGGGGTGGACGTGCGAAGCATCCCACTTTTGATGACGTCCCCCGAAGAGACCGCAAAAATGGTTCGAACGGCTTTCGAGATCGCCGGAGTCGAACTGTGACCGAACCCGGAACCGAAGCAAGCCGCGACGGAAATCACTCTCCCGGCGATCACTCCCCCGGTGCCGCAATCGAAGTCATTCCCGTGCTCGGACTTCCCGAATTCCGGCCGGGAGACGATCTGGCCGCCGCCGTCGTCGACGCGACGCCGTGGATCGAGAGTGGCGACGTCGTTGTCGTCACGAGCAAGGTGTTCTCCAAAGTCGAGGGGCGCATCGTTTCCTCGCCCACCGATCCGGAGGAGCGCGACGCAGCACGACGCCTCCTGGTGGATCAGGAGGCCGTCCGCGTCGTGGCACGCAAGGGCCGCACTCTGATCACCGAGAACAAACTCGGCATCGTGCAGGCCGCATCCGGCATCGACGGCTCCAACGTCGACGGTGCCGAACTGGCTCTGCTCCCCGTGGATCCGGATGCGAGCGCTGCGGGCCTGCGCGCCCGGATTCTCGAGAGCACGGGCAAGTCCGTCGCCGTCGTCGTGACCGACACGATGGGTCGTGCGTGGCGCAACGGACAGACCGACGCCGCAATCGGTTCCTCCGGCATTCCGGTCCTGCACGGCTACCTCGGAGCACAGGACAGTCAGGGCAACGATCTGATCGTCACCGAGATCGCGATCGCCGACGAGATCGCCGCTGCGGGCGATCTGGTCAAGGGCAAACTCGGCGGCGTTCCCGTCGCCGTCGTGCGAGGACTCCGATTCGAGGACGACGGTTCGAGTGGCCAGGATCTGATTCGCCGCGGCCCGGATGATCTGTTCTGGCTGGGCACCGAGGAGGCTACGGCGATGGGCCGCGGCCAGGCGCTGCTGTTGCGTCGATCGGTCCGACAGTTCGCAAGCGACCCCGTCGACGCGGAGATCATTCGCAACTCGATCGCCGAGGCACTCACCGCGCCCGCACCGCACCACACGAGGCCGGTGCGATTCGTGTGGCTGCGTACCGAGTCCGTCCGAACTGCTCTCCTCGAGAAGATGCGTGAGCAGTGGGCCGCCGATCTTCGCGCCGACGGTCGCAGCGACGAATCCGTCGACGCGCGGATTGCACGCGGAAACATCCTGTTCGACGCCCCCGAGGTTGTCATTCCCTTCTGCGTACCCGACGGCGCACACAGTTACCCGGACCCCCGACGTACCGCCGCGGAGTCCACGATGTTCACGGTCGCCGCCGGAGCGGCCGTGCAGGGACTGCTGGTCTCGCTGGCCACACGCGGTGTGGGAAGCTGCTGGATCGGCTCGACGATCTTCGCCGCCGACCTGGTGCGTCGACACCTCGATCTCCCGGCCGATTGGCAGCCACTCGGCGCGGTCGCAATCGGGCACCCACTCGAACCACTGACTCCGCGCACCGTCTCCGCCCCCGGGGACGCGTTGGTGGAGATGTAGGTCATGTCAGCCGAATCACTGCACGCCTCGGCCAAGGGCGTCCTGGAGGGCTGGGTGACGCCCTCCGAAGCGGACGAGTCACTGCGGCACACGATGCTCGCGTTCCTCGATTCGGCTCCGGACGGCTGCCTTCGTCGCCACGCACCGGGACACATCACAGCGTCGTCTCTGGTTCTCGACGAGAGTGGCTGCCACGTCCTGCTGACGCTGCATCCCAAGGTGGGCAGGTGGATTCAGCTCGGCGGCCACTGCGAACCCGACGACGAGACGGTGGTCGATGCAGCATTGCGGGAGGCTCGTGAGGAGTCCGGAATTCACGACGTCCGGATAGACGCGGACTTACTCTCCGCCCACACACATCCGATCACGTGCTCACTCGGAGTCCCGACCAGACATCTCGATCTACGGTTTCTCGTTGTGGCACCGGATAATTCGCATATCGTCCGGAGCGCAGAGTCCACCGACCTGCGATGGTGGCCGGTGGACGCGCTCCCGCCGACTGCCGAACGCGAGACCATCGACCACCTGGTCGCGCTCGCACATCAACGCAAGAATCAGGACTGAATCGGGGACAGTTCGGGTTGCTTGGCGCTTACGCCGTCACCCGAGGACGTTCCCTTCACTCGCCGAGCTACCCACGGCACCAAGAACTCTCGTGCCCATTGACGATCCTCGCGACGAGTTTCGGCTTTCGTGAGAACCGGCGCCGGTCCCAGATCGGGCGGGATCAATCCGTGTTCGACACCGAGCACGTCGAGCACACGCGTCGCCATGTTCTCGTGCCCGGCGGGCGACATGTGCAGTCGATCCCAGTCCCACATCCGAAGGTCCTGATATTCGGAGAATCGCCAGAAGTCGACGAGGGTCGCACCATGGCGGTCCGCCACCTCACGAACGAGCTCGTTGTAGATCGCCAGACGTCCGCGGAGCTTGCCGAAGAAGGCGGACCATCCGGTGTCGTACGCGGTGAACATCAGAACCCGGGCGCCGGATTCAGTGAGCCGGCCGATTGCCGAATCGTAGCGGGCGACGACTGCATCGATGTCGAGCTTGGGACGCATCATGTCGTTTCCGCCGGCGTAGATGGTCACCAGATCGGGCTTCAGCGCCAGGGCGGGTTCCAACTGCTCGTCGATGATCGGTCCGAGTAGGCGACCACGAATCGCCAGGTTGGCGTAGCGGAACTCGGGATTGTTCACCGCCAGCTGCTCGGCCACTCGGTCTGCCCACCCGCGCAGACCGTTGGGGAATCGTTCGTCGGCGTCGCCGACGCCCTCGGTGAACGAGTCACCGAGGGCAACGTAACGGCTCGGAGGAGAAGTCATACCCACCAGTATTCCAGTAGGTCAGCTAACGATCACACATCTGTGCTGAAGCGCACGCCACCGTCCGGCAACGTCACGCCCGGCCACACGCGTGCGCCGCGCAACAATTCACACCGCGCACCGATGTCCGCGCCGTCTCCGATGACGGCGTCGCGAACCAGTGCTCGGGGCCCGATACGGACGCCGAATCCGAGGATCGATCGTTCGACCACCGCGCCGGCTTCCACAACTGCGCCGTCGAAGAGAATTGCACCGTCGAGGCGCGCACCTGCGCCGACTTCGGCTCCTCGACCGACGACCGTGCCGCCGATCAGGACGGCACCCGGCGCGATTCCGGCTCCAGGGTGAACGAGGGACTCACCGCGCGGACCTTCGAGAGCGGGCGAAGGAGCGATGCCCCGCACCAGGTCGGCGGAACCACGAACGAAGTCCTCGGGGGTGCCCATGTCCCGCCAGTACGACGAGTCGACGTGACCGAACACGCGCTTGCCCTCGGCGAGGAGGTTCGGGAAGACCTCACGCTCCACCGACACCGGGCGTCCTTCGGGGATCTGCTCGATGATCTCGCGCTTGAACACGTAGCAACCGGCGTTGATCTGATCCGTCGGCGGATCCTGCGTCTTCTCCAGGAAGGCCGAGACCCGTCCGTCTTCGTCGGTCGGAACACAACCGAATGCACGCGGGTCACCCACGCGAACCAGGTGCAGGGTCACGTCGGCATCCGTCTTCTCGTGGGTCTCGAGAATGCCGTTGAGATCGGTGCCGCCGAGCACGTCACCGTTGAACACCATGACGTTGTCGCCACGCAACTTCGGGAGCACGTTGCGGATTCCGCCACCGGTGCCCAGTGGTTCGGTCTCGAAGACGTATTCGATCTCGAGCCCCATCTTGGAGCCGTCGCCGAAGTAGTCCTCGAATACCTCTGCCTTGAAAGACGTTCCGAGCACAACGTGCTTGATACCGGCTGCCTCGATCCGGGCGAGCAGATGTGTCAGGAACGGCAGGCCGGCGGTCGGAAGCATCGGCTTGGGTGCCGACAACGTCAGCGGACGCAGCCGAGTGCCCTTGCCGCCTACCAGGATTACGGCGTCGGTCGGATTCTGATCGGACATCATTTTCCCCCGTGGTTCGAAACTGTTGGGTTGTCGGTCGAGTTGTCGGTGCGAGCGCGCTCGCGGACTGCTGAAGCTACGGCGATCTTGGATCGCACAGCGAGGCCACCGCGCAGGGCAAGTCGCAACGGAGCCTGCCACCAGTGCGGATGGCGATCAGCCTGGAACTGGTACGCACTGCGATGATGGGCGGGCAACATCAGTTCCGGATGACGTCCTGCCGCATGGCCTTTGGCATGCGTGACGACAGCCGAGGGGACGAATACGTTGAGCCACCCGGCTTTTCCGAGGCGGTCACCGAAGTCGACGTCCTCCATGTACATGAAGTAACGAGAGTCGAAACCGGAGATGGTGTCGAAGGCGTCGCGTCGTACCAACAGGCACGACCCGGAAAGCCAGCCCACGGCACGCTCGGTGACGGCCTCGTTCTCCTGACGGTAACGAGCAGTCCACGGGTTCTTCGGCCATACCGTACCGAGCAACGCGTGCCCGACGCCCGAGGTGATGTCGGGCACCGTTCGCGCCGACGGATAGACACTGCCGTCCGGTTCGAGGACCTTCGGCCCCAGTGCACCGGCCCTTGGCCACCGATTTGCCGCAGCCACCAATTCGTCGAGTGAACCGGGTGCCCATTGGACGTCCGGGTTGGAAATCACGACGAATTCGATCGACGAATCGATCTCCGCGACAGCCCGATTTATCGCTCCCCCGTACCCGATGTTTCCACCGGTACGAAGCAGACGGACATGCTCGTACTTGGCATCAGCGGCCTCGGGGGCACCATCGGTCGACCCATTGTCGGCCATGATGACCTGGGGTTTTTCTGTCGTCGCCACAGCGAGCGTGCTCAAGAAATTCTCGAGATGCTCGCCTGGCGAGTAGGTCACCGTTACCACGGCCAGCTTGGGACTCACGCCGGTCAGCCTAGCCGTCCGCGGCCACTGCCCCGAACAATGCTCACGCCAGAGCGGCGTGCAGAGCCTCTCGCCACGGACGCAACGGCGTCATTCCCGCGGTAACCCATGCGCGCTCGGACAAGACCGAATATGCCGGGCGCGGGGCGGGGCGTACGAACTCCGCGCTATTGCACGGGCGCACCCGTGCCGGGTCCGCGCCGATCTCCTCGAACACAGCTCGCGCCAACTCGTACCAACTGGCTTGCCCGCTGTTGGTCACGTGGAATGTCGACGCACCCGTGAAGTCCCGCAGCGCGAGTTCGACGATGCCGCCGGCCAGATCGACGCTGTACGTGGGTGACCCGATCTGGTCGTCCACGACGTTCACGAATTCTCGTTCGGCTTCGAGCCTTCGCATCGTGGCGACAAAATCGGTACCGACACCCGAATACACCCACGCGGTACGCACGACGGCCACGTCGGCCCCCGAATCTCGAACAGCGATCTCGCCGTCCAGTTTGGTTCGGCCGTAGACCGTCGCGGGACCGGTCGGGGCATCGACGTCGTAGGGCGTGCTCGCGTCGCCAGGAAATACGTAGTCCGTCGAGACGTGGATCAACCGCGAACCGGCACGCGCACACGCTCGCGCGAGATTCAGCGGTCCGATCTCGTTGACCGCCCTCGCTGCCTCCTGGTCTGTCTCGGCAGCATCGACTGCCGTGTACGCAGCGCAGTTGATCACCACCGAATCAGGCGAGACGAACTCGTCGACCGCGCGGCTGTCGGTGATGTCGAGCTCGCGGGAACCGACGGCCGTCACAGTGTGACCCGCCGACGTTGCGAGAGCATCGATACGTGTTCCGAGCTGCCCTCGGGCGCCGGTGAGCAGGATATTCGTCACATGGTTGAGTCTGGCACGCCGCGCCGAGGTACCCGCGGCCGAGCATCGGACCAGTAACCTGAAGGAGTGTCCCACCAGCAACCGCAGCGCCGCGCGCGTCCACGACCTGCGCCGATTCGGACCAAGACGAGCCCGGCTCGCATAGCGGTCGCGGTGCTCTCCGTGCTCGTACTGCTGGTCACCGGGTTCGCGTGGCGGGGTGTGGACTCGTTGAGAAACAGCCTGGCCACTGCCAGCGGCCTCGGCCTCGGTGGGGGCAAGGACGGAGCCATCGACATCTTGATGGTGGGTACCGACAGTCGCACCGACGCACACGGCAACCCGCTCTCGCAAAGCGAGCTCGACTCGTTGCGCGCCGGCGAGGAAGTCGCCTCCAACACCGACACCATCATCTTGATCCGCGTCCCCAACGACGGAAGTTCTGCAACCGCGATCTCGATTCCCCGCGATGCATACGTCAACGTCCCCGGTATCGGTATGTCGAAGATCAACGCCGCGTTCGGTGCCACCAAGGAAACCGAGCGACTGAAGTTGGTCAACAACGGGTCGTCCGACACCGAAGCAGACAAGAAGTCGACGGAAGCCGGCCGAACCGCGCTCATCGGAGCCGTGGCGAATCTGACCGGCATCACCGTCGATCACTACGCCGAAGTCGGTCTACTCGGATTCGTCCTGCTGACCAACGCCGTGGGTGGAGTCGACGTCTGTCTCAATGCGCCGGTCGACGAACCGATGTCCGGAGCCAACTTCGCAGCCGGGAAACAGACACTCGACGGCGCCGACGCGCTGAGCTTCGTGCGACAACGACACGACCTTCCTCGCGGCGACCTGGACCGGATCGTGCGCCAGCAGGTGTTCATGGCTTCTCTCGTCAGCAAGGTACTCAGCGCGAAAACGCTGAGCGATCCCGGAAAACTCAGTCAGTTGACCTCGGCCGTTCAGCGTTCCGTCGTCATCGACGACGACTGGGACATCATCGAATTCGCCAAGCAGTTGCAGAATCTGGCCGGCGGAAAGGTGCAATTCGAGACCATTCCCGTTCTCGACATCAACGGCATGACCGATTACGGCGAGTCCATCGTCAAGGTCGATCCCAAGGCCGTCAAGAAATACATCGCCGGACTGGTCGGCGCCGACAGCGAGGACTCGGAGGAGACCTCGGAGGCACCGACCACCGTGAATGCGTCCTCGATCACCGTCGACGTCGCGAACGCCAGTGACATCGCAGGGTTGGCCAGCGGAGTTTCCGAGGCGTTGAGTGCCCTCGGGTACAAACAGGGTCAGGTCGGCAACAACACCGGCGCCGATGTCTCCGAATCGACGGTGTTCGCAAAGTCCGCGGACGACGACGCTGCACTCGCGGTGGCCGAGGCACTCGGGGGCCTGACGGTCAAGGCGGATTCGTCGTTGTCCTCGGGCAAGGTTCGAGTCGTCATTGCCGAGGACTACTCCGGGCCGCAGTCCGCGGACGCGGTATCTCCGTCCGAAGGCGCAGCGACCACGACTGAATCGGCGAGCACCACCGAGACCAGTCCCACCCCCGCACCGCCCGGTCCCCCGATCGATGCGGCCTCCAACGGTCCCCGCTGTGTTAACTGAACGGCTGCGTAAGCTGATGACGTGCCTTCGCCTGTAGACAACCTGACCGACGCCCTCCTCGGACCGATCTTGACTGCCGACCCGGCCGGCCCTCGCGTGACGTACTACGACGATGCCACCGGCGAGCGCATCGAATTGTCTGCGAGCACGCTGGCCAACTGGGCGGCCAAGACCGCGAACATGGTTCGGGACGAGTTCGCCCTCGAGCCCGGCGGCAAGGTCGCCGTGCTGCTGCCCGCACACTGGCAGAGCGTCGCCGTCTTGCTGGGTGTGTGGTGGGCAGGCGGTGAGGTAGTCCTCTCCCCCGACGCCGACGCCGAACTGGCTTTTGTCACCGCCGACCGCCTGGACGACGTTGCGGACGTACCCGAAGTAGCCGCACTCTCACTCGACGCGTTCGGCAAGGGATTGAGCGATCTTCCGCTCGGCGTCGCCGATTACGCAACGTCCATTCGCGTCCACGGCGATCAGTTCCGCAGCGCCGGAGCCGGTTCGGCGTTGGAAGGCCGGTCCGTAGTGGACACGATCGACGCGGCTCGTGTATCGGCGAAGAACATCGAATTGGCGTCGACGGATCGTGTCCTCTCCAGCCGGACGTGGGACACGGCAGACGACTTGATCGACGGGCTTCTGGCCGTCCTCGCCGCAGGCGCCTCACTCGTGCAGGTGGCCCACCCGGACACGGAAGCTACCGCGCGCCGAGTGGGCACCGAGAAGGTCACAAAGCAGTTCTGAGCGCTAGCTCGCGAGAGCTGTCACCGGTGACACCAGTCCCGCCCGCCGAGCGGGGAGCAGTGACGCGATCACACCGCAGATTCCGCCGATCAACACGATGGCCACCAACTGCACCCACGGCACTGCGCTGAGGGCAACGTCCTCGATCCCGAACACCGATGCGGTACCCGCTACGCCGAACACCATCCCGAACAACACTCCGATCACCGATGCAACTCCTGCCACCAGCAGTGCTTCCCAGATCAACATGGCTCGAATTCCCTTCTTGGTCAATCCGAGTGCGCGGAGCAGTCCGGATTCGCGGCGCCGTTCGAGTACGGACAGCGCCATCGTGTTTCCGACGCCGATCAAGGCGATCAGCACCGCTACCGACAGCAATCCGGCAACCACCATGAGCATGGTGTCGAGGATCGAATCGAGGGCTGAACGCATCTCGGTCATTCCCTGAACATCGCTGCCCGGGGCTTCCTGGCGTGCGAGGTCGGTGATGCGGTCGGTGGCGGCGAGCGCCTGTTCGTCAGTATCCGTATTCAACCTGACCCAGTACGAATCGGTGGTCGGTGCAGTGGCCGCTGCACCCAGATCTCCTCGATCCAGCAGCGCTGGTTGACCTTTCACGCCTTCGATCACGCTGACGTTGACGGCGCCGCGATCCCCTCTCACCGTGGCCGTATCGCCCGCCGAGAGTTTGTACTCGGACAGATCAGCGGGCGAGAGCACGAGCTGACCGGCAGTGGGTACCGAGATCTCGGTACGCAGAACATCTTTCACCCGAGCAGCGTCGACGCCGAATCCGGCCAGCGAGCCGCGCCCGTCGATCGTCAGTTCGGCCTTGTCCAGACCGCTCACCGCGCCGACTCCGTTGACGGCCGCAATGTCAGTCCCCAAACCGGCGGGCAGGGGCGCGGAGCCGGAGCTGCTCACCATCACGTCGACCGGAAATTGGCTGTCCATTGCTGCAGGTGCAGCTTCCTTGACCGTCGCGATTCCCACGACGAGCGTGCTCGTCAATGCGACTCCGATCAACAGAGCCGTGGCTGTCGCCGAGGTCCGGCGTGGGTTTCTCCCGGCGTTGCCTGCTGCCAGGCTTCCCACCGGACCGATCAGTCTCGCCAACACGCCGCCGGCGGCATTGATCAGTGCAGGCACAATTCGACCGGACAGGGCTGCGATTCCCAGGAACGAGAACAGCCCACCGGCGGTTGCGGCCGGCACCTGCTGATTCGTCACTCCCAGGACCGTCATCGCGATGCCCGCGAGCAGGATCACGACGCCGAGAACCCGGCGCACCACCGACACCTGAACGCTCTCGGGCTTGGATTCCATCGGCTGCAGTGCCGCCAACGGGGACAACTTCGTTGCCGCCCGTCCGGGCGCAGATGCAGCGAGCATCGTCATCACGATGCCGACAGCAAGGCCGACCACGACGGTCACCGGGGTGACGCTCAGTGACGAAAGTGGAACCGGCACATCCGCGGCCGTTGCTACGCGACCGATCGCCCAGGCAAGTCCGACACCGAGTCCGACGCCGATCACCGAGGCGATCACGCCGACCGCCGCGGCTTCACTGCGAATGCTCCGGCGAACCTGCTTGGCCGTGGCGCCGACGCATCGCAGCAACGCGAGTTCCTGAGTGCGCGCGGCGAGCAAAACGGCAAACGTATTGGCGATCACCAGCGCGGCAACGACTACGGCGATGGCGCCGAAGGCGAGCAAGACCGTACTGAGGATCTTGGTGCCGCCCATGTATTCCGCTGCGGCGTTGTCCGTGGCTTCTTCTCCGGTCAGCACCGTGGAGCCCGAAGGCAACGCGCTCGAGATCGAATCCACGAGTTGCTGCTGCGAGCGTGAACCGTCACCGGCAACACGGAACTCACGTTCGGCACTGTCGCCGGCCCACGCGCTCACCTGCTCGGCAGTGGTGAATATCTTGATCCCGCCCAGACGTTGCGCCGAACCGGAGAGATCGACCAGGCCGACCACCTGTGCGGTGGGTGCCGCGGCACCTTCCGTCGAATACCGCGCCGTGACAGTGATTCGGGCACCCATCGGTATCCCGGAGTCCGCACTCACCAACACCTGCCCGAGGCCGGTGGGAAGCGACCCCTCCGACACCTTCTCCCAACGCAATTCGGGATTGTCGGCGATCGAGAGCGCATCCCCGTAGGACGCGCCCTTTGCCTCGGAATCGACACGAACATACGTCGACACGTCGTCGGCGACCGCTGAGACGCCCGGCACTGCGCTCAGCACTGCTTCTGTCACTCCTGGACCGGAGGCGACAACATCGGTGGTTTCATATTGCGTCGCAAGTGATTTACTCACACTCGCATCAACCGTCGAGCTCAATGTCAAAGTCGCGACGATGTATCCGACTGCGATCACCACGGCGAGTATCGACGCCACATAGCGCCCGGCATGCGCCCGCGCCTGGGCAAAGGCCAGACCCTTCATCGCAGTGCGCCCGAAGCCGCAGGAACATCGGCCAAGTCGTCGGCCCCGAGGGCGCGCATGGCACCGATCACCGAATCGACGGTGGGATGGTCGATCTCTCCGGCGATGCGCCCGTCCGCAATCAACACGACTCGGTCCGCATACGACGCCGCCACCGGATCGTGTGTCACCATGACGACCGTCTGACCGGTCTCCCGGACGCTGGTGCGCAAGAGTCCCAGAACCTCTGTCCCGGAACGGGAATCCAGGTTTCCGGTGGGTTCGTCGGCAAAGATCACGTCGGGCTGCGGCAGGAGTGCGCGGGCGACAGCAACACGCTGCTGTTGACCACCGGACAACTCGTGCGGAAGGTGATCGAGGCGCTGGGACAGCCCTAGCTTGCCGATCACCTCGTCCATCCACTCGGGCGACGGTTCACTGCCTGCCAACTTCATCGGCAGCAGCATGTTCTCCCGAGCAGTGAGCACCGGAAGCAGGTTGAACGCTTGGAAGACGAACCCGATTCGCTCGCGTCGCAGTTCGGTGAGTTCCGTGTCGCCGAGTTTCGTGACCTCGGTGTCGCCCAGGAAAACCTGCCCGCCCGAGACCGTGTCGAGTCCGGCCAGGCAGTGCATGAGCGTCGATTTTCCGGAGCCGGACGGGCCCATGATCGCGGTGAACCGCTCACGGCCGAAGTCCACGTCGACGCCGCCGAGCGCGTGAACCGTGGTCTCACCGGTGCCGTACACCTTGGTGACACCGCGCGCGGTGATCGCCGGCACTTCGGCTGGTTCCGTCGTGGTGTGCGCATGCATTCTTTTGCCCTCCGTAAAGCTTCTCGCTATGACGGAATCGACGTTATTGCAGCGCAAGTGGTCTCCGCGTCGGAGCGCGGGGCGATCTTCGAAACCCCGGTGTCATCCCGGGGTAGGACTGGACACGACTGCTCGTCAGCCCTCGGTACCGAGGAGGTCGGCGCGCTTGACCAAGCCGATCTGGAAAGCGAAGACGACTGCCTGCACACGATCACGTGAATGCGTCTTCGAAAGAACCCGTCCGACATGGGTTTTCACAGTCGTTTCGGAGACGTGGAATTTGGCGGCGATCTCCGAATTCGACAGCCCGTACGCCATGGCCTCGAGCACCTCGACCTCGCGGGGGGTCAACTCTTCGGGCAACTGCGCTTCGGGCGCCGAACCTTCCAGGAGCGGCCCGACGTGCTGAAGAAGTCGCCGGGTGGCCCGGGCCTCGATCACCGCGTCCCCGCGGTGCACGGTGCGGATGGCGTCGAGCAACTGCTCCGGTGGCACGTCCTTGAGCAGGAATCCGCTGGCGCCCGCCCTGATTGCCGACATCACGTACTCGTCGTTGTCGAAGGTGGTGAGCACCACGACCTTCGGTGCATCGGGATCGGCCAGGAGCCGACGGGTCGCCTCGATGCCGTCCATCTTCGGCATCTGGACATCCATCAGGACGACGTCGACATGACGGGCGGCCAATTCGGTCAGTGCCTGCTGACCGTCCGAAGCCTCGACCACTACGGACAGATCCGGCTGCGAGTCGATGACCATTCGAAAACCTGCGCGGACCAGCTGCTGATCGTCGATCAGTGCCACTGCAATCGGAGCCACGTGTTCGTCCATGCCACTCACCTTAAGACCTGCAGACGTTTCAAGACCTACCCAGACGTTCGTTCGTAGGGCAGGACAGCCCGGACACTGTATCCGCCGCCAGATTTCGGTCCGGCGGTAACTTTGCCTCCGTGCAGTTTGGCGCGCTCGGCCATTCCGATCAGCCCCTGCCCGCCTGGTGACGATTCGACCAACGCTGCGCTGCCACCTCGTCCGTCGTCGGTAATGCCGAGAACGAGTTCGGTTTCAGCCCACGTCATCTCGACGCTCGCCTGTGCTCCTGGTCCGGCATGTTTGAGAACGTTCGTCAGTGATTCCTGGACGATGCGATACGCCGTCAACCCCGCACCCGCAGAGAGTTCGCGTGGTTCGCCGGTCACGCTGACGGCGATGTCGAGCCCACTGCTGCGCAACTCGTGGAACAGACTGTCGATGTCGCCCGCACCCGGGATCACCGAGAAGTCACGGGGCGTGTCCTCGCGCAGAACCGACAGAAGCGAGCGCATGTCGGTCAGCGCCTGGCGGCCCGTGGAGGCAATGGTTTCGAGCGCCTGAACGGCAGCCTGCGGGTCCTTCGCCGCACTGTAGCGTCCGCCGTCGGCTTGGGCGATGACAACGGTCAACGAATGCGCGACGATGTCGTGCATCTCGCGCGCTATCCTCGAGCGCTCGCTGATCGTCGCGATTTCCGCTTCCTGCGCACGCTCGAGTTCGAGCAACCGTGCGCGCTCGGTCAGGCCTTCCAGTTGTTTGGTGCGGACTCGACGCAGATCACCGAACGCCCAGACCGCGAGCATGAAGATCATGACGGCCACGGACTGCATGACCTGCGAAGACACCGGGATTCCGTCGTAGCCGAAGTATCGAACAGTCCCGGCAATCGAGCCGAGCAACGCGAGCAGCAGACCGGTGAGTGAACTCCATCGTGCGCCGTAGGCGGCCAGCGCGTACAGGGAGATGGGAACAACGACGGCGGACGCCAGCAGCGTATTGCCGATGAAGATCACGTGCAGTACCGAGAACCCGGCGATCACCATGCCGGAGAGTTCCGGGCGCGAGCGCCGCCACACCAGCGGAACCGTCATGCCCAGCGAGATGAACACCGCCAGCGGACTCGCCTCGACCGCAACGACGACACTGAACAGTGCGGCAACCGTCGCGATGCAGATGTCCACACCGCGAGCATGATCCGCGCTCCAGCGGACGAAGCGTTCACTAGTCGGAAAACGAGCCATGACGCCAACAGTAGCTTTGCTCAGGTGCGGTAGCCGCCGTCTTCGAGTCCGGCCTCGATCTCGAATCGGTTCCGCGGCCCGCGATGACGCAGCTCCTCACGCAGGTAGAGCAGCCCGAATACGATTCCGTACCTGGCCCATTGGTCTGCGTGGACAGCTTCGTGACGAAGGACGGATCGAGTCGTGTTTCTCCGCGTGAGATACACACCACCGAGAGTTGTTCCGCCTCTGGCGAACCCGCCGCGTAGCCCGGAAGCGACAAAGATCCCGGACTCGTCGTCGAAGCTGATGTCCGCGCCGAGAAGCCCGGCGTAGAACAGGGCGACGCGAGTGACGAATGCGGACTGCGCGCTGCCCCGGCTCGCTCGGATCAGCGGCAGCCCGCGTCGTGCACACACGAGAAGATCAGCCCAGCAGTTTCTCGCGAAGCGCCTTGTCCTTGTCGAGCACCATCGACTCGAGGCTCTCCTGGAATGCCACCATCCGCTGCTGCAGTGCGGGATCGGAAGCGCCGAGAATCCGAGCGGCCAGCAGACCGGCGTTGCGAGCCCCGCCGATCGACACTGTTGCCACCGGGACACCGGCCGGCATCTGGACGATCGAGAGCAGCGAATCCATACCGTCGAGGTACTTGAGCGGCACCGGAACTCCGATGACGGGCAGCGGCGTTGCCGAGGCAACCATGCCCGGAAGGTGTGCGGCGCCACCGGCACCGGCGATGATGACCTTGATTCCGCGGCCGGCGGCGTCCTTGGCGTAGTCGAGCATCCGCTGAGGCGTACGGTGCGCCGAGACGACTCCGACCTCGAAGCGGATACCGAATTCGGCCAACGCTTCGGCTGCCGCTTCCATGGTCGGCCAATCCGAATCGCTGCCCATGATCAGGCCGACCTGCGCGCTCTCACTCACCGTGTACATCCCATCCGTCGGTCCAAACTGCGTACGAAAGCCAATGTGCTGCCCGCTCGGCGCGTTCCCGAACTGCGGCAACGTAATTCGGATCGTCGATGGATCCGGCGCCGCCCACGATGTTGACGTGCCCGATCTTGCGGTCCTTGCGCTCACCCTTGCCGTACAGGTGGATCTTCGCGTCGGGCATCCGAGCGAACAGGTGATGGACACGCTCGTCCATCGTCATCTCGGGCGCTTCCGGTGCACCCAGAACGTTCGCCATCACGGTGACAGGAGCGATCGGCGAGGTGTCTCCGAGCGGGTAGTCGAGAACCGCGCGCAGATGTTGTTCGAACTGAGAGGTGCGGGCGCCGTCCATCGTCCAGTGACCGGAATTGTGCGGGCGCATCGCCAACTCGTTGACCACGAGAGTGCCGTCCGTCGTCTCGAAGAGTTCGACGGCCATCGAGCCGACGACGCCGAGTTCGGACGCGATCCGCAGCGCCAATTGCTCGGCTTCCTCGGCAACGGCACTCGAAAGCTCGGGGGCAGGTGCGATCACGACGGCGCACTGGCCGTTGCGCTGAACGGTCTCGACGACCGGCCACGTAGCACCCTGCCCGAACGGTGACCGCGCAACCATGGCGGACAGTTCCCGACGCATCGAGACCATTTCCTCGACGATCAGTGGAACACCCTTGTTCAGCTGCTCGGTGACAATGGCTTCTGCTTCGTCCTGATCGTCGGTGATCCAGACGCCCCGGCCGTCGTAGCCTCCGCGTGTTGCCTTGATGACAAGCGGCCAACCGTGTTCGGCACCGAAACGCACGACGTCTTCTGCCCACGTCACTTCGGCGTACGCGGGTACGGGTGCGCCCAGTTCGGCAAGTTTGCGACGCATCAGCAGTTTGTCCTGAGCGAAGATCAGGGCGTGCGGCGGAGGCTGAACGTTCACGCCTTCGGCAACAAGAACCTCGAGATGTTCGGTCGGCACGTGCTCGTGGTCGAACGTCAACGCGTTGGAACCGACCGCTGCGCGGCGAAGAGCGTCGAGGTCGGTGTGACTGCCGAGCACGACGTCGGGGCTGACCTGAGCTGCCGGCTCGTCCGCAGTCCCGGAGAGCACTCGGAGCGTCTGGCCCAGGGCCACCGCCGCCTGGTGAGTCATCCTGGCCAACTGTCCGCCACCGATCATGGTGACGACGGGCATGGATGCTTTTGCCGGTCGAGGGGTGGTCGGGCGGGCGGGGATCTGCGCGGGATCGTTGTTGCCGGTCACGGCTCTCTATGTTGTCATGTGCCGCGTTCGCCCGTTCATTCAGCGTTCCCAATCTGTGATTCTGCTGATGAATCCGCGGCAAATTGGTGGTAACGCGGTTTCGTTTCGTAAACTCATCTGTTGTGCCATTTGTCGACGGGGTCATTGCCCGCATACCCCAACCGTTTCGTGACATCGCTCTGCGTCACAGCGAGCTGATCAAATTCGCGATCGTCGGCGGAACGACCTTCCTGATCGACTCCGGCATCTTCTACACACTCAAGCTGTCGATCCTCGAATCCAAGCCGATCACGGCCAAGATCATCGCCGGCGTCGTCGCGGTGATCGCGTCGTACATTCTCAACCGCGAGTGGTCGTTCAAGAACCGTGGTGGCCGTGAACCAGCGCACGAGGCTGCCCTGTTCTTCATCATCAGCGCCATCGGCGTCGTCATCAGCTTCATCCCGCTGTACATCTCCAGTTACGTCTTCAACCTGCGCGTACCCGAAGTCAGCTTGGCGACGGAGAACATCGCCGACTTCATCAGTGCGTACGTCATCGGCAACCTGCTGCAGATGGCGTTCCGATTCTGGGCCTTCCGCAAGTTCGTGTTTCCCGACGAGAATCCGGAACCGCTCGAACTATCCGACACCACGGGATTATCCGAAACCACGGCGCCTGACCCGGTCATTCCTGACGCCGAAGAGGAACTCGGGCACTCCTGAGTTTTCCGTCTGCGCGAGCCTTTCGGTCAGCGCGGCTCGCGGTGCGGAACGACGTCCGCGGGCGGAGCAGTGTTGGCCACCGGCAAGAAGACGGCGAACAAGGCAGGCTTACGCCTCTGCAGTTCCAGTCGGCCCCCGTCGGCTTCGATCAGTGCACGTGCGAGCGCCAACCCGACGCCGGTGGACCCGGCCCCCGAAAATCCTCTGTCGAAGATGTGCGGTGCAAGATCGTTCTCCACGCCGGAGCCCTCGTCGGTGACCTCGACGCACACCATCGAGTCACGACGAGACGAACTGCGACCGGTACCGTCGATCAATCGGACAGACACCGTGCACGTGCCTTCACCGTGTTCGAACGAATTGTCGACCAGAACGGAAACAGCTTCACGCAGACGCGAACCTGTGGTCGCAGCCATCACTGTGCGGTCGCCGCGTAAGCGGAGCCTGCGCCCCTCCCCGTCGAACTGAGCCTGCCAGTCGCGGGTCACCTGTTCCAGCTCGCCGACCACCGACACCAGACTCGCCGACGACCCGCTGGTGCGCGACGAGCGAATCAGGTCGTCGATTCCGTCGGTGAGCCTGTCTACTTGCGCCATGGCTTCCTCGGCCTCGTTCACGACGTCAGGATCTTCGTGAACGGACAACTCGTCCAGGCGCAACCGCACGGCAGTCAGTCGACTGCGCAGTTGATGCGAGACGTCCGCGACCAGCGCGCGCTCTCGTTGCAGCCGCACCGAAATCTCCACCGTTGCCGCGTCGAGCACGTCGGACACGCGGTCGAGTTCGGGGATGTCGTGCCGACGAGGATCCGGCCGGAAGTCACCTTCGGCGAGGCGCGCCGCCCGGTCGGCCACATCCTGCAGCGGATCGGCCAGCCGACGCGCAGTGACCACGGCGACGACGGTGCCTGCCGTGATGGACAGAAGCACGAGCACGCCGACGGCCATCACCGCTTGCTTCTGCTGGGTGCGCAGGTTCTCCGACGGCACCTCGAGGCGCAACGAGCCTGAGGTTCCCATCGCGAGCGATTCGACGAGTGCGTTCTTGACTGTCGCCTCACCGACGTCGACGCGTGCGGCGCCGTCGACGACGGTCGGATATACGACGACGAGGCGCCCGTCGTTCGGGGTGAGGACCTTGAGCGAATCGGTGTTCAACGCACCTTCGACGAGTCCGTTGGTGCCCTCCTGTGCGATGACCTCGGCGGCCATCCGGTCGAGTCGCACCCGGAGGTCACTGCGGGTCACGTCCTCCACCCAGAGCCACGCCGTGTAGATCAGCGGAACTCCCAGCAGCAACGCCGTCATGATCACGACAGCGAGAATCGACTGCAATATGCGACGCCGCATGCCGGCAGTTCCTGGTTCTCGAGTTGCTAGTCGGTGTTGATTCGGAAACCGACACCGCGGACGGTGGCAATTCTGCGTTCCACGGCGGGGCCCTCGTCACCGATCTTGCGGCGCAGCCACGACATGTGCATGTCGAGTGTCTTCGATCCACGAAGCTCGACGTCGCCCCACACCTCACGAAGGATCGTATCGCGCGAGACCACTTCCCCGGCATGCTCGAGGAGGACCCGCAGAAGCTCGTATTCCTTGTTGGCCAAGGCGATTTCGGAACCGTTGACGAGTACGCGTCGTGCCGCGGGCTCGAGTCTGATGCCACCGACCTCGACGATCGTGTCCTCGCGGCCACCGTGGCGACGCAGGAGTGCTCGTACACGTGCCATCAACTCGGCGAGACGAAACGGCTTGCTGACGTAGTCGTCGGCGCCCGCGTCCAACCCGACCACGAAGTCGACTTCGTCGGTTCTGGCGGTCAACATCAGCACGGCGAGCGAGGTGCGATGCGCACGGATCTGTCGACAGACCTCGAGGCCGTCCATGCCCGGAAGGCCGAGATCGAGAATCAACAGATCGAAATCACCTTCGAGCGCCTGCTGCAACGCAGCGGGTCCGGTCGGTTCGACGGTCACCGAATACCCTTCCCGTCCCAATGCACGGGAAAGGGGTGCGGCAATGGCCTCGTCGTCTTCGGCTAGCAATACGGCAGTCACACGAACAGACTACGGACAACACGCCTTTGCACGTTGATTACCAGCCATTTCGATCGTTCGGGTCGTCGTTTTCGACGATCGGCCGCTGCAGTGGCTGCTGTGGCGGCTGCTGCGTCGAATCGAAAACCTGGTGATACAGGAGGGCGTGAACATGCTCGACATCCGGAATGTCGTCGAACTCGAGCGGATCGTCACTGGCCGATGCGATGACCAGAGTTCCGGTCTTGAGCATTCGATCGATCAGGCCGTGGCGGAACTGAACATTGCTGATCCGCCCCATGGGAATGTCGATACCGGTGTGTGTGAGCACACCGTGGCGGATGAGCACCCGCCGATCGGTGACGATGAAATGCGTGAACTTCCAGACCGTGAACGGCGCAACCGATCGCCAGGCCACGACGCCGAGCCAGATGATTCCGACGGCAATGGACGACACGGTGCGAGCCGTGCCGTCCAATCTCGTCTGTGCGAGGCCCAACAAGAACCCGGCGACGGCCGTCGCAAGCACGAACGTCAGCGCCGGAAGCACCAACATCTTCCAATGAGGATGGCGATGCAGTATCAGTTCCTCGTCCTGAGCGAGGGCGTCTTCGGGATATCCCATGACGGGAAGTCTGCCACCCCGCACCGACTTTCAGGCACACCGACTTTCAGGCACACCCATCTTCAGGGCACGCTCAGGGCTGCGCGATCTTTCGCAGCACCAGCGGGGTCACGACGATGATGATGCCGTACAGCACCATCCATACGCCGACCACGATGCGGAAGACGTCGAGCGAGAGTTCGGGCTGCAGAAGGACGATCGCGCCCGCGACGATGCTGATGACTCCGAGCACGATCGACAGACCGCGATCGACGGTGTGCCCGGACGCTGCGTCGACCAGATCGAGAACACCGCGGAATACCCACCAGGCACCGATCACCAATGCGATCAGAACCACCGTCTGCAAAGGGCTACGGAGAACCAGGAATCCGAGGAGCACTGCCAACGCGCCGGAGATCGCGACAAGCGTCCGAGTTCCACCTGAAGCCGTCACGTCCGCGAACGAACGGATGATCTGGACGATTCCGAATCCGAACAACTGAATTGCAATGACCACCGCGACCACGAAAAGGGTGGCATCCGGCCATGCGAGTACCGCGATACCCAGGCCCAATGTGAGGACACCGAGCAGCACCGTCACGCCGGTGAGTACGCGGCGAGCGCTCTCGGCCGTCTCGGCTTCGGTCGGAACAACGATCGGTGTGGTCATGACGCCCCTAGGCAGCTCAGTAGATCCCGCAGTTAAGTGAAATGAAGGACGGACGGTTGGTTCGAAAACCGGCCAGGGCCAAAAATTAGCACTTTGGTGCCAGAAAATCCGGCAAGGCTCATGATTCGGCTACCGGGGCGGCCCGAAGGTGGGTGATATCACCCGCAGCGACCGCAAAGGTCTCCCCGTCTGTTCCCTCGATCTCGATGACGACGCGGCCGGAAGTGTCGACGTCGGTCGCGATACCGAACACCTCCTTGTCGCCCGGCAAGACCGCGCGGACTCGTTTGCCCAGCGTCCCGCAGCGCTGCCGGTATTCGGCAGCCAACACAGATGTATCCCATTTCGAGGATTCCCAAGCACGGAACTGCGTCGCCAACTCACGGGCGATTGCTCGAACGAGGGTGTCGCGGTCGACAGTCGATGCTTCTTCGACGAGGAGTGATGTAGCGGTCGGGACGGGCAGCTCCTCCACACCCAGGCTCACGTTCAACCCGATGCCCACCACCACCGCGGGATCGGGCGCAGTCCTTGCCACCTCGGCCAGAATTCCGGCAACCTTCTTGTCGCCGATGAGAACGTCGTTCGGCCACTTGAGTTCTGCGGGCACTTCGGCCACGTTGCGCAGCGCGTCGACGACCGCGATTCCCGACAGCAGCGGGAGCCAACCCATGTCCGTGAGATTCATTCCGGGCATCGACAGCAGAACCGACATCGAGATCTGCGCTTGCGGCGGACTCACCCAGGTGCGCGAATGACGGCCGCGGGCACTCGCCTGATATTCGGCGATCAGAACGTGACGGTCTGCATCCGGATCTGCCGCTCGCGCAAGGAGATCCGCGTTCGTCGAGCCGGTCTCCTCGACCACGTCGAGGCGGTTCCAGAAAACGCGCGCGTCATCGTTGTCACTGCGCACGAGTGCGCGCCGTAGGGCATTGCCGTCGAGGGGCGGTCGGTTCAAGTCGGTCCACATAGTCCCAGCCTATGACGACAGCGAGAATGTACTGGTCAGTAGCTTGAGCCTGCAAGACAGCGACAATCGGACCTGCCTTCGAAGCCCCCCACGCACTCTCGTTAAGCTCACGTCCATGACCACTGTCCAAGAGCCGAACGCGCCGGAGGCGGCGGCCGCACCCGATATCCACACGACCGCGGGAAAGCTCGCGGACCTGCGGAATCGCCAAGCCCAGGCGCAGGCACCGAGCGGCGAAGCCGCCATCGACAAGGTGCACGCCAAAGGCAAGCTGACCGCCCGCGAGCGCATCACCGCCCTCCTCGACGAGGGCTCCTTCGTCGAACTCGACGCACTGGCACGGCACCGGAGTGTGAACTTCGGTCTCGCTGACAACCGCCCGGTCGGCGACGGCGTCGTCACCGGTTACGGCACCATCGACGGCCGCGACGTCTGTGTCTTCTCACAGGACGCCACCGTTTTCGGCGGATCGCTCGGCGAAATCTACGGTGAGAAGATCGTCAAGGTCATGGACCTCGCGATCCGCACCGGTCGCCCCCTCGTCGGCATCAACGAAGGTGCAGGCGCGCGCATCCAGGAAGGCGTCGTCTCGCTCGGCCTCTACGGCGAGATCTTCCATCGCAATGTCCAGGCATCCGGCGTCATCCCCCAGATCTCACTGATCATGGGACCCGCCGCCGGCGGCCACGTCTACTCCCCCGCGCTGACCGACTTCGTCGTGATGGTCGACGAGACCTCCCAGATGTTCGTCACCGGCCCCGACGTCATCAAGACGGTCACCGGTGAAGACGTCACGATGGAAGACCTCGGCGGTGCTCGCACCCACATGGTCAAGTCCGGCGTCGCACACTACGTCGCTTCCGGCGAGCAGGATGCCCTCGACTACGTCAAGGACCTGCTCAGCTACCTGCCGTCCAACAACCAGGCAGCAGCTCCCCGCGGCGAGATCACCGACCCGATCGTCGGTTCGATCGAAGACAGCCTGACCGCCGAGGACATCGAACTCGACACCCTCATCCCGGATTCGGCCAACCAGCCGTACGACATGCACGAGGTCATCCGTCGCATCCTCGACGACGACGAGTTCCTCGAGGTCCAGGCCGAGCGCGCGATGAACATCATCGTCGGTTTCGGTCGCGTCGACGGCCGCTCGGTCGGCATCGTCGCCAACCAGCCCACCCAGTTCGCGGGCTGCCTCGACATCGACGCCTCGGAGAAGGCCGCACGCTTCGTGCGCACCTGCGACGCATTCAACGTCCCGATCATCACCCTCGTCGACGTTCCCGGCTTCCTTCCCGGAACCGAGCAGGAATACAACGGCATCATTCGTCGCGGCGCGAAGCTCCTCTACGCGTACGGCGAAGCAACGGTCGGAAAGATCACGGTCATCACCCGCAAGGCTTACGGCGGAGCGTACGACGTCATGGGCTCCAAGCACATGGGCGCCGACGTGAACCTGGCATGGCCGACCGCTCAGATCGCCGTCATGGGTGCATCCGGAGCAGTCGGATTCGTCTACCGCAAGCAGCTTCTCGAAGCCGCCAAGAACGGCGAAGACGTCGATGCACTGCGCCTCAAGCTGCAGAACGAGTACGAGGACACCCTCGTCAACCCGTACGTCGCCGCCGAGCGCGGATACGTCGACGCTGTGATTCCTCCGTCGCACACCCGCGGACAGATCGTCTCCGCATTGCGACTGCTCGAGCGCAAGGCCGTTTCCCTTCCGCCCAAGAAGCATGGGAACATTCCCCTATGACCGCAACCACCGAGGACATTCTCAGCGAAGATGTCGCACTGGCGGAGACCGCACCGACCAACGGTGCGGTAGTCGAGGGAACCGCGACGGACGCGTCGCTCACGGAGCTGACCGAGACGTCGACATCCGACGCGTCGGTCATCAAGATCGTCAAGGGTTCACCCACCGACGTCGAGATCGCAGCACTCGTCAGCGTGCTCGCTGCCGCTGCCGGCAGTGGTCAAGCTCCCGAGTCGAACGTTCCCGCGGAGACCTGGGGCGATCCGACTCAGTTCCACCGCACGCGTGCGCCGTTCTCGCCGTACGCGTACCTGAACCCCGCGATCCGTCGCAGCTGACGATCACTCTGCTGACGTGACTCAACTGGTTCTGGCTTCAGCGTCCCCGGCTCGCCTCGCAGTTCTGCGGGCGGCCGGGGTTTCGCCGCTTGTACGTGTCTCCGGTGTCGACGAGGACAAGATTGCCGACAACCTCGGCCCCGACGCCGCTCCCGAAAAAGTCGTGACGGTGCTGGCGGAGGCCAAGGCCGCCGAGATCGTTCCCGGTCTTGCCGCCGACAATCTCACCGACGTAGTGGTAGTCGGGTGCGATTCGATGCTCCTGATCGACGGGCAACTTCAAGGCAAGCCGGGCAGCGTCGATATCGCCCGAAAGCGATGGGCCGCAATGGCCGGACGCAGCGCCACTCTCTTGACCGGGCACTGTGTCCTGCGCGTCGCCGACGGCCGCATCGTTCGTATGGCCTCGGATCACAGCGCAACAGTCGTTCATTTCGCGCAACCGTCCACCGAAGATCTCGAGGCATACCTGGCAACGGGCGAACCTCTCCAAGTCGCCGGAGCATTCACGCTCGACAGTCTCGGCGGCTGGTTCGTGGAGAGAATCGAGGGTGATCCCTCGAGTGTCATCGGTATCGGATTGCCTTTGGTGCGAACGCTTCTCGAGCGTGTGGGAGTTTCCGTCTCGGATCTCTGGCGCACTCAGAGCATCTTCTGACACGATTTTCCAAGCACGAGTTCGCCAAGCATGACGACCAGCCTCGCATCGGATCTAGTTCGATGCGAAGCTGGTCGTTTCATGTTGTCCCCGAAAAGGATTGCTCCCTCAGGTAGTGAAGGTGGTGTTCGCCGGCCGCGGGTGCCGCTGCGGGTCGATCGACGGCGGCGGAATGAACCACGGCTTGTTGTCGACCCCGATCCGGATCTCCCATTTGCCGACGAACCCGGATTTGCGATGCATCAACCGATGATGCGAACGGCACAGCAAGACCAGGTTGTTCATCACCGTCGGACCGCCGTTGGCCCAGTGCCGAATATGGTGCGCATCGGTCCACGCGGGCACACACGTGCAGCCGGGGAACGCACAGCCTTTATCCCTCGCGATCAGCGCGACGCGTTGTTCGGCGGTGACCAATCGTTTCCCGGGTTTCGCATCGAGCGGCGCGCCGTGATCATCGAGCAGAACAGTGGACAGGAAACAGTCGCACCCGAGAAGCCTGGTCTGCGACACCGACAGTGGTCCGAGCCACGGCATGTGCCCGACATCGAGATCCGACACAGACCCACCACCATCAGTGGGTGTCGCGGCGCAGTCCCGGTGCTCGGCTAGATCCCGGGCACTGATGTGCACATTCACGTGCGGCCGCTGGCCGCCATCCATACCGGTCTTGGCGCAATCCAGATACCGCCGGATCAGTTCCGTGAACCCGTCCGCGGTCCGCTTCGCCGCCGACCGCGAATCCGGCGTCCCATCCGGTGCCGGGGTCGGCATCGTCAGATTCGACAACGCCGACAGCAACATTTCGCCGGTGAGGGCATCGAAATCCCCACGCACCACCACCCGACCATTCAACGTCGACGCGATCCTCAACTCATTGCGATCCACATCTTCGGCGGGCGGAATCTCATCGGATTCGAACAACCGCTCCAACGTCGCGATCACATGCCGCACCTTCGTCGTCGTCGCCTCCACACCCGACGCAGCAGCCAACAACAAATCGATACAGCGAGGCAACGCCTCCTCCGGCATCCCCTTCGGCGGCGACTCACAAAACGAGACGATCAACACGGCATGCTCGAACGAACAATCCCCGCAATCGAACCGAGCCGCCACCGCCGGAAACGGCCGCAACGCAGCACCCAACGCGGCGATCTTCTTCCCATCCCGCACCTGCAACATCGTGTTCGACGCCAACCACGCACCCACCCCGCGGCTCGCGATCACCTGATCATCCGGGCGCAACGACAACTCGTCCACCACCGCCACCCGAACAGCCTCGAGACGCAGAATCTCCGCACTCGCCGACACCGCAGCAGCCCGCAACTCAGCAGCCGTCAACTGCCACAAGCGTCCACGCAACCCCACCGCAGAACCCGACACCACATCCGACAACAGAACACTCATTGAATCCCCCCGATCCCCTGAAACACAGAGTACTCGAACACCCGTTCGAGTCAAGAGCAATTCTCAGACTGGCGAATTGACCCGAGGTAGGGCAGTCGACGCCAATCCGATACCGAGCGCAATTGCTGCGATGATCGCAAGTACACGGCGCTGAGCTTCGAGAAATGCTTCGCCGGCCGCCGCCCGGGTAGATGCGTACGCGGCATCAACTGCCACCTGAACGGATTGACCCCCGGGGCCGGCAGTTCCTTCGCGGCGACACTCCGGCGCCACCTCCATCGGCGTTCCGGACGCCAATTGGCTTGTCGCGCAATCGACAAATGCCTTTTCGGCGATATCGACGAGACCAGGACTCACCCCGGCGGCTTCAAGATTCGCAACATACTCGGGCCGCTCCCCCTGCACTGCTTGCGGAGCTTGCCCAGCGACGAGCGAGAAGAACACCACTCCGATCAAGGCCAGTCCGATTGAGCTGCCAACCTGCTGAACGGTCGGAAGCAGTCCCGACACCGAACCCGCGTGCGCGGGTTCGACCGTCGCGAGGATCGCGGTTTGCAGCGGTGCCACGAACAGTCCGAGCCCTGCGCCTCCGAGAAGCAGCGGGCCGGCGAGCGCGAGCCAGCGCGGATCGGTTCCTTCGTGCTCGAGGATGACCGACAACGCGATCAGCGAGCCGGCGAAGACGACCATCCCCAGGATCAGGACGCGGTTTCCGAGCATGCGGTACACCGCCGACGAGAGAACCGCCGCCACGCCCATTCCGACGGCCCACGGCAGCGTCATGACGCCCGCTCGCAATGCGGAGAACCCGAAGCCGAACTGAAGCGTGAGACTGATGGTGAAGATCAGGGAAGTCAGGGTTCCGAAGAATACGAACGCAAGAACCGCGCCGATCGCAAATGCTCGGTCGCGGAAGAGTTCGAGCCGAAGGACGGGATCACCGCCGCGTTTCCCCAGCCGCGATTCGTAGAGCACGAACGCCAATGCCACCGGCACCGACATCGCGAGCATTACGACAAGACCTGTAGGCCATCCACGCGCCCTTCCCTCAGCCAGGGGAAGGATCAGCAGGAACAGTGCCAGCGACGACAGCGCGGCGCCGATGAGGTCCAGTGAGCGCACATGCTCAGCGCGAGCATCGACGAGATGGAAATACCCGAGAATCAAGGCGGCGACGCCGATCGGGATGTTGACGAAGAAGATCAGGCGCCAGCCCCAGTCGAAGAGATTCCACTCGATCAGAAGTCCGCCCACCAGAGGCCCGCTGACCGTTGCCAGCCCTATCGTCGCGCCGTAGATCCCGAATACCCGCGGATGCCTCGCCTTCGGAAACAGACCGGAGATTATGGCAAAGGTCTGCGCGGACATCGAACCGGCCGCCAGACCTTGCAGACCGCGGAAGACGATCAGCATCGTCGCGCTCTGAGCGAGCCCGCACAGCAACGAGGCGGCGACGAACACGGAGAGTGCCGTCAGAAATACGACTCTGCGACCGAACAGGTCCCCCAGCCGGGCCGCAGTGATCAACGAACAGGCAAAAGCCAGGATGTACACGCTGACCATGAGCAACTGCGCCGAGACGCCGGCTCGAAGATCGACGGCGATACTCGGGAGCGCGACGTTGACGATGGTCGCATCGAGAAGCTGCATGAATGCCGCTGCCAGACTCGTCGCCAACCCGAGCCAAGGCGTCAGAGAACCAGCTCGCCGTCCGCCCTTGTGGTCGGCGCCGACAGCGTCACCTAAAGGGTCCGGAAGCACCGAATGATCCTAATCGAACAGGACGCTTCTAGAACCTGTTCTTGTTTAGATTGTAGTATTTCGGACAATTCAGTCCCCCAGATGGGATAGTTCGTCGTCTGCCCATTTTCAGAGCAGGCTTCTCGACGACACACGCAGGAGTTCTTACTCGATGGATCTGAACCTGATCACCCATTGGCACCCGCTTCCTGGACGGGTAATCGAATGGGGCGTCACGCACGCTTCCGCTCAGAGAGCCGCCGAAGCCGAGATCGACCGAGAACTACCCCCGACCACGATGCAGGATCGCCACTTGCGACGCGCCCGCGTCACCGCAGAGAAGGGCGATCCGCAGTCTCCATGGATCGGCATCGCCTTCGATTTCGCCGGAACTCTCGACCGCGACGCCATGACCAGGGCCCTGCAGCGCTACGTCCGTCGCCACGACACACTCCACAGTTGGTTCTCGTTCGACGAGGCCACCACTGACGCTGCGGACACCTCGTTCGAGGTCCGTCGTCACGTCGTGCCGGTCGAGGGAATCGAACTCGAGTACCGCGTCGGCGACGACGTCTCCGAATCCGAGGCGATCCGTGCGCTCGTCGCAACCAAGTTCGCCACGGAAACCAGCGCGCTGCAGTGGCCGGCATTCGTCTTCGGTGCCGTCGAGCACGATCACACCGACACGGAAACCGCGCCCGGTTTCACCCTGTTCCATGCCGTCGACCACGCTCATTCGGACATGAACTCGATGGTGCTGATGTACGCGGAATTGCGTCAGCTCTACGCAGCGGAAACGACCGGGTCACATCCCGAACTAGGCCCGGCGGGAAGTTACGCGCAGTTCGGTCGTATCGAGCGCGAGCGGACAACCGAACTGACGATGCAGTCACCCGAAGTTCACAAGTGGCTCGGTTACCTCATGCGCAGCGGCGGCTCGTTCCCCGGATTTCCTCTCCCGCTGGGCGCCGAGGACGCCCCCAAACCGGCAATCGGTTCACGCTTCGATTTGGCCGACGACGTCGAATGCGAAAAGTTCGGTGCGATCTGTAAAGCAAACGGGGCCAACTTCATCGGCGGGATCTTCACGGCACTCGCGATCGCGGAATTCGAACTGGCCGGGCGCGACAAGTACATCGCTCTCTCGCCGGTCAGCACGCGAACCGAGGCCGACTCGTTTGCGCAGGGTTGGTACATCAACCTGATCCCCGTGGGAATAGACGTCGACGACAAGCGACGTTTCACCGAGTTGGCGAAAGTCGGGCAGCAGGGTTACCACGACGGCAAAGCGCTGTTGGACGTTTCCGTTCAGCAAGTCATCGACCTCGTTCTCTCCAGCATGTCGGACGAGAATTCTTCCGCTCCCGGCGGCCTGTCGAAGACGCTCACCCCGCCGCCGATCGTCTCGTACATCGACGGCCGACGCATGCCCGATCCATACAGTTACGTCGAGACGAAGGCAACGGGAATCGTCGGCGGCAAAGAGACTCAGATCGCATCGATGTGGATCAACCGGATGCACACCGGCACCTGGATCGCCGTGTCACACCCTGACACCCCCACGGCGCACGAATCTGCCACCCGCTTCGCCGAGCATGTCTCCACCATCATCAAAACTGTTGCAGCTCAGGGCGACTACTCGTTCTCGGCACCAGAGGGAGCGTCCTGATGCATGTCACCTCGATCGATCGATACGGACTCGAGCCGGGAATCGTCACCGAATGGTCGCTCCAGCCTGCAGACGGTGCCGTCACCGAGTCCGAGGTACCACCGTCGTACAACCAGCATTTTCATCTCGAAACTGCGCGAACACACGGCATGGGCCGGAGCGTATGGATGGCAGCGGCATTCGATCTTCCGGGCGAACTGAATCGGCCGGCACTCGATCTCGCGTTGCGCCTGTTCATCAGTCGCCATGACACGCTGCACACAGGGTTCGAGGTCGGCGAGTTCACCACCACCCGAATGGGTCTCGACCCCGACGGCACACATATCGAGACTTCGGAACCGCTGAAGTTCGATTCCACCGAGAATCTGCGAGCGCACCTCAAGAAGCGATTCACGACGGTCTGCGATCCACTGACCTTCCCCGCCTACACATTTGCCACGGTCGAACGCGAAGAGCACTACACAGTCCTGAGCGCCTTCGATCACACACTGGTCGACGGGTACTCGTTGGTCATCGCTCTCGGGGAACTGCGACAGATCTACGAGGGGCTGATCGCCCTACCCGACCTGACCGACCACTCGGCGGTCGACGCAGTGATGAGCCGACTGGGTGACCCGGGAAGTTTCGTGCGGTACTGCGAACTGGAGGCCGACGCTCTACTTCCCGTCGACAACGACCCTCGAATCCGGGAGTGGGCAAGGTTCTACGAGATTTGCGGTGGTACTTCACCGAGTTTCCCATTGGATCTCGGCGTCGAGGGCGGAAAGCCCGCGCCGCAGGGCGCCGATGTGCGCGTGCTGCTCGACGAGGAGCTGACGGCGACGTTCGACGAGATCTGCCTGTCCGCCGGCGGTAGCGTGTTCACCGGAATCCTCACTGCGATGGGTCTTTCCGTCCACTCGTACACCGGACAGGCGACGCTTCCCCTGCAATTCCCGCTGCACATCCGCAAAGATCCCCGTTGGGCCGACGCGATCGGCTGGCTCACCACCAGCGCGCCGATCACGGTCCGGATCACTCCCGACGCGGATTTCGGTGCATCCCTTGCACATACGCACGCGTCGTTCCGAGTTGCGTTGACGCTCGAGGGCGTCACCATGGCTCAGGTTCGAGATGCTTTGGGCGACAAGATTCGACGCACGCGCACCGACGTCTTCATGGTGTCGTACATCGATTACCGCAAACTGCCCGGCACCGACGATCACGATCTCCTCAACGCTCATCACATCAGCAACGTGACGGTCGCCGACGATGCCCAGTTCTGGATTTCGCGAACGAACCGTGGTCTCTCGCTGCGGTCGCGCTTCCCGGACACCGAGACGGCGAACGAAACCATGGTGAATTTCCTCACCGAACTCGACCGGATTCTGAGAGAGGTCTGCGCCCGGGGGGTAACCCCGATCGGAAGTGTCACCGAACAATTGAGAGATTCGAGCGTCGGAGCAGGAACACCGAGAATTTAGTATCGGCAACGGGTACGAGCAGGCAGAACCTGCTTCCGGGCGTCTCACCTTGCGCACAGCGCATAGAATCGATCAAGTCCGTGTTCGAACCGAACGATTCGCCTTCAGGAGTACGCCCGTGCCCGTTGCCCCCGATCCCTCAACCGCGTTTGCCGAGTTCGCGCATCCCGACCGGTTGGTCTCGACGGAATGGCTCTCGGCGAATCTCGGTACGCCGGGCCTCAAGGTCGTCGAATCCGATGAAGACGTGTTGTTGTACGACGTCGGCCACATTCCCGGAGCAGTGAAGATCGACTGGCATCTCGACCTCAACGATCCGGTCACCCGCGACTACATCGACGGCGCGAAGTTCGCAGAGTTGATGAACCGCAAGGGCATCAGCCGCGACGACACCGTGGTCATCTACGGCGACAAGAGCAACTGGTGGGCCGCCTACGCACTGTGGGTCTTCACACTGTTCGGCCACGAGGACGTCCGTCTTCTCGACGGTGGCCGCGACGCATGGATCGCCGAGAACCGCGACACCGCTTTCGACGTTCCCGACATCACGTCAACCGATTACCCGGTCGTCGAGCGCAACGACGCTCCCATCCGCGCATTCAAGGACGACGTTCTCGCACACTTGGGCGACGGACCGCTCATCGACGTTCGATCTCCGCAGGAGTACACCGGCGAGCGAACCCACATGCCCGACTACCCCGAAGAGGGCGCGTTGCGCGGTGGACACATTCCCAGCGCTCTCAGCATCCCGTGGGCGAAGGCAGCGGCACCGGACAGCCGCTTCCGCACCCGCACCGAACTCGGCGAGATCTACGGCGATCTGTCGGCCGACGACAACATCGTCGCGTACTGCCGCATCGGTGAGCGTTCCAGCCACACCTGGTTCGTGTTGACCCATCTTCTCGGCTACCCGAACGTTCGTAACTACGACGGTTCCTGGACCGAGTGGGGCAATGCAGTGCGCGTCCCGATCGTCCAGGGCGAAGAGCCCGGCGCATTTCCTTCCCCCGTATCGGCGTCATGAACGCTCTTCCTTCGGCTCTGGCCGAGATCGTCGACGACTTCGCAGCCGTGGGCGCCTCGGACAAGCTCACCCTTCTTCTCGAGTTCAGCCGAGAACTACCGCCGTTGCCGGCGGAGCTCGAGCAGAGCGCGATGGAGCCGGTCCCCGAATGTCAGTCGCCACTGTTCCTCTCGGTCGACGATTCGGACCGCGACAACGTCCGCCTGTACTTCAGCGCTCCCCCCGAGGCTCCCACCACGCGCGGCTTCGCATCGATCCTCGCGCAGGGGCTCGACGGTCACAGCGCCGACGAGATCCTCGGTGTACCCGACGACTTCTATTCGGCGCTCGGTCTCGCAGAAGCTGTGAGCCCGCTCCGTCTGCGCGGAATGTCGGCCATGCTCGCGCGCATCAAGCGGCACTTGCGGGGCTGAAAAAACATGGAGTTCACCGAACTGGCCGACTATGCGATTCCGGCCGGCGCACTCGTCGAATGGTTGCCGTGCGCAACCGGGCCCTGGGTTCCGGATCCGCGGCCCGTCTCCTACATTCACGAGGCACATCTCAGCCGTTCCGCTGCAGGCGCAGGCGACAAGTCTTGGCTGGGAACAGCTTTCGAGATTTCCGGCCCACTCGACGTCGATGCGTTCCGAGTCGCTCTCGGCCGGTGGATCGATCGCCACGAAGTTCTGCGCTCGCATACCGTCCTCGAGCCGTCGAGCGGCGAGATCACCCGGCATACCGTCCCGATCGGCGGGATCGACATCGGCGTCGTCAGCCACGGCTACGACGCGTCCAGCCAGGACAACTTCGACCACCTTCACCGCTTGTTCGACGACTACGCCTCCCCGCACAGTTGGCCGTCGTACGTCTTCGCGACGTTGACGCCACGCGGTGGCGACGGTCCGTTCACCGTGTTCTTCGCGGCGGATCACTCGATCATCGACGGTTTCTCGATCGTCCTGGTCGCCCACGAGATCGGTGCGCTGTACCGCGAGGCTTCGACCGGTAGTGCTGCAAATCTGTTTCCGGTGGGCAGCTACGTCGATTTCGGTGCCGTCGAACGCGAGCAGATGGCCGACATGGAAGCCGAGAAGGCTGCGGTCGAGATCTGGCGTAAGGCTCTCGGTACGGACGGGTTACCCCAGTTCCCGCTACCGATCGGTGAACGTGGAACCGATTCTCAGAACGGCCTGTCGACCTGGCTGCTCGACGCCGACCAGTCAAAGGCCTTCAGTTCGACGTGCGCAGCCGCCGGAGTCGGGTATTTCGCCGGACTTCTCGGTGGTCTTGCGGCTGTGGGTCGCGAGGTCGCGGCGGCCGATCGATTCGAGGTCGTGACGCCGGTCCACACCCGCAGCGCTCAGGAGTGGGCGGGGGCGCTCGGTTGGTTCGTCGGCCTGTGCCCGGTCGAGTTCGCGGTGGGATCGGACTGTTCGTTCGGCGACCTCGCGTCCCGCGCCGCCGAGTCGATCGCTGCGGTCAAGCCTGCCGCTGCGGTTCCGTTCGACCGGATCGGCGAGCACCTCGGAACTCCGATCCGACCGCGATTCGTGGTGTCCTACATGGACGTTCGCTTTGTACCGGAGGCCGCTCAGTGGCCTGAGTGGAACGCGCGAGCACTCCGAAGCAAGGCGTACACGCACGACGTCTACATCTGGATCAACCGCACACCCCACGGCCTCAATCTCGCAGTCAGGTATCCAGGCAACGAAACGGCGAACGCCGCGGTCCACGCCTACGTGGCCGCACTGCGCCGGACCATCGACGACATCGTCACCGAACCGGACAAGCACACCTCCGACAGCTACTCATCGGTAGTTTTCGAAACCGTTTCCTAAGCCGGAGTGAGCTTTAGCGATCCGGTTACAACCAGCGTCGAAGCGATGCATACACTCCGAAGTGATGCCAATCCCCCGATGGTGAAATCCCAGAGGAATACACCGCGGAGACAGACTATGCGAACCACAGGAGGCTCAGTGCCCAGTCATGCCAGCGCGCACATTACGAAGGTGCTTGTCGCGAACCGCGGTGAAATCGCGGTACGGGTCATCCGGGCGGCCAAGGATGCCGGCTACGGCAGCGTTGCCGTTTACGCCGAGCCCGATGCAGAAGCGCAGTTCGTGAAGCTCGCAGACGAGGCATTTGCCCTCGGTGGACAGACGTCCGCCGAGTCCTACCTCGTGTTCGACAAGATCCTCGACGCAGCCAAGAAGTCCGGCGCCGACGCCATCCACCCCGGATACGGCTTCCTCTCCGAGAACGCCGACTTCGCCCAGGCCGTCATCGACGCCGGTCTGATCTGGATCGGTCCGTCACCGCAGTCCATCCGCGACCTCGGAGACAAGGTCACCGCACGCCACATCGCGGAGCGCGCGAAGGCACCGATGGCGGCCGGCACCAAGGACCCCGTCAAGGGTGCCGACGAGGTCGTCGCATTCGCCAAGGAATACGGCGTACCGGTCGCGATCAAGGCTGCCTTCGGTGGCGGTGGACGCGGCATGAAGGTCGCCCAGACCATCGAGGAAATCCCCGAACTGTTCGAGTCGGCCACCCGTGAGGCCATCGCAGCCTTCGGTCGCGGCGAATGCTTCGTCGAGCAGTACCTGGACAAGGCCCGCCACGTCGAGGCTCAGGTCATCGCCGACCAGCACGGCAATGTCGTCGTCGCCGGTACCCGCGACTGCTCACTGCAGCGTCGCTTCCAGAAGCTCGTCGAAGAGGCTCCCGCTCCCTTCCTGACCGACGACCAGCGCGCACGCATCCACGCGTCCGCGAAGGCCATCTGCAAGGAAGCCGGCTACTACGGCGCCGGAACGGTCGAGTACCTGGTTCAGGGCGACACCATCTCCTTCCTCGAGGTCAACACGCGCCTGCAGGTCGAGCACCCCGTCACGGAAGAGACCGCGGGCATCGACCTCGTGCGTCAGCAGTTCCTCATCGCCAACGGCGAAGAACTCTCCATCAAGGAAGATCCCACCCCGCGTGGACACTCCTTCGAGTTCCGCATCAACGGTGAAGACGCCGGCCGCGGCTTCATGCCTGCCCCCGGCCCGGTCTCCGTCTACCGTGAGCCCACGGGCCCCGGCGTTCGCGTCGATTCCGGTGTCGTCGCCGGCGACGTCATCGGCGGACAGTTCGACTCCATGCTCGCCAAGCTCATCGTCACCGGTGCCACCCGCGAAGAAGCCCTCCAGCGGGCATCGCGCGCCCTCGCCGAGTTCGAGATCGACGGCCTCGCGACCGTCCTCCCGTTCCACCGCCACATCGTCGAGAACCCGGCATTCGTCGGTGACGGCGAGAAGTTCGACATCTACACCAAGTGGATCGAAACCGACTGGGTCAACCCCATCGAGCCGTACGCGGGCGCCGGTGCTCCCGTAGACGACGAGGACGAGGCTCTGCCGCGTCAGAACGTCGTCGTCGAGGTCGGTGGACGTCGCGTCGAGGTTTCCCTCCCGGGCCAGTTCTCGCTCGGCAACGGCGGCGGCGCTGCCTCCGGTGCGATCCGCAAGAAGCCGAAGGCCCGCAAGCGCGGCGGCGCCGGCGGCGGAGCAGCATCGGGTGACGCTGTCACCGCTCCGATGCAGGGCACCGTCGTCAAGGTCGCAGTGACCGAAGGCCAGGAAGTCGCGGAGGGCGATCTGATCGCCGTTCTCGAAGCCATGAAGATGGAAAACCCCGTCAACGCGCACAAGGCCGGTGTCGTCACCGGACTGTCCGTCGAGCCGGGTGCAGCAATCACGCAGGGAACGGTTCTCGCAGAACTCAAGTAGGGCCTCCGGCCCCGTGCGCCTTTCCGGTAGTCCCCACTACCGGAAAGGCGCACAGTCGTTTGAGTAGGCTGTAACGATGGCTGACGTCCCCGACATTCGCATCGGCACTGCAGAACGCGAGCAGGCACTCGATCTTCTGAGCGAGCATTTCGCCGCAGGCCGCCTCACCGTCACGGAGTTCGACGAGAGAAGCGGAATCGTCAGTGCCGCAACAACTCGCAGTGAACTCGTTCCGGTGTTCGCCGATCTGCCGGGCAACTATCAAGCCCCCGGCACCGCTCCCCTGTCGATGGTGACGCCTCCCGACGCACCGGCGGAGCGCGGCTTCAACCCCGACTGGTCCGGTCGTGTCATGGCTGTCGTCCCGATTCTCGCGGTGATCTTGTTCTTCGTCACCGGTACGTGGTTGTGGTTCCTCGCGATTCCCCTGGCCGGTGCGCTGCTGTTCGGTACCGACCGGGAACGCAAGGCCAAGCGCCGCCGCGAACGGGACTCCGACTGATGGAGCCGATCGAGATCAACGCAGGCGGCTGGTATCTGCGGGCACTGCGCGCAGACGAGCGTGTGGACGACCGCCCCGCTCTTGCCGACGGCGGTATCACCGACCCCGATTACGTGAGTCAGCGGAGCGCTCAGTGGCACGAGAACAGCGTCTACTCCTGGGCAGTGTGCCAACCCAACACCGGTGAGCTTCTCGCCGAGGTCGTTCTGACGCCTCTCGACTCCACCGCCCTGCTCACCGGCTGGGCCCGCGACGGGCACAACGAGGCACTCACGACAGCTGCCGACGCCGTGACGAGGTTCGCCGAAGGTGCACTCGGGCTCGTAGTGGTCGAGGGGCAGACGAATTGAAGAACAACCGGTACTGGCCGCTGGCGATAGCCGTGGTCGTCGCTCTGATCATGCTCTTCTCTCCGGGCTCCACCGTGCCGTCCAGCCCGGAGAACACCGACAAGATCACCCACACGTTGATGTTCGCGGTATTGGCGATCACCTCGTTGCACGCCCGGATCCCGGTGTGGCTCACGGCGGTGTGGTTGGTGATCTTTGCCGCGACATCCGAGGTTCTTCAAGCAGCGCTGCCCATTTCGCGTTCGGGTTCGATCTGGGACGGCAGCGCCGATCTGCTCGGCATTGCCGTCGGGATCGGTATCGTCAGCCTCGTGACGCGGCGTCGAAACGCCCACAACGACCAGCCGAGCAGGTTCTGATCAGCTGAGCAGGTTGCTCCGCAATTGTTCCTGAGTCGACGCGTCGATCTTCAAGCCGTCGGTGAAGTAGGCCTCGATGGATCCGTGAACCTGTGCGAGCTCTGCCATCGACGCCTCCAGGTACTCGCGCCTGACACCGAGGACACCTTCGAGCAGGGTCGGGTCGATACCCTTGGCCTCGAAACGCTCGAGGAGCGGCGCGAACATCGGCAACAGAACCTTGTTGGTTTCGAGGTAGTCCGCGAAGACCGCGTCCTCGGAAGCCCCCAGGAACAGCAGCAGCGCGGCTGCGGCCCAGCCCGTGCGGTCCTTGCCCGTGGTGCAGTGAACGAGTGCCGGCGAGCTGGCCGGCTGCGCCAAGTCGACGAACAGTTGCCGGTACGACGCGACCGCACTCGGCAAGGTCACGAAATCGCGGTAACTTCCCTGAAAGTACTCGAGCGCCTGGCCGCTGCCCAACGCTTCGGCAGCAAACGCAGGGTCGGCGATCATCTGCTGCATCTGAGCCGGAATGGCGCGATACTGCTTGTCCGCCAGGACATCCAGGCCGAGTTCACGGATACCGTCCGGCGTCAGGTCCGGTGCCGTTTCCCGTTCGGATTCGGTGCGCAGATCGTAGATCGTGACGATGCCCAGATCGGCGAGGGTCTGTGCGCCGTCCGCGCTGAGCGATGCCAGATCAGTGGAACGAAACACGCTCCCGGTGCGGACGGTGCCTCCGAAGCTCGATTCGGGGCCACCGATGTCTCGGAGGTTCGCCAGCGACGGTACGACGGAAGACAACTTCGGAGTATCGGTCATACCTAGAATGTATCGGGCGTTCGACCGTGCCGGACAAGAGCCGGACCAAAGCCGGACAGGGCCGGCGAAAGAAAGTTTGCGACGCATCATCTCCCGTAATTGCTGCGCTACAGATCCGTAACATGCTCAAGTAATCCTGTGGACATGCCTACAACGAATTCCAGTGGTCTCAGAGCCTTCGATGCGCTCGGAGACCACCAGGCAGTCGCGGCGCTGCTCGAGTGTTGCCATTCCGCCGTGTGGGCACAGGAAATCGCCTCGTCTCGCCCGTTCGCCGATCTGGAGGCACTGCTCGACAAAGCAGATGCGGTGCTTGCCGAGCTTCCCGAGTCCGAGATCGACGACGCACTGTCCGGCCACCCGCGAATCGGAGAGCGAACAGAGAGCGCGGCCTCGGCCAGGGAACAGTCGGGAGTCTCGTCCGCGACAGAAGATGTACTCGCGGAACTTCGACAAAAGAACGCCGAGTACGAGGACACATTCGGCCATGTTTACCTGGTCTGCGCGTCGGGGAAATCTGGGACCGAGCTCCTCGACATCCTTCGAGGCCGTCTCCGAAACGACCCGGCGACCGAGCGTTCCGTGCTTCGAACCGAACTGGCCGCCATCAATCGGATCAGACTCGCCCGTCTGATCGATTCACTCGCCGGAGGCGCAGCATGAGCAAGACCCTCAGCACGCACGTTCTCGACGCTACGACGGGCAACCCCGCGGCGGGGATTCGCGTCGAACTTCGTGATCGAGACGGCGCCACCCTCACCACTGCGGAGACCGACTCCGACGGCCGTATCCCCGAACTTGCTCCCGGCGGTCTGACCGCCGGCCACTACACCCTGACTTTCGACACCGGAACGTATTTCGAGACCACCGGACAAGAGAACTTCTACCCGGAAGTGACAGTGACCTTCCGGGTGGACGACACAGCACGGGGCTATCACGTCCCACTGTTGCTGTCGCCCTTTGCTTATTCCACCTATCGCGGGAGCTGAACACGTGACTACCGAAAACATCACAACCGGCAACATCACGACCGGCAATACAAGCGCCGAACGGTTGAGCGGATCGATCGAACTCTCGGGTCACCAGTACGGCAAAGCGGAAAATCGAGTAGTCCGAATCTACCGAGACACCCCCCGTCACGAGATTCACGACATCAACGTCTCCACTTGCCTGCGTGGAGATTTCGCCGATGCGTACCTCACCGGTGATCAGTCGAAGGTTCTGCCGACCGACACGCAGAAACAAACGGCCTACTCCTACGCCAAGGAAAAAGGCCTGATCTCGATCGAGCCGTACGGACTCGAACTCGCCCGTCATTTCGTCGATGACATCGAACCGGTCAGTGGCGCGCGGATCGAGATCGAGGAATACGCCTGGGAGCGTGCGATTGTCGACGGCAGCGAGCACGACTACACCTGGATTCGGAAGGGTCAAGAAGTTCGGACGGCGTCGATCACCATCTCCGACGCCGGGACGGCCGATGCCGGGACGTGGGTGATCGGCGGCTTGAAGGACCTGGTGATCCTCAAATCAACTGGTAGTGAGTTCTCGGGTTTCCTCGAAGATCCGTACACAATCCTCGAGCCGACCGACGACCGCGTCATGGCGACGACGTTGGTCGCCCAGTGGCGATTCGTCACCACCGACGTCGACTGGGAATCGGTCTACGTGGGCATCAAGGCACAAATTGTCAAACAATTCGCGCAGGTACATTCACTTGCCCTGCAGCAGACGCTCTTCCACATCGGCAAGGCAATTCTCGAAGAGTTTCCGATCATTGCCGAGGTTCGACTGTCCGCACCCAACAAACATCATTTCGAATATGCACTCGGCCGCTTCGGAGTCGAGAACGACAACGAGGTGTTCCACGCCGCCGATCGTCCGTACGGCCTTATCCAAGCCGCGGTCAGCCGATCCGACGCGCCTGACGCGGGACCATCGTGGACCACCTATGCCGGCTGGTTGTCGTGACCGAATCAGCGCTCGGGGCAACACTCGTCATCGCCAATGCCCATGTGGTCACGATGGACGGCGACCGCTCCGAGTACTCCGACGGCTACGTCGTGATTTCTGGCAACAAGATTGTCGACGTGGGGAGCGGAAAGGCCCCCGCGTACCCGAATACGCATGTGATCGACGGCAGCGGTTGCCTGATCACTCCCGGTCTTGTGAACACACATCATCATCTCTACCAATGGATCACCCGTGGCCTGGCAGCAGACTCGACGCTCTTCGAGTGGCTGACCACGCTGTATCCCGTCTGGGCGGGTATCGACGCCGACGCCGTCCACGTGGCGGCCACCGGCGGCCTCACCTGGTTGGCAAAAACCGGATGTACGACCACCACCGACCACCACTACGTCGTCCCCCGCGACGCCGGGGATGTTTTCGAGGCCGAGATCACCGCGGCTGCGCAGGTCGGCCTTAGATTCCACCCGTGCCGTGGGTCGATGGACCTCGGTCAGAGTTCCGGCGGCCTGCCGCCGGATCACGTAGTGGAAAAACTCGACGACATCCTGACCGGCACACAGTCGGTGATCGACCGCTGGCACGACCCGAATACCGGGTCGATGTTGCAGATCGCGGTAGCTCCCTGCTCCCCCTTCTCCGTGACGGAGTCATTGCTCCGAGAGTCCGCGACTCTGGCCCGTGAAAACGGCGTGCGTATGCACACGCATCTGGCCGAGACCCTGGACGAGGAGCGCTTCTGCCGAGAGCTTTTCGGTTGCACGCCGGTCGAATACATGGAACGCGTCGGCTGGGTGGGCCCGGACGTCTGGTACGCCCACGCAGTCCATCTCGACGACGCCGGTATCGAGACGATGGCGCGAACCGGAACTGCGGCGGCGCACTGCCCGACCTCCAATGCCCGTCTGGGAGCCGGTATCGCCCGTGCCGCCGATCTGGTGAACGGCGGGGTCACCGTGGGGCTCGGCGTGGACGGCGCCGCGAGCAACGAAGCATGCAGTCTGATCGAGGAGTCTCGTCATGCGCTTCTGTTTGCTCGGGCCAAGGGCGGACCGCAGACGATGACGGTGCGAAAAGCCTTGGAATTGGGAACGATCGGCGGCGCACGAGTTCTGGGCCGTGACAGCGAGATCGGATCGATCGAGGTCGGAAAACTCGCCGACCTGGCGGTGTGGAAACTCGACACCCTCGCGCATGCCGGCATCACCGATCCGGTGGCAGCGCTCGTACTCGGCTCGACTCCCCCGCTGAAGTTACTGCTTGTCAACGGGCGAATCGTAGTTGCCGACGGACGAGTCACCACCGTCGACGAGGACGTCGTGGCCTCGGATGTCGCACGCGCACACCGCGACCTACTCGGAAAGGCTTGAGGCCGCGATGGACCTGCACAGCGTCGACGAAGTTCTGGTGCCGCGGACCCGGGCCGAACTACCCTGTGCGTCACCCGGCATCGGGTTCATCGGCGGCGGCACCTGGCTGTATTCGGAACCGCAGCCGCACCTGACCACGCTCGTCGACTTGTCCGGCCTCGACTGGAGGGCAGTCGAGGTCAGCGATCACGGGATCGAAATCGCGGCCACCTGCACCATCGAGGAACTGTGCCGCGCCGAACTTCCCACATCTTGGTCCGCCGCAGCGCTGTTCCAACACTGCGCTGACGCACTGCTCGCATCGTGGAAGGTGTTGCGATACGCGACTGTCGGCGGCAACATCGCGCTCTCCTTCCCGGCCGGAGCAATGACGACTCTGTGCACCGCACTCGATGCCGAATTGACGATCTGGCGACCGGACGGTACTGAATACTCGGTCCCCGTAGTCGATTTCGTCATCGACGATTCTCGCAACGTGCTCGGCCCCGGCGAGATCATCCGCTGCGTCCGAATTCCCGTGCCTGCACTCACTGCGCGTACCGCGATGCGCAAGCTGGCACAGACGTCACTCGGGCGATCTGCCGTGGCCGTGGCCGGACGCTGCGGCGCCGACGGTTTCACCCTGGCGGTCACCGCCGCGACCCGCCGTCCGTACGCACTGAAATTCGACGAACTCCCCGACACCGCTGCACTTGCGGATGCATTGCGCAGCAGGATTCCGGAAGACGCCTACTTCACCGATGTCCATGGAACTGCGCCATGGCGGAAGGCGATGACCGAGCTTCTCGCCGAAGAAATCCGAGGTGAACTGGAATGAAGTACTCGGTGGACGGAGTTCCCCGCGACGACCGACCCCGCCCAGGACAGTGCCTGCGAACCTTCCTCCGCGAGCACGGAACGAACTCCGTCAAGAAGGGGTGCGATGCCGGAGACTGCGGCGCCTGCTCGGTGCTGGTCGACGGTCACCCCACCCATTCGTGCATCTTTCCCGCCCATCGCATCGGCGGCCACGACGTCGTCACCGCCGCCGGCCTCGGTACGCCGGAGAAACTTCACCCCGTTCAACAGGCATTCGTGGACGCGGGTGGATTCCAATGTGGTTTCTGCACCGCAGGAATGGTGGTCACCACATCAGCGCTGTCGGTAGAACAAAAATCCGATCTCGCGTGCTCGATGAAAGGTAACCTGTGCCGTTGCACCGGCTATCGGTCCATTCGTGACGCCCTCGCGGGTACATCCAATACCGAGACTGCCAAAATAGGCGGGGCCCAAGGGCATTCGATCGCAGCCCCCGCGTCCGCACGCATCGTCACGGGGACCGAGCAGTACACCATGGACTTCTCCCCGGGTGAGAAGCCGATCGACCTGCTTCACGTCGCAGTACTCGGCAGTCCACACGCACACGCACACATAACCCGGATAGACACGGCAGCAGCCGAAGCGGCGCCAGGCGTCGCCGCGGTCCTCACCTTTCAGGACAGTCCGGACGTGCTGTTCTCGACTGCCCGACACGAGGACCGCAACGACGACCCGGACGACACGCGGGTGTTCGACAGCACCCTCCGTTTCCACGGCCAACGGGTCGCCGCGGTCGTCGCCGAAACCCCGACGCAGGCAGAACGTGCACTCTCACTGATCGAAGTCGACTACGAGGTACTCGACGCGGTGTTCGAACCAGATCTGGCACGTTCCCCCGGCGCTCCGCTCCTGCACGGCGACAAAGACGAGAGCTCACGGATAGCCGAGGCACCCCGAAACGTGGTTGCCGCGCTTCACGACGGCGTCGGCGACCTGGACCGTGCGCTCGCGGATGCGACTGCAGTCGTCGAAGGTACGTGGAAAACTGCGCGAGTCCAGCACGTGGCCTTGGAAACTCACGGCGCTGTGGGGTGGCTCGACGAGGACGACCGCCTCGTCATCAGAAGCAGCACACAGGTGCCGTTTCTGGTTCGGGACGAATTGGCGCACATCTTCGATCTCGATCGCAGCCGAATCAGGGTGTTCGCCAAGCGGGTAGGTGGAGGCTTCGGCGGAAAGCAGGAACTACTCACCGAAGATCTGGTCGCACTGGCCGTCCTGCGAACCGGTAGGCCCGTTGCCTACGAGTTCAGCCGAAGCGATCAGTTCACCATCGCACCGTCGCGGCACCCGATGCGGGTATCGGTGCGTGCCGGCGCCGATGCCGACGGCACGCTCACTGCGCTGGCCATCGACGTCCTTTCCGACGCAGGGGCGTACGGGAACCATTCGATCGGAGTCATGTTCCACGGTTGCGCCGAATCCATGGCGGTCTATCGCACTGCGACCAAACGCGTCGACGCCGAGGCTGTCTACACGAACAACGTTCCGTCCGGCGCCTTCCGTGGCTACGGTCTCGGTCAGATCATCTTCGCGGTCGAGTCGGCCATGGATCAGCTCGCGGATCGTCTCGGCATGGACCCCTTCGAGTTTCGGCGCCGCAACGTCGTCGTACCCGGAGACGATTTTGTCGACTGGCACGTCGAGGACGGTGATCTCGAATTCGGCAGCTACGGACTGGACCAGTGCATCGACCTCGTCGACAGTGCACTGTCGAGCGGACGCGGCGAGGCTGCACCAGCAGGGTCGCGTTGGCAGATCGGTCGAGGCATGGCAATTGCCATGATCGCGACGATCCCGCCGCGTGGTCACTTCTCCGACACCACCGTCGCACTCGAGGCCGACGGTCGGTACGTCGTGACTATCGGTACTGCGGAATTCGGCAACGGAACCACCACGATTCACCAACAGATCGCGGCCACCGAATTGCGGACGACAGTCGATCGCATCTCTATTGTTCAATCCGACACCGATGCCGGCGGATACGACACCGGAGCATTCGGGTCGACAGGAACGGTGGTCGCAGGAAAGGCGCTCCTGATCGCCTGCGAGCGCCTTCGCGAGCGGATACTGACCCGTGCGGCGCGATTGAGTGGCCGCGCCGCGCAGATCGACGATCTTTCGCCGGACGGGGTCGAAACGTCCCACGGTTGCCTCGATTTCGCGACGCTACTCGAAGGTGGCCCGCTCGCCGCTGACGGTCGCCACGACGGAACACCGCGCTCGGTCTCGTTCAACGTTCACGGTTTTCGCGTTGCCGTCGACACGGATACCGGCCGGGTGAAGATCCTGCAGTCGGTTCAGGCCGCCGATGCCGGCACCGTCATGAACCCGGCACAACTCCGCGGGCAGGTGGAAGGCGGTGTGGGACAAGCGCTCGGTGCTGCGCTGTCGGAGGAGATAGTCATCGAGGAAGGTAGGGTGGTCAATCCGCAGCTGCGCAATTACCACGTTCCCCAGATCGGGGATCTGCCGATCACCGAGGTACTGTTTGCCGACACGTACGACAAGCTCGGCCCTTTCGGCGCGAAATCGATGAGCGAGGCGCCCTTCAATCCGGTGGCACCGGCGTTGGCAAACGCAATCGCGAATGCTTGTGGAGTTCGGATGTACTCCACGCCGATGACACCAGACCGGGTGTGGGGCGAACTCCAGGCGGGGACCTAGGCTTCGCGTTCGAGTACGCGCTCGACGGCGTCGACCGCGTCGTCCAGTTCACTGGTCGTCACCGTCAGTGCGGGCCGGAACCGAATTCCTTGCTTACCCGTCGGCAGAATCATCACATGCTCGTCTTCCCGCAGTCGCTGGACGACGCGATCACGAAGGTCACTGTCCGCCAACGTGATCGCGCACATCAAGCCACGACCCCGAGGCTCGGTCGCCGTCGCGTAACGCCCGCACACTTCGGTCAACCGGGTAAGGAGATGCGCGCCCGTGAATCGCGCGCGGTCGATCAGTCGGTCCTGTTCGATGACTTCGAGTATCCGCCGGGCGCGCACCATGTCGGTGAGGTTGCCGCCCCACGTCGAATTGATCCGGGAACTGACGTGAAACACATTGTCGTGCACTTCATCCACGCGGCCACCGGCCATGATGCCGCACACCTGCGTTTTCTTGCCGAAGGCCACCACATCCGGGTGCAATCCCAATTGCTGGTAGGCCCAAGCGGTTCCGGTGATCCCGCATCCCGTTTGCACCTCGTCGAGAATGAAGAGGGCGTCATTCTCACGACACAGCTCTTGCATCTCCTGCAGGAATTCCGGCCTGAGGTGATGGTCACCGCCTTCGCCTTGGATCGGTTCGGCGATGAAACAGGCTATATCGTCGGGGTTGTCGGCAAACGCTCGGCGCGCTTGATCGAGAGTTCGCCTCTCCGCTGCTTCGACATCGCGGCCGTCTGCCAGGTACGGCGAGTCGATGCGGGGCCAGTCGAACTTGGGGAATCTCGCGACCTTGCCCGGTTCGGTGTTGGTGAGCGACATCGTGTATCCGCTACGACCGTGGAAGGCCTCGGTCAAATGCAGGACCTTCGTCCCCAGATCGCGTGACAATCCACGGCTTTCGTTCAACCGACTCTTCCAGTCGAAAGCAACCTTGAGCGCATTTTCCACCGCAAGTGCCCCGCCGTCCACGAAGAACAAGTGTGGAAGCGCCGAATCCCCCAGGACACGAGCGAAAGCCGCAACGAAGCGCGCCATAGGTTCGGTGTAAATGTCGGAGTTACTCGGCTTGTTGGAGGCGACAACAGCCAACTCCTGCTGAAATTCCTCGTCGCCGGTGATCGCCGGGTGATTCATCCCGAGGGCAGACGAGCCGAAGAAACCGAACATGTCCAGATACTCGGTTCCGTCTCGCAGGTCGCGAAGATAGGAACCTCGTGACCTTTCGACGTCGAGAATCAGATCGAATCCGTCGACGAGCATGCTGGCTTTCAACACCTCGTAGACCGGAAAGAGCGCACTGTCACCGAAGTCTCGCATCGCAGTACTCATACGCGAAGGTTATGTCAATTTTACGAGAGTGTCGATAGAACACCGTAAAAGTTATTGAACAAGCGTCATTCGTCGTAAAAAGTTTGTAGGATGATGGTGCTTCGTGTGTTGACGTTGGCTGCCGTACGGATCTCCTGCAGCAATCGCTCCAACGCCCGAGGTGACGCCACCCGGACCAGGAGGACGTAACTTTCACTCCCGGCCACCGAGTGGCACGAGACGACCGCCGGCAGGTGACGCAAACGAGCAGGAGCATCGTCGGGCTGCGAAGGATCGAGAGGAGTGATGGCGACAAATGCGGACAGATTGTGACCGAGTGCCTCAGGATCGATCTTCGCCGAGTAGCCACGGATCACCTTGCGAGACTCCAATCGACGCACTCTCGACTGGACTGCGGAGATCGAGAGTCCAGCCTTCTCAGCAAGACTCGCGAGAGTGGCACGGCCGTCCAAGACCAATTCACGCATCAAAAGTCGATCGGTTTCGTCGACCGGAACACCGGCAACGTCACTGGTTTCTGTTTCTCGCACCTGCGCAGGCTAACGCAATCGGACATTCGTATGGTTGAAACCTGGGAGCTACGTGCACGGTTCGCTGCGGCCCTCGCCAAGATGTACGGCGACGAGGTCCCCGCTTACAACACCTTGGTAGATGTAACGCTGCAGGTGAACCGTGATTTTGCTGCCGAACATCCGGATTCTGCGGAGCGCCTGGGCAGCCTGGCGAGAGTCAGCGCCGAGCGTCACGGCGCCATCCGACTGGGGACTCTCGACGAACTACGTGACGTAACCACCGTCTTCGGCGGATTCGGTATGTTTCCGGTCGGCTACTACGACCTCCGGCTCACCGACTCCCCCATTCCCGTTGTCTCGACGGCTTTTCGCCCCACCGAGCCTGCCGAACTCGCCCGGAACCCGTTCCGTGTTTTCACCTCGGTACTGACCGGCTCCGATTCCAGGTTTTTCGACACCGACCTCGAGCGTCGGATCACCGGGTTCCTGCGTCGCCGAACCCTGTTCTCTCCCGCACTTCTGCAGTGGGCCGGGAAAGCAAACCGCGAGTGCGGCCTCCTGGAGCCCGAGGCGACACAATTCGTCGAAGCGGCAACCTCGGCGTTTCGGCTCGGCACCGAACCCATCGACGCCGGTTGGTATCGCGAACTTGCCGCGATCTCACCTGTCGCCGCAGACATCGCCGGCCAGGGCTCGACACATGTCAACCACCTCACCCCACGGGTACTCGACATCGACGAGTTGTACCGCCGAATGACCGAGCGCGGCATCGCCATGATCGACCGCATCCAAGGCCCGCCGAGATGGAATGGGCCGCCACTGCTTCTGCGGCAGACGTCGTTTCGCGCACTGGCCGAAGACAGACGTTTTCGCCGGCCGGACGGATCGGTCACCACAGAACCTGTCCGCGTCAGATTCGGCGAGGTCGAGGCACGCGGAATCGCGTTGACCCGCAGCGGGAGGGCGATCTACGACCGACTGATCGCCAGGCCCGAGGACGCCGACTGGGGCAGCGAATTTCCGCACACCGAGGACGGACTCGGCGACGCGGGGTTGGCGTACTTCACGTACCGAAGCGAAGGAACTGTCGTCGTCCGCGACCCGATCGTCTACGAGGACTTTCTACCGGCATCCGCGGCCGGGATCTTCGCGTCCAATCTCGATTCCGTGACCGGATTCGTTTCCGATGCGCCCGGCGCCGAATACGGGCAGGATCGACTGGAGGGCGCCATCGACCGCACCATCGAAGATCCGTTCGAGCTGTACCGCGCACAACAAGAGGCATCACGTGCCGTGCTTTCTCC